>NZ_AZUY01000041.1 GCF_000513935.1 Mesorhizobium sp. WSM3626 | reverse complement strand
CAACTGCATGGCCACCGCTACGCCCGCTTCCGAAGTCACGTTCGCGTCGCCTGCCAGTGCCTGATTGCAGCCGCAGCGCAGAACATCAAGAAAATCGCCCTTTGCCAGTGGCCAAAGCCAAGAACCGGCTTCGCCTGAGGCCCAAGAACCACCCGGTGTGCCTCCTGCGCCATCCNGTCAAATTATCCTGACACCANAATCGCAAATCCATTCAGTCCCATAAAACAAAACCCCGCCGAAATTCGACGGGGGTTTGTCAGCAGTCTGAGGGCGGGATGTCCCGCCCTCTCCATATCGACGATGTGCGGCCGGATCAGCTCTTGATCACCGACTTGCCGGCGTAACGCGCCTGCTTGCCGAGTTCTTCCTCGATGCGGATCAACTGGTTGTATTTGGCCATGCGGTCGGAGCGCGACAGCGAGCCGGTCTTGATCTGTCCGCAATTGGTGGCGACGGCAAGATCGGCGATGGTCGAATCCTCGGTCTCGCCCGAACGGTGCGACATGACGGCCGTGTAGGCTGCCTTGTGCGCGGTCTCGACCGCGTCGAGTGTCTCGGTCAGCGAGCCGATCTGGTTGACCTTGACCAGTATCGAGTTGGCGACACCCATGCGGATGCCATCGCGCAGGCGCGCCGTGTTGGTGACGAAGAGATCGTCGCCGACAAGCTGCGTCTTCTTGCCGATCAGGTCGGTCAGGTATTTCCAGCCTTCCCAGTCATCCTCGGCGAGGCCGTCCTCGATCGAGATGATCGGATAATCGGCGGCGAGCTTGGCGAGGTACTTGGCCTGCGCCTTGGGGTCGCGCGTCTTCTTCTCGCCCTCATAGACATAGTTGCCGTCCTTGAAGAACTCGGTCGCGGCGCAATCGAGGCCGAGCGCGATCTCTTCGCCCGGCTTGAATCCGGCCTTCTCGATCGATTCCATGATGAAGTCGAGCGCCACCGGCGCGCTCTTCAGGTTCGGCGCGAAGCCGCCCTCGTCACCGACATTGGTGTTGTGGCCGGCATCTTTCAGCTTCTTGCGCAGCGTGTGGAAGATTTCCGAACCCCAGCGCACGCCTTCGCGCAGCGTCGGCGCGCCGACCGGCAGGATCATGAATTCCTGGAAGTCGATCGGATTGTCGGCATGCGCGCCGCCATTGATGATGTTCATCATCGGCACCGGCAGGACATGCGCCTTGGTGCCGCCGACATAGCGATAGAGCGGCAGGCCGGCGGCATCGGCCGCGGCTTTCGCGACGGCCAGCGAAACGCCCAGAATGGCGTTAGCGCCGAGCCGGCTCTTGTTGGGCGTGCCGTCAAGCTCGATCATCGTCTGATCGATATGGATCTGGCTTTCGGCTTCCATGCCGCCGATCGCCTCGAACAGTTCGCCGTTGACCGCCTCGACGGCCTTCAGCACGCCCTTGCCGAGATAGCGGGCGCCGCCGTCGCGAAGTTCGACGGCTTCGTGGGCGCCGGTCGAGGCGCCCGACGGCACAGCGGCACGGCCCATCGAACCGTCTTCGAGAACGACATCGACCTCGACGGTCGGATTTCCACGGCTGTCCAGGATTTCACGCCCGACAATATCGATGATGGCGGTCATTGCGATGTCCTCGATTGATCTGGAGAAAGGGGGCGCGCCCGTCTTAGCCAAAGCGACGCAAAAGGCAATCGGGCCCTGGCCGAATATTGCCGTTCGCTCGATTCACGAAGCGCAAGTTTCTGTCATCATAAGTCATGCCACCACACGCGCATTCCAGGTTATGGATGTTGTCGCGCGGGGCGAAACAGGAGGAGTTTCGCCATGTCTGAGTTGAGCGGTATCGTCAGTCTGTTCCTGATCGCCGCGGCGTTCCTGACGTCATGCGACAATCAGCAGTCACCGCCAAAAGCCTTTGCGCCTTTGGCGGCTTCGCACATCAGCGAGTAGCGTTGCCTTGAATCGAAAAGGGGGCCGTCGAAACGACCCCCTTTTTCGATTGTGGCGTCAATGCCAATAGGGCCTGACTTTGTAATACTGATAGGACTCGTCGCGCGCGCTCTCGCCATCCGCGCCGGCCAGTTCGTTGATCGAATGGGCAGGCGCTGCCTTCAGCTGTTCCTTGGTGAAGGGTACGACATAGCCGCCTCTTGCCTCATCATAGTCGAGGCTTGCCCAAGGAATGGCGTGGTACTTCTCGCTAATGCCGAGAAAGCCACCGAAACCGATCACCGCGAACATGATGCCATTCGACGTCTTGTCGAGCATGACATCCTCGATGCTGCCGATGCTGTCGCCTTGGGTGTTGTAGACGGTAGTGCCGATGACTCGCGAAGCGGCAATGGCTTCGGTGTGGCCTGTCTGGGTTGTCATTATCGTACTCCTCGTTGTCGTTGATCTCTGCCTGACAATGAGGGGCGCGGGCGAAAGTTCCAGACTTTTTGGTGGCTGCCTGATCACTCAGCGAGGATGAAAGTCACCTTCATGTTGACGCGATAGGCCGTGATCTTGCCGTCCTCGACAACGATCTTCTGGTCCTGGATCCAGGCGCCCTCGACGTTCTTCAGGGTCTTCGAGGCGCGCGCAATTCCCTGCTCGATGGCGTCCTGAAAGCTCTTACTGGACGACGAGGTGATTTCGGTGACGCGGGCGACAGACATTGGCTTCCTCCTGCCAAAACGCTCATTTGCAGGACAAAGCGTATAACCGGGGCTTGTTCGCTACAAGGCGGTGGCTTTTCAGCCCTTTGCGATCCTGTCGAAGGCCATCAGCCTTTCCAGCAGTGCCGGCATGTCTTTCAGCGGCACCATGTTGGGACCATCGGAAGAGGTCGAATTGTCGGGGTCCTGATGGGTCTCGATAAAGACGCCGGCAACGCCGACGGCAACGGCCGCGCGGGCCAGCGTCTCGACAAAGCGGCGCTCCCCGCCAGACGACCCGCCCTGCCCGCCCGGCTGCTGCACCGAATGGGTGGCGTCGAAGATCACCGGGGCGCCGATCTCGGCCATGACAGGCAGAGCGCGCATATCCGACACCAGTGTGTTGTAGCCGAAAGAAGCGCCACGCTCGGTGGTCAGCACATTGGCATTGCCGGAACCGGTGATCTTGGCGACCACGTTCTTCATGTCCCAAGGCGCGAGGAATTGCCCCTTCTTGACATTGATGACCTTGCCCGTCCTTGCGGCGGCGACCAGCATATCGGTCTGGCGCGACAGGAAAGCCGGTATCTGCAGCACATCGACATGCGGAGCAACAATCGCGCACTGCTCCTCGGTGTGGACGTCGGTCAGCACGGGAAGCGAGAATTCCTTGCGCAATTCGTCGAAGACGGGAAGCGCGGCGTCCATGCCGGCACCACGCGTTGCCGAAAGAGACGTGCGGTTGGCCTTGTCATAGCTCGTCTTGTAGACGAGGCCGATGCCGAGCCTGCCGGTCAGTTCCTTCAGCGCACCGGCCATATCGAAGGCGTGCTGGCGCGATTCAAACTGGCACGGGCCGGCGATCAGCGCGAGGGGCCCCGCATTGTCGAAGACGACATTGCCGACGGTTACCGACGAATTGGGCGCCAGGGGGTTGCTCATTGGATCTCCCGAAAGATGAAAGCCGCGCCCTGCCCGGGTGCCGGCCGCACGATGATGTCATTGCCCGACATATCGTGTTCGATGGCATTGGCCGCAAGCAGGCTTGCGGCGGCGTCAATGTCGCGGATCGAAAAAACCACGGCGGCGAAGCGCAATTCTGATGGCGCCCCGGCCGACATTCCAAAGCGCGCCGTGAAAGAGGCGGCGTCCAGGACGGTCAAGATCGCGTTCGGCAGATGAAAAGCGCCGCCTTGCGTATCCGCGGACGGGTCGTTGACCGCCACTGAAATCAGCCGGTGCTGCTCGGCGGGGGCGCCGCCGCTGATTGCAATCACCTCGACAATTCCGTCGACGCCGTTGGGGTGAGCCTGCAATGCTGCGCGGTCCACTTTCGGCGCATTGACGCGTTGGCAGGTAAAAAGAAATGCGTCCGTTTGGCCGTGAGCCGCAGCAAAGGCCAGCTTGAACGAGGCCGTATCGCTTTTGCCCGCCGCGTCGGTGAAGGTTCGCGAGAAGCTCAGCGTGTCTCCCGCCGACAGGCCGGCTTTGACATAGCGTTCATGGTCGCCATCGGCATTGTCCGTGCCAAGAACCACCGCGGAAAATCCCTCGTTGCCATGGCTTTCGCGATAAAGGCGGTCGCGCGCAACGAAGACATTGCCCTCGGCAGCCGCCTCTGTCGCAGCCTGTTCACTGCCAATCGCAAGCGGCTCCAGATAGGTGCCGTCGGCAAGGAAAACGCAGCAGTTTTCCGTGCCAAAGGGATGGATGCCGGTCGGAGCGACAACGAAGCCAAGCGCGTCGAGCCGGGCGCGCGCGGCATCGAGGCTCTGTGTCGGCAAAACCAGATGATCGAGCGGATGAATGCCTGATGAGGTCATGGAAGCGCGATGTGCATCATTCGGAAGATCGGTTCAAGACCTTGATCGCCGGCGGCGCACGTCGCGCTGGACGAATTGCGGGCCTGGCGGAAGGCCATCGACCTTCCCGGCGGCCTTCACGTGCTGCCGGTTGTTTCACGGGGCGCCGCGAACGGCACCTTCTGGAGCAAGCGCTGGATCAGCTTCCGGCCACGACATCAGCGGAATAGCGCAGTTCGCGCATTGGTTTGACGTTGCTGGTGGTCTGCGCATAGAGCGGGTGCGCCTTGTAGGCGGCCAGCGCCGCGTCATCGGCGAATTCCGCGTAGACGACGACATCAACTTCATCCGACAGCGGGTCGACCTTGGTGTTCAACGTGACCTCGAAAAGGCTGGAATGAGGAATATCGCCGAGCGCCAGCAGCCCGGTGCGAACAGCTTCCACATCTTCCTTGCGCCGTGCGCTGAAGAAAACGATATGCCGGATCAATCCCGCCTCCTCGATCTGAATATCGGGGTCTTTTGTGACGGCGGTCTCTTCGCGTCAACCGGTCATGGCGCCACACGTCTTGCGACGCGCCTCGATCGGGGCAGGACCTCAGTTGCCAATTTGAAGGGGGGATGTCTAGGTCTTGCCGGTGACGTAGCGCACCGCATGGGAAACCTCCCTGACCGTGAAGTCGAGATACCGGCCCTGATTGTAGAGGCCGTCCCAGATCAGGAAGAACGCGATGGCGGCAATGACAATTACATAACGCATGGCTAAAGCTATCGCACTAGCGCTGCTGCTGCCATAGGCGTTTTTGATTGGGCTGCAGCGGCCTTACGCAAGGCGTCAGATGCCGGGCGCCGCGTGGCACGGTCCAGCTTTCGGCATGCCTCTTGAAGTTCCCCCTCATGACGTGGAAGATTGTGGCAGGCATTCACTGGAAGCGCTGAAGCTCTGGCTAAGGGGCGCGCTTTCGTTCGAGCCCGCCTGTCGCCGGATCCGCAAGCTACCGGTCGAGGCAAGGGCGTTCGAACCCGGCGGATGATCCAAGGGAACCGTAGCTCGGCAATTGCGCCGACGCCACGGAGATCCAGGGGCATGGAATGGGACACGGGGAACATCACGGCACAGTGCCGAGCGAAGCGGTCAGGCTTGATGAATTCAATTTCGCCGAGATCGTCAAGGGCCTGCCGGCCAAGGCGCGCATGGTGCTGTCGGCGGCCATGAGCCTGCCGCGCGGATCGCTGAAGGTCAGGATGCCGGACGGCCGCGCCGTTCTCGTCGGCGGCAAGGCGCCGGGTCCCGACGCCGAACTCGTGCTCAAGAACTGGCGTCTGCCAGGCCGCGCCTTTTCCGGCGGCACGATCGGCGTTGCCGAATCCTATATGGACGGCGATTGGGAAAGCCCTGACGTCACCAGCTTCCTCGAACTGTTTGTGGTCAACTCGGCGATCGGCGAACGCGTCGCGGGCGGCGCCAGCTGGCTCATCAACACGGTCCAGCGCATCCGCCACTGGTTCAACGAGAACACCCGCACGGGGTCGAAGCGCAATATCTCGGCGCATTACGATCTCGGCAACGCCTTCTACAAGGAATGGCTCGACCCGAGCATGACCTATTCCTCGGCGCTTTACGCCAATGGCGCCAACGATCTCGAGAGCGCCCAAGCCGCCAAATACCGGGAGCTGGCCAGGGATACGGGCATAAGTGGCAAGGATCATGTGCTGGAGATCGGCTGCGGCTGGGGCGGCTTTGCCGAATTCGCGGCGCGCGAAATCGGCTGCCGGGTTACCGGATTGACCATCAGCCGCGAGCAGCACGATTTCGCCAAGGCGCGCATCGCCAAGGCCGGGCTTGCCGACAAGGTCGACATCAAGCTGCAAGATTACCGCGATGAAACCGGCACTTACGATCGCATCGCCTCGATTGAGATGTTCGAGGCTGTCGGCGAGAAATACTGGCCGGTATTCTTCTCCAAGATGAAGGCTTGCCTGAAGCCCGACGGCACCGCGGGGCTGCAGATCATCACCATCAACGAAGCCGCCTACGACACCTACCGCGCCAGGCCGGATTTCATCCAGCGCTACGTCTTCCCGGGCGGCATGCTGCCGACGCCGTCCATCTTGAAGTCGCTTGGCGCGACGCACGGCCTTGCCCATCTACGCGAACGCGTTTTCCCCGAGGACTATGCCCGCACGCTTGCCGAATGGCGCCAGCGTTTCCGGGGGTCGTGGGAGAAGATCGTGCCGCTCGGCTTCGACGATCGTTTCAAGAAGCTCTGGGAATTCTACCTGCATTATTGCGAGGCCGGTTTCCGCACCAGCTATATCGACGTGCGCCAGGTGGTCTACAAGGCCTAAGGCTGGCCAGGCTGACAGGGCTTTTCCACGGATGCGCTGGATCTTGTCATGCCGGTGATCAAGGGCGATCCGCGCCGCCACCCCTCCAAAGAGCTGACGGAGGCCTTGGGATGCGGCCAGGACTGACCGCATCCGGCTTTGACGACCTTATCAGAGAAGAATTCGATATCTGGCAAAACCAGCTTCGCCCTCGCCGGCAGGCTCGATCCTCAGCGACTTCACATCGGCAATGAAGTCCTTTGCCTTGACGCCTGTCTCGAAGACGACGCTGGCTCCCGGCAACGGCGCGAACGACCAGTTGCCATCCGCCGTCGGGTTGATGGTGCCTTGGCTGATGACGTAGCGGACGATGACGTCGCGGTTGGTGTCAGGCGCCTCGTAGATGATCTTCGAGGCATTGATGTCGGGAAAGTTGCCACCGCCGCCGGCACGATAGTTGTTGGTCGCAACGATGAATTTCGCTGCTGGATCAATCGGCTTGCCGTCGAATTTCAGGTCGACAATTCGATTGGAACCGGCATTGGCGACGCCGCCCTTCGAATCGTATTTCGGCGGCTGCGACAGGTCTATCCTGTAGCTGACGCCATCGATGACATCGAAATTGTAGGAGGGGAATTCAGGGTCGATCAGCGGCTGGTCAGCCTTCCCTGCCTCGATCTTCTTGAAGATGCCGGCCGACATCTCCAGCCATTCCTTCACCTGCGCACCCGTGATCTCAACCGCGCGAACCGTGTTCGGATAGAGATAGAGGTCGGCGACGTTCTTGATTGCGATGTCGCCCACCGGCACGTCGGTGTAGTAGTCGGCGCCGCTGCGCCCGCCAGCCTTGAAGGGCGCCGCCGCCGACAACATCGGCACGTCCTTCCACTGGGTGCTCTTCAGGATATCTTTGAGATACCAGCTTTGCGCCTGGTTGACGATTTGCACCGACGGATCATCGGCCACCAGCGCGAAATAGGAATAGAGCGGAGCCGAGGTCTTGCCAACAGGGCGGCGCACATAGGCGAGCGTCGCCTCGTGGTCCTGCTCGAGAGCGGCAATGATGCGCTTGTCGTCCGGGACGATCGGCTTGTTCTTGTTGTCGACACGCTCGAAGATCGGCCGCGCCTCCGATGTCGCCGAGACCACTTTCCACTTCGACCCGTCGCGTTCCAGCATCAGGTCGATCAGGCCCATATGCGAGCCCCAGAAACCGCCCATGACGGCGGGTTTGCCTTGCAGCGTCCCCTTCTGTGCGTCAACGCCCTCTAGCGCCTGGAAATCCTTCTTGCCGGGGAAGACCAGGTGCTGGTGGCCGGTGAAGACCGCGTCGATGCCTTCGACGCCGGCGACGAAGAACGAGGCGTTCTCCATCATATCACCCTGTTTGACGTCGATGCCGGAATGGGAGAGCGCGATGACGATATCGGCACCCTCCTCCTTCATCTGCGGCACCCAGGCTTTCGCCGCCTCGACGATGTCGCGCGTCTTGACGTTGCCTTCGAGATTCTTGAGGTCCCAGATCATGATCTGCGGCGGTACGAAACCGATGATGCCGATCCTGATCGGCTGTTCCGCGCCTGACCCGTCCTTGATCTTCTTGTCCAGGATTATGTAGGGCTTGAGGTAGAGCTTGTCGTCGCGCGGGTTGGCGGCAAGCTCGGTGCCCCGGATGAGATTGGCGCAGACGAACGGGAAATTGGCGCCGGCCAGTACCTTGTCCAGAAAGGACAGGCCGTAGTTGAATTCGTGGTTGCCAAGTGTCGAACACTCATAGCCGAGCAGGTTCATGCCTTTCATGATCGGATGGAGATCGCCCTCCTTCAGGCCCTTCTCATAAGCGATGTAGTCGCCCATCGGATTGCCCTGCAAAAGGTCGCCGTTGTCGATCAGCATCGAATTGGCGGCTTCCTTGCGCACGGCGTCGATCAGGGACGCCGTGCGCGACAGGCCCATCGTGTCATTGGCTTTGTCGGCGTAGTAATCATAGGGCAGCACGTTCACATGGATATCGGTGGTTTCCATGATTCTCAGATGCGCCTGGTTGGCCTGCGCACGGGCGAAGAAGGGATGAAGCATGATCAGCGCCCCTGTGGCAGCGGCCCCCGCAAGGAGACCACGGCGAGAGACGGGATGGAGCAGTTGCGACATGTTTTCTCCTTACTTCGACGACCTGACAAGCCCTGCCCCGAAGCGAACTTCGCGCCGAAACCGGCTCAAGTCCACTCAAGAAGTCGCGCGCATCGGCACGCCAATTCATCAGCTACAGATGACGGCCGGATGAAAAGCGCGGTGAAGAAAGTCAGGTCTTGTCGTCGTCGCCCTGGGTGATCAGCCGGGCGCTGCGCTGGCCTGTGACGTAGATCCATAGCCAGCTCAGCGAAACCGCAAGCCGGTTGCGGAAACCGATCAGGAAATAGATATGGGCGATGCCCCAGAGCCACCAGGCGAGCCAGCCGGTCAGCTTGATCCTGCCGAAATCGATCGCGGCCGCGCGCTTGCCGATCGTCGCCAGATCACCGGCATGCTTGTAATGGAAAGGCCGCGGGCTCGTGTCGCCGGCAAGCCTGGCCTTGACGGTCGCGGCAACATGCCGTCCCTCCTGCTTGGCGGAAGGTGCCACGCCGGGCACCGGCCGTCCGTCGGGCCGCAGCACAAGTGCTGCGTCGCCGATGACAAAAATTTCCGGGCTGCCGGGCACACTGAGATCAGGCGCGACCAATACCCTGCCGGCTCGGTCCGCCTTCGCTCCCAGCCATTCGGCGGCGGGCGAAGCGGCAACGCCGGCTGCCCACAGGATCGTGCGGGCCGGCAGAACCGTGTCGCCAAAAACCACGCCTTCGGCATCGCAGCGCGTGACGGCCCGGCCAAGCTCGACCACAACACCAAGCCGTTCCAGCGCCTTCCCGGCATAGTCGGAGAGCGTCGGCGCGAAATTGGCCAGAATGCGGTCGCCGGCCTCGATCAGCACCACGCGCGTCTGGCGCGTATCGATGTTGCGGAATTCGCCGCGCAGCGTGTCATGCGCCAGTTCGGCAATGGTTCCGGCAAGTTCGACGCCGGTCGGCCCGCCGCCGACGATGGCAATGGTCAGCAGCGCCTGGCGCCTGGCGGGGTCGGGTTCCCGCTCCGCCTGCTCGAAGGCCAGAAGAATGCGGCGCCGAATGGTGGTGGCGTCCTCCAATGTCTTCAGGCCCGGTGCGAAAGGCTCCCATTCGTCATGGCCGAAATAGGCGTGGCGCGCGCCGGTGGCGAGCACCAGCGTGTCGTAGGCGACGGTGCTGCCATCGTCGAGCAAAACACGTTTGCCGGCCCGGTCGACTCCCGTGGCATTGGCCAGCAGCGTGGTCACATCCTTGCGCTTGCGCAGGAGATGGCGGATCGGCCAGGCAACCTCCGAGGTCGCCAGCGCCGTGGTTGCCACCTGATAGAGCAGCGGCTGGAACAGATGATGGTTGCGCTTGTCGATCATGGTGATGCGCACTGGCGCACCGGCCAGCGCGCGGGTGAATTCAAGGCCACCGAACCCGGCGCCGACGACGACGACATGGTGTCTGGCACCGCTCATTTCATTCACCCTTGATGGGCAAGATTGCCTGCCTAGATGTAGGTATTTTGTGCAATGCAACAATGGCAGGACAGTGCGCGAGACTCGTCGTGCCATGTCGTGAATGCGCAAGTTGTATCGTATCGTGAGGTATAGCGTCATCGAACGCGAGATGAGGTGAGGCATGGCTAAAGATCATGACGAACAGGGTCCGGCACAGTATGCCTCGCCGCCCTGCTTCCTGCATGAGCTCGATCCCGCGTTCCAAGCACCGCTCAGCGACTGGACCGACGTCAGGCGCTGGCGCAAGGCCGAGCGTGAGCGTCTGATCGCGGCGCGCCTTGCCGTTTCCGCCGATGCGCGAACGGCAATGTCGCAACGCATCGCGGAAGGCCTCGACGCCGTGATCGGTGGCATAGGAGGCCGGATGGTCAGCCTCTACTGGCCGTTTCGCGGCGAGCCGGATTTGCGGCCATGGATGGCGTCGATCAACGCGCACGGCGGCCGCACCGCGTTGCCCATCGTCGTCGAAAAGGGTCAGCCGTTGATCTTTCGCGCCTACAAACCGGGCGACCGGCTGGAGAAAGGTGTGTGGAACATCCCGATCCCGGCCGAAGGCGATCCGGTGCTGCCGGACATCGTTATCTCGCCCATTGTCGGCATTGATCCGGCAAGCTATCGGCTGGGCTATGGCGGCGGCTTCTTCGACCGCACGCTGGCCGCCATGTCGTTCAAGCCACTGGTCATCGGCGTCGGCTACGAATTGCAGCGCATCGCCACCATCTATCCGCAGTGGCACGACATCCCCATGGACCGGATCGTGACGGAGGCTGCCACGGCATAAGTTAGAGCCCGTTTCGAAGGCAGAAAAACGCCTTCAGATGGCCATAGGAACGAGGTTTCGGTCGGGCTCTAAGCCATTTCCGGCTTCAATCCCATGGCCGTTCGGTCGACGATTTCACGCAAGGCGAAGGACGAATTGATCTTTGTTACATGCGGCATCGCCGACAACCATTCCTTGTGGATGCGCTCGTAGTCGACGAGATCCTTCGCCGCGATCCTCAGGATATAGTCGTACTCGCCCGACATCAGGTGGCACGACAGTACGTTCGGACAGCGTTTGATCGCCGCTTCGAAGTCCGACAGCGTCTTCTCGAACTGGCCGGAGAGGGATATGTGGACGATCGCCGTCATCTGGTGGCCAAGGGCTGCATTGGAAAGCCGGGCGTGATAACCGCGAATGGTTCCGGATTTTTCCAGATTGTCGAGCCGGCGCGAACAGGCCGACTGCGACAGGCCGACCTTTTCCGCAAGGGCCGCGTTCGGCATCCGGCCATCCTTCTGCAATGTCTCCAGAATGGCGATATCAATCCTGTCGAGCGGCATTCTTCGTGATTCCTGCGAACATCAGTACATTTTTCGCAACGATTATCGAAGGACGCGCGCTCCTGCAAGCGCATTCGCAAACACCTGCGCGCCGATTCATGGTTCACTGCGTCCACACAGGGAGTGAGCCCAAAAGGGCCCGGATCAGGAGAAGAAAATGCGCGTCGGCTGCCCCAAGGAAATCAAGAACCACGAATACCGTGTCGGCCTCACGCCGGGCTCGGTCCGCGAATATGTCGCCCATGGCCATGAAGTTCTGGTCGAGGCCGGCGCGGGCGCCGGCATCGGCGCCGATGACAATGCCTATCGCGCCGCCGGCGCCACCATCGCCAAGACGGCCGCCGACGTGTTCGCCAAGTCGGACATGGTCGTCAAGGTCAAGGAGCCGCAGCCCAACGAGTGGGTACAGCTGCGCGAAGGCCAGATCCTCTACACCTATCTCCACCTGGCCCCGGATCCGGAACAGACCAAGGGCCTGCTCGCTTCGGGCGTCACTGCGATTGCCTATGAAACCGTGACCGACGATCGTGGCGGGCTGCCGCTTCTGGCGCCGATGTCGGAAGTCGCTGGCCGCCTGTCGATCCAGGCCGGCGCCACGGCGCTGCAGAAGGCCAATGGCGGCCGCGGCGTGCTGCTCGGCGGCGTGCCCGGCGTGCTGCCCGGCAAGGTCACCGTGCTCGGCGGCGGCGTTGTTGGCCTCCACGCGGCCCGCATGGCCGCCGGCCTTGGCGCAGATGTCACCATCATCGACCGCTCGATCCCGCGTCTGCGCCAGCTCGACGACCTCTTCGACGGCCGGGTCCACACCCGTTACTCGACCGTCGAGGCGCTCGAGGAAGAATGCTTCTCGGCCGACATCGTCGTCGGCGCCGTGCTCATCCCGGGCGCTGCCGCGCCGAAGCTCGTCACCCGCGAAATGCTGTCCGGCATGAAAAAGGGCTCGGTACTGGTCGATGTCGCCATCGACCAAGGCGGCTGCTTCGAGACCTCGCACGCGACCACCCATGCCGAACCCACCTACGAGGTCGACGGTGTCATCCACTACTGCGTCGCCAACATGCCTGGTGCGGTGCCGGTCACTTCGGCCCATGCGCTGAATAACGCAACGCTGCACTATGGCCTGCAGCTCGCCGACAAGGGCCTGAAGGCCCTGGTCGACGACCATCACCTGCGCAACGGCCTCAACGTCCACAAGGGCAAGATCACCAACCGCGCGGTCGCCGAAGCGCTCGGCTATGAACTGGTCGAGCCGAAGGCAGTACTGGCAGCTTAATACACCCGAAAGCTTCCTTCAGTCCCCGCCGGCTCAAACCGGCGGGTTTTTTCTTGAGCGATGGGTGCAGAGAACAAAAAAGCGGAGCCAAAGCCCCGCTTCCTCGATATCGAGATTGCCGCCGGTTCATCCGCGGTCGGCCAATCGATCGACAACGGCTTTCTAGCGCGTCCATGCGACAGCAGTGCGACAGAAGCTTTCTTTCGGCAATCGTTGCATCTCATGCGCGCTCGATACGGCACTGGTAGCAATTGTTCCGCGCCGAGCGGACATGCACATAGGCAATGTCTTCACGCTCGAACAAGGTCTCGGCTCGTGCGGCAATTGCTTGGGTCGGGATGACGCCACCGCTACCGTAGACGATACGATCATCGCTGCCATAGCCGCGCACGATATAGTCCGGGCTATCGAGAATCTCCGGCGGCAGCCCTGCCCCGGCGGCACGCTCGCACTCCTGGGCATGCAGGAAGATCGGCCCTGTTTCAGCGTAGGGCTGAGGGTTCGGAAATGGCCGGTAGGCGAGGATTAGGTAGACATCCCCGGCGGCGATATTCCTAAGGCAATGCCGGCAAGGCATGCCATCACCGTCGGAGATTTTCCGCTCGGGCGTCTGGCCATAGGCATCGGGGCCGCCGCGCTGCAGGGCCCTTACATCTTCGGTCGGCAGAGCTGTGAACTGGATGGTCATGGCAAGATCTCCGGTGCTATCGACCGGAAACTACCCGCTCACGACAGGGCTTCCCACCCGATTCCCGCCAAGCATCCGGGAACCGATCCGATGTGAGAATCGGCCCCCGTAGACCTTCGATAGGATCACCGGCATCTTCAGACAAAAGCCGGCTAATCAGTGCGGCAAATCACTTGATGAAATCGTCGAAGCGGCGGTTCAGATTCCGGCTGGAGTTACGGCCGCATGACGCTGGCCGAGCGCTCGGCGAAAGGCAGGGGATGCACGACCTCTTTCTTCTGAGCGACCGGCTTGAAACCGAGCTTCTGGTAGAGCGGCAGGGCTGCGGGGTGGTCGAGCGTGCAGGTCTGCACCGTCACCCGTTTCGGCCCATACGACCATGCCGCCGCAATCGCCGAGCCAAGGAACCAGCGGCCGATGCCTTGCCCGGTGGCGTGTTCCATCATGCCGAAATAGGCGAGTTCGACTTCCTCGGGCAGATGCGGCTTGAGGTCGAAGAAGCCTGCCGGCGAACCGTCGAGATAGAGCACCCTGATGTCGCGATCCTCGCGGTGGATTCCGGCCGACAGCTCGTCGTCATTCAGCCTTAGAACATTCACCCAGTGCCATTTGCGCCCCACCCGGTCCATCAGGTAGCGGTAGAAATGCAAGGGAATATCCCTGGTCTTCAGCAGTGCGACCTGGCGGTTGTAGGGCACCGGTGGCGAGGCGGCCTGTGGGGCATGCATCTCCAGAAAAGTCACCGTGACTTCAATATCCTGCAGCACGCCGTTTTCCATCAATTCATTCCTTGCCGGTCGTCGCTGGGCCGGTCACGACCGGTGTATCGGACAGCCCGCCCCATTCGGTCCATGAGCCGTCATAAAGCCTGTTGTCGGTGTGGCCAAGCGTCTCCAGCGCCAGCGTGACCACCGCGGCGGTGACGCCGGAGCCGCAGGATGTGACCACTGGTTTGGACAGGTCGATACCGGCGTCCTCTATCACCTTGCGCAAACGGTCTTTCGGCAGCAGCCTGCCGTTTTCGGAAAGCGCCGAATAAGGGATGTTGCGCGCGCCCGGCATATGGCCGGAGCGGATGCCAGCGCGGGGCTCGGGCTCGACACCGGTAAAGCGGCCCGGTCCCCGGGCGTCGGCAATCTGGCTTGCTTTCGTATCGACGATCCGGCGCACGTCGGCCAGACCGACGACGCGACCGGCATCGAAATCAGCATGAAAGACGCTTGGCGCGATCTTGGTCGGCTCGGCCGTTACCGGCCGGCCGGATGCCTTCCAGCCGTCGAAGCCGCCGTCCAGAATATAGGTCTGGAAGACGCCCATGATGCGGAACATCCACCATGCCCGGGGCGCCGAGAAGAAACCCGGGCCATCATAAACGACGATGGTGTCATCGGCCGAAACGCCCATCGAGCCGACATACTGGGCGAAATGCTGCGGCGATGCGAGCGTATGCGGCAAGGCGGCGTCGGGATCCGAGACGGCATCCTGGTCCAGGAAACGGGCGCTTGGAATATGGGCTGCATCATACTCGGCGCGCGCGTCGCGTTTTTGCGCCGGCAGATACCAGGAGGCATCTATAATCGTCAGGCCCGGCTGGCCCAAGCGCTCCTGCAGCCAGTCCGCGTCGACGGTGAAAGGACTGTCTTCGGCCATCTTTTTTTCTCCTACCGCCTTTCGACGGTGTCTGTCTGTTCAGTTCGCCGGCATGGGGCCGAAGCGGATGCGGAAGCGCCTGTTCTCCCGGCCCTTCTTCTCGATCTTGCCGATGTGGATCTCGCCGATTTCGCCGGTGCTCTTCACATGGGTGCCTCCGCAGGGCTGGCTGTCGACCGAGGCGCTTTCGCCGATGCAGACGAGGCGGATATTGCCCGTGCCAACGGGCGGTCGGACATTCTTGGATTTCACCAGGCCGGGATTGGCGGCCAATTCCTCGTCGCTGATCAGCCTGGTGAAGATGGGATGATCTGCCCTCACCAGGTCCATCATGCCGGCAGTCACATCTTCCTTGGTGAAGCTGGCGTCCGGAATGTCGAAATCGACACGGCTGTCGTCCTCGGAAACCGCCGCACCGGTGATCGGGAATGGACAGACGACGGTGAGCAGGTGGCAGGCAGCGTGCATGCGCATCAACAGATGCCGACGCTCCCACAAGATTGCCAGCTTCACCCGCTCGCCAACGGCCGGTGCTGCCTGCTCCGGCGCCGGCACGTGGATGATCTCGTCCTTGGTTTCGCCTGTAATCGTGGCGGCGATCTCGATGCGGCTGCCGTCGGCACACTCCAACGTGCCGCTATCGCCCGGCTGGCCGCCAGAAGTGGCATAAAAGATCGTCCGGTCGAGGATGATGCCGCCGCGCTCATTGATGGCGACGACCGTGGCGTCAGCCGTCCTGAGATAGGCATCGTCGCGAAACAGCGCTTCTGTCTTGTGCGCCATCACGCGACCTTTTCGAACGGCACCGAGATATTGCTCTGCAGTTCCATCCAGCCCGGCACAGGCAGCTTCTTGTCGCGCAGGAATTCCGGGTTGAACAGCTTCGACTGATAGCGCGTGCCGTAGTCGCAGAGGATCGTCACGATGGTGTGGCCCGGGCCCAATTCCCTGGCCAGCCGCATCGCGCCGGCAACGTTGATGCCGGTCGAACCGCCGACGCACAGGCCTTCCTCCTGGATCAGGTCGAAGACGATCGGCAGCGCGTCCTCATCCTTGATCTGGTAGGAGAAGTCAGGCGTGAAGCCTTCGAGATTGGCGGTGATGCGCCCCTGCCCGATGCCTTCGGTGATCGAACTGCCCTCGGACTTTAATTCGCCGCTGGTGTAGAAACTGTAGAGGGCGGCGCCGAGAGGATCGGCGAGCGCAATCTTGACGTTCTTGCTCTTGGCCCTCAAACCGAGCCCGACACCGGCCAGCGTTCCGCCCGAACCCACCGCCGAGACGAAACCATCGACCTTGCCGCCGGTCTGGGCCCAGATTTCCTCGGCCGTGGTACGGATATGACCATCGCGGTTGGCGACATTGTCGAACTGATTGGCCCAGATGGCGCCGTTCGGCTCGGTTCTCGCCATCTGCTCGGCCAGCCGCCCCGACAGCTTCACGTAATTGTTGGGGTTCTTGTAAGGCACGGCGGGCACTTCGATCAGCTCGGCGCCGAGCAGCCTGATCGTGTCCTTCTTTTCCTGGCTCTGCGTATCCGGGATGACGATGACCGTGCGATAGCCGAGCGCCTTGGCGACGAGCGTCAACCCGATGCCGGTGTTGCCGGCCGTCCCCTCGACGATGACACCGCCCGGCTTCAACAGGCCACGTTGTTCGGCATCGCGGATGATGAACAGCCCGGCGCGATCCTTGACCGACTGGCCCGGATTCATGAACTCGGCCTTGCCCAGGATCTCGCAGCCGGTCTCTTCGGAAGCTTTATTGAGGCGGATCAGAGGCGTGTTGCCGATCGCGTCGATCACAGAACGGGGCATTCAGGATTCCTTGTGTACGTGCGTCGAAACCCTAGAAACCCAACGCTTCGGTTTCAAGGCAAGAATTCGTCTGGTCCAGTCGCATTTCCGGCGCTGCGGTGCATGGATGTCGCTGGGGACCATTTGCACCTGGCGTCGAGAAGCACCCTTTTCATTCGATTTCTCCACCGCTAGAGCAAGACACCAATAACTCGGCGGGGGCGCAAGCATGACACTCTATCGGGCCGATCCGAAACACGGCGTCGCATGGGTCACGGGCGGCAGCAGCGGCATCGGCCGCTCGCTGGCCAGGGATCTGGCGTCACAAGGGTATGCGGTGGCGGTGACAGCGCTGGACGACGATCCGATCGACACGCTCATCGTCGAGACCGCACAGATGCCGGGCAAGGTCGTGTCCTTTCCCTGCGACGTCACCGACGAGCCGCGCATGGCAAAGACGGTGGCGGCGATCGAGAAGGACCTCGGGCCGATCGTGCTCGCCATCTTCAATGCCGGACACTACATCGCGACACCTGGAGAGTCGCTCGTCGTCAACGACTTCCGCCGCTCCTTCGAGGTCAACTATTTCGGCATCATCAATGGGCTGGTGCCTGTGGTCGAGCATATGCGGGTGCGCGCGCGTGGCCATGTCGTTCTGGTCGGCTCGGTGACCGCCTATTTCGGCTGGCCGACCACGGCAGCCTATGGTGGCACCAAGGCGGCGATCAACATCCTGGCCGAGTCGCTGAAATATGATTTCGACAAGATGAACATCCGCGTCCAGGTGGTAAACCCCGGTTTCGTCGACACGCCACTGACCGAAAAGAACATGCTGCCGATGCCGGGCCTGATGCCGGTTGGCCGTGCGACGCGCCGCATGGTGAAGGGAATCAAGTCCGGCGGCTTCGAAGTCACCTTCCCGTACAGAACGAGCTGGCCGCTGAAAATTCTTGGCATGCTGCCAAGGCCTTTATGCAGATGGGTGATCAACCTGACGACCAGCTGGAAGGCACGGCCGCTGCAGTATGAGCGCAAACCGCCCAACAAATAGATGCCCACAGGATTGGTGGCTTGGCTGCCTGAACGGCCGTTGCCTGTGCATGGCCACCACCATAGCTTGAATGTTGTTGCGTGGAGTCTGCGATGGGGCGACGGATCGTGTTTGCTGTGCTGGGCCTGATCGCCGTCCTCGCACTGGCCTTTGTATTGGGTCCACGCGTACCGGTCGACACCACGATCCGTTTCGATCCTTCCGTCATCGGTGACGACCCACAGGCCTATGTGGCAAAGGTTGAAGCCGCCATGCCCGGTATTCGCGACGGGCTGGAGAAGGAGATCGTCTGGGCGAACCCGATGGTGCACGCCAAGACGCCGCTGTCGATCGTCTACATCCATGGCTTTTCCGCATCGAAGGGCGAGGTCCGGCCCTTGCCCGACGACGTTGCCGACCAGCTCGACGCCAACCTGTTCTACACCCGCCTCACCGGTCACGGGCAGGACGGCGCGGCGATGACGCAAGGCAGTGTCAATGCCTGGATCAACGACTATGAGGAGGCGCTCGCCGTCGGCCGGGCGATCGGCGACAAGGTGATCGTCATCTCAACGTCGACCGGCGGCTCGCTGGCGGCCTGGGCGGCGACGCAGGCCGGTGCATCCGAGGGCGTGGCGGCCATTGCATTCATCTCGCCCAATTTCGGCGTGAAGGCATCCGGCGCCGAGGTCCTGACCATGCCATGGGGAAAGCAGATCGCCGAACTCGTCGCCGGCAGGGAACGCAGCTTCGCGCCGCGCAACGCGCTGCATGAGAAATTCTGGACCACCAGATATCCGATCGCAGCGACAATGCCGATGCAGGCCCTGACGGAGCTAGCCTATGGCGCGCCCGTGGAGAAGGCGACCATCCCGGCTTTGTTCATCTTCTCGGATTTGGACAGAGTGGTGCGGGCCGACCGTACCCGCGAAATCGCCGCGCGCTGGGGTGGCCCGCATGAGCTGGTCCCCATCGAAAGCAGTGGTGATCCCGACAATCATGTCATCGCCGGCGACGCGCTGTCGCCATCCACCACGGCTTTCCTGGCGCAGCGGATTGCTGTCTGGGTCGAGGCGGTGGCGAAGTAAGGTTCGGAGACGAAAAGGGCTGATGAAGCATTGCTTCATCAGCCCTTTTCTTTGTTGGTCAGTCACCAGCCAACCACCAAGGGTTGGCCAACTGCACAAGGCGTATTAAGCAGCTCGCGCCGCCGGACGCTTGCCGCCGAAGCGGCGCTTGTTGTTGCCCTTGAAGGGCTTGGCGCCTTCGGGCTTGCGTTCTCCGGCAAAGGCCGGCTTGTCGCCGAAGCGCTTCTTGCCGAAGCCGTTGTTCTGCTTCTTCTCGCCGCCCGGTCGCCGGCCGTCGCGACGCCCATTGCGGTCGCTGCGATCATTGGCGGGTTCGAAGCGCTCGTTCTTTTCCGCCGGATTGCGTGCCGGATCGGGGCTGCCGAGATGGTCGGCAACAACAGGCAGCTTGGTGCGGATGATCCGCTCGACCTGGCGCAGCTTGCTGTTCTCCGAAGGATCGCAAAGCGTGATCGCGATGCCATCCATCCCGTTGCGACCGGTGCGGCCGATGCGGTGGACGTAGCTTTCAGCCTCGTCCGGCAGGTCGAAATTCACGACATGGCTGATGCCGGGCACGTCGATGCCGCGCGCGGCGATGTCGGTCGCAACCAGGATGCGCACCGAACCGTCGCGGAAATCATTCAGCGCCTTCTGACGCGCATTCTGCGACTTGTTGCCGTGGATGACGGCGGCCTTGAAGCCGTCGCGCTCGAGGTCCTTGGTCACCCGGTCCGCACCATGCTTGGTACGCGAAAAGATGATGACGGACTTCATCGCCTCATCGGCGAGCATCGTCGACAACACCTGGCGCTTCTGCTTGGTGCGGGCGAAGACGACCCCCTGGACGATTTCGGCGGCCGCGGTGCTTTGCGGCGAGACTTCGACACGGACAGGGTTCTTCAGGAGGCCCTTGGCGAGCTCAGCGATCTCGTCCGGCATGGTGGCCGAGAAGAGCGCCGTCTGGCGATCGGGCGCGGTCGCCTTGGCGATGCGCTTGACGTCGTTGATGAAGCCCATGTCGAGCATGCGGTCGCCCTCGTCCAGCACCAGCCATTTGGTGTCGGAGAGGATGAGGTCGCCCTCGCGCACGAGGTCGGTCAAGCGACCGGGCGTGGCGATGAGGATATCGACGCCGGGAGCAACCTTCTTCACCTGGCTGAAGCGCGAGACGCCGCCCAGCACGAGTGCCGTCGAGACATGCGCGCCCTTGGCGAGGATCTTGATGGTATCCTCGATCTGCACCGCGAGTTCGCGGGTCGGCGCCAGGATCAGCGCGCGGGTCGTCTTGGCGCGCCGCTTGGTGCCGAGCGCGATGATCTTCGATAGGATCGGCAGCGCGAAGGCCGCGGTTTTGCCGGAGCCGGTCTGCGCGATGCCGAAAATGTCACGGCCTTCCAGCTGCGGCGGGATGGCCTGCATCTGGATCGGCTTCGGTTCGGCGAAGCCGGCATTGTGGGTGGCCTTGAGCAGCGCACCCGTAATTCCCAGCGCCGCGAAACCGGAAAGTTCCGCGGTGTCGTTGCCGGGCAAAGTGTTTTCGTTGGTCAAAATAATCTTCTTTCACGCGGCCTCTGGCCGCAAACGTCAATCGCGGCAGGGCGCAACCTGCCGTCGAAAATTTGATATGAAACGACAAGGCGGGCGGACACGTGCGTCCACTCGGCTGCGCTGTCGTGCCCGCAGGCATCATGCCACGGGGCTTTTTCGCCACTTTGTGATGTACCGGAAAGAGGGGCCGATATACCGGAAAGAGGGAAAACAGACGCAACCAGTCTCATTTGTCGAGAAGGCCGGAATCTCCCGGCCCAAGCGCCTATGGGTTGCATATGGCTGAGTTCGCCCCGGAATGCAAGAGGCGCGATGTTGCGGTGCAGCAAAAACCAGCCAGAAGCCGACGCTTGCGCTCCCCGACGGGCATCATTACCACAAACGCAGCTTCCGTTTTCTGGGGACCGAGCGATGAAAGACGTGCTGAAGGAACTCGAGCGGCGGCGTGACATCGCCCGCATGGGCGGCGGCCAGGCCCGCATCGACGCCCAGCACAAGAAGGGCAAGCTCACAGCGCGCGAGCGCATCGAGGTGTTCCTCGACGAGGGCTCGTTCGAGGAGTTCGACATGTATGTCGAGCACCGCTCGACCGACTTCGGCATGGAGAAGACCAAGATCGCAGGCGATGGCGTCGTCACCGGCTGGGGCACGGTCAACGGCCGGCCGGTCTATCTCTTCGCCAAGGATTTCACGGTGTTCGGGGGCTCGCTGTCGGAAGCCCATGCCGAAAAGGTCATCAAGGTGCAGGAGATGGCGCTGCGCAATCGCGCGCCGATCATCGGCCTCTACGATGCCGGGGGCGCGCGCATCCAGGAAGGCGTCGCCGCACTCGGCGGCTACGCCGAGATATTCCAGCGCAATGTGCTCGCTTCGGGTGTCATTCCGCAGATCTCCGTCATCATGGGCCCTTGTGCCGGCGGTGACGTCTATTCGCCCGCCATGACCGATTTCATCTTCATGGTGCGCGACACCTCCTACATGTTTGTCACCGGGCCGGATGTGGTGAAGACCGTTACCAACGAGACGGTGACCGCCGAGAGCCTCGGCGGCGCTTCCGTCCACACGACGAAATCCTCGATCGCCGACGGCGCCTATGACAATGACGTCGAAGCACTCCTGCAGATGCGCCGGCTGGTCGACCTGTTGCCAGCTTCCAACACGTCGGAGCTCCCCGAGATCGAATGCTACCAGTCGGTCACCGACCATGACATGTCGCTCGACCGGCTGATCCCCGACAATGCCAACAAGCCTTACGACATCAAGGAGCTGATCCTGAAGGTCGCCGATGAGGGTGATTTCTTCGAGATCCAGCAGAGTTTTGCGAAGAACATCGTCACCGGTTTCGGCCGGGTCGAGGGCCGCACGGTCGGCTTTGTCGCCAACCAGCCAATGGTGCTGGCGGGCGTGCTCGATTCCGACGCCAGCCGCAAGGCGGCGCGCTTCGTGCGCTTCTGCGACTGTTTTTCTATTCCCATCGTCACCTTCGTCGATGTTCCCGGTTTTCTGCCCGGCACGGCGCAGGAGTATGGCGGCCTGATCAAACATGGCGCCAAGCTGCTTTTCGCCTATGCCGAGGCGACCGTGCCGAAGATCACCGTCATCACCCGCAAGGCCTATGGCGGCGCCTACGACGTCATGGCGTCGAAGCATCTGCGCGGCGACATGAACTATGCCTGGCCGACGGCGCAGATCGCCGTTATGGGGGCGAGAGGCGCGGTCGAGATCATCTACCGCAAGGACATCGGCGATGCCGAGAAAATCGCTGCCCATACAAAGGCTTACGAGGACCGCTTCCTGTCGCCATTCGTAGCCGCCGAGCGCGGCTATGTCGACGAGGTGATCATGCCGCACTCGACCCGCCGCCGTATCGCCCGAGCGCTTCGCATGCTGCGCAACAAGGATATGCAGAACCCCTGGAAGAAGCACGACAACATTCCGCTGTGAACTGGTGTCGCGGGCATCGCGGTTGATCAGCGCCCGCCTCCGGCAGCCACCAGTTCGCGCAGCACCGGCACCATTGCCAGCGGCAAATCCTCGGCGATCAGCCCCGGCCCGAACCGACTGCCGGTCTCGGCATGGATCCAGACCGCCGTGCAGGCCGCTTCGAAGGCCGGCATGCCTTGGGCAAGCAGTCCGGCCGTGATGCCGGACAACACATCGCCCGACCCTGCGGTGGCAAGCCAGGCCGCGCCATTGGAATTGATCGCTGCCCTGCCGTCCGGAGCGGCGATCACCGTATCGGCGCCCTTGTAGACGATGACGGCATTGGCGCGCGCTGCCGCCGCGCGTGCCTTGTCAAGCTTCGATGAGGCATTGTCATCGGCGATGCCAGGAAACAGCCTGGCGAACTCCCCTTCATGCGGTGTCATCACCAGCGCGGGCGCGTCCGGCCCGCGGGCGGCTTCGAACAAGGCATCCGGCGCCTCACGAAACGAAGTGATCGCGTCGGCGTCGAAGACCAGCCCGGCAATTCCAGTGGACGCGGCCGCTGGCTTGCCCGACGCGAGCAGCGCAAGCGCGAACGCCTGGGTTTTTTCACCGACGCCAAAGCCAGGCCCGAGAACAAAGGCCGATGGCCGGCGCTCCTCGACAAATGCCTCAATGTCGGCAGCGTCGTCGGCCCTGCGCAGCATGATTGAGGTCAGGTGCGCGGCATTGACCTGCATGGCGTTGCCCGGCGACAGGACCGTCACCGCCCCTGCCCCGCTTCGGGCAGCGCCAAATGCAGAGAGCCGCGCCGCGCCGGTGGCATTGGGGCCACCGGAAAAGACACCGACATGGCCGCGCTTGTATTTGTGCGCGTCGACGGCCGGCACCGGCCAATCGCGCAACCAAAGCGCTGGTCCGTTCTCGAACGTCCGGGGCTGGAGCGTTGCAATGATCTCCGCCCCGATGCCGATATCGGCAAGCACGATCTCGCCGCATCGCTCCCGGCCGGGCAGGAGCAGATGGCCGGGCTTCTTGCGCGCAAACGTCACTGTCAGCTCGGCCGAAAACGACCTGCCGAGCACCTTGCCGCTGTCGCCGGAAATGCCGGAAGGCAGGTCGACCGCGACAACCGGCAAATGCAGGTCGGTGACCAGATCGACCGCCCTGGCGGCCTCGCCCGACAGCCGCTTGGACAGCCCTGCCCCGTAAAGCGCATCGACCACGATCGAGCCGGAACCGGCATCAAAGTCCAATAGCGGCCGGGGCTTGATTGGGCATTCGACGGCGGCGAGCACCGCATCGCTATGCGGCTTCGGCGGGGCAGACGCCCAGACCGTCGTGGCGACGCCGCTGCCGGCAAGGATCCGGGCAACGACATAACCGTCGCCACCATTGTTGCCCGGGCCGCACAACACATGGACGTGCGCCGCCGCGGGATAGCGCCTGAGCACTTCGGCCGCGACGGCTTGCCCGGCACGTCGCATCAATCCAATGCCGCCGGGTGGACCTGCTGCAATTGTCAGCCGATCCGCCTCGCCCATCTCGGCGGAAGTAAGAAGTTCGTGGCTCATGGATTGCCGATCCGCATTCGATCAAGCATTGTCCAGTTTTCGGCTCGACGCAAACGGGGAGGAGCTGGCGCTGTCATGACCATGTCGATCGGCGCAAGGATCGCAGGCACCAAGCTGCGCACCAGATGAGCAATTTGCCCAGATATTGGGCAGACATGCACAGGAGTGCCGGATAGGCTACAGCCGTTCATGCCGCTTCCAATGCAGCGCATGACGCGAATTTGCATCTGGGGGTGACATAGCTTTGAAATCGTATGACACCGCTTCTGTTCCCTCCGACTGGCACAGTTCGTGCTTGATTGAGGCGCAAGCGGGGGCTCACAACCCGTTTTTTTGGCAGTGGAGGCCACTTTTTACATGAAAAAGATCGAAGCGATCATCAAGCCATTCAAGCTGGACGAAGTGAAGGAAGCGCTTCAGGAGGCCGGACTGCAAGGCATCACCGTAACCGAGGCCAAGGGGTTCGGGCGCCAGAAGGGTCACACTGAACTCTACCGCGGCGCCGAATATGTCGTCGACTTCCTGCCCAAGGTGAAGATCGAGGTCGTGCTCGGCGACGATGCCGTGGAAGGCGCGATCGAGGCCATCCGCAAGGCGGCCCAGACCGGCCGCATCGGCGACGGCAAGATCTTCGTCTCCAACATCGAGGAAGTCGTGCGCATCCGCACCGGCGAAACCGGAATGGACGCGGTTTGAGCCGGCCATCCTCTAAGAAACGTCATCCATCAAAAAACGTCAGCACACAGGGATACATGACATGACGACAGCCAAAGACATCATGAAGCAGATCAAGGACAACGACGTGAAATTCGTCGACCTGCGCTTCACCGACCCGAAGGGCAAGCTGCAGCACGTGACGATGGATGTTGTCGAGGTCGAGGAAGACATGTTTGCCGACGGTGTCATGTTCGACGGCTCCTCGATCGCCGGCTGGAAGGCCATCAATGAGTCCGATA
This sequence comes from Mesorhizobium sp. WSM3626, assembly GCF_000513935.1. Lineage (GTDB taxonomy): Bacteria > Pseudomonadota > Alphaproteobacteria > Rhizobiales > Rhizobiaceae > Mesorhizobium > Mesorhizobium salmacidum. The sequence goes on along the minus strand of NZ_AZUY01000041.1, from coordinate 30,657 downwards.
TGGTGCTGATGCCCGATCCGGACACAGTCCACATGGATCCGTTCTTCGCGCAGTCGACCATGGTCATCCTGTGCGACATCCTCGATCCGGTCTCGGGCGAATCCTACAACCGCGATCCGCGCGGCACGGCCAAGAAGGCCGAGGCCTACATGAAGTCGGAAGGCATCGGCGACACCATCTATGTCGGCCCGGAAGCCGAGTTCTTCGTGTTCGACGACGTCAAGTACAAGGCCGATCCCTATAACACCGGCTTCAAGCTGGATTCGACCGAACTGCCGTCGAACGACGACACCGATTACGAGACCGGCAATCTCGGTCACCGCCCGCGCATCAAGGGCGGCTATTTCCCGGTGCCGCCGATCGATTCGGCACAGGACATGCGCTCCGAAATGCTGACGGTGCTCGCCGAAATGGGCGTGCGCGTCGAAAAGCATCACCATGAGGTGGCCGCCGCCCAGCACGAACTCGGCATCAAGTTCGACACGCTGGTCCGCAACGCCGACAAGATGCTGATCTACAAGTACGTCGTGCACCAGGTCGCCAACGCCTACGGCAAGACGGCGACCTTCATGCCGAAGCCGATCTTCGGCGACAACGGCTCGGGCATGCACGTCCACCAGTCGATCTGGAAGGGCGGCAAGCCAACTTTCGCCGGCAATGAGTATGCCGGTCTTTCGGAGAGCTGCCTGTTCTACATCGGCGGCATCATCAAGCATGCCAAGGCGATCAATGCCTTCACCAACCCGCTGACCAATTCCTATAAGCGACTGGTGCCGGGCTACGAGGCGCCGGTGCTGCTCGCCTATTCGGCGCGCAACCGTTCGGCGTCCTGCCGCATCCCGTTCGGCAGTTCACCGAAAGCAAAGCGCGTCGAGGTCCGCTTCCCCGATCCGGGTGCGAACCCCTATCTCGCTTTCGCCGCCATGCTGATGGCCGGCCTCGACGGCATCAAGAACAAGATCCACCCGGGACAGCCGATGGACAAGGATCTCTACGACCTGCCGCCAAAGGAACTGAAGAAGATCCCGACCGTCTGCGGTTCGCTGCGCGAAGCGCTCCAGAGCCTCGACAAGGATCGCGGCTTCCTGAAGGCCGGCGGCGTCTTCGACGACGACCAGATCGACAGCTATATCGAGCTCAAGATGGCCGAAGTGATGCGCTTCGAAATGACCCCGCATCCGGTCGAATACGACATGTACTATTCGGTCTAAGATTCCGCTCGGATAGTGTTTCGAAGCCCTTGAAGGATTTCCCCCCTTCAAGGGCTTTTTTGCTGATCCAAGGAGGACGCATCTGAGCTCGGGCAGCCGGCCCTCTTGGCCGCCGCAGAAGACCTCGGGTTGGGTGGCAAAAAACCCGTTCGAGGACGTTGGCGGATGGCCTTTCGGGACACAATCGAACGCCAGGAGCGAGCGGCGCACTGCCTCAGGCTGCAATGCCCGCTCGTCCGGCGCCCCCGCCAATGCCGTCGTTCACGAAACCCCCGCCCCGTTCGAACAGCATCGCTTTGGCGTAACCCCCAAGGCGACGAATACGCATGCCGCGGCGTGGCCTGTCAACGCCGCCTGCCGGAGGCACAAATCGCCGATTTCGATGTATGAACAGTGGCTTATATAAAGGATCGGTGGTGTACGGACGAGCTGAAACAGGCTGTTTTCCGGGCTTTTTCAATGAACTCGGAAATGCATGAGACGAGTGGCGGCAAGGGGCGTCAACCAAAGCCTCTCGTTCGGCTAAAATTGCCCGTCCCTTTTCAACCTGACTTTTTTTGGGGGAATTCGCCGTTCCGGCAAAAAGGCCCGGGCGTTTCCGCCCGGGCCTTTTCCACAATGAACATCCGCGTGCGGCGCGGAGCTGACCACGCCGCAAAGAGAATCAGGCAGCGGCCGAAACCTCTGCGCTCGCCGGCACCGAAGCGATCGTCTTCAGGATCTGCGAGGCGATCTGGTAGGGGTCGCCCTGAGAATTCGGACGGCGGTCTTCCAGATAGCCCTTGTAGTCGTTCTTGACGAACGAATGCGGGACGCGGATCGAGGCGCCGCGATCGGCGATGCCATAGCTGAACCTGTTCCAGGGCGCTGTCTCGTGCTTGCCGGTCAAACGTTTGTCGTTGTCCGGGCCGTAGACGGCGATGTGGTCCATCAGGTTTTTGTCGAAGGCCGCCATCAGCGCTTCGAAATAGGCCTTGCCGCCGACTTCACGCATATAGGACGTCGAGAAATTGGCATGCATGCCCGAGCCGTTCCAGTCGGTGTCGCCGAGCGGCTTGCAGTGGTATTCGATGTCGATGCCGTACTTCTCGGTCAGGCGCTGCATCAGATAGCGGGCCATCCACATCTGGTCGGCGGCCTTCTTGGAACCCTTGCCGAAAATCTGGAATTCCCACTGGCCCTTGGCCACTTCGGCATTGATGCCTTCGTGGTTGATGCCGGCCGCGAGGCAGAGATCAAGATGTTCCTCGACGATCTGGCGCGCAACGGAGCCGACATTCGAATAGCCGACGCCGGTATAGTACGGGCCCTGCGGCGCGGGATAGCCGCTTTCGGGGAAGCCGAGCGGACGGCCATCCTTGTAGAAGAAATACTCCTGCTCGAAGCCGAACCAGGCGCCTTCGTCGTCGAGGATGGTGGCGCGCTTGTTGGATGCATGCGGCGTAACGCCGTCGGGCATCATGACTTCGCACATGACGAGCACGCCGTTGGTGCGGGCCGGATCGGGATAGACGGCGACCGGCTTCAGCACGCAATCGGAGCTATGCCCCTCGGCCTGCTGCGTCGAGGACCCGTCGAAACCCCACAGCGGCAGCTGCTCGAGCGTCGGGAACTCGGCGAATTCATTGATCTGCGTCTTGCCGCGAAGATTGGGGACCGGGGTGTATCCATCGAGCCAGATATACTCGAGCTTGTATTTGGTCATTCTAGAGCCTCTCGTTGCTTGGACACCGCAAGCAGGCGATGTCGATGCATGGCCGAAACAGGCCGGCCTGCCGATGGTTAAAAAGCAATTCGTATGCCACTCGGCCTCCGACGGGTGCGGCAAAATGGTCATGCCAAGGCTTTGATTTTGCTGAGCCGTCTCAGCAATGCGTCAAGATCGGCCAAACGGCAATACTGCTTAAATCATAGGCAAATCATGATCTTTTCCTGAGCATATTGCCTAAATGAATCGCAGAACCTATTTTGATGAGAACTGAATCGGCAAGCTTCTGAAAAAGCAGGGAGACCGGCAATGCAAGTCACGCAATCGCGTCCGTCGGCGAAAATCCTGATGTTCCCGCTGGCAGCGCGCAAGCCTGCCTTAAATTTAGGCGCCAAGGCCAAATTCGCGGCAGAGCTTGCCGCGCTTCGCGGCGAGCACGCCGATTCCGATGGCTGGTATCACGAGGCCGCCGTCGAGGAAGAGAACCCGCAACGGAAGAGCTGAAGCCCTCCACGTCGATCTCACATGAAAAAGCCCGGCGCGATCGCTCGCGCCGGGCTTTTCGTTCGTATCGGCCGATCGGCTACTCCTTGGCGTGCAGGTCGGTACCGAGCGTATCCTTGACGAAGATCATGCCGATGATCAGCGTCATTGCCGCAATTACCACCGGATACCAGAGGCCATAGTAGATATCGCCCTTGTAGGCGCTGAGCGCGAACACCGTCGCCGGCAGCAGGCCACCGAACCAGCCATTGCCGATGTGGTAGGGCAATGACATGCCAGTGTAGCGAATGCGAGTCGGGAACATCTCGACAAGGATCGCCGCGATCGGCCCGTAGACCATGGTCACGAACAGCACCAGGATGAACAGGATACCGATTGTCATCGGCCAATTCACCGCCGCCGGATCGGCGAACATGGCGAAGGCGCCGCCGCCCGGTATGTTGTAGACGGTGACCTCGGGCGCGCCCGCTGCCTCCTCGGTAGTCAAGAGCTTGTCCTTGACCGCCTGATCAATCGGCACAGTCGCCTTCTCACCGGCACGGATCGCGGCGGCGTCCAGCTTCAGTTCCGGGTTGGCGGCAACAAACGCATCGAGTTTCGGGTCCGCAACCTTGATCGCCGCACGCTTCAGCGGATAACCGCCGTCCCGCAGGGACATGTTGACAGCCTTGGCGAAGGCCGCGTCCTTGGCCTTGGCCTGATCGCCGGCGGCGACCGCGTCGTAGGACGCCACCGTCTCTGTACCAATCTTGACCGACGCGGCCGTCCCGGGCGCGGCCGTCGACACCACATCGTACGGAACCGAGTTCTTGGTCAGGAACGAAGTCGCGATGTCGCAGGACGTCGTGAATTTCGCGGTTCCGACCGGATTGAACTGGAACCTGCAGTCGCCGGGTGCTGCCGTCACAGTTGCCCGAGTGCTCTGCTGTGCCTTGGCGAGCGCCGGATTGGCGGCCCAGGTCAATGCCTTGAACAGCGGGAAGGTGCAGACTATGGCAAGCGCCAGGCCAGCCATGATGATCGGCTTGCGGCCGATCTTGTCGGAGAGCCAGCCGAACACGACGAAGAAGATCGAGCCGAGCGCCAGCGCGACGGCGATCATGATGTTGACCGACTGCGCGTCGACCTTCAGCACGTTTTGCAGGAAGAACAGCGCGTAGAACTGGCCATTGTACCAGACGACGGCCTGACCGGCGGTGAGGCCGAGCAGCGCCAGGAGAGCGATCTTCGCGTTTTTCCACTGACCAAAGGCTTCCGAGAGCGGCGCCTTGGAGCCCTTGCCCTCGTCCTTCATCTTCTGGAAGGTCGGGGACTCCGAGAGAGACAACCGGATCCAGATCGAAATGGCGAGCAGCAGGAAAGAGACGATGAAAGGAATGCGCCAACCCCAGGCGGCGTAGCTCTCCTTGCTCAGCGATCCCTGCACAATCAGGATGACGATCAGCGACAGGAACAGGCCGAGCGTCGCTGTCGTCTGGATCCAAGAGGTGTAAAAGCCGCGGCGGTCATCGGGCGCGTGCTCGGCGACATAGGTCGCCGCACCACCATATTCGCCGCCCAGCGCCAAACCCTGCAGCATGCGCAGGACAATCAGGATCACCGGAGCAGCGATGCCCAGGGTTGCATAGCCGGGCAACAGGCCGACCAGGAAGGTCGACAGGCCCATGATCGTCATGGTGACCAGGAATGTGTATTTGCGGCCGACGAGGTCGCCGATGCGACCGAACAGCAGCGCGCCGAACGGGCGCACCAGGAAACCTGCGGCAAAGGCCAGCAGCGCGAAGATGTTGCGCGTTGCCTCGGGAATCGTCGGACTAAAAAAGGTCGAGCCAATGAAAGCCGCCAGCGAGCCGTAGAGATAGAAATCATACCATTCGAAAACGGTGCCGAGCGAGGAAGCGAAGATGACTTTCTTCTCCTCCCGCGTCATGCCCCGGCTCCTTCCGCCGGCGGTCGATGCCATTGCCATTGAGTTATCCTCCCGTGAGACCCAGTCCTAGATGCTGTGCGCCAACGTCCGCGTTCTCCTCCGAACGCGGACTCAAAAAGCGCAGCCAGCACATGAAAAATGGCAGAAAGCGCCGGGGAAAGGCACCGCGACGATGGGATTATGACTTTCGTATTAGGTGCAGTGCGAAGGCGGAGCGAAGCGCTCAGCCCCGCAGCGCTTCGAGCAAGCTGACAGCGGCCATCATGTCTCGTTTGCGGGCGGCACGACGCGCGGCTGCTTCGGCGTCCTGTCCCCACTGCGCGATCTGCCAGTCCTCGTCGACATGGCCGGCGGCCCAGGCCTCCTCGCCGTCGAGCTCGCCGAAATCGACCGCCAACGCCAGCAATGCCGAGCCGGTCAGCGATGTCATGACATGAATGGCGGCCAGGCGCAGCGGCTCGGCGCGCTGCGCCAGGTGGCTGCCCAGCACGGCAATGGTTTCGCGCGGCTGCTCGACATGGATGATACCCTCGGCAAGGTTGAAGCGAACCCCAAGCGCGGCGCGTGCCCAGTCGATGACAGGATCCCACTGTTCGTTCTGCCGCTCGACCAGCCCTTGCGGGGCATCGGCGCGATAACAGAGCAGATCCGACGAGGCAAACCGCAGAATGTCTTCCAGCACCGCCTGCGGATCGCTGGCCACGCCATCGATGGCGGTGTTGACCAGCCGCATCACCGGCATTGTCACCGGATTGATCGTCTCGCCCTGTTCCGCGAACTCGCCGGCAACCAGCGCCGCGGCCGCTTCAGTCGGCAGCGCCAGCAGCGCCTTGCCGGGCGTGCGCACCGGCCTGCCGTCGAGTTGCACCGCAAAACCAGCTTCCACCGGCACGACCGAGACCTCCTTGTAGAAGCGCTTGGGCAGCGGCGTCTTCATCTGGATCTGGGCGCGACGTACCGGATCCGGATCGGAAAGATACTTGCCCACTTCAAGGTCGTTGAGGATGTCACGCATGAAGTCTCTTTCTCACACCGGCGTCAGCTTACGTGCCGGCCGGTTGACGATGATCAGCCCCGTCGCAATCAAGCCAAGTGCCAGAAAAATGCGAATGGTCAGCGGCTCGTTCAAGATGATCGCACCGCATAAAACACCGAAGACCGGCGACAGGAAGGTGAAGCTCGACAGGCCGGAGGCCGGATAGCGGCGCAGCAGCCAGAACCACAGCACGTATGTAAAGGCGACGATATAGATTGCCTGGAAAAGCAGCGCCAATGTCGGCAGCAAGGCTGGATCGCGAACGGGTGGGCCCGCGAGAGGCATTACCAACACGCCAACGATCGCCGCGCCGGCGAGTTGATAGAGCAGCAGCTTCTCCGCGCTTGCCTCGACCAGTTTCGATCGTTTGATGAGGATGTTGGTCAGGGCCCAGAAAAACCCGGAACCAAGGCTCAGGAGATCGCCGAACAGCATGTCTCCGCTACCGCCGAGCTTGTCGGAAAAAACGGTGGCGAGACCCGCGAAAGCCAACAGCAGGCCAAGGAACTTGCGCGTGGTGATCTGTTCGCCGAGCAGAAAGTGGCCGCCGATCAGCATCCAGAACGGCATTGAGTTGACCAGCAGCGTGTTGCGGGCAACGGTGGTGTGCTCCAGCCCGACATAGAGGCAAAGGAACTCGACGCCGAAAAGCACGCCGACCGCGATGCCGGCCAGCAATGTCCCATCCCTGGTGAACAGCGCAATGCCGCGCCAGCGGCACCAGAGGAAGACGCAGAAGCCGCCGATGACCGAGCGTGCGATTGACAGGAAGACGGGGTCGTAGCCGGCGTAGGAGATCTTGGCGGCGACGTAGTTCAGGCCCCAGGAGAAGGTCAGCCCGACCATGATGGCGGCGGCGGCCATATCGACTGTATCGCGCCGATCGAGCGCGTCGGTGGCGCCGCTCACGATCAATCCTCCGCGCTGGCGTCGTCGAAGCCGATCAGGTTCCAGCTCTGGCGCATGTGCGGCGGCATCGGCGCGGTGACGTCGATGACGCCCTTGTCCGGGTGCGGGATAATGATGCGGCGCGCGTGCAGGTGCAGGCGGTTTTGAATGCCGCCGGGAAAATCCCAGTTGGTGTCGGCTTCGAAGTATTTCGGGTCGCCGATGATCGGGCAGCCGATATAGGCGGCATGGACGCGGAGCTGGTGGGTGCGGCCCGTATAGGGCTCCATCTCCAGCCAGGTCATGGTCTGCGCCGCCTGCTCGATGATGCGGTAGTAGGACACAGCATGGTCGGCGCCCTTTTCACCATGCGCGGCCACGCGCACGCGGTCGCCATCCTCTGTCGGCTCCTTGATCAGCCAGGTCGAGATCTTGTCCTCGCGCTTGGGCGGCACGCCTTTGACCAACGCCCAGTAGGTCTTCTTGGTTTCTCGCGCCCGGAACGCCTCGGAGAGCTTCATGGCGGCAAGCCTGGTACGGGCGACAACCAGTACGCCCGACGTATCGCGGTCGAGCCGATGCACCAGCCGCGGCTTCTCGCCCTTCTGGCTGCGCCAGGCTTCCAGCATGTCGTCGACATTGCGCGTGACGCCGGAGCCGCCCTGAACCGCGAGGCCCGCCGGCTTGTTGAAGACGAAGACTTTCGGGTCCTCATGGAGCAGCATCTTGGCGAGCACATCCGCGTCGCCCTGGTTGCGGATCGAGTGGCCCGTGAGCGCGCTCTCGCCCTTCTTGTCCACCTCGAGCGGCGGCACACGCACCATCTGGCCCGGCTCGACGCGGGTGTCGGCCTTGACCCGGCCGCCATCGACGCGGATCTGGCCGAAGCGCAGCAGCTTCTGCAGATGGCCGAAGCCAAGTCCCGGGAAATGCGTCTTGAACCAGCGATCGAGCCGCATGCCCGCCTCGCCGGCCTCCACCGTGATCTGTTCAACGCCTGCCATTTTTTCGCTATCCGTTTTCCCGAGCAGGGCTCTTGGCCTGCGCTTGGCGCGGCAATAGCACTAATGCATGCCGGCCAAAACCATAAAGCATGCCATGGCGTGCTTTATGGCAGGCTTCTTGCGAGCCAAAGTCCCAGAAACAGGGCAATGATCGCGCCAATGACGCTTGCAAGCGCGTAACCGAACGCAGGCAGCGTGGCTCCCCGTTCCCATAGCGCCGCGAAATCGAGCGAAAAGGCAGAGAAGGTGGTGAAGCCGCCAAGGATGCCGGTGGCGACGAACAGTCTGAGCTCGTTCGATCCGCCGCGGCGCGCCAAAATGCCGATGAACAGCCCCATCGCAAAGGAGCCGATGATGTTGATCGCCATCGTGCCCCAGGGATAATTGGGGCCGACAAGGCGCAGCGCGCCCATACTGGTCAGATGGCGGATGCCTGCACCGATGCCGCCGCCGACCATAACGAGAAGCAGATTGAACATGGAAGTTTACTGCCTCACACGGTAGCCTCGGTCAATGCCGATCGGCCGTCACCACTCAGGCGTTGTCCAGCCTGGATATTTCTTCCTGAATTCGCCGTACAGGGCATCGATTTCCTGTTTGCTGACCGGACGCATCTGCTCGTAGAGATAGCCGGTAACGTTGCCCGACAGCTGGTATTCCGCAATGCGTCTGTATGCGGCTCCGATGCCTTTCCCCTGAACAATGTATTGCGCAGGCATTGTAATGCAGATCTGCGCACCCGGCTGCAGGTGGGTCACTGGCGGGTCGGTTACAACAATATATCTGGACTTCAACGGCTCCACGCGGAATTGGTCGCGGCTGTCAACCTGGCAAGACAAGGTAAGGTGGGGAAAAAGATCGGGATTCATAACAAACAGCAGAGAATCACTCATCACCGAGCTTGAGGCGAATACGGAGAAACGGTCTCCGGATTTCGTTTTGTTGACCAGATCATCAATGAGGCGTTTATATTCTTCCAAATTGTCAAGTCGAAGGGGAAGCGTTGCTTCCCTGGCGAAGACGAATCTGACCGGCGACAGCCACTGGCGGCCGACCGGTAAAAGGGTACCGAAATACGCAAATCCGGCGACAACGGCTATGGCGACGGTTGACCATCGCGATCTCAGTGCCGGCATCGAAACGATGGCCACGATTGCCTGGGCGTATGCAGGAAAGAGCCAAAGGAAAAGTGGCATCGAATGATGCCGATCCAGGTCCTGCGTGCGGGTAAAAAGAAGAAACGTGAGTATGGAGGCCACGACGCAGAACAGGGAAAAATTATTGCGACGTATGATAGAGTAGTAAATTCCTACAAAAATCAGCAGCCAGTTCACGTAGCTGAGACGAGATTCTATTTGGTCGACTTGGGAGACGAAGGTCGTCCTGTATCCGCTGTAAAGGTCGCCATAGCTGGTTCCCAGGATCCTGGCGATCAGGGGCAGCTGGAAATTCCATGCGGTTCCAAGAATAACGAGAATTGCACAGGCACCTCCTAACACGGCTTTCCAGAGGGTCGGGATGTTTCGGTCCTTCGCGACCTGCAACAAGCAAAAGAACGCCGCGGAGAGCATTATCCCCATCGCACCATATGCATACCAACGGCGCAGCATGAACGCAGACCACAGACACACGCCGACGCAAATCCCGCTGATCACCGGCTCGCGGGTCAGGAACTTTGACCTCCAAAGAAAATACGTTGCCGCGGCAAGCGTGAAACAGCCGGCAATATCAGGTAACCCGCGAAGCGTCGCCGCCCAGAACGGAGTGTAGAGAAAGGCCGCAATCCAGACGGCGACCCAGCCACGGGATGGCGACGTCTTGGAGACAGCCTCCAGGTAGCTCATTCTCGCTATGAAAAGGACTGTGGGAACCAGATAGACCGTGACTATTCCGATGATGAATGGAAGCCTTGAACCTCCAAAAAGCACATAGAACGGCAGCAACGGCACCAAAATTGCCAAACCGTAATCATCCGTCTGGATAGACAGGCCCAATCGATTCAGGCACTTGAGAGGGCTCTCAACCAAGAGAGCACCGAGTTGATTAAATCCGTTGAAATAAGCAATAAAGTCCCAGTAATAGACTTTCTCTTCAAGATTTAAATAAACGACGCACAAGGAGATTCCTATCAATGCGCTACAGAGATAGGTCCCGACCCAAAATCGGAATGCTTTGTTCTCCGTCAACCGACCCACCCAAGGAAGCCACAGTGAAGAAATAGGCATTTAAACGCATTGGCGCCGCCAGCGTGGTGGATACGCTAAAAAAATTACCGCTTGGATAAATTGTCAGAGACAGGATCTCATAAGATCCAATGTTCAAAATGCATACTAAGATGGTGCGAGCGGCCACCAAAAATGCCGCTCCTTGCGCAGGAAGCGGCTGCGCTGCCGGCGGACCAGGCAGCTTCAGCCGCTCTTCAGATCAGGTGGTTTTCGGCTTGGTCGAACCGATCATCTTCCAGTTCTTGTAGAACATCGAATTGATGCGCTCGACGCTCACCGAGACGATGGCGAGCATGCCGGCGATCAGGCGAGGCACCGGGGACGGCCTGATAATATCCATGAACACGCAGTAGCGGCGGCCATCATATTCGTTGACCGAGCGATGCAGCAGCGTGTCGTCGAAAATGAACTGCGGATTGTCGTACCAGTAGTTCTTGACGTTGCCGCATTCGACGAAAATCTCAGCTTTCACCGGGATCAGATTGTAGAGGATGCGCAGGCTGAGCCGCAGCGGCCCGAAATGCCAGGAGGTCGATTCGCGCTTGCTGAAGACGGAAACGGCGATCGTCTTGATGTATTTGAAATCCTTGTTGAATTCCTCGACGTTGTCTATCCTGTGCTTGCCGTACCACTGGTAGACATACATGCCGCGCCGGCCGGCGCCGAAATTGGCGTCGATATCGGCGATGATCTCATCCTTGCGCGCCTTGAAGACATCAAGGACCTCGTTGACCTCACGCTGATAGTCGGCGGGAAACTGCTCCAGCTTCCACACGCCCGGATTTCTGTAGCACAGAAGATCGACCAGCAGGTTGAAGGGTGAGAGCAACCAGGTGAAAAGCCCGTTGCCAAGGAAGTAGCCGCTGAACAGCGCCAGATCCTTCCTGTCGTTGCGCAGCACATCGATCAGACCACAGACGATGAAGATCGTCGTCAGGATCGGTATGAAATAGAAGCCAAGGGCAAGAATCGGGATGGCAATAGCGAATTTGCGAAGCGATTTGCGAAGGGTTTTTGTCATTTTTCCACGCGCGATGCGCGATCCTGTTGCGAATGAGGTGCCCAAATCATGGCAACGGCCACCGCCCGACCGTGCGCCTTGATAAGGTTTTTTGGGTCACCGCACAACGGCCATGGTATCCGGCCGGGCTGGCTGCCTGGTGGAGCCTGCCGGGCTGTCAATGCACCGCCGGCAAGCCAAGCTCGTCCCATTTGTCCCTGGCCACGGGATCGCCGACCAGGAACTCAAAGCCAATGACGCTTTCGCCGTCCTGTGCGAGCTGGCATTTGAACTTCAGACTGTACCAGTTTTTGCGGCTGCGGAAAGCCGCACCATCAGCGGCGATCGTCGTGCCGGTGATCTTTTCCTCGGCGGTTGCGTAGGGCACCACCCGCTCCGGCTGGAAATCCGCATGCCATTGGCGGATCTGATCCATGGGCTCCAGACTGCAAAGCTGCACCATGCGCTCGTCGGATGCGAAGGTCTTGAGATCGGCGCGCGCCTGCCTGCTGCGCGGATCGGCCAGGGTCTTGGCCGATAGCATCCGCGTCGGGCGAATCATGGCAGGCGCGGCGGGCGGTTGGGTTTTGGGCGGGTTCGAAGCAGGCGGTGGCTCTGCCGCCCGTGCCGCCGGTAGCGCCGGAGCTACGGAGGCCGGCGGCGGTTTCGCCGATGCCTCGAACTGTTCAGGCGTCAGGATGTCGACCGACACCCGCTCTTCCTCCAGCCGGTTCGGCCGCTTCGGCAACGGCATCAATGCCAGTGTCCCGGCGAACAGTGTATGGAGGACGACCGAAGTTGAAATGCCCCAGGGCGAAGCCTCGTCCCGAAGCGTGACGACCACCGGGCGACGCAAACCGGCTATTCCCGCTCTTTGCGCAGCTTTGCCCAGTAGTCGAGCCGCTTTCTGATATCGCGCTCGAAACCACGCTCGGGCGGATCGTAGAAGGTCTGTCGACCCATCTTTTCGGGAAAATAGTCCTGGCCTGAAAAGGCGTCCGGCTCATCATGGTCGTAACGGTAGCCGGCGCCGTAGTCCTCCTCTTTCATCAGCTTGGTCGGCGCGTTGAGGATGTGCTTGGGCGGCAGCAGTGAGCCATGTTCCTTCGCGGCCCGCGTGGCTGCCTTGAAGGCCGTATAGACGGCGTTGGATTTGGGCGCGGTGGCGAGATAGACGGTGGCCTCGGCGAAAGCGAGTTCGCCCTCCGGAGAACCGAGATAGTCATAGGCATCCTTGGCGGCGTTGGCGATGACCAGTGCCTGCGGATCGGCCAGCCCGATGTCCTCCATCGCCATGCGTACCAGCCGGCGGCCGAGATAGAGCGGATCCTCGCCGGCATCGAACATGCGCGCGAGATAGTAGAGTGCGGCATCCGGATCCGAGCCGCGCACCGACTTGTGCAGCGCCGAGATCAGGTTGTAATGGCCATCCTGGCCCTTGTCGTAAATCGGCGCACGGCGCTGGACGATGCGCTGCAGCCCTTCGGGATCGAATATCTCGCCAGGCTTGGCGGCACGCCAGACTTCCTCGGCCAGCGTCAGCGATGCACGTCCGTCGCCATCGCTCATGCGGATCAGCATCGCCCGCGCCTCGTCATCGAGCGGCAGCGCCCTGCCCTCGGTCTCCTCCGCGCGCGTCATCAGCTTGGCGACACTGTCTTCGCCGAGCGAATGGAAGACCATGACTCGCGCGCGCGACAACAAGGCCGCGTTGAGTTCGAAGGACGGGTTTTCAGTTGTGGCGCCGACCAGGACGACCGTCCCATCCTCCATGACGGGGAGAAAAGAATCCTGCTGGGCACGGTTGAAGCGGTGGATCTCGTCGACGAAAAGCAGGGTCTGGCGGCCGTTGGCGCGGCGCAGCTTGGCCGCCTCGAACACTTTCTTCAGATCGGCGACGCCGGAAAAGACGGCCGATATCTGCTCGAAGGCAAGGCTGGTCTCGCCGGCAAGCAGCCTTGCCACCGTGGTCTTGCCGGTGCCGGGCGGCCCCCAGAAGATCATCGAGCCCAGTGAACCGGAGCCGATCAGCCGGGTCAGCGCGCCATCGGGGCCCGTCAAATGCTCCTGGCCGACGACCTCGCCAAGGTTCTTCGGACGCAACCTGTCGGCCAGCGGCCGCCCGGGCAGCACCTTTTCCGGTTCGTCGACGCTGAACAGATCGGCCATGCACTTCCTCAGAGCAATTCCGGGAAAAGCGTGAAGCCTTTTTCCGTCCGGAATTACGTCAAAACAAGGAGATAGAGCGGATCGGCGTTTCGGCAAAACGCCGATCTGCTTTAAGTTTGGAGCGCAATCCCATCAGGGGTCGAACTCAGTAACGCAACACCTGGCGCAGTATCTGCCCACCGCGCTCGACGGTAAAGCGCCACCAGCGCGTATCCTGCTGGGCTACCTGCGCCAACATTGCGGCGGTGTCGATGCTGGTGCCGTTGACCTCGCGCACGATGTCGCCCGGCTGGAAGCCGAAATCGGCGGCCGGCGAATCACGGTTGATGTCGATCACGGTCACGCCCTTGAGATCGGTGCGCAGGCCGAGCTTCTGGGCCAGCCGCGGCGACAGTTCCGAGACCTTGGCGCCCGAGAACGGGCTGCGGCCATGCAGCGTCACCTCCGAGGCTTTTGCACCCTCCGGCGCGCGCTCCAGCGCGATATCCAAGGCTGCTTGCTGGCCCTTGGTCAGGATCGCGAAATTTGCCTTGGTGCCGATCGACAGGGTCGCCATGCGATAGTCCAGCGCCTCGATGCTCTCGACCGGCTTGCCGTTGATCTGCAGCACGACATCGCCCGGCTTCAGCCCTGCCTTGCCGGCGGGACCCGTCGCGTCGACCGAGGAGACCAGCGCCCCGATTGGCTTTTCCATTCCGAGCGATTCGGCGATCTGTGGCGTCACCGCTTCGAACTCGGCGCCGATATAGGGCCGTTCGAAGAAATCGAGGCCGGCCTTGGCGGCATCGGCGAAAGCCCGCACCATGTTTGCGGGGATGGCAAAACCGATACCGATCGAGCCGCCGCTGCGGCTGTAGATGGCGGTGTTGATGCCGACAAGCTGGCCGCCCATATTGATCAGCGCACCGCCGGAATTGCCGGGATTGATGGCGGCATCGGTCTGGATGAAATAGCCAGAGTCCGAAACGCCGATATGGCTGCGCGCAAGAGCGGAAACGATACCGCTGGTGGTGGTCTGGCCGACGCCGAAGGGATTGCCGATGGCCAGCACCAGGTCGCCGACCTCGAGCGCGTCGGAATCGCCGATGGCGATGACCGGAAACGACTTGTCGGACTCGATCTTGAGCACGGCCAGATCGAGCGTTTCGTCCTTGAGCATCACCTTGCTGGCGAATTCGCGGCCGTCGGCGGTCGCCACCTTGACCTCGTCGGCGTCCTTGATGACATGGAAGTTGGTGACGATGACACCGCTCGGATCGACCAGCACGCCCGAGCCCAGCGAAGACTGCGCACGCGGCTGGGCGCGGCCGAAAAACTCCTCGAAGAAGGGATCGCCTTCGAAAGGCGAGGTCACCTTGGCCGTCTGCGAGGCATAGACATTGACCACGGCCGGCGCCGTCTGCTTGACCAGCGGCGCGAAGGAAAGCTGGACCTCCTCGCGGCCGAACGGCACGCGCTTGTCCGGGCCGGAAGTGGCATTCTCGCCTTCGACGCCATGCAACAAATCGGTCAGCACATCGGAGAGCCCCGGATCGGCTGGCTTGGCGGCGTCCTCGGCTAGCGCCTGCCGGACTGCCGGTGCGGCTGCGAACACCATGAAGGCGCAGAGCAGAACAAGGGACAGTTTTTTGGCGCGCATTGCGAATCCTCCAAGCGAGTTCGGGCGCATTGTCCCGACGAATGTGCAAAATGAAAGGCTAAGCCGCTGAAATCCGATTATTTTCGCGGCAATCAATATTTTTGGGTACGCCTTTGCGCGCGGAATATGAAAAAGGGGCCCGCAGGCCCCTTTAAATCAATCTGGAAAGACGAAACCTTATGCGGCTGCGGCTTCGTCCGTGCCTTCGGCTTCGATGCGAGCGCGGTCGCCGGCGCCCTTGGCCGAGGTGTCGCGGTCGACGAACTCGATGACCGCCATCGCGGCATTGTCGCCGTGACGGAAGCCGGCCTTCATGATGCGCAAATAGCCGCCGTTGCGGGTGGCGTAGCGCGGGGCGATGGTATCGAACAGGCGCTTGACGACGCCTTCATTGCCGATCTGCGCGATCACCTGGCGGCGGGCGTGCAGGTCGCCGCGCTTGCCGAGCGTCACCAGCTTCTCGACGATGGGACGCAGGTCCTTCGCCTTCGGCAAGGTGGTGACGATCTGCTCGTGCTCGAGCAGCGACACCGCCAGGTTGGCGAACATCGACTTGCGGTGGCTTATGCTGCGGGCGAAGCGGCGGCCTTTGAAACCGTGGCGCATGGCTCTTTTCCTTCTTCAGTTGTTCAAGAGGCCACGGCCTCTGATGGTTTTCCGCACGACCGTCGGATCGAGCGGCTCACGCCGCCGATCCTTGGAGTTCATGCTCAATATTGGTCTTCGTAACGTTTTGCGAGGTCTTCGATGTTTTCCGGCGGCCAGTCCGGCACTTCCATACCGAGGTGCAGGCCCATCGCCGCCAGAACTTCCTTGATCTCGTTCAGCGACTTGCGGCCGAAGTTCGGGGTGCGCAGCATCTCGGCTTCGGTCTTCTGGATGAGATCGCCGATGTAGACGATGTTGTCGTTCTTCAGGCAGTTGGCCGAACGCACCGAAAGCTCGAGTTCGTCCACCTTCTTGAGCAGCGCCGGATTGAAGGCGAGCTCGGTGACGGCTTCCGCGGCGACTTCCTTCTGCGGCTCGTCGAAGTTGACGAACAGGCCAAGCTGGTCCTGCAGGATGCGGGCGGCGAAAGCCACCGCATCCTCGCCCGAGATCGAACCGTCGGTCTCGATGGTCATGGTCAGCTTGTCATAGTCGAGAACCTGCCCCTCGCGGGTGTTCTCGACCTTGTAGGAGACCTTCTTGACCGGCGAATACAAACTATCGACCGGGATCAGGCCGATCGGCGCGTCTTCGGCGCGGTTGCGCTCCGCAGGCACATAGCCCTTGCCCGTGTCGACGGTGAATTCCATGCGGATTTCAGCGCCTTCATCCAGCGTGCAGATGACGTGGTCGGGGTTGAGGATCTCGACGTCGCCAACCGTCTGGATGTCGCCGGCCAGAACCGCGCCCGGGCCCTGCTTGCGCACGACCATGCGCTTGGGGCCATCGCCTTCCATGCGGATGGCGATTTCCTTGATATTCAAGACGATGTCGGTCACGTCCTCGCGCACGCCGGCGATGGACGAGAATTCATGCAGAACACCGTCGATCTGCACGGCGGTGACAGCCGCACCGCGCAGCGAAGACAGGAGCACGCGGCGCAGCGCGTTGCCGAGCGTCAGGCCAAAGCCGCGCTCGAGCGGCTCGGCGACCAGCGTGGTCAGCGTCTTCTTCTTCGACGAGAACTCGATCTTGTTCGGCTTGATCAGTTCCTGCCAATTTTTCTGGATCATGATGCTTTCCTTCCGTTGACCCGCCACCATCCAATCGTGGCGGGCGACCTGGAATACCGCGGAGGAGCGCCCTGGGCGCTCACGCGGCGTTCGATAAATTGCTTAGACGCGGCGCTTCTTGCGCGGGCGGCAGCCATTGTGCGGGATCGGCGTCACATCACGGATCGAGGTGATGGTGAAGCCGGCCGCCTGCAGGGCACGCAACGCCGATTCACGACCGGAGCCCGGTCCGCAGACCTCGACTTCGAGCATGCGCATGCCGTGTTCCTGGGCCTTCTTGGCAACGTCCTCGGCAGCCATCTGGGCGGCGAATGGGGTCGACTTGCGCGAACCCTTGAAGCCCTGGGCACCGGCCGACGACCAGGCGATCGAATTGCCCTGCGCGTCGGTGATGGTGATCATCGTGTTGTTGAAGGTCGAATTGACGTGGGCAACGCCCGACGAGATGTTCTTGCGTTCGCGGCGGCGAACACGTGCGGCTTCCTTGGCCATGGTAGTCCTTTCAGTTGATCTCTACACCGCCGTAATGCCAGCGGCTCCACCTGGAAAAATGAATAGTGAATTGGTGAGTAACGACGAGGTGCAGGCGTTAACGCCGGTTCTCACTACTCACTAACAGCTACTCACTCCCAATTACTTCTTCTTGCCGGCGATCGACTTGGCCGGGCCCTTGCGGGTACGTGCATTGGTGTGCGTGCGCTGACCGCGAACCGGTAGCGAGCGGCGGTGACGCAGGCCGCGGTAGCAGCCGAGATCCATCAGACGCTTGATGTTCATCGACACTTCGCGGCGCAGGTCGCCTTCGACCTGGTAATCGCGGTCGATGGTCTCGCGGATCTGCAGCACTTCCGCGTCGGTCAGCTGGTTGACGCGGCGCTCGGCCGGGATGCCGACCTTGTCGACGATTTCCTGGGCGAACTTCTTGCCAATGCCGTGAATGTACTGAAGCGCGATGACGACGCGCTTGTTGGTCGGAATGTTGACGCCGGCTATACGAGCCATGTTCTTCTCTTCTCCATATGGGCCGGTCAACCCTCAAAAAGGCAGATCCGGCGCTATCCACATTGCCCCGCGTCCGGTGGAGGCCGGCCCTTGCGGGAGTTTCCAGTTCAAAGCGACTGCCTTGCCCTTGCGGACAAGCAAAGTGCGCACCTGATAGGAAGACGGGCCGCCATACCGCAGCGAGCCGCCTCCGTCAAGCTTAATCTTTAAATTCCCTTACCGCGCCTTCGCGGCCGCCACGACCACGGCTTCGATCTCCGCGGTCACCGCGTCGATACTGGCCATGCCGTCCACGGTCTTGAGCTTGCCCTTGGCGTAATAGTAGCCGGTCAGCGGAGCGGTTTTCTTGTAGTACTCCCGCAGGCGCTCTTCGAACACAGCGGGATTGTCGTCCTTGCGCACTGGCTGGCCAGCCGCCTTGGCATCATCGGCGCGCTTGACGATCCGACCGACCAGGGCCCTGTCGTCGACGACAAGTTCGATGACCGTATCGAGACCAATGCCGCGCTCCAAGAGCATCGATTCAACCGCATCGGCCTGCACCAGCGTACGCGGATAACCATCGAGGATGAAACCCCTGGCGCAGTCGGCCTGATCGATACGCTCTGCGACGATGGCGTTGACGATGGTGTCCGAGACCAGCTCGCCGGCATCCATCACCGCCTTGGCGCGCTTGCCAACCTCGGTACCCGCCTGGACGGCGGCACGCAGCATGTCACCCGTCGAGAGCTGGGGTATGCCGTGTTTTTCTACCAGTCTTTGTGCTTGTGTCCCCTTGCCCGCCCCCGGCGGCCCAAGCAAAATCAACCTCATCTGGCTTTCTTCCCCCCGCGCAGCTTCGACTTCTTGATCAGCCCTTCATACTGGTGCGCGATCAGGTGACCCTGAATCTGCGCAACCGTATCGAGCGTGACACTGACCACGATCAGAAGCGATGTGCCACCAAGGTAGAATGGTACGCCAGTCGCCGAGATCAGGAACTCCGGCAGCAGGCACACCAGCACCAGGTAGATGGCGCCGACGACGGTGATGCGGGTGAGAACGTAATCGATGTAGTCGGCGGTGCGCTCACCCGGGCGGTAGCCCGGGATGAAGCCCGAATGCTTCTTGAGCTGGTCGGCGGTGTCCTTCGGATTGAAGACAATCGCAGTGTAGAAGAAGGCGAAGAACACGATCATCGCCGCGTAGAATGCCATGTAGAGCGGCTGACCGTGGCCGAGCGAGGCCAGGATGGTGCTGGCCCAGGCCGGCATATTGGTGGTCTGCGAGAAGCCGGCGACGGTGGCCGGCAGCAGGAGCAGCGACGACGCGAAGATCGGCGGGATGACGCCCGACGTGTTGAGCTTGAGCGGCAGGTGCGAGGTATCGCCCTGGAACATGCGGTTGCCGACCTGGCGCTTCGGATACTGGATCAGCAGGCGGCGCTGGGCGCGCTCGAAGAAGACGATGAGCGCGATGACGACGATGGCCAGCACGATGATCGCCAGGATCAGGCCGGTCGACAGCGCGCCGGTGCGGCCAAGTTCCAGCGTGCCGGAAATGGCACGCGGCAGGCCGGCGACGATGCCGGAGAAGATGATCAGTGAAATGCCGTTGCCGATGCCGCGCGCGGTGATCTGTTCGCCAAGCCACATCAGGAACATGGTGCCGCCGACCAGCGTGACGACGGTCGAGAGACGGAAGAACATGCCGGGATCATTGACGATGCCGTTACCGTTCTCCAGCCCGACCGAAATGCCGTAGGCCTGCACCAGCGCCAGGAGCACGGTGCCGTAGCGCGTGTATTGGTTGATGACCTTGCGGCCCTGCTCGCCTTCCTTCTTCAGCCCTTCCAGCGAGGGAATGACCGAGGTCATCAGCTGCATGATGATGGAGGCGGAGATATAGGGCATGATGCCGAGCGCGAAGATCGCCATGCGCTGCACGGCACCGCCGGCGAACATGTTGAACATGCCGAGCACGCCCTTGCTCTGCGAGGAGAAAGCCTGGGCGAAGGCGTCGGGATTGATGCCGGGAAGCGGGATGTAGGTGCCGAGGCGATAGACAAGCAACGCGCCGATGGTGAACCAGATGCGCTTCTTCAGGTCCTCCGCCTTGGCGAAGGCCGAGAAATTCAGATTCGAGGCTAGTTGTTCAGCAGCCGAAGCCATGCCTGATTCTCCGCTTGGTAACGCTTGATGGCCCGTGGGGGTCAGGCGGTGCGTTTCACCGAAGCTCACGAGATAAGCTCCGGGCTGTAAACATGCAAGCGGCCGCGTTGACGCGGCCGCTAAATTGAGCAGATCAAAGCGCGATCGAAAGCAAAAACGAATGCCACTCTTGCCGACCGCGCTTCAAATTGCCGTTACTCGGCAGTTGCCTTTTCCGGCAGCTTGACCGAACCACCGGCCTTTTCGATCTTCTCGATCGCGGCCTTGGAGGCGCCGGCGACGTCGAAGGCAAGCTTGGCCTTGAGTTCGCCGTCGGACAGCACGCGCACGCCATCCTTGACGCGACGGATGACGCCGGCGGCGACAAGCGTTTCGGCCGTCACGGTTGCCTTGACGTCAAGCTTCTTGGCATCGACGGCTTCCTGGATACGGGCCAGCGACACGACAACGAAGCTCTTGGCGAAGATGTTGTTGAAGCCACGCTTCGGCAGGCGCCGGTAGAGCGGCATCTGGCCACCCTCGAAGCCGTTGACGGCAACGCCGGAGCGCGCCTTCTGGCCCTTGACGCCGCGACCAGCGGTCTTGCCGGAACCTGAGCCGATGCCACGGCCGAGACGCTTCTTGGAGTGCGTCGCGCCGTCCTTGTCACGCAGATCGTTGAGTTTCATCTTGCTTCTCCTGCGCTTTGGCTCAGCCCTCGTCCACGACGCGGACGAGATGCTGGACGGCAGCGATCATGCCGCGCACGGAGGGCGTATCCTCCAGCGTGCGCTGCTTGTGCATCTTGTTGAGGCCGAGGCCGACCAGCGTCGCGCGCTGTTCCTTCGGACGGCGGATCGGCGAGCCGATCTGCTCAACGGTGATGGTCTTGGTTGCTTTCTTGGCCATGGTCAAAATCCCTGGTCAGATCGACTATTCTTCAGCCGCAACGGCGGTGCCGCGGCGGGCCTGAAGGGTCGAATACTTGATGCCGCGCGCCGCAGCCACATCCTTGGGATGCATCTGGCTCTTCAGCGCGTCGAAGGTGGCGCGAACCATGTTGTAGGGGTTCGACGAACCCATCGACTTGGCAACCACGTCATGCATGCCGAGCGTCTCGAAGACGGCGCGCATCGGGCCGCCGGCGATGATGCCGGTACCCTGCTTGGCGGCGCGCAGCAGCACGCGGCCCGCACCCCAGCGTCCCTCGACGTCGTGATGCAGCGTGCGGCCCGAGCGCAGCGGCACGAAGATCATGTCGCGCTTGGCGGATTCGGTTGCCTTGCGGATGGCTTCCGGCACTTCGCGCGCCTTGCCGTGACCAAAGCCGACACGGCCCTTCTGGTCGCCGACGACGACGAGTGCGGCGAAGCCGAAGCGGCGGCCACCCTTGACGACCTTGGCGACGCGATTGATGTGGACGAGCTTGTCCACCATGCCGTCATCGCGCTCTTCACGCTCGCGGCCGCGGCCGCCTTCCCTACGTTCCTGTGCCATATCCTGTTCCTTGTTCTTTTCCGGAAGCACGGGTTGCTGATTGCTGATGCCGCTTTTGGGTCATCAGCGGTGAACTTCTCCTTTGCATGATCTTGTCCGAAAAGTCTGCAACTTTTCGGGATCACGCATTAGAAGCTGAGACCGCCTTCGCGGGCAGCCTCGGCCAGCGCTTTGACGCGGCCGTGATAGATGTACGGGCCACGGTCGAAGACGACTTCCTTGATGCCGGCCTTGGTGGCGCGCTCGGCGATCAGCTTGCCGATCGCGGCGGCGGCGGCGGTGTCGGCGCCGGTCTTGAGCGAACCCTTGAGGTCCTTCTCGAGCGTCGAGGCGGCGGCGATGGTGTGCCCCTTGGCGTCGTCGATCACCTGGACGTAGATGTTCTTCGATGTGCGGTGCACAGAAAGGCGCGGACGCTCGCCGGCGACTTTCTTGATCTGGCGGCGGACGCGTTGCGCACGGCGCTGGATGGCTTCCTTGGTACCCATAATGTCTTCCTTGCCTTCAAAAAACGGGGGCCGCCATATGCGGCAGGCGAAGCGCCTCCCGCGACCGCTCCCCGCGGCGTTACACTTCCGTGGCTTGGCCCTGTCCGAAAAGTCTGTAACTTTTCAGGGCCAAGCAGACTACTTTTTCTTGCCTTCCTTGCGGACGATCTTCTCGCCGGCGTAACGGACACCCTTGCCCTTGTAAGGCTCAGGACCGCGGTATTCGCGGATTTCCGCGGCGACCTGGCCGACCTGCTGCTTGTCGATGCCGGCCACGGTGATTTCGGTCGGCTTCGGCACGGTGATCGTGATGCCGGCCGGCGTCTCGTAGACGACATCATGGCTGAAGCCAAGAGCCAGCTGCAGGTTCTTACCCTGCAAGGCAGCGCGATAGCCGACGCCGGTGATCTCGAGCTTCTTCTCGAAGCCGTCCTTGACACCCTGCAGGATGTTGACGATCTGCGTGCGCGACATGCCCCACTTGGAGCGAGCTGTCTTGGTCTGGTCGCGGGGCTGGACAGCGATCTCGCTGCCTTCCATCTTGACCAGCACTTCGTCGTTCACCACGAACTTAAGCTCGCCCTTGGGGCCCTTCGCCGTCACGGTCTGGCCGTTGACGGTCGCGGTCACGCCCTGCGGCAGCGAAACGGGTTTCTTTCCAATACGAGACATTTTGTTGTCCTCGTCACTTCTCTTGTTTCAGGTCTCTGTCTTCGGAACGATCCGAAGACCGGATTCCAATTTGCGGTGAGCTGCCAGATCAGAAGATCTGGCAGAGGATCTCGCCGCCGACGTTCTGCTCGCGTGCTTCGTGGTCGGCCATCACGCCCTTCGGCGTCGAAAGGATGGCGATGCCGAGGCCGTTGGCGACGTGCGGGATCGACTTGGCCGAAACGTAAACGCGGCGGCCGGGCTTCGAAACGCGGGCGATTTCGCGCACGACCGGAGCACCGTCGAAATACTTCAGCTCGATTTCGATCTCGGACTTGCCGTTGTCGAAGTCGGTCTGGCTATAATCGCGGATATAGCCTTCAGCCTTCAGCACGTCGAGGACGCGGGTGCGCAGACGCGAGGCCGGCGTCGAGACACTCGACTTCTTGCGGCCATAGGCGTTGCGGATGCGGGTCAGCATATCGCCGAGAGGATCGCTCAATGACATGTTATGTCCTCCTTACCAGCTCGACTTGACCAGGCCCGGGATCTGGCCGTTATTGCCGAGATCCCGAAGCGCGATGCGCGATACTTTGAGCTTGCGATAGTAGGCACGCGGACGGCCGGTGACTTCGCAGCGGTTACGGATGCGGATCTTGGCCGAGTTGCGCGGCAGGGCAGCAAGCTTCAGCTGAGCGCGGAAGCGCTCTTCCATCGGCTTAGACTGATCCATGATGATCGCCTTCAGCGCGGCGCGCTTGGGACCGTACTGGTCTGCAAGCTTGCGGCGCCTGTTGTTCTTCTCGACTGAGCTGGTCTTTGCCATTTCAGATTTTTCCTTTTCTCGCTGCCGTTACTGGCGGAAGGGGAAGTTGAAAGCCTTGAGCAAAGCCCTGGCTTCGTCGTCCGTCTTCGCAGTCGTACAAACGATGACGTCCATGCCCCAGATCTGATCAACCTTGTCGTAGTTGATCTCCGGGAACACGATGTGTTCCTTGATGCCCATGGCGTAGTTGCCACGGCCATCGAAGCTCTTCGGATTCAATCCGCGGAAGTCGCGGACGCGCGGCAGCGCAATGTTCACGAGACGATCGAGGAACTCGTACATGCGTTCCTTGCGCAGCGTGACCTTGGCGCCGATCGGCATCTTCTCGCGAACCTTGAAGCCCGCGATCGAATTGCGGGCGCGGGTCACGACGGCCTTCTGGCCGGCGATCATCGCCAGGTCCTCGGCCGCGACCGAAGGCTTCTTCGAATCGGCGGTCGCTTCGCCCACACCCATGTTCAGCACGATCTTGTCGATGCGCGGAACCTGCATCTCGTTGTCGTAGCCGAATTGCTCCTGCAGCGCCTTGCGGATGGTCTCGTTGTAGACCTGCTTGAGGCGCGGCGTGTTGTTGGCAGTCGCCTGCTTGGTTTGAGCCTTAGCCATTGATGACTTCTCCCGAGCGCTTGGCGACGCGCACCTTCTTGCCGTCCTTCTGGAAGATGAAACCGACGCGGGTCGGCTTGCCATCCTTCGGGTCGGCCAGCGCGATGTTCGACAGCTGGATCGGCGCTTCCTTGGTGATGATCCCGCCCTCTTGGGACTGGGACTGCTTCTGGTGACGACGGATCATGTTGACGCCGCGCACCAGCGCGGTGTCATCCTTCGGCTGAACCGAGAGGACTTCGCCCGAACGGCCCTTGTCCTTGCCGGCCAGCACGACGACCTTGTCGCCTTTTCTAATCTTTTGCATTGGTCCGGCTCCTTACAGCACTTCAGGCGCGAGCGAGATGATCTTCATGTGGTTCTTGGCGCGGAGTTCGCGCGGAACCGGTCCGAAGATACGCGTGCCGATCGGCTCTTTCTTGTTGTCGACGAGAACGGCCGCGTTCTTGTCGAAACGGATCACGCTGCCGTCCGGGCGGCGGATGTCCTTGGCCGTGCGAACCACGACCGCCTTCATCACATCGCCCTTCTTAACGCGGCCGCGCGGAATGGCTTCCTTGATCGACACCACGATGATGTCGCCCACGGAAGCGTATTTCCGCTTCGAGCCGCCCAGCACCTTGATGCACATGACACGACGCGCGCCGGAATTATCCGCCACGTCGAGGTTTGTTTGCATCTGAATCATGACTGGCCGCCTTCTTCTTTTCTAACGGGACGGGCTCGAAGCCCCTCCCCGGTCTGTCCAAAATTCGTTGTTTACGCCCGGAGGTCAGGCTTGGTCCGAGGACACGACGATCCAGCGCTTGTCCTTGGAAATCGGCTTCGATTCCTGGATGAACACCTGATCGCCGACCTTGTGGGCGTTGTTCTCGTCGTGCGCCTTGTACTTCTTGGTCATGCGCACGGTCTTCTTCATCACGGGATGCGTGAAGCGCCGTTCGACCTTGACGACAACCGTCTTCTCGTTCTTGTCGCTGACGACGGTGCCCTGCAGAATGCGCTTTGGCATGGTTTTCGTCCTTAAGCCTTCTTGGCCGCGGACTTTTCCGCAGCGATGGTCTTGATACGCGCAATGTCCTTGCGAACCTGCCTCACGCGCGCGGTCTTCTCGAGCTGGCCGGTGGCCTTCTGGAAGCGCAGGTTGAACTGCTCCTTCTTCAGGCTGGCCAGGTCGTCGGTCAGCTGGTCCTGGGTCTTGGTCCGGATGTCTTCGGCTTTCATGATCAGCCCGTCCTTATTCTGCGATGCGCTGTACGAAGCGCGTCCTGACCGAGAGCTTGGCCGCGCCGAGACGCAGCGCCTCACGGGCGGTTTCTTCATTGACGCCGTCGATCTCGAACATGATGCGGCCCGGCTTGACGCGCGCCGCCCAGTAGTCGACCGCGCCCTTGCCCTTGCCCATGCGGACTTCGGTCGGCTTCGACGTGACCGGCACATCCGGGAAAATACGGATCCAGACGCGGCCGGCACGCTTCATTTCACGAGTGATCGCGCGGCGGGCCGCCTCGATCTCACGCGCGGTGACGCGGTTCGGCTCAAGCGCCTTCAGCCCGAAACCACCGAAATCCAGGTTGGTGCCGCCCTTTGCGGTACCATGGATACGGCCCTTGAACTGCTTGCGGAACTTTGTGCGCTTTGGCTGCAGCATCGTTCTAACTCCAAATTCCTAAATGTCTCAGGCGTTTTCGCGACGACGACCGCGTTCGCGATCACCACCACCGCCATGCGCAGCATCACCCTCGGTCGCACGACGCTCCGAAGCCATCGGATCGTGCTCCAGGATCTCGCCCTTGAATACCCAGACCTTGACGCCGCAAATACCGTAGGCCGTATTCGCCTCGGCCGTGCCGTAGTCGACATCGGCGCGCAGCGTATGCAGCGGCACGCGGCCTTCACGGTACCATTCCATGCGCGCGATCTCGGCGCCGCCAAGGCGGCCGGCGCAGTTGATGCGGATGCCTTCGGCACCGAGGCGCATGGCCGACTGCACGGCACGCTTCATGGCGCGGCGGAACGCGATGCGGCGCTCGAGTTGCTGGGCGATCGACTGGGCGACCAGGGTCGCGTCGATTTCCGGCTTGCGCACTTCGACGATGTTGAGGTGCGTCTCGGACTTCGTCATTTCCATCAGCTTCTTGCGAAGCTTCTCGATGTCGGCGCCCTTCTTGCCGATGATCAGACCCGGGCGCGCGGCATGGATGGTGACGCGGCACTTCTTGTGCGGACGCTCGATCACGACCTTCGAGATCGCGGCCTGCTTGAGTTCCTTCTCAAGATACTTGCGGATCTTGATGTCCTCATGCAGCAGCTTGCCGTACTCGCCGGTGTTCGCGAACCAGCGCGAATCCCAGGTGCGGTTGATGCCGAGGCGAAGACCGATCGGATTGACTTTCTGGCCCATTATGCGGCCTCCCCTTTTTCTTCGACTTCACGAACGACGATCGTGAGGTGCGAGAACGGCTTCTCGATACGGCTGGCGCGACCACGGCCACGAGCGTGGAACCGCTTCATGACGATTGACTTGCCGACATAGGCTTCCGCCACGATCAGCGCATCGACGTCGAGGTCGTGGTTGTTTTCCGCGTTGGCGATTGCCGATTCCAGCGTCTTCTTGACCGTGCCGGAAATCCGCTTGGCCGAGAATTCGAGATCGGAAAGCGCTGTCGCGACCTTCTTGCCGCGGATCAGCGCGGCAACCAGGTTCAGCTTCTGCGGGCTGATACGGATCGTGCGCAACACGGCGCGCGCTTCGTTGTCAGCAAGCCTGCGCGGAGCTTTGGCCTTGCCCATGATTATTTCCTCTTCGCCTTCTTATCCGCGCCGTGACCGTAATAGGTCCGCGTCGGAGCGAATTCACCGAA
This sequence comes from Mesorhizobium sp. WSM3626, assembly GCF_000513935.1. Taxonomy (GTDB): domain Bacteria; phylum Pseudomonadota; class Alphaproteobacteria; order Rhizobiales; family Rhizobiaceae; genus Mesorhizobium; species Mesorhizobium salmacidum. The sequence goes on along the minus strand of NZ_AZUY01000041.1, from coordinate 3,559 downwards.
CTTGTGACCGACCATGTCCTCGTTCACCGAGACGGGAACGTGCTTCTGGCCGTTGTAGACACCGAAGGTGAAGCCGACGAACTGCGGCAGGATGGTGGAGCGACGGCTCCACATCTTGATCACCTCATTGCGACCACCTTCACGAACCTTATCCACCTTCTTGAGAAGGTAGCCGTCGATGAAGGGGCCTTTCCAAATAGAACGAGTCACTTGGCGTTACCTCTTCTTAGCTCTTGCGCTGATGGCGCGAGCGCAGGATGAACTTGTCGGTCGCCTTGTTGGACCGCGTCTTCTTGCCTTTGGTCGGCTTGCCCCACGGGCTGACCGGATGGCGGCCACCGGAGGTGCGGCCTTCGCCGCCGCCGTGCGGATGGTCGACCGGGTTCATGGTCACGCCGCGATTGTGCGGACGCTTGCCACGCCAAACCGTGCGGCCGGCCTTGCCATCGTTGATGTTGCCGTGGTCCGGATTGGACACGGCACCGACGGTGGCCATGCAGGAGCCGTGAACGACACGCTGCTCGCCCGAGTTGAGGCGCAGGATCGCCATACCCTGGTCGCGGCCTACCAGCTGGCCGTAACCACCTGCCGACCGGGCGACCTGGGCGCCCTTGCCCGGCTTCAGCTCGATATTGTGGACGATGGTGCCGACCGGCATCGAGGCCAGCGGCATCGCATTGCCCGGCTTCACGTCGACCGCTTCGCCTGCGACGATCTTGTCGCCGGGAGCCAGACGCTGCGGGGCGATGATGTAGGACAACTCACCATCATCATACTTGATCAGCGCGATGAAGGCGGTGCGGTTCGGATCATATTCGATGCGCTCGACCGTGCCGACAACGTCGAACTTGCGGCGCTTGAAGTCGATGATGCGATACGAACGCTTGTGACCGCCGCCGATGAAGCGGGCCGTGATGCGGCCGTGATTGTTGCGGCCGCCCGATTTGGTCAGGCCTTCGGTCAGGCCCTTGACGGGCTTGCCCTTGTAGAGGCCCGAGCGGTCGACGATGACCAGCTGGCGGGTGCTCGGCGTTATCGGGTTGAATTTCTTAAGTGCCATTGTCCTGTCCTCGCGGCCTTGCTCAGAGACCCGTCGCGACGTCGATCGACTGGCCGTCGGCCAGTGTCACGATCGCCTTCTTGACGTCGCTCTGGCGGCCGATCGTGCCGCGGAAGCGCTTGATCTTGCCCTTGCGGACAAGCGTGTTCACGGCCATCACCTTGACGCCGAACAGCGCTTCGACGGCGGCCTTGATTTCCGGCTTCGACGCCTTTTTGGCGACGTTGAAGACGACCTGGTTCTGCTCGGAGGCCATGGTCGACTTTTCGGTGATCGCCGGCGAGACGATCACGTCGTAGTGACGAAGGTCGGTCATTTAAAGCGCTCCTCGAGAGCCTCGACGGCGGCCTTCGAAAGGACCAGCGTGCCGCGGCGCAGAATGTCGTAGACGTTGATGCCCTGGATGGGCAGCACGTCGATGTTGGGGATGTTGGTGGCTGCCAGCTTGAAGTTCTTGTCAAGCTCGGCGCCGCCAATCACCAGGGCGTTGGTCAGGCCCAGCGTCGCGAAATTCGCGATCAGCGCCTTCGTCTTGGCCTCGGTCAGCTTCAGCTCGTCGATGACGATGATCGACGCGCTCTTGGCCTTGGCCGAGAGAGCATGCTTGAGGCCAAGCGCACGAACCTTCTTGGGCAGTTCATGCTCGTGGCTGCGAACGACCGGGCCGTGGGCCTTGCCGCCGCCGCGGAACTGCGGAGCGCGTGCCGAGTGGTGACGGGCGCGGCCCGTACCCTTCTGCTTGTACATCTTGGCGCCGGTGCGCGCGATTTCGGCGCGGCCCTTTGCCTTGTGCGTGCCCTGCTGCTTCTTGGCAAGCTGCCAGCGCACGACGCGCTGCAGGATGTCTTCGCGCGGATCAAGGCCGAAAATTCCGTCGGAAAGTTCCACCTTGCCGGCGTCTTTACCGCCGAGCGTTGTGATCTTGAGATCCATTATTCCGCTCCCTCTGTGGCCGGAGCCTCGTTCTTCGCAGCTGCCGCGACAGCGCGGATCGCGGCGGGCTTCGGCGCATTGGCCGGCAGCGCCACCTTGGCCGCGTCGCGGACCAGGATCCAGGCGCCCTTCGATCCGGGAACCGCACCGCGGATCAGGATCAGGCCGCGGTCGGCGTCGGTCGAGACGATCTCGACATTCTGCGTGGTGACGCGGGTGTCGCCCATGTGGCCAGCCATATGCTTGCCCTTGAACACCTTGCCCGGGTCCTGACGCTGGCCAGTCGAACCGTGAGTACGGTGCGAGACCGAGTTACCGTGCGTCGCACGGCCACCACCCATGTGGTGGCGCTTGATGACGCCCTGGAAACCCTTGCCGATCGTCGTGCCCGTCACATCGACCTTCTGGCCGGCGACAAAGTGCTCGACGGTGATCTCGGCGCCAACATCGATCATGTTGTCGGCGGAGACGCGGAACTCGGCAACCTTCGCCTTCGGCTCGACGGAAGCGGTCGCGAAATGGCCGCGCATCGCCTTCGACGTGTTCTTCACCTTGGCGAGGCCAACGCCGAGCTGAACGGCGGTGTAGCCATTCTTCTCCTGCGTGCGCTGTGCCACGACCTGGCAGTTCTCCATCTGGAGAACGGTGACGGGAACATGTTCCCCGGCATCATTATAGATGCGGGTCATTCCCACCTTCTTTGCAATCACACCTGAACGCATCGGTTCAATTCCTTTAGAGTTCCGGGCCAGGGACACCGCCCCCTACCGCGCTCTCATTCCCTTAGAGCTTGATCTCGACGTCGACGCCAGCGGCCAGATCGAGCTTCATCAAAGCATCGACGGTCTGCGGGGTCGGATCGACGATGTCGAGCAGACGCTTGTGCGTGCGCATCTCGAACTGCTCGCGGCTCTTCTTGTCGACGTGAGGCGACCGGTTGACCGTGAACTTTTCGATCCGCGTCGGCAGCGGAATGGGGCCGCGGACGTTTGCACCGGTGCGCTTGGCCGTCGACACGATTTCCTTCGTCGAGGCGTCGAGCACGCGGTGGTCAAACGCCTTCAGGCGGATGCGGATATTCTGTCCGTTCATGCGTCACTTCCTTGTTCTGGCGCGGCGCGGGCAACTGCGGCGCCCGCGACAGATCGGTTTAAGTCCAAATTACTCTTTGATGGTGACGACGATGCCGGCACCGACGGTGCGGCCGCCTTCACGGATGGCGAAGCGCAGCTTCTCTTCCATGGCGATCGGCACGATCAGCTCGACATCGACCGTGATGTTGTCGCCGGGCATCACCATCTCGGTGCCTTCCGGCAGCGACACGATGCCGGTCACGTCGGTCGTGCGGAAGTAGAACTGCGGACGGTAGTTGGTGAAGAACGGCGTGTGACGGCCACCTTCGTCCTTGGTCAGGATGTAGGCTTCGGCCACGAACTTCTTGTGCGGCTTCACCGTGCCGGGCTTGGCCAGAACCTGGCCGCGCTCGACACCTTCACGGTCGACGCCGCGCAGCAGCGCGCCGATGTTGTCGCCGGCCTGGCCCTGATCGAGCAGCTTGCGGAACAT
>NZ_AZUY01000040.1 GCF_000513935.1 Mesorhizobium sp. WSM3626 | reverse complement strand
CGTGCTGCGCCGGCATCAGCAGCACCTCGTGACCCAACGCGCGCAACTCCCGCGCCCAGTAATGAGCCGCGCCACAGGCCTCCATGCCAACCTTCAGTGGTGGAAGCCCCGCAAAGAAGGCGAGCACCTGATTGCGCCGCAGCTTCTTGCGCAATACAGGCTGTTCGGCTTCATTCACCCCATGCAACTGGAAAACGCTCTTTGACGTATCCATGCCAATGCGAATAAGTTTATCCACGGACGGTCTCCCTTGTTGAGATCTGCAACGACCTCATTCTGGCACATTGCGACGCCGTCGGGGGCCGTCCACCCCAACACGTACTCAAACGTACGCTCCGCTCCGGTTCTCGGAATCCACCATTTTCGACTCGGCCTGACCTGAATCTCAACGCGCCGGGCTGGCGCGTCGATCGATTTAAACTCAGCCGTAGATCTGCTTGCGGATCTGGTAGAGCATTTCCGAGCGATCGGCGCGCATGTCGGCCAGATCGCGGCTGGAGAAGCTGTCGATTTCGGCGACGAGGCGGTTGTAGTGCTTGCGCTTGGCGATGCTGCTGCGAGCGCGGGTCATGAGATCGTTGAAGATCATAGCAAGGTTCCTTCTGTGCCGCATTCTCGCGGCTGGTTCTTCCTCCCTTGATCGATACGGAACATGACATAGTAATGGTGCATTGCAAAAAGAAGATGTTGCAATGCACCATTGCACGCAACGCATAGCCGGTTAATGGCGTCCTAAGGCACGTCCTGTCCGTTTTGTCTTACAAATTGCTGATAGCCCGTCTTGCCAGATCGGTCGCGGGCTGGCTTGATCCGGCGTCACGTGATGCCGGGAGGAAATGCATGGCGGCCGCAGACTATTACGAAATTCTCGATCCGCGTTTCGCGCGCCTGTTCAACGGCAGCGCGCAAGTGGAGAAACTGTTCACCGGCTGCCGCTGGGCGGAAGGGCCGGCCTGGTTCGCCGCCGGCCGCTATGTCGTGTGGTCCGACATTCCGAACAACCGCATGCTGCGCTTTGACGAGACGGACGGCAGCGTCAGCGTGTTCCGCCAGCCGTCGGGCAACTCCAACGGCAACACCGTCGACCGGCAGGGCCGGCTGGTCACCTGCGAGCATTCGGGCCGCCGCGTCAGCCGCACCGAGCATGACGGCTCGGTCACCACCGTCGCCGCCAAATGGAAGGGCAAAAGGCTGAACTCGCCCAACGATGCGGTGGTGAAGTCCGACGGCTCGATCTGGTTCACCGACCCGACCTATGGCATCGACACCGACTATGAGGGTGACAAGGCCGAGAGCGAGATCGGCGCCTGCCATGTCTACCGCGTCGATCCCGACAGTGGTGAGGTCGAAGCCGTGATCACCGATATGGTCAGGCCGAACGGGCTTGCCTTCTCGCTCGATGAAAGCCTGCTCTATGTTGTCGACACCGGCCGCACGCATGGGGCGCAGAATCCGGCGCATATGCGGGTGTTCAATGTCGGCAAGCACGGCAAGAAGGTTTCGGGCGGCAAGGTGTTCGCCGACTGCACCGCCGGCCTGTTCGATGGCTTTCGGCTCGATGCCGACGGGCGTATCTGGACCAGCGCCTTCGACGGCATCCATTGCTACGATCCGGACGGCACGCTGATCGGCAAGGTCAAGGTGCCAGAGGTGACCGCCAATTGCGTGTTCGGCGGCGCCAAGCTGAACTGCCTCTATATCGCCGGCACCACCTCGCTTTATTCGGTGCGGCTGATGGTGAATGGGGCCAAGACGTACTGATCAGGAATGAAGGGGAGGACGTCATGCCATTCGTCAACATCCGCATCGTCAAGGAAGTGATCGCCGCCGATCCGGCAGGCAAGAAGGCTGACATCGCCAGGAAAGTCACGGCGGCGATCATGGACGCCACCGGACTTGGCAATGACGATATCTGGGTGGTCTTCGAGGAAGTCAACGCCCGCGACTGGTATGTCGGCAAGACCGATGTCGAGACGTTGCGGGCGAAGGGCTAGGGCGGCGGAAGAGAGGTCGTCGCTCAACGCGAGCGAATGAAATCCGCGAAGGCAGCCAGCGCGTCGCGCATGGCCAGCACGTTCGCCGGCTCCGCCAGAATGCTCGCCACCTCCGGCGGCTTCTTGCCGAGCAGGGCAATCTCCGGTCCGCCATCATAAAGCGCGAACGACATGGTGCGCATGATCTCGGCCAAAGCCGCGCGGGCATAGAGCGAGCGGGGCGAAGCGTGCGCGAGCATGGCCGGCTTGGCAACGGCGGCGTCGCGCGAGACCAGCCAGTCGAGCGCGTTCTTCAGTCCGCCCGGCACGCCATGGGCATATTCGGGGCAGGAAACGATAATGCCGTCGGCGCCGGTGACGGCATCGATCAGATCGGAAGCATCGCGTGGCGTCCGCTCACCCTCATCGTCGGGGTTGAAGATCGGCAGGCGGCCAAGTCCGTCATAGACGGTGACGCGACAGCCCTCGGGCACGTTCAACGCCAACGCCGCGACCAGGGCCGAATTGGTGGAGGCCGCCCGCAGGCTGCCTGAGATGGCAAGAAGATTGAGCAAGATGGACAGGTCCGGGCGAATCGTGGCCGAAAACCCTACCACATCGTCTGCTTGTACTCGTCGTCCAGCCAACGGTCGGTCGCCTCGGCCGAATCGGCCAATGCCAGTTGGCCGCGCAGGATCTGGCCGAGCGTCGGCAGCGTCGCGCGGTCGTACCAACTCTCCGGCTTCCACAAATCGGAGCGCATGAAGGCCTTGGCGCAATGCATGTAGGCGGCCTTGACGGCGACCACGATAACGCTTTGCGGCGTCTTGCCGTCGACCGCGAGGCGCCCGCGCAAAGTGGCATCCACGGTAATACGGGCTTCGCCGTTGACGCGCAGCGTCTCGTTCATGCCCGGTATGAGGAAGAGCAGCCCGACCGAGGGATTGCGCAGGATGTTCTCCAGCGTATCCAGCCGGTTGTTGCCGGGCCGGTCGGGGATGGCGATCGTCTTCTCGTCGAGAATGGCGGCGAAGCCGGGCTTGTCGCCTTTCGGGGTGACGTCGGCATTGCCTTCGCCATCGGACGACCCGATCAGCACGAACGGGCTCTTGCCGATGAAGGAGCGGCAATGGCCGTCGAGCGCCTTCAGTTCCTTGCGGATCGAGCCATCGGTCGGGCGCGGGGTCTTGTAGATCGTCCGCAGCTCTTCCCGGGTGGTGACGAATTCCATGGCTCTCCCCTTTAGTCCCTGCCTTATTTGCCGGCTTTCTCTTCCCCGCCGGCCTTTTCGTCGAGCGAATGGCGCAGGATCAGCGGCATCTGGCTGAAGGTGAACAGAAGCGTGATCGGCATGATGCCCCAGACCTTGAAGGTAACCCAGGCGTCGGTGGAAAAATTGCGCCAGACAACTTCGTTGACGATGGCCAGAAACAGGAAGAACAGGCCCCAGCGGAAGGTGAGCTTGCGCCAGCCTTCGGCATCGAGTTTGAAGGCGGACTCGAAGACATAGCCGAGCAGCGAGCGGCCGAAGTACAGGCCGCCGAGCAGCACGCCGCCGAACAGCGTGTTGACGATGGTCGGCTTCATCTTGATGAAGATGTCGTCCTGCAGATAGAGCGTCAGCGCGCCGAAGATGAAGACGACCACGCCCGACACCATAGGCATGATCGGCAAGGTGCGGGTGAGCAGCCATGAGGCGATCAACGCGATCGCGGTCGCGGCCATGAACAGACCGGTGGCGACGAAGATCGGGCCGCCGAATTCAGCCAAAACGGGTAATTTCTGCGTCAGCCACTCGCCGCGCGCATTGGCGAAGAAGAACACCATCAAGGGCCCGAGCTCCAGCACCAGCTTGAGCACGGGATTGACGCCTTCCTTCTTCTCTTTCTGCGGGTCGGACGGATCGCGTTCGAGAATGGGTGGGTTCATGGTATCCTTCTAACGCACGATCCAATCCGGAAGCCTCACTTCCGGCATCGTGCTTGTTCAAGCCACGCCAGCGATCGCCCTGGCGAATTCGCTTGCCGAGAAAGGTTCGAGGTCATCGACCTGTTCGCCGACGCCGATGAAATAGACCGGCAATCTGTGCTTTGCCGCGATCGCCACCAGAATACCGCCGCGCGCCGTGCCGTCCAGCTTGGTCATCACCAGGCCGTTGACGCCGGCGACATTGCGGAAGATCTCAACCTGGTTGAGCGCGTTCTGGCCGGTGGTGGCGTCGACCGTCTGCAGCACCGTGTGCGGCGCTTCGGGATCGAGCTTGCCCAGCACACGGACGATCTTTTCCAGCTCGGCCATCAGTTCGGTCTTGTTTTGCAGCCGGCCGGCGGTGTCGATGATCAGCACGTCCGAGCCTGCCTCCTTAGCCCTCTCGAAGGCGTCGTAGGCGAGACCGGCGGCATCGGCGCCGAGCTTGGAGGCAATGACGGGCGATTTCGTGCGTTCGCCCCAGATCTTCAGCTGTTCGATGGCGGCGGCGCGAAACGTGTCGCCGGCGGCCAGCATCACCGACAGGCCGCCATCGGTCAGCTTGGCGGCGAGCTTGCCGATCGTCGTGGTCTTGCCGGTGCCGTTGACGCCGACCACCAGGATGACATGCGGCTTGTGCGAGAGGTCGAGCTCGAGCGGTTTCGCGACCGGGGCGAGCACCTTCTCCACCTCGGCCGCCATGACCGCGCGCACCTCTGTATCGGAGACGTCCTTGCCGTAGCGGCTGGAGGCCAGTGAATCAGTGACGCGCAGCGCCGTTTCCACGCCAAGATCGGCGCGGATCAGCACGTCCTCCAGGTCCTGCAGCGTCTCCTCGTCCAATTTGCGCTTGGTGAAGACGCCGGCAATGTTGCCGGTCAGCTCGCGCGAGGACCGGGCAAGCCCGTCCCGCATGCGCTGGAACCAGGATCGCCTCGGCGCCGGCTCGGGCGCCTTCCGCGGCTCGGCCTTCTGCTCGACCTTCTTGGCAACCGTCACCTTGCCGGGCGCGGGTTTTGCCTCCGGTTGCGGAACCGATTGAGGCTCGGGCGCGATCTCGGCGATGACCGGTTGTGTTTCGACCGGCGCCGGCTGGCGGATGGGTGGCGCGATTTCCGCTGGTGGAATGCCTGGCTCGGTTTTGGCCGCTGGCGGTGGAAGAACCTCTTCCTTCTCTTCGTCACCATACGAGGAGAAGGTGCCGGCAGGCGGATGAGGGGCAGCGCCGGCCTCTGAAGCCGCCTGCTCGACGCCGGCCGACGGAGGCACTTCAACCGGCGCCGCCGGTGGCACCTCGACCGGTGCGGGCACCTCGGCCGGCACTTCCACGGGCGGCGTCGGCACTTCGACGGGCGCGGGTTCCGGTTGCCTCTCGGGACGCGAGGGAACGATCTCCGGCTCGGATGGCGCGGGCCGGGGCACCTCTTGCGGCTGCGGTTCGGGCGCTGGCTCCGGAACGGCGGGCCGCGCCGGAATTTCCTCGGGCGCAGGCGGCTCGGCAGGGGTTTCCGGAGCAGGCTTTGGCACTTCCGCGGGCTTGGGTTCAGGCAAAGGCTCCGGGGTCGACGGAACGATCGGCTCCGGCGCGGGCGGAATGGTAGGGGCAGGCTCCGGTGTTGGCTCCTCGGCGGGCGCTGGCCTTACCTCCTCCTCCTCAAGGGGAGGACGGGGCGCGGCCGCCGGCGCGGCTTCCGCCGCAGGCTCCTCGCGCTTCAAAAACTCCGGCAGGGCCTGCTCGGCCGCCGGCTTCAGCGCGTCGAGCTGGTCCCAATTGATCGGCGGCAGCGGGGCGGTCTCGTCGATGCGCTCCTCGACGACCTCCTTCTTGCCGAACGAAAATATCTTCTTGAAAAAACCAGCCATGCTTTTGCGTTCTCAGGCGGCGTGGGCGGCAAGCGGCGTCGCCATCAGCCGAGCGCCATCGTGGCCGGTTATATCAGCTTCGACGATCTCTCCCGGCGCGCCGGTGCCGAGTGCGGCAAGCGTGAACCCTTCGGTGCGGCCAAGGCCGTCGCGCTCGATCAGGATCGACTGGCGGCTGCCGGCGAGCGAAGACAGATGCCTGACATAGGCCGCTTCGCCGGCGGCGCGCAGCCGGGCGGCGCGCTGCTTGACCAGCTCGCGGCGAACCTGCGGCATGCGCGCGGCGGGTGTGCCTTCGCGCGGCGAAAACGGAAAGACGTGGAGATGGGTCAGGCCGCATTCCTCGACGATCTCCAGCGAATTCTCGAACATGGCGTCGGTCTCGGTCGGGAAGCCCGCGATGATGTCGGCGCCGAAAACAATGCCGGGACGCAGCTTGCGCACATCCTCGCAAAAGCGGATCGACTGATCGCGCAGATGCCGGCGCTTCATGCGCTTCAGGATCATGTCGTCGCCCGACTGCAGCGACAGATGCAGATGCGGCATCAGCCGCGGCTCGGTGGCGATGGCGTCGAGCAAGTCCTCGTCGGCCTCGATCGAATCGATGGAGGACAGCCTGAGCCGCCTCACGTCGGGCACCTGCCTGAGGATGGTCTTCACAAGCTTGCCGAGCTTCGGCGCACCCGGCAGGTCGGCTCCGAAAGAAGTCATGTCGACGCCGGTCAGCACGATCTCGGCATAACCGTTGCCCGCCAGCCGCTTGACCTGCTCGACCACGGCGCCCATCGGCACCGAGCGCGAATTGCCGCGGCCATAGGGGATTATGCAGAAGGTGCAGCGATGGTCGCAGCCGTTCTGCACCTGCACGAAGGCACGTGCCCGGCCCTCGATGGCGTCGACCATGTGGCCGGCGGTCTCGCGCACCGAGAAGATGTCGTTGACGCGCGCCTTCTCGGTGTCGTTGACGCCGAAATCGGGCAGCGCGCGATAGGAGTTGGCCTTGAGCTTCTCCTCATTGCCAAGCACGAGATCGACCTCGTCCATGGCGGCGAATTTTTCGGGCTCGGTCTGCGCGGCGCAGCCGGTGACGATGATGCGCGCGGCCGGGTTGTCGCGGCGCGCCTTGCGGATCGCCTGCCTGGCCTGGCGCACCGCTTCGCCGGTGACGGCGCAGGTGTTGAAGATCACGGCGCCACCTGCCAGCGCGGCGAGGCCGGCACTTTCGGCCTCGCGCCGAATCACTTCGGACTCATAGGTGTTGAGGCGGCAGCCGAAGGTCACCACGTCGATGCTGCCGGGCTGCTTCGCCACGTCGACGCCTTTGGCAAGAGCGGACATCAGGCCGCGCTTTCGGTATCGCGGGCCCATTGTCCGGTCGACGGATCGAAGCTGCCGGAAAATTCCCATTCGGCCGCGCCGGTCAGGATGACGTGGTCGTCATCGCGCCACTCGACATGCAGCGTGCCGCCGCCGGGGGTCAAAAGGTTGACGCTGCGGCCGGTGCGCCTGGTGCGCGCCGCTGCAACGACAGCCGCGCAGGAGGCGGTGCCGCAAGCCTTGGTCAGGCCGGCGCCGCGCTCCCAGGTGCGGATGATCATGCTGTCGGGCGAGGTCACCTGCGCGATGGTTATGTTGGCGCGCTCGGGAAAGATCGGATGGTTTTCCAGCAGCGGGCCGAAACGGTCGAGTTCATAAGTCCAGACGTCGGCGTCGACCCAGAAGATGGCGTGCGGATTGCCCATCGAGACGGCGGAGGGCGAATGCAGCACCGGCGCGTCGATCGGGCCGACCTGCAATTCGATCATGCGGGTGTCGCGGAACTCCTCGGCCAGCGGAATATCCCGCCAGCCGAAGCGCGGCGTGCCCATGTCGACCGAAATCGAGCCGTCGGCATGTTCGCGGGCATTGAGGACGCCGGCCACGGTCTCGAAGGTGAAGGTCTTCTCGCCGGTCTCGGCGGCCAGTGCCTGGACGACGCAGCGCATGCCGTTGCCGCAAGCCTGCGCGCCGGACCCGTCTGAATTCAGGATGTCGACGAAATAGGCGGTGCCCGGCGTCCTGGCGTCATGGATCGCCATGATTTGGTCGAACCGCGTCGCCGCGTCGCCATTGAGCGCGATGGCAGCCGCGGCCGTCACCCGATCCGCACGGCCACGCATGTCGGCAACGATGATCTCGTTGCCGATGCCGTTCATCTTGGCGAAAGGGGCCGTGCCTGCCATTGCTCCGAAAATTCCATGTCCGTTCGGCGCTATATGGCGGAAACGGGCAGGAATTACCAGTGCGCAGCCGCTTTCACGGCGAAGACGCCGGACCGCTTTCACGGCGAAGCCGGACTTACGTCACCGCGAAGACCCCGAACAAGATCAACAGGAAGATGATGAGCACGACGCCGATGAGAATACGCGCGCCGGTGGCGGCGGCGCCGGCCAGCGCCGGCATACCGAGCAGGCTCGCCGCGGCGGCGATGATCAGGAGAATGATGATCCATCTAAGCATGGGAACGCCTCGCAAGCGGAACACATTGAAACCGGTTGAAAAACGCGGCTGTCGAGCTTGGGTTCCCGAGGCCATCAAATCCGGGGCACTTCCCAGACTTCGCCGGGCCGCAAGGCACGGAAATGCTCTCGCGGCAGGCCTTCGGCGTCCAGCGCTTCGACCAGTTTCCGGACCGGCTCGTCGAACGGCTCGTCGGTGAGCTGGAAGGTGCCCCAATGGCAGCCGGCGGCGAAGGCGGCGTTGCACAATAACATGCCCCGGACCGCTTCCTCGGGGTTCTGGTGCTGAGGCGCCATGAACCAGCGTGGCTCGTAGGCACCGATCGGCAGGATGGCGAAGCGGAACCCGCCATGTTTTTCCGCCATCAGCCGGTAGTTGATGCCATCGTGGAAGCCGGTATCGCCGGCAAAATAGATCTTTCCGCCCGGCGTCTCGATGACGAAGCCCGCCCACAATGCCATGCGCCGGTCGCGCGCCCCGCGCGCCGACCAGTGATGCGCGGGCTCGACGTGGATGGCGGTGCCTTCGCCGGCATCGACCCTGTCGCCCCAGTCATGCGCGGAAAGCCGCATGCCGGGCACGGCGGCGGCGATGATGGCATCGTTGCCGAGCGGCGTCACCACCAGCGGATCGTGCGTCTCCTTCAACTGCCTCAGCGTTGCAAGGTCGAGATGATCGTAATGGTTGTGGCTGACCAGCACGAGGTCGACCGCCGGGAGATCGCCAAAAGCGATACCCGGCGGATTGACGCGTCTGGGTCCCACAAAGGAGAACGGCGAGGTGCGTCGCGACCAGACCGGATCGGTGAGGATGTTCAGCCCGGCGGTCTGGATCAGCAAGGTGGCATGGCCGACCATGGTCACGGTCAGATCGGCGCCTTGAACCGTTGCGACCGGCTTTGCCTGCGCAAAGGGGCTCGGGCTGGCAGCCGGCCATTTCGCGCGTTGGCCGCCGAACTGCCATTTCAACAGGTCCGTGAAGGGGCCGGGCATCCGGCCGCCGGGATTGAAGAACAGGGTGCCGTCGAAATGATCGCTGGGCGGGCCGCTGTAGTAGCGGTTGGCGGCTTTCTGTCTCGCGGCCAAGGTCTGCGCTCCAGCGGGTTTCGGTGAACTCTTTTTTCACGCACTCCCTGGGGAAAGCGCTACGCATTTTTCCCGGGAAAACCACTGCGCACTTTTCCTGGAACTGCTCTTAGACATAAGCCCCGCCGCGGCTGGCGCAAGCGTTTGCCGGCCGAAGGCCAAGGGCGGCGAAGCGGTCTCGGCTAGGATCAGATCAGGAGGAAGACGCCATGGCGATGAAGCGGACCAAGACGCCCTGGATGAAAGCCGAGGATTTCGGCCGTTCGCTGCCGCGCGGCATCGGCGTCAATCTGCTGGTATCGGATATGGCGGCGATGGAAGCCTTCTGCCGCGACGTGCTTGGCGCCCGCATCGTCTATGCTGACGAGGATTTCGCCGCGATCGAGCTTCTGGGGTCGGTGTTCATGCTGCATGCCGACCATTCCTATCTCGACAATCCGATGACGGGCTCCATCACCGGCGCCGAGACGCGCGGCGCCGGCATCGAACTGCGCCTTTATGGCGCCGATCCCGACGCGGTCGAGGCGGCGGCGCTGGACCATGGCCACATCGTGCTGGCCGGCGCGATCGACAAACCGCATGGTCTGCGCGAGTGCTTTATCGTTGGACCGGACGGATATGTGTTCGTGCCGAGCGCGCCGCTCGCCGGGTGAGTGCGATAAATTTGTAACAATTCGTTCCGCAAACCCTATTTTAACCATATCGGGTTGAAATTTCGCCACCTTCTCCATCTTGGTGGAGGTGAGATTGCGCGGACGGCGTCCCCCAGCCGAATCCGACGGAGGTTGTAATGAATTTTTCGAAAGGCGGCCTGATGGCCGTATCCCTGGCGGCACTCGTTGCGAGCGGCTGCTCAACCTCACGCTTCTCGTCGATGGACGACCAGCAACCAGCACCGTTGCAGCCGGCGCCTGCCGGCCAGGTGAGCTCGAATCAGCTGCCGCCGCCGGCCTCGCCCGGCACCACCGACCCGTCGCAATTCCCGACCGCGCCGGCGAACACGCAGGTTGCCTCGCTGCCGCCGGATGGTGCAGCGCCGGCAGGCGCCGCGGATCTCAACGCGGCAAGCGTCGCCGGTGTCTGGAACGTCAGCGTCTCCGGCCAGAGCTGCAAGGTGGCGACGCCGCAGACCAAGTTCGGCGCCGGCTTCCGCGCCGGACCGTTGCATTGCCCGGCGCCGATCGATGGCATCAAGTCGTGGAACGTTGCCGGCAAGCAGCTGACGCTTTATGACGAGAACGGCGGCTCGCTGGCGCGGCTCTATTCGTCGGGCGGTTCGAAATTCGACGGCCAGACTTCCAACGGACAACCGATCTCGCTTACAAGATAGGCTGGGGTATGCTGATATTCAGGTGACGCCGGCTTGCGAATGGCGGCTCGGCCTGACCCGAATCCCAACATGCGCCCTCTCGCTCTCTCTTGGGCGTCCTGCTTTGAACAACGACGTGAACGATGCATCTGCGTGACGGCCTCCAGACCCATGCGACCGTCAGGCAACGCTACGATCATCTGGTGGAAACCGGCGCGATCGGACGCGATGGCGCGCAGGAAGGGATCGCCGCTGCGCTCGACCGGCTGACCGTGGAGATCTCGGCCAAGCGGCTGGCGCACAAGTCCAGTGCGCTGGGCTGGCTGTTTGCCCGCAAGCGCGAGACGCATGAGGCGGTCAAGGGCCTCTACATCCATGGCGGCGTCGGCCGCGGCAAGACCATGCTGATGGACATGTTCTTCGAGCTCTTGCCGGTCAGGCGCAAGCGCCGCGTCCATTTCAACGACTTCATGGCTGACGTTCAGGACCGCATCCAGAAGCACCGGCAGGCGCGCAAGGAGGGCACGGCCAGGGAAGACGACCCGATCCCGCCGGTGGCCAAGGCGCTCGCCGAGCAGGCCTGGGTGCTGTGCTTCGACGAGTTCTCGGTCACCGACATCGCCGACGCCATGATCCTGTCCAGACTGTTCTCGGCGCTGTTCGCCAATGGGGTCGTGCTGGTCGCCACCTCGAACGTGGCGCCGCAAAACCTTTACCGTGACGGGTTGAACCGCCAGCTTTTCCTGCCGTTCATCGCCATATTGGAACGCCACACGCAGGTGCTGTCGCTGGACAGCGATAAGGACTACCGGCTGGAAAAGCTCGCCCGCACGCCAGTCTATGTCACGCCTGCGGATGCGGCGGCCGACCAGGCGCTCGACGAGGCCTGGCAGGCGATGACGCGCGGGGCGGCGGCGGCCGAGACCTCGCTGACGCTGAAGGGCCGCAAGGTCGCGGTGCCGGCCGCCGCCGGCGATGCCGCGCGTTTCGCTTTCGCCGATCTCTGCGAAAAGCCACTCGGCGCGCGCGATTATTTGGCCATCGCCGGCCGGTTTTCGTCCGTCTTCATCGACCATGTGCCGGTGCTGGGTGAAGGCAAGCGCAACGAGGCAAAGCGTTTCATCCTGTTGATCGACACGCTCTACGACCATCATACGCGCCTTGTGGTGAGCGCCGAGGCGCCGCCGCACGAGCTTTATGTGGCCAAGCGCGGCGTCGAGGTGTTCGAATTCGAGCGCACGGCCTCACGGCTGATCGAAATGCAGAGCCGCGACTGGCTGGAGGATTGGGCGGAGCGGCGGAAGGCGAAGGCGGCCCCAGCGGAAGCGCGGGCGCGGGCCTGAAATATCCGGAAGCCGCGTTCCTTCGCGCCAGCTAGAAAATCTACAGCCCGTAAACATACATCACAAAGCTCTTCGCCTCGTCATGCGGTTCCTTGCGCGCTTCATAAAGCGCCCGGGCTGGCAGATTGTCCGGCTCGGTGCCGACCCAGGCCTCCTCGCAGCCATGCTCGCGGCCGGGCGCGAACATGGCATCCAGCATTTTGCGCGCAATGCCCCGGCGCCGAAAGGCCGGCGAGACCCCGACTTCGTCGATATAAAGTTCGGTCGGCTTGTCCGGGTGGCGGTGGATGACCGCCGCGCATTGGCCGACGACAACGTCCCCGGCCAGGGCGACGATCATGAAATGGCCTGATTGCGCGAGATAGCTGGCAAGGCGATCAAGCCGCACCGGCTCGTCGAACACTTCGTCGGCAACCCGCATCACAAGGGTGTCATCGCCGGGATTGAGCCTTCTGATCGCGACCGTCATCGTGTAAATTCTCCCAAGTTGGCTTACAAATTTTGACGTTTACGTAAGTCCCAAACACTCTAACCGATTGAAAATGCAGGGGTCTAAATAATCGTTTGAATTTATTCCGCACCGGAGCTATTGGGTGCGGCGAAATTCGCGGTCCCCGCAGCATTCCGGCCTGTTCCTCGACGCCGTGTTGGCGCGTCACAGACAAAGGGAAATCATCCTCACATGGCACGCAACAAGATAGCGCTTATCGGCTCTGGCATGATCGGCGGCACGCTCGCCCACATGATCGGCCTCAAGGATCTCGGCGACGTGGTCCTGTTCGATATCGCCGAGGGTATCCCGCAAGGCAAGGGGCTCGATATAGCGCAGTCGTCGCCGGTCGATGGCTTCGATTCCCGGCTGACCGGCGTCAATGACTATGCCGGCATCGAGGGTGCGGACGTGTGCATCGTCACCGCCGGCGTGCCGCGCAAGCCGGGCATGAGCCGCGACGACCTGCTGGGCATCAATTTGAAGGTCATGGAGCAGGTCGGCGCCGGGCTGAAGAAGTACGCGCCGAAGGCCTTCGTCATCTGCATCACCAACCCGCTCGACGCCATGGTGTGGGCGCTGCAGAAGTTTTCGGGCCTGCCCAAGACTCATGTGGTGGGCATGGCCGGCGTGCTCGACAGCGCGCGTTTCCGCTACTTCCTGGCCGAGGAATTCAAGGTCTCGGTCGAGGACGTCACCGCCTTCGTGCTCGGCGGCCACGGGGATTCCATGGTGCCGATGATCCGTTATTCGACGGTGTCGGGCATTCCGCTTCCCGATCTGATCAAGATGGGCTGGACTTCGAAGGAAAAGCTCGACCAGATCGTGCAGCGCACCCGTGATGGCGGCGCCGAGATTGTCGGCCTCTTGAAGACCGGCTCGGCCTATTACGCGCCGGCGGCTTCGGCGATCCAGATGGCCGAATCCTACCTCAAGGACAAGAAGCGCGTGCTGCCTTGCGCGGCGCACCTCTCGGGCCAGTATGGCGTCAAGGGCACCTATGTGGGCGTGCCCGTGGTCATCGGCGCCGGCGGTGTCGAGCGCGTCATCGAGATCGACCTCAACAAGGCCGAGCAGAAGATGTTCGAGGCTTCGGTGGCGACCGTGCAGGGCCTGACCGAGGCCTGTGTCAAGATCGCGCCGCAGCTCGCCTCGAAGTAACCCCGCCCAAACGTCACCCCCGGCAAACGACCTGGAGATAGTTCCCGATGAACATCCATGAATATCAAGGCAAGGCGCTGCTGAAGAGCTTTGGCGCGCCGGTGGCCGAAGGCGTGCCGGTGTTCAAGGCAAGCGAGGCGGAAGCCGCGGCACAAGCGCTGCCCGGCCCGCTCTACGTGGTGAAGAGCCAGATCCATGCCGGCGGCCGCGGCAAGGGCAAATTCAAGGAGCTCGGCCCC
Source organism: Mesorhizobium sp. WSM3626 (assembly GCF_000513935.1). GTDB lineage: Bacteria > Pseudomonadota > Alphaproteobacteria > Rhizobiales > Rhizobiaceae > Mesorhizobium > Mesorhizobium salmacidum. Next base: position 44,262 of record NZ_AZUY01000040.1, on the reverse strand, counting down.
GACGCCAAGGGCGGCGTGCGGCTGGCGAAGTCGGTCGCCGAGGTGGTGGCCAACGCCGACGAGATGCTCGGCCACACGCTGGTCACCAAGCAGACCGGCCCGGCCGGCAAGCAGGTCAATCGCCTCTATATCGAGGATGGTGCCGACATCGAGCGCGAGCTCTATCTCTCGATCCTGGTCGACCGCTCGGTCGGCCGCATCGCCTTCGTCGTCTCGACCGAGGGCGGCATGGACATCGAGGCGGTCGCGCACGACACGCCGGAAAAGATCATCACCGTCGCCATCGACCCGGAGAAGGGCGTTACGGCCGACGACGTGAAGGCGCTCAATGGCGCGCTGAAGCTCGACGGCGACGCGGCCAGGGATGGCGGCACGCTGTTCCCGATCCTCTACAAGGCCTTTGTCGAGAAGGACATGAGCCTGCTCGAGGTCAACCCGCTGATCGTGATGAAGAGCGGCCGCCTGCGCGTGCTCGATGCGAAAGTGTCGTTCGACAACAACGCGCTGTTCCGCCACCCCGATCTGATGGAACTGCGCGACACCACCGAAGAGGACGAGAAGGAGATCGAGGCGTCGAAATACGACCTCGCCTATGTCGCGCTCGACGGCAATATCGGCTGCATGGTCAACGGCGCCGGCCTTGCCATGGCGACGATGGACATCATCAAGCTCTATGGCGCCGAGCCCGCAAACTTCCTCGATGTCGGCGGGGGCGCTTCGAAGGAGAAGGTGACGGCGGCGTTCAAGATCATCACCAGGGACCCGGCCGTCAAAGGCATCCTGATCAACATCTTCGGCGGCATCATGAAGTGCGACATCATCGCCGAGGGCGTGATTGCAGCGGTCAAGGAAGTCGGGTTGAAAGTGCCGCTGGTCGTGCGCCTGGAAGGCACCAATGCCGAGCTCGGCAAGAAGATCATCAACGACAGTGGTTTGAACGTCGTGTCCGCCGATGATCTTGATGACGCGGCCAAGAAGATCGTTGCGGCGGTGCAGGGCTGAGACGGTGCCTCCGCGCAAGATAAATCTGGTCGAGGCGGCGGATCAAAAGATCACCGGGGTCTTCGATCCGCATATCGCCGGCGACGTCAATGACAGCCAGGCCAAGGTCGCCAAGTTCGGCGAGGCCTTCGACTGGCACGCGCATGACAATGAGGACGAAGCCTTCCTCGTGCTGCGGGGCAGGATCGCCATCGATTTCCGCGATGGTCCGGTTGAGCTCGGCGAGGGCGATTTCATCGTCGTGCCGCGCGGTGTCGAGCACCGGCCACGCTCGCTCACCGCAGAGCCCGTGGTGCTGATGTTCGAGCCGGCGACGACGCTCAACACCGGCAATGCCAAGAGCGATCTCACCGTCACCGATCTGAAGCGGCTCTGATCCATGAACGCGGCGTCCTTCTCTTCGCTCTCGGCCGACCATCAGCGCCTGCAGGCGCTGGTCGGCGCGTGGCGCGGCGAGGAAGAGGTGGCGGACACGCAATGGGCCGATGGCGGCACGGCGACCAGCGAAGTTTTGGCGGAAGCGGAGTTCGGCGGCCAGTTCGTGGTGCAGCGTTATCGTCAGCGTCGCGACGGCACGATTTCCTTCGGTTCGCACACCGTATTCGGCGTCGACCATCAGAACGGCGTCGTGACCATGCACCAGTTCGATTCGATGGGCTTCGTGCCGTTGTCGCCTGCCACGGGCACGTGGAACGGCAACGAACTGGTGCTGGAGCGGTCGTCGCCGCGCGGCTCTGCGCGCGTGACCTATATTTTCGACGATGCCGACACCTACCGCATGCGATTGCATTTCAAACCCGCCGGCAACGATGACTGGCAAGACATGGTGAGTGGCGCCTACCGGCGCGTCTCACCTTCCTCGATCAACGGTTTTTAGAAAAGGGCTCCGATGTCCATTCTCGTCGACAAGAACACCAAGGTGCTGGTGCAGGGCCTGACCGGCAAGACCGGCACGTTCCACACAGAGCAGGCGCTGGCCTATCACGGGACAAAGATGGTCGGCGGCATCCACCCGAAGAAGGGCGGCGAGACCTGGACCGGCGCGAAGGGCGAGAGCCTGCCGATCTTTGCCACGGTCGCCGAAGGCAAGGAAAGGACAGGCGCCAACGCCTCCGTCATCTACGTGCCGCCGGCGGGCGCGGGCGAAGCCATCATCGAGGCGATCGAGGCCGAGATCCCGCTGATCGTCTGCATCACCGAAGGCATTCCGGTGATGGACATGGTCAAGGTCAAGGCGCGGCTCGACCGCTCGACGTCGCGGCTGATCGGACCGAACTGTCCGGGTGTGCTCACCCCCGACGAATGCAAGATCGGCATCATGCCCGGAAACATCTTCCGCAAGGGTTCGGTCGGCGTTGTTTCGCGCTCGGGAACACTTACCTATGAGGCCGTGTTCCAGACCACCAATGTCGGCCTCGGCCAGACTACCGCCGTCGGTATCGGTGGCGATCCTGTCAAGGGCACCGAGTTCATCGACATGCTCGAGATGTTCCTCGCCGACGATGAGACCAAGTCGATCATCATGATCGGCGAGATCGGTGGTTCGGCCGAAGAAGACGCCGCGCAGTTCCTCAAGGACGAGGCCAAGCGCGGCCGCAGGAAACCGATGGCGGGCTTCATCGCCGGGCGCACCGCGCCGGCCGGCCGCACCATGGGTCATGCGGGCGCGGTCATCTCCGGCGGCAAGGGCGGCGCCGAAGACAAGATCGCGGCAATGGAATCGGCCGGCATCAAGGTTTCGCCCTCGCCGGCGCGGTTGGGCACGACCTTGGTCGAGGCGATCAAGGGTTAGTGAGTAGTGAATAGCGAATAGGGGAAACAGAGTAACGGCGCGGCTCAGGGAAGCTCCCTACTCGCTGTTCGCTACTCCCTATTCGCTCCAAACAGGAGACGGAGCCAGGCTCCGCGGACAAAAATGGCACGACAAGATCAGGCCAACGACCAATTCTCGCTTACCTCTTTCCTTTATGGCGGCAATGCCGATTACATCGACGCGCTCTACGCGGCGTATGAGGACGATCCCGCCTCGGTCAATCCCGAGTGGCAGGAGTTCTTCGCCGGACTGAAGGACGATGCCGGCGATGTGCGCAAGAACGCCAAGGGCGCCTCATGGGCCAAACCCTCCTGGCCGTTGCAGGCCAATGGCGAATTGGTGTCGGCGCTCGACGGCAATTGGGGCATCGTCGAAAAGCACCTGGAAAAGAAGGTCAAGGACAAGGCGGTCACCAACGGTGTCGTGCTGTCCGACGCCGATGTGCACCAGGCGACGCGCGATTCGGTGCGCGCCATCATGATGATCCGCGCCTTCCGCATGCGCGGCCATCTGCACGCCAATCTCGACCCGCTCGGCATTGCAAAGCTCGAAGACTATAACGAGCTGTCGCCGGAGAATTACGGCTTCACCGAAGCCGACTACGACCGGCCGATTTTCCTCGACAATGTGCTCGGGCTCGAATTCGGCAGCATCCGGCAGATGCTGGAAATCCTCAACCGCACCTATTGCTCGACGCTCGGCGTCGAGTTCATGCATATTTCCGATCCGGAGGAAAAGGCCTGGATCCAGGCGCGCATCGAAGGCGCCGACAAGGAGATTTCGTTCACCGCCACCGGCAAGAAGGCAATCCTGCAGAAGCTCGTCGAAGCGGAAGGCTTCGAACAGTTCATCGACGTCAAGTACAAGGGCACCAAGCGCTTCGGTCTCGACGGCAGTGAATCGCTGATCCCGGCGCTGGAGCAGATCGTCAAGCGCGGCGGCCAGTTGGGCTTGAAGGAAATCGTGCTCGGCATGGCCCATCGCGGCCGCCTCAACGTGCTTTCCCAAGTGATGGCCAAGCCGCACCGCGCCATCTTCCACGAGTTCAAGGGCGGCTCCGCCGCCCCTGACGAGGTCGAGGGCTCGGGCGACGTGAAGTACCATCTCGGCGCCTCGTCGGACCGCGAGTTCGACGGCAACAAGGTGCACCTGTCGCTGACCGCCAACCCCTCGCATCTGGAGATCGTCGATCCCGTGGTGATGGGCAAGGCGCGCGCCAAGCAGGATTCCCTGTTCGGCCGTGGCCGCGAGGAAATCGTGCCACTGGAAGAGCGAGCCAAGGTGCTGCCGCTCTTGCTGCATGGCGACGCCGCCTTCGCCGGCCAGGGCGTGATCGCTGAAATCCTCGGCCTGTCGGGCCTGCGCGGCCACCGCGTCGCCGGCACGCTGCATTTCATCATCAACAACCAGATCGGCTTCACCACCAATCCGCGCTTCTCGCGCTCGTCGCCCTATCCGTCCGACGTCGCCAAGATGATCGAAGCGCCGATCTTCCACGTCAATGGCGACGACCCGGAAGCCGTGGTGCACGCCACCAAGGTGGCGATCGAGTTCCGCATGAAGTTCCACAAGCCGGTGGTCGTGGACATGTTCTGCTACCGCCGCTTCGGCCACAATGAGGGCGACGAGCCGGCCTTCACCCAGCCGCTCATGTACCGCAACATCCGCACCCATAAGACGACGGTGCAGATCTATGGCGAGCGCCTGATCGCGGAAGGCCACATCACCCAGGCCGAGCTCGACCAGCTCAAGGCCGACTGGCGCGCACATCTGGAAGCCGAATGGGAAGTCGGCCAGCACTACAAGCCCAACAAGGCCGACTGGCTCGACGGCGCCTGGTCGGGCCTGCGCACGGCCGACAACCAGGACGAGACAAGGCGCGGCAAGACCGCCGTGCCGGTCAAGACGCTGAAGGAAATCGGCAAGAAGCTGACCGAGGTGCCGAAGGATTTCGAGGCGCACAAGACGATTATCCGCTTCCTCGAGAACCGGCGCCAGGCGATCGAGTCCGGCGAAGGCATCGACTGGTCGACGGCGGAGGCGCTGGCCTTCGGCGCGATCCTGCTCGACGGCAATCCGATCCGGCTGTCGGGGCAGGATTCCGAGCGCGGCACCTTCTCGCAGCGTCATTCCGTGCTTTACGACCAGCGCGACGAGACACGCTACATCCCGCTCAACAATCTGTCGGCGGCGCAGGCCGGTTACGAAGTCATCAACTCGATGCTGTCGGAAGAGGCGGTGCTGGGCTTCGAATATGGCTACAGCCTGGCCGAGCCGAAGGCGCTGACCCTGTGGGAGGCGCAGTTCGGCGACTTCGCCAACGGCGCCCAGGTGGTGTTCGACCAGTTCATCTCGTCGGGCGAGCGCAAATGGCTCAGAATGTCGGGCCTCGTCTGCCTGCTGCCGCATGGCTATGAAGGCCAGGGCCCGGAACATTCTTCCGCCCGGCTCGAGCGCTTCCTGCAGCTTTGCGCCGAAGACAATATGCAGGTGGCCAACTGCACGACGCCGGCCAACTACTTTCACATCTTGCGCCGGCAGCTGAAGCGCGACTTCCGCAAGCCGCTGATCCTGATGACGCCGAAATCGCTGCTGCGCCACAAGCGGGCGGTGTCGACGCTGCCGGAAATCTCGGGCGAAAGCTCGTTCCACCGGCTGCTGTGGGACGACGCCCAGCTGTTGCCGAACCAGGCGATCAAGCTGACCAAGGATTCCAAGATCCGCCGCGTCGTGCTGTGCTCGGGCAAGGTCTATTACGACCTCTATGAGGAGCGCGAGAAGCGCGGCATCAACGACATCTACCTGCTGCGCGTCGAACAGCTCTACCCGTTCCCGGCCAAGGCACTGATCACCGAGCTGTCACGTTTCCGCAACGCCGAGATGGTGTGGTGCCAGGAGGAGCCCAAGAACATGGGCGCCTGGTCGTTCATCGATCCATATCTGGAATGGGTGCTGGCACATATCGACGCCAAGCATCAGCGGGTGCGCTACACCGGCCGTCCGGCGGCCGCGTCGCCGGCGACCGGACTGATGTCGAAGCACCTTGCCCAGCTCGCCGCGTTGCTCGAAGACGCGCTCGGCGAATAAGCAGACCTGGGCGAATAGAACTGAAGCGAAAGAACGGACAGGCACAATGGCTACCGAAATCCGCGTCCCCACCCTTGGCGAATCCGTCACCGAAGCGACCGTCGGCAAATGGTTCAAGAAGGTCGGCGATGCCATTGCCGCCGACGAGCCGCTGGTCGAGCTCGAGACCGACAAGGTGACTGTGGAGGTGCCCGCCGCCGCCGCCGGCACGCTCGGCGAAATCACTGTAAAAGAAGGCGAGACGGTCGGCGTCGGCGCGCTGCTCGGGTCGATTTCGGGCGGCGGGGCGGCTGCTTCCACGACCAAGCCGCAAGCGGTGGCGCAGGCTTCGAGCCCCGACGCGGCGCAGACCACCAAGCAGGCCGCGGCAGAGACCGCCAAGGTTGCAGGCGACGCCGGCCCGGTCGAGCCGCGCACCATGCCGCCGGCGCCGGCAGCGGCAAAGCTGATCGCCGAGAACAATCTGTCGGTCGACCAGCTTTCCGGCTCGGGCAAGCGCGGCCAGGTGCTGAAGGGCGACGTGCTCGACGTCATCGCCAAGGGCGCGCCGTCGCAGCCGGCCGAAACGCCGAAGGCAGTGCCGGCACCGGTCGCGGTTCGGGCGCCGTCGTCGGGCGATGACGCATCGCGCGAGGAGCGCGTGCGCATGACCAAGCTGCGCCAGACCATCGCGCGCCGGCTGAAGGAAGCGCAGTCGACCGCAGCCATGCTGACCACCTTCAACGAGGTCGACATGTCGGCGGTGATGGCGCTCAGGACCAAATACAAGGACGTGTTCGAGAAGAAGCACGGCGTGAAGCTCGGCTTCATGGGCTTCTTCACCAAGGCCGTCACGCACGCGCTGAAGGAAATCCCTTCGGTCAATGCCGAGATCGACGGCACCGACATCATCTTCAAGAACTATGCCCATATCGGCGTCGCGGTCGGCACCGAAAAGGGTCTCGTGGTTCCGGTCGTGCGCGATGCCGACCAGATGTCGATTGCCGAGATCGAGAAGGATATCGGCCGGCTGGGCATTGCCGCACGTGACGGCAAGCTGTCGGTGGCGGATATGCAGGGCGGCACCTTCACCATCTCCAATGGCGGTGTCTACGGATCGCTGATGTCGACGCCGATCCTCAACGCGCCGCAGTCGGGCATTCTCGGCATGCACAAGATCCAGGACCGGCCGGTCGTGGTCGGCGGCCAGATCGTGATCCGGCCGATGATGTACCTGGCGCTCAGCTACGACCACCGCATCGTCGACGGCAAGGAAGCCGTAACCTTCCTGGTGCGCGTCAAGGAAAGCCTGGAGGATCCCGAGCGGCTGGTACTCGATCTCTGAGGCGGTCGGATGGCGGGTCGCGGCAGGGCTGGCCAATGATGGCCCTTTTGCCTGGGCTCGCCGGACCGGTCGTGCTGGTGGCCGGCATTCTCGCGGCTGTTGCAAATGCCCATGCCGCCTGTCCAATCGAGCTTGCCGTTTACGGCGACAGCCAGAGCGGCGCGGAGATCGACTTCACCCCAACAGGCACGTCGGCCACCGTCACCAACAGGTTTCGCTTGGTCCTCGACAACAATGTCGTGCTGAACGGTATCGTCATGTGGACCCAAGGCGTGGCGCGGCCGAACGGCGCGCTGATGTACAAATGCCCGGAAGGCGACGTCACCGGCGAGGAACTTGCCGCCTGCACGCTGTGGAACGGCGTCATCTACACGTCCGACGACAAGGGCAATATCGGGCTTTTGCCGGCCGAGGGCGTCGAGGCGCCGAAGACGCTGATCCTGCCCGATCTCGGGCCGGCGTTGCGGCAATCCCGGGCCTATGGCGGCAGCGGTTTTTCGAAAGTGCCGTCGGATGTGTTCGCGATGAAGGGATGCCAGGAATGAGCGCGACGCAAAAAGTGCTGCTGGTCACCGGCGGCAGCCGTGGCATCGGCGCTGCCATCTGCCGGCTGGGAGCCAAGGCTGGCTATCGCGTCGCGGTCAATTACGCCTCCAGCAAGGCTGCGGCGGATGCGCTGGTTGCCGAGATCAAGGCCGGCGGCGGCGAAGCTGTTGCCGTCAGGGGCGATGTCGGCAAGGAAACCGATATCGTGGCCATGTTCGGCGCTGTCGACCACGCCTTTGGCCGGCTCGACGCCTTCGTCAACAACGCCGGAATTGTCGACGTCAAGGCGCGCGTCGACGAGATGGATGTGTCGCGGCTGGAACGCATGATGCGCATCAATGTCGTCGGCTCGTTCCTGTGCGCCCGCGAGGCCGTCAAGCGCATGTCGACGCGGCATGGTGGGTCGGGCGGATCGATCGTCAACATCTCGTCGGCGGCGGCGACGCTGGGCTCGCCGGGCGAATATGTCGACTATGCAGCCTCCAAGGGCGCCATCGACACCTTCACCATCGGCCTCGCCCGCGAGGTGGCGATGGAAGGCATTCGCGTCAATGCGGTGCGGCCGGGCATCATCGACACCGACATCCACGCCTCCGGCGGCCAGCCCGACCGGATAGAACGGTTTCGCGACCTGCTGCCGATGAAGAGAGCAGGCACGGCGGATGAAGTCGCTGGCGCGGTCCTCTATCTTTTATCCGATGCCGCGTCCTATACGACGGGCGCGATCCTGAATGTCAGCGGCGGCCGCTGAGCCCCAAGCAAAAGGGAAACAAACATGGCTTATGACGTGGTTATCATCGGCTCGGGACCGGGCGGCTATGTCTGCGCCATCAAAGCGGCGCAGCTCGGGCTGAAGGTCGCGGTGGTCGAGAAGAACGCGACCTTCGGCGGCACCTGCCTCAACATCGGCTGCATCCCGTCCAAGGCGCTGCTTCATGCCTCCGAGATGTTCGCCGAGGCCGGTCATTCCTTCGACACGCTCGGTGTCGAAATCCCGGCACCCAAGCTGAACCTGAAGAAGATGATGGCGCACAAGGACGCGACGGTGTTGTCCAACGTCAACGGCGTCGCCTTCCTGTTCAAGAAGAACAAGATCGACAGCTTCCGCGGCACCGGCAAGGTGGTCGCCGCCGGCAAGGTCTCGGTGACCGGCGAGGACGGCAAGGTCGAGGAGATCGAGACCAAAAACATCGTCATCGCCACTGGGTCCGATGTCGCCGGCATTCCCGGCGTCAAGATCGACTTCGACGAGAAAATCATCGTGTCGTCGACTGGCGCGCTGTCGCTGGAGAAGGTGCCTGGCCATCTGGTGGTGGTCGGCGGCGGCGTCATCGGGCTCGAACTCGGCTCGGTCTGGGCACGGCTCGGCGCCAAGGTCACGGTGGTCGAGTTCCTCGACACCATTTTGGGCGGCATGGACGGCGAGGTGTCGAAACAATTCCAGCGGCTGCTCTCCAAGCAAGACTTCGAGTTCAAGCTCGGCGCCAAGGTCACCGGCGTCGCCAAGACCAAGAAGGGCGCGACCGTTACCTTCGAGCCGGTCAAGGGTGGTGCCGCCGAAACGATCGATGCCGACGTGGTGTTGATCTCGACGGGACGCCGCGCCTTTTCGGACAGCCTTGGGCTGAAGGAAGCCGGCGTCGAGGTCGACGAGCGCGGCCGGGTCAAGACCGACGGGCATCTCAGGACAAATGTTCCCGGCATCTATGCCATCGGCGATGTCATCGCCGGGCCGATGCTGGCGCACAAGGCCGAGGACGAGGGCGTGGCGGTGGCCGAGACCATCGCCGGCCAGGCCGGGCATGTGAACTATGAGGTCATTCCGAGCGTGGTCTACACCAGTCCGGAGATCGCCTCGGTCGGCAAGACCGAGGAAGAGCTGAAGAAGGCCGGTATCGACTACAAGGTCGGAAAATTCCCCTTCACCGCCAACGGCCGCGCGCGCGCCATGCTGCACACCGACGGCTTCGTGAAGATCCTGGCCGACAAGCAGAGCGACCGCGTGCTCGGCGTCCATATCGTCGGCTTCGGCGCCGGCGAGATGATCCACGAGGCGGCGGTGCTGATGGAGTTCGGCGGCTCATCGGAAGACCTGGCCCGCACCTGCCACGCGCATCCGACGATGTCGGAAGCGGTGAAGGAAGCGGCGCTGGCGACGTTCTTCAAGCCGATCCATATCTAGGCTGTCTCGACGTTCAGGTGATGCCGGCCCGCCAAGGGCGCGTTCCCGCGCTTCCCAGTTCTACTGCGTCGCAGTAGAACTGTACTCATACGCAAAAGTACGCTCCGTTCCGGTTCTCGGAACCCATTCTCGGTTCGGGCCTGACCTGAATCTCAAAACACCCGTCCTCGGAGCCCAAAACAAAACGGCCCGCCTTTCAGCGGGCCGTTCCTCTTTGATTCGGGCCGCTTACTGGGCTGGAGCCGGTGCGGGTGCAGGCGCAGGCGCGGGAGCTGGTGCCGGAGCCGGGGCTGGCGCAGGAGCCGGTTCGGCTGGCTTGGCCGGTTCGGCTGGCTTGGCCGGTTCGGCGGGCTTCATCGGTTCAGCCGGCGCGGGCGCCGGGGCCGGTGTGCTGGCCGCTGGCGGCTCGGCGGGTGCCGGGTGCTGGCCACTTCTTCCGAAAACGTAATACGCGACTATCGCCAGAATAACGACGACCAGCGCAATCAGCCAAGGGCTGCCGCCACCGCCGCTCGGCCGAGGGGCATTGGTGGACGAATTGTACGGATCGTTTGGGTTTGGTGTGTTCGCCATAAACGTGTCCTCCGGGAAAATGAAAATGGTCAATCAACATCCATCAACGCGCAACCGTTGATTGGGTTTCACGCTAGCGGAGGAAAACGCCGGAAACGCGGCGTTTGCGGGCCTCCGCTGCCATCCGACTCAATTGACGGCCGTGACAGTATAGCCGGCTTTGCGGAAATCCTCGACCAGTCCCTCTGGACCGGGAAGATGCAGCGCGCCGACCGCCATGAAGGCGTTGCCCTTGGCCAGGATCGGCCCGGCATGATCGACCATCACCTCGTTGCGGCTGGTGATCATGGTCTCCTCGAAGGCGGCATAGCCCGCGGGATCGTCCTGCTCGTCGGGCATGGCGGCGCGGAACAGCGGCCAGAACATGCCGGTGTCGCCACGCTGGTAGAGCACGATCATGGTCTCGTTGATATCGTTGACCTTGTCGCCCAGCTTCAGCGTGTCGACCAAGCCCTTCATGTGGAAGGCGAGCGGCAGCGAGGCCATGGCGCGCAGCTGGCTCTCGGCCGTTTCCAATCCTTCCACCGGCTTGCCGGCCGCCTTGGCGCTCTCCGCCAGCTTGACGTCGAGCACCGGCGCTCCGCCGGCCTGACGGGCGAGTTCGCAGGCTGGAAGCGCCATCATGGCCGACAACATCCATGGCTTCATCTTGGCGACCGTTGCCGGCGGGATGCCGCGCGCGTCGAGCGCGGCGTTCATGGCCGCTGCTTCGTCCGGCGACAGCAATGACGACAGCGTCGTGGAGTCGGTGAACATCATCAGGTCCGGCTCCTTCAGCATCGCCGCCATCATCTTCTGCTTGTCGAGCACGTCGGTGGTCTCGATGATGAGGATGCCGGCGGCGTCAAAGGCCTTCTGCGCATAGGCCGGCAGCGTGGTCACGCGCGGATCGGTCATGTGCATGGTGCCGAACAGGTAGGATGGCTGTTCGCCTGATTTTTCCAGCTTCCACAGCAGGCCCTTGCCATTGAGCGTGGCCGCCGCCTCCGCCTCGATCTTGTCGTAGGTGGCAGGGTTGCCCTTCTGCAAGGCCGACAGCATGTCGGCGCCGGTACAGGTCGGGACTTCCGCGTGCGCCCTGCCGGCGGCGAACAGCAGCACGGCAAGGAAGGACAGGAAAAACAGCACGTTGAGCGCGACAAGCAGTTTCAGCGAGACGGAAGCTGCACGGTCGGCGATGGCGATGACGCGTTTCATGATCCCATTCCTAGGACCGAAAAGCGGCAAAACCGTTAATCGGGACGGCAAAATTGAAGAGTTCAGGCCCTGGGGTGGGCCGATTCGTAGATTTCCAGCAGTCTTGCGGTGTCGACACCGGTGTAGATCTGCGTCGTCGACAGGCTGGCGTGGCCCAGGAGTTCCTGGATGGTGCGCAGATCGCCGCCACGGCCGAGCAAATGGGTGGCGAAGGAATGGCGCAAGGCATGCGGCGTCGCGGTGTCGGGCAGGTTGAGTGCCGCGCGCAGTTTCGCCATGTCGCGCTGGATGATGGCCGGGTTGAGCGGGCCGCCGCGCGCGCCGCGAAACAGCAATTCCTTCGGGTCGAGATGGTAGGGGCAGAGCCTGCGGTATTCGGCGATCGCCCTGATCGCCACCGGCAATACCGGCACCAGCCGCGTCTTGCCGCCCTTGCCGGTGACGCGCAGCACGGTGTCGGCCTCCGATGCCAGATCGGCCCCGGCCAGCCCAAGCGCTTCCGAAATGCGCAGGCCCGAGCCGTAGAGCAGCGTCAGCACGGCGGCGTTGCGGGCAGCGATCCAGGGTTCTTCGGCCAGCTGACCCTCGACGGAGACCACGTGCCTGGCATCGCTCGCCGTCAGCGGCTTGGGCAGCGATTTGGGCTGGCGCGGCGCGCGCAAGGCAGCCGCACCAGCCGCATTGGCCAGGCCTCGTCGTTCGAGGAACCGCAGCAGCGAACGGATGCCGGCCAATCCACGGCCAAGCGTGCGTGCGCCGGCACCGGCATTGCGGCGAGCGGCGAGGAAGCCGCGCAGATCGGCGGGGCGCAGGTCGGCGATATCGGAAATGCCGGGCGGTCCGCCGATATGGCCGGTAAGGAAGTGCAGGAACTGGCGTGAATCGCGCTCATACGCCTCGACGGTTTGCGGCGACAGCCGGCGTTCGCGCGCCAGCATCTTCAGCCAGCTTTCACGCGCCGCCTGGAGATCGGGTTTTGCCGGTATGAGGAATTCCTGCATCGCGGCATTCTCGGGTATTCGGGTTAGAAAGCGGTGAAGAGGCCGTCATTGAAATGACGGCGAGGCGGCGCTAGAGCAGGGCAAAGGATTTTTCGCCCATGAGCAAACCCCAAAACCCCGTCCAGATGGCCGTGATCGGAGCCGCGCACGGCATCAAGGGCGAGCTCAGGGTGAAAACCTTCACCGGCGATCCAATGGCGCTGGCCGACTACGGGCCGCTCTACGCTAGGGACGGCCGTGCCTTCCAGATCACCGACATAAGGCCTGCCAACACCGTTGTCGTGGTGCGGTTCAAGGGCGTCAGCGACCGCAACGCGGCCGAAGCGCTCGCCGGTACGGAGCTGTTCGTCGACCGCTCGATGTTGCCCGACGATGGCGAGGAGGACGAATTCTACCATGCCGACCTGATCGGGCTGGAAATCCGGGATGATACCGGTGCCGCCATCGGCAAGGTCGTCGCGGTGCACAATTTCGGCGGCGGCGACATCCTCGATGTGACGCTCGCCGGGCGCAAGGGTGTACTGATCCCGTTCACGCAGGCCGCCGTGCCTGCCGTGTCGATCGCCGAGGGTTTTGTCCGCGTCGACCCGGTGGCGGCCGGGCTGGTCGAGGACGAGGAGGGCGAGGCGCCGCGCGAGGACGATTTCGATCCCAAGGGCAGGCCGCGCGGACCGCGCGACGCCGGGGGCAACCGGTGAGTTTTGCCGCGTCGGTGCTGACGCTCTATCCCGAGATGTTTCCGGGCGCGCTCGGCGTGTCGCTGGCCGGACGGGCGCTGGAGGCCGGCACATGGTCGCTTGATGCGATCCAGATCCGCGATTTCGCCATCGACAAGCACCGCACCGTCGACGACACGCCGGCCGGCGGCGGCGCCGGCATGGTGATGCGCGCCGATGTGCTGGCCAGGGCGGTCGACCATGCTTCGCCTCCCGGTGATTTGCGGCCACGGCTGTTGATGAGCCCGCGCGGCAAACCACTGACGCAGGCGCGCGTGCGCGAGCTCGCCGCCGGGCCGGGCGCCGTCATCCTGTGTGGCCGCTTCGAAGGCGTCGACCAGCGGGTGATCGACGCGCGCGGCCTGGAGGAAGTCTCGATCGGCGATTTCATCCTGTCGGGCGGCGAGCCGGCGGCACTCGTGCTGCTCGACGCCGTGGTGCGGCTGTTGCCCGGTGTGATGGGCAATGCCGTGTCCGGCGAGGAAGAGAGTTTCGAGAACGGCCTGCTCGAACATCCGCATTATACCCGGCCGCAGGAATTCGAGGGCCGGGAGATTCCCGAAGTGCTGATCTCGGGTAATCACAAGAAGATCGCCGCCTGGCGGCGTGAGCAGTCAGAGCGGCTGACGAAGGAGAGGCGGCCCGATCTTCTGGGCGCTCAGCCTTTGGTGAAATAGTAGAAGGCGAGAAACAGGCCGACGGCGACGACGAAGCCGCGCACCACATTCTGCGGCACGCGCTTGGCGATCCAGACGCCGGCATAGCCGCCCAGCGCGCCGGCCGGGATCATGATGATCGCCTGCGGCCAGGCGACGACGCCGCCAGAGACGAAGACGACGATGGCGACAGCGGCGATGACCACCGCGAGCATGTTCTTCAAGGCATTCAGCCGGTGGTAGTCGCCGGCTTGGGTCAGGCCGAGGGTGGCCAGCATCATCACGCCCATGCCGGCGCCGAAGAAGCCGCCATAGATGGCGGTGACGAATTGGGCCAGCGAACCGGCGAGAGAACCCACGGCCGCTTCATGTCCAGGTTTCGGCGCCGGCTTCAGCCAGGGTCCGGCGGCAAACAGCGCCGTCGCGCCCAAAAGCAGCCACGGCACCAGGGCGCGAAAGGATGGATTGTCGAGCGCCAGCAGGATCAGCGCGCCGGCCATGGCGCCGATCGCTGAGATCAGGCAGAGCAGCAGCGCGCCGCGCCAGAAGTGCCTGATGTCGTCCCAATAGGCGAGCGTCGAGGTGATGTAGCCGGGAAATTGCGTCACCGAGGAGGTGGCGTTGGCGACGATCGGCGGCACGCCGACCAAGGTCATGGCGCCGAAGGTGATGAAGGTGCCGCCGCCGGCGACCGCGTTGGCGGCGCCTGACAGAAAGCCCGCCAGGAAGAGCAGGATGGCGTCGAAGACAGACATGGAGGGCCGCCGTAAGGATGTGTGCTATTTCTGCCTTAGGGAGCTTGCCGGACCTGCGCAACCCGGCACGGCAGGATTAAGATGGTGCCATGCCGGGGAGCCATGCCGGTAAAAAATGCGTGGGCAAGGCGTGACAAAGCGCCGAAATAGCTGTATGTGCCCGCCCGTACCGGCAAGAACAATCTGCCGGACCCGTCAACAATGACGGTGTAGTCGCCCCTGCCCGATGTTTTGAAGACAAAATGTCTTGGAGACAAAGGACATAGCCGAGCGGTCGAATGGAACTGCAAGGCGAGCGTAGGGCGCTCTGACTGTCGGAAGAACAAGAAGTGGATTTTTAGATGGATCTCATCCGTCAGCTCGAGGCCGAACAGGCCGCCAAGATCGAAGCCAAGCGCAAGCTTCCCGAATTCCAGCCCGGCGACACCGTGCGCGTCCAGGTCCGCGTGACCGAAGGCACCCGCACCCGCGTCCAGGCCTATGAGGGCGTCGTCATCGCCCGCGCCGGTTCCGGCTTCCAGGAAAACTTCACCGTCCGCAAGATCTCCTACGGCGAAGGCGTCGAGCGCGTGTTCCCAGTCTACTCGCCGATGGTCGAAGGCGTCGAGATCGTGCGCCGCGGCAAGGTGCGCCGCGCCAAGCTCTATTACCTGCGCGATCGTCGCGGCAAGTCGGCTCGTATCTCGGAAAACACCGGCGTGCGCGCCCGCAAGCTCAACGATGAGGAGCGCGACGCGCTGAACGCCGAGAAGGCCCGCATCGAGGCCGAGAAGGTCGCCGCCGCCCAGGCCTTGGCCGCCGAGACGGCCGCCAAGGAAGCCGCAGAGAAGAAGGCGGCCGCCGAGGCCGAAGCAGCCAAGGCCGCTGAAGCGACCCCCGCCGAATAAGGTTCGACGAAGGATTTTGAAAAGGCGGCTTCGGCCGCCTTTTTTCGTTTCACCAGACTGTGAACGCTTTCGGTTCCGGGAATACGGAACGGTGGTTGACGCCCAATTGCATAGTGTACTAAATAATCGTGCACAATATGATTGGAGACTACGATATGGCACTCTACACCACACAGGCCCACGTGACCGGCGGTCGCGCCGGCCATGGCGAGACCAGCGACGGCCTGCTCAAGGTCGATCTGGCGATGCCCAGGGAGCTCGGCGGGCCGGGCGGCGCGACCAATCCCGAGCAGCTTTTCGCCATCGGCTATGCCGCCTGCTTCGAAAGCGCCGTCCGCTTCGTCGCGCGCAAGCAGAAGCTGCCGCTCGAGGATGCCGCGATAACCTCGACCGTCAGCCTGCTTCCCAACGGCGAGGGCTTCAGGCTCGGCGTCGCATTGGCAGTGGAGACAAAAGGCCTTGATCAGGCGGCGGCGGAAGCGCTTGTATCGGCGGCGCATCAGGTTTGCCCCTATTCGAACGCCATCAAGGGCAATGTCGAGGTAGCGCTTTCGGTAAAGGCGGCATGACGACAAAGGTCGAAACGAAAGCCAGCGAGGCCCCGGCGGAGGCCGTCGGGGCGATCCCGGTGCCACGGCTCGATCAGCAGCTCTGTTTCGCGCTCTATTCGGCGAGCGGGCTGATGACCAAGCTTTACCGGCCGTTGCTCGATCCGCTCGGCCTGACCTATCCGCAATATCTGGCGATGCTGGCACTGTGGGAACGCGCGCCGAGCACGGTGGGCGAGCTTGGCGAAGCGCTCGGCCTGGATTCAGCGACGCTGACGCCGCTGCTCAAGCGAATGGAGGCGGGCGGCCTGGTCACCCGCCGGCGCGATGCCGCGGACGAGCGCCGGGTGCAGGTCGAGCCGACGGCCAAGGGCCAGGCCCTGCGCGCCCGCATGAAGGATGTCTCAGCCGCGCTTGCCTGCAGCGTCCCGCTCGGACCAGGTGAAGCGAAGGCCCTGCACGGCACACTCACCCATCTTGTCGCGGGCCTGCGCAGCGCTGTGGCCGACGACCGGTCGACGGACGCGGAAGCGTCGGCCCCCGACACGGGAAAATCCTAGCCGTCAACGCAGCCATCCATTGCCGTGGCAAGGATCGGTCCGGAATCTCTGGATTGAAGGCATCCAAATCCGTTTTCGGCTATCCCGACATAGCGGACCGTCTTGCATGGCGCTTGCGGAAAGCTAAAGTCGGCGCCGTATTTTCCTGCGAGCCCGGTGATATCCGGGCGCTTTCAATTTCCGGGGAGTGTTGTCATGACCAAATCAAAATTGCTGCTGGCCGGCCTGTTGGCTCTCGTCCTGGCGCCCATTGCCGCCTTCGCGCAGGCGCTGCCCGATCTCGGCGGCAAAAAGGTGGTGGTGGTGACGGAGAATGCCTATCCGCCGCTGCAATTCATCGATGCCAAGACCGGCAAACAGATCGGCTGGGAATATGACGCGATGAACGAGATCGCCAAGCGGCTCAATTTCAAGGTCGAGTACCAGAACACCTCCTGGGACGCGATGATCCAGGCGGTTTCGGACAACCAGTACAACATCGGCATGACCGGGATCACCATCAAGGACGACCGCAAGCAGAAGGTGGATTTCTCCGACCCCTATATGCGCTCGGAACAGTTCATGCTGGTGCGCGGCGATGAAAGCCGCTTCACCGATGCCAAGACCTTCGGCGCCTTCAAGGACGGGCTGATCGGCGCGCAGGCGGGCACCACGCCATTCTATACCGCCGTCTACAGCGTGCTGGACGGCAATGAGCAGAACCCACGCATCAAACTGTTTGAAACATTTGGCGCCACGGTGCAGGCGCTGAAATCCGGCGATGTCGATGTCGTGCTGACCGACGGCACCGCGGGCAAGGGCTATGTCGATGCTTCGGAGGGCAAGCTGAAGCTGATCGGCGGCCCGCTCGGCACGGAGGATTTCGGCTTCATCTTCCCCAAGGGCTCGGACCTGGTGAAGCCGGTCAATGCGGCGATCGCGGCGCTCAAGGCGGATGGAACGCTCGATGCGCTCAACAAGAAATGGTTCCTTGATTACAAGATGGGGCAGTGAGCCAATCTTGTTGAAGGAGTCGTCTGAGGGGCAGGGAGTTGCGCTGAGGCTGCGCCCGCGTCCCTCTCCCAGTTCTTACGCCACCTGATGGCAGCCCCCTCCATCTCCAAACCCGACTTTCCCTGGTGGCTCGCCGTTGCCGCGGTGCTGGCGTTGGTGGCCGCACTCGCCATCGCGGCCAGCGATCTCTACGCGCAGGTCTTCGCCACTGTCGCCAAGGGCATCGGCATCACCGTCTTCGTCACCGTGGTTGCTTTCGCCATGGCGTCGATCATCGGCCTCGGCATTGCGCTCATGGGCCTGTCGGGCTCGACCTGGCTGCGGCAGATCGCGCGCTTCTATGTCGAGATCATTCGCGGCGTGCCGATCCTGGTGCTGCTGTTCTGGATCGCGTTTGCCGGCGCGCCGGCGTTCGTCGCGGCCTGGAACGCGCTGACCGCACCGCTGCAGAGCGCCGGCATTCTCGGTGAGCTGCTGGTGCGCGACGTGTCGTTGCTGTGGCGCGCCATCATGGCGCTGACCATCGGCTATTCGGCCTTCATCTCGGAGGTTTTCCGGGCCGGCATCCAGTCGGTCGAGAAAGGCCAAATCGAGGCGGCGAAGGCCTTGGGGCTGAGCCGCGCGCAGCGCTTCCGGCTGGTCGTGTTCCCGCAGGCGATCCGCACCATCCTGCCGCCGCTCGGCAATGATTTCGTCGCCCTGGTCAAGGATTCCTCGCTGGTCTCGGTGCTCGGCGTCGCCGACATCACGCAGATGGGCAAGGTCTACGCCGCCGGCTCATTCCGCTTCTTCGAGACCTATTCGATAACAGCCTATATCTATCTCATCCTCACCGTCGGCCTGTCGCTGTCGCTCAGGGCGCTGGAGCGGCGTTTGCGCCGCCAGCACGAGGAATAGTTTTTGGGCCAGGACAGCGTTAGGCTCGGGCGTTTACCGGAGGAGGAGCGTGCCCATGAACATAGACAAGGCCAATGCGGCGCTGGATTCGGTCTGCACGGCCGATACGCCCGAAACGCTGGCGCAGGCCTATGCCGCATGGGCCGCGACCTATGACAGCGAGACCGCCTCGCTCGGTTATCTCCTGCCGTTCCTGATCACCGCCTGGGTGACGCGCCACGTGCCGGCGGGCGAGGGGCCGCTGCTCGACGCCGGCTGCGGCACCGGCCTGTCGGGACCTTCCTTGAAAGCGCTCGGTTACAGCGACATTGCCGGGCTGGATCTCTCGGACGACATGCTCAAGATAGCCGGCAGCCGCGATGCCTACAGCGAGCTGAGGCAGGCAATGCTTGGCGGCCCCCTGCCGTGGCCGGACGGGTATTTCCGCGCCTTCTTCTCCACCGGTGTGTTCACCATCAGCCACGCGCCGGCGTCTGGCCTGCACGAGCTGGTGCGCATCACGAAGAAGGGCGGCCACGCCATCTTCACCGTGCGCGACCAGGTTTTCGAGAGCGGCGGGTTCCAGGCGGTGTTCGATGAATTGGAGCAGGGAGGAAAGTGGCGGACGGTTGAGGCAAGCCCGTGGTTTCGCTGCTATGCGATCGCCGAGCCGGACGCGCTGGTGAGGACCTTTGTGTTCGAGGTGATCTGAGCGCTGGCGACACGCCGCAATTGCCGAAAACCCAAAACATTGCTATCTACCCGGCCATGGAAGAGCTTTTTGGCGATCCGGCCTACAAGGGATTCGTGCTGCAGGACAGAAAACGCCTGCCGTCGCGCTTCTCCGCGCGCGTGTCCGGCGCCCTGACCAGCCGACTTCGCTGATCCCTGACGGCCGGCCGCAGGCTTGCGGCATCAGTTCTTTCCCATTCTCATATCGACGGATTTACGCACATGAGCGCACCGCGCACCCTCTACGACAAGATTTTCGACGACCATGTCGTCGACCGCCAGGACGACGGCACCTGCCTGCTCTATATCGACCGCCACCTCGTCCATGAGGTGACCAGCCCGCAGGCCTTCGAAGGGCTGCGCATGAGCGGCAGAAAAGTCCGTCACCCGGAAAAGACCCTGGCCGTCGTCGATCACAATGTCTCGACCTCGCCCGAGCGCAAGTTCGGCATCAAGAACGAGGAAAGCCGCATCCAGGTCGAGGCGCTGGCCAAGAACGCCAGGGATTTCGGCGTCGAGTATTATTCCGAGAACGATATCCGCCAGGGCATCGTCCACATCATCGGCCCCGAGCAGGGCTTTACGCTGCCGGGCATGACCATCGTCTGCGGCGACAGCCACACCTCCACCCATGGTGCTTTCGGCGCGCTGGCGCATGGCATCGGCACGTCCGAGGTCGAGCATGTGCTGGCGACTCAGACGCTGATCCAGCGCAAGGCCAAGAACATGCTGGTGCGCGTCGATGGCGTGCTGCCCGAAGGCGTCACGGCCAAGGACATCATCCTCGCCATCATCGGCGAGATCGGCACCGCCGGCGGCACCGGCTATGTCATCGAATATGCTGGCGAGGCGATCCGTGCGCTGTCGATGGAAGGCCGCATGACGATCTGCAACATGTCGATCGAAGGCGGCGCGCGCGCCGGCCTGATCGCGGCGGACGAGACCACCTTCGCCTATGTCAAGGACAAGCCGCGCGCGCCCAAGGGCGCTGCCTGGGACGCGGCGCTCGAATACTGGAAGACGCTGCGGACCGACGAAGGCGCGCATTTCGACAAGGTGATCGTGCTCGACGCGGCGAAACTGCCGCCGATCGTCTCCTGGGGCTCTTCGCCCGAGGACGTCGTCTCCGTGCAGGGCATCGTGCCTAACCCGGAAGACATCACCGACGAGAACAAGCGCACCTCCAAGCTGCGCGCGCTCGACTATATGGGCCTGACGCCGGGGACGAAGATCACCGACATCACGCTCGACCGCGTCTTCATCGGCTCCTGCACCAATGGCCGCATCGAGGATCTGCGCGCCGTTGCCAAGGTAGTCGAAGGCAAGACGGTCAGCCCGCATGTCGATGCCATGATCGTGCCGGGCTCCGGCCTGGTGAAGGAGCAGGCGGAAGCCGAGGGGCTGGACAAGATCTTCCTCGCCGCCGGTTTCGACTGGCGCGAGCCGGGCTGCTCCATGTGCCTGGCCATGAACGATGACCGGCTGAAGCCGCATGAACGCTGCGCCTCGACCTCGAACCGCAATTTCGAAGGCCGGCAAGGCTTCAAGGGCCGCACCCATCTGGTGTCGCCGGCTATGGCGGCGGCGGCGGCGATCGCCGGCCACTTCGTCGACATTCGCGACTGGAAATAAGCAGGTTAGGCTTTGACCCGAGCCTTGCGCGGCCCGGGTCAGGCCTTGCCGTCACGCCGGATGAGCTCGTGGAATTCCTCGCGGCGACCAGGTTCGTCCGCCGCGACCACGAGCGCCAGCTGCTGCTCTTCGAAGAGCTTGAACCATTCGTCCCATTCGACAAGCTCATAGCCGCCGGCATTGACGGGCCGTTCCGGCTGGTCCTGGTCCTGATAGGCGTTCTGGCCGAAGACCAGCCTCAGCATGGGCTGCGTCCCAGCCTCGGGCGATATGTCGACGATTGCCGGAAAGCCGGCACGCCCGGCAGCCCATGAACGGATTGCATCGTGGTCGGTCAATGTGATCGTGTCGGCCATGGCCTGCTCCTGGATTGTGAATTCAGGAACGCTGCCGACCGCACGGGGTTCCCCGCCGACATATCGCGCCAACACCCTGGCTTAACGGCTTGTTTGGGCTTGCCCCCTAAGGTCTTCCGTGACGTCAAGCGAAGGGAAGTCACGGTCCTTTGGACACTGGCCTGTTCATAGCGTTGCTCAATCCGACGATCGCGCTGGCGCTCGGCGCGGCGTTTCTCGTGCTGTGGTTTTATCAGCGCCATCGTCCCTATCTGGCGGTGCTGGCGCTCAGCTACTGCGTCTCGGCGCCCGGCTTCCTGTTCCAGTATTTCACCTTGCCCATCGGCATGGTGCTGACCAAGCTGGTGTCGAACATCTGCTTCACCATCGCAGCCTGCTGCCTGTCCGGCGCCATCGTCGCCCGCTACGGCAGGAAGGTGCCCGGTGTGGCGATCGCCGTGCTGGCGGGCGGCGGCCTTGCGGCATTCGCGTGGTTTCTCTTCGTCACCCCGGATCTCACCTGGCGCATCCTGGCGATGAATTTTGGTTTCGGCGGCGTCAGCCTGCTCGTCGCCGCCGAATTGCGCCCGGTGCGCAACAATGGCCCGACAGAAAAGATCCTGTTCGTGCTGTCGCTGCTGTCCAGCGTCAATTTCTTCGTGCGCACCCTGGTGGTGGTCATCGCGCACGGGCCCTTCGCCAGCTATGACGGCTTCTACGGCTCGTCGTACTGGACGACGGCGCTGTTGTCGCACGCACTGCTGTCGCTGCTGATCGCGCTTTGCCTCTTCACCGCGGCCGCGCTCGACGTGATGAAGGCGCTGAAGACGGAAACCCATACCGACCCGCTTTCGGGGCTGCTCAACCGCCGAGGTTTCGAGGAGCGCGCCGCCATGCTGCTGCAGCATTGCGCCATGGCCAAATTCCCGGTGGCGCTGGTGCTGGCCGACCTCGACCATTTCAAGGCCCTCAACGATACCCACGGGCATGCCGCCGGTGACCGCGTGATTGCTGACTTCGCCGCCAAGCTGCGCTCGGCCACGGGAGCACGAGGTGCCGCNGGGCGCATAGGCGGCGAGGAATTCGCCGTGCTCCTGCCACTGACCGACCTCGCCGCCGCCCGGCTGTTCGCCGAGGCGGTGCGCACACTCTATTCGGCCGGCGGCGTCGACGGGCTTCCCGCCGGCACGAAGGTCACCGCCAGCTTCGGCGTGGCGGCCCGCAGCGGCGACGAGACGCTGGAACCCTTGTTGCGCCGGGCCGACGAGGCGCTTTACAAGGCCAAGAAAAACGGCCGCGACAGCGTGCGCCTCTCCTACGAGCGGCCGGAGACGGTGTTCGTGCCGGAGCCGCTCAGGGCCAGCTGACCGCCGCATCCGCGCTCGGCGTTAACGTCTTTTTCGCCCGTCGATGTTTAGCTGTCGGCAGGGGTTTGAGGATCCATGAGCGGCGCCAACTTCATCCTGTTGATCAACCTGGCTGTTGCCGGCCTGCTGGCGGCATCCTTCATGGCTGTCTCGTTCCACGATGCCGGCCGCGCGCCGGCGCGCTGGCTGGCGTCAGGTTATGTCCTGGGCATGGCCTATTCGGCGATCGAATTCTGCATTCCCGTCTTCAGCGACGCGCGGCTTCCGGTGGTTACCGCCTTTGCCGTTTTCCTTGGCGCTACCATTGCCTTCAATGGCGGACTTGCCCGCAAATATGGCGTGGCGCCGCCATGGACGCCGATGCTGTTCTTTCTGGCCGTCACCACCATCGCGGTCTATTTCGTGCAGGATCTGCCGCGCCAGTCGCTCACCCGCATGATGGCCTACCAGCTTCCCTACGCAGCCATGCAGTTCACCGGCCTCGGCATCGTCTGGCAGTCGAGGCAAGGCCGCGGTCGGCTCGATCTGATCTTGATGGCGTTGCTTGCCGCCAGCGGCCTGCAGTTTGCCTCAAAGCCGTTCATCGCGCATGCGCTCGGCGGCTGGGGCGCCAATCCGCAGGCTTATCTGCAAAGCAGTTACGCGCTGGTGTCGCAGTCGCTGGGCACTGTCTTTGCGCTGGCGCTGGCTCTGCTGATGCTGGCCATTCTCGTTCGCGATGTGCTTGCCGAAGTGACGTCGAAGTCGGAGGTGGACACGCTGTCGGGCCTGCTCAACCGTGGCGGTTTCACGCGTCACGCGGAGCTGGCCGTGCACGACGCCACGCGCCTGGGCTCGCCGGTGGCAATGGTCATTGCCGATCTCGATCATTTCAAGAGCGTCAACGACAGTTTCGGCCATGCCTCCGGCGATCGGGTGATCGAGACCTTCGCCGGCCTGCTGCGAGAGGCGGCCGAGGGTTATCACGTGGTTGGCCGCATCGGTGGCGAGGAGTTCGCTATTATCCTGACAGGAGCCAACCTCGCAGCCGCCCGGCTGTTCGCGGAAGGCATCCGCCACGCATTCGGCGCTTCGCCCGTCAACGGGTTGCCGCCCGACACCCGGTGCACGTCGAGCTTCGGCATTGCCGAGCTTCACATGGGCGAGGGTTTCTCCGACCTGATGCGGCGTGCGGATGAAGCGCTCTACCTGGCAAAGAATGCCGGGCGCGACTGCGTGCGTGTCTCCACCGGGCCAGCCGATGGGCTGGCCGTGGTAAGAATCGGACAGGCCCGTATCAGCGGCAGGGGCTGAGCTCCGGCATCTCGCCGTCGGAAAGGCCGTACATATAGGAGCGGCCCTTGACGAACACCGGCGGGCGATAGCAGTCGCCGTCGCCCGATATGTCATCGGATTCATTCTGGTAGATCACCTTGGGCTGGCCGGCGCTGGTGTAGTCGGACAGTTGTTTGGCCAGCTTGCCTTCGCCGACGATGATGCGCTTGTAGCCGGCGGCGCTGTCAATGACGAGATTGCCGAACGAATCGGCGTAGACGCGGTCGTGATGGCGCAAGCCGGCCTCAGCCGGCGCGGCCACCGCAATGGCAAGTGCGGCCAGCGTGACCGCGAGGCTTGTCCGGACCAGTTTGGCCCGCACTGAGTTGGCTCGCACTGATTTGGCCCGCACTGAGTTGGAATGCATGTCGCTCTCCCTTTGTCGGCGCGAGAGAGATCGCGCCCCGATCTGATCCGAATCGGAAATTAACTCTTTCTTAACCTTTGTTAAGGGGAGGAGCGGCTCAATGGCCGTTTCTTAATGAACATGGTTAATTTTTGCAGTTCGCCGCCGATGTCCCCAACCGGTCGACATGGCCGGTCGGGCGAACTTGATCTTGCCGCGCCGCGTGGCTAGCGTGCCTCGGGGCATGAGGGGGCAGCACATGATGTTTGGCCGAACGGTTCGGGTGTCGTTCATTATTCCGCTGCTTTTCGCGGCCGGTGCCTGTGTGCCGGAAGACGGCGCGCCCAAGGCCGCGAGCAGGGTTACACCCGTGGTGCCGCCTCCCGCTCCCGCCCAACAGCCCGCGCCACCTACGACCAAGATCACCACGGACCTCACCGCGCCACGTCTCACCACGGGCATGGCCACCTATAGGTGCGGCAATGGCGGCATGATCACCATCCAAAATCTCGGCACGTCGCTGCGCGTGGTCGGGCAGGAAGGCGCCACCGAGGAGTTCGCGGCATCGCCGGCAAACCAGAGCAGCCGCTACCAGGCGGTGACGCATGACGCAATCGTGATCGACGGGCGCGAGGCGCTGGTGATGAAGAGGGGGTCGACGCCGCAGACCTGCACCCGCTGATGCAAATCCCGACACGGCAGCGCCTCGGGCCAGACATGCTGCACTGCAACGATATCGAGCCGGCTTCGGGTGTTCAGCCGCTAATCGATTGAAGCCGCATCCGGCCTTTTAGTCAGACTAAATTACGTTTTCGAAACGGTTTTCTGGCTTTGACGCGGTGCAAAAAGAGCATTAGAAACCGGCTGTCCGAAGTCGCAACCGGAAGCGGCAATGCCGCATTTCCACCTGAGGCGGGAGACGCCGAACTGGGGCAGCCATGAGCAAATCACCAGCCACCCAAGCCAGACGCGAAAGGCCGCTTTCGCCGCACCTGACGGTCTACCGGCCGCCGATCACCATGACGATGTCGATCATCCATCGCATCACCGGGGGGGCGCTCTATTTCGGCACGCTGCTGGTCGCCGTCTGGCTGATGGCGGCGGCAAGTTCGCAGGGTGCTTTCGATTGGGTGAACTGGGCGTTCGGCACGTGGCTCGGCCGGCTCATCCTGTTCGGCTACACCTGGGCTCTCATGCATCACATGCTGGGCGGTGTCCGCCATCTGATCTGGGATACCGGCGCCGGACTTGAAAAACACACGGCCTCGAAGATCGCCTGGGCGACGCTTGCCGGCTCGGTCCTGCTCACACTCTTGATCTGGATCGCCGGCTATATGGCGCGCGGAGCTTTGTGATGAGTGCGAAAAACACCGACATGCGCACTCCGCTCGCCAAGGTGCGCGGCCTGGGCTCGGCTCGCGAAGGCACGGGACATTTCTGGCGCCAGCGGTTGACGGCGATCGCCAACATCCCGCTGATCCTGTTTTTCACCGGGTTCCTGATCGCGCTCAACGGCGCCGGCTATGCGCAGGTGCGGGCAGCGCTCGCCAACCCGTTCGTGGCGCTGGTGATGGCTCTGGTGCTCATCTCGCCGCTCTATCATATGCGGATCGGCATGCAGGTGATCATCGAGGACTATGTGCATGGCGAAGGCATGAAGCTGGCGCTGATCGCCCTCAACACATTCTTCACCATAGCGGTCGGCGTCGCTTCGCTCTTCGCCCTGCTGAAACTGGCATTCGGAGGCTGAAGTCTTGGCCCAGGACACGAAATCAGCCAACGCGGCAGGCTATACCTTTGTCGACCACAAGTTCGACGTGGTCATCGTCGGCGCCGGGGGCGCGGGCCTGCGCGCCACGCTCGGCATGGCCGAGCAGGGGCTGCGCACCGCCTGCATCACCAAAGTGTTCCCGACGCGCTCGCATACGGTCGCCGCGCAAGGCGGCATCGCCGCCTCGCTCTCCAATATGGGTCCGGATTCCTGGCAGTGGCACATGTACGACACCGTCAAGGGGTCGGACTGGCTGGGCGATGTCGATGCCATGGAATACATGGTGCGCGAGGCGCCGGCCGCGGTCTACGAGCTCGAACATTACGGCGTGCCCTTCTCGCGCACCGAAGAAGGCAAGATCTACCAGCGGCCGTTCGGCGGCCACATGATGAACTATGGCGACGGCCCGCCCGTGCAGCGCACCTGCGCCGCGGCAGACCGCACCGGCCACGCCATCCTGCATACGCTCTACGGCCAGTCGCTGAAGAATAACGCGCAGTTCTTTATCGAGTATTTCGCGCTCGACCTGATCATGGAGCCGGACGGCACCTGCACCGGCGTCGTGGCGTGGAATCTCGACGATGGCACCATTCACCGCTTCTCGGCCAAGATGGTGGTGCTGGCGACCGGCGGTTATGGGCGCGCTTATTTCTCCGCCACCTCGGCGCATACCTGCACCGGCGACGGCGGCGGCATGGCCGCACGGGCCGGGCTTCCCCTGCAGGACATGGAGTTCGTCCAGTTCCATCCGACCGGCATTTACGGCGCCGGATGCCTGATCACCGAGGGCGCCCGTGGCGAGGGCGGCTACCTCGTCAACTCCGAGGGCGAGCGCTTCATGGAGCGCTACGCACCGTCGGCCAAGGACCTCGCCTCGCGCGACGTCGTCTCGCGCTGCATGACGCTGGAAATCCGCGAAGGCCGCGGCGTCGGCAAGAACAAGGACCACATCTTCCTGCATCTCGATCATCTCGATCCGGCGGTTTTGCACGAACGGCTTCCGGGCATTTCGGAGTCGGCAAAAATCTTCGCCGGTGTCGACCTGACCAAGGAGCCGATCCCGGTGCTGCCGACGGTGCACTACAATATGGGCGGCGTGCCGACCAATTACTGGGGCGAGGTGCTCAACCCGACCGCCGAAAACCCCGACCGGGTCTCGCCCGGCCTGATGGCGGTCGGCGAGGCGGGCTGCGCTTCCGTGCACGGCGCCAATCGGCTGGGCTCGAACTCGCTGATCGATCTGGTGGTGTTCGGCCGCGCCGCGGCGATCCGCGCCGGCCAGGTCATCGACCGCAAGGCGGCGATCCCGTCGCCCAACCAGGCTTCGGTCGACAAGATCATGGACCGCTTCGACAGGCTGCGCCACGCCAACGGCTCGACGCCGACGGCGGTTCTGCGCGAAAAGATGCAGAAGGCGATGCAAGAGGACGCGGCCGTGTTCCGTACGCAGGAATCGCTCGAAAACGGCTGCAGGCGTATTTCGCAAATCTGGACCGAGCTCAAGGACATAAAGGTGTTCGACCGCTCGATGATCTGGAATTCGGACCTGGTCGAGACGCTTGAGCTGGAAAACCTGATGGCCAACGCCATCACCACCGTCTATGGCGCCGAGGCGCGCAAGGAGAGCCGTGGCGCGCATGCGCGGGAAGATTTTTCCGCCCGCGACGACGCCAACTGGCGCAAGCACACGCTCGCCAATCTCGGCGAGGACGGTGCGGTGACGCTGACCTACCGGCCAGTGCACACCGAGCCGCTGGTGGCGGAGAAAGACGGCGGCATCAGTCTCGCCAAGATCGCGCCGAAGGCCAGGGTGTACTGACGATGGCGACGGCGGCGGGATATTCCGGCACGCCCCTTCCGGCCAAGCTCGGCCTGAAGGACGGCATGATTGCCGCCTTTATCGCGCTGCCAAGCGAACTCGAGAGCCTCACTGAGGCCGTCGATTTTGCCGAGGTCGACCGGCTGGCCGAATGGTCCGGCATTTCGGGCGCAACCCTGAAATACGACGCCGTCCACGCCTTCACCCGGCAGCGCGCCGAGATCGAGGATCGCCTCGGCGATGTCGAAGCGGCGATCAAACGCGACGGCATGATCTGGGTCTCCTGGCCGAAGAAAGCGTCGAAAATGGACACCGATGTCGCCGAAGGCGTTGTCCGCGCTGAAGCGCTCAAGCTCGACCTTGTCGACGTCAAGGTCGCCGCCGTGAATGAAATCTGGTCCGGGCTGAAGCTCGTCATCCGAAAGGACCTGAGGTAATGGTCGAACTCACCCTCCCCAAGAACTCGAAGATCCAGCAGGGCAAGACCTGGCCCAAGCCGGAGGGTGCCACCAATCTGCGCGAATATCGCATCTATCGCTGGTCGCCGGACGATGACGAGAACCCGCGCATGGACACCTATTTCGTCGATATGGACGATTGCGGGCCGATGGTGCTCGATGCGCTGCTGTGGATCAAGAACAAGATCGACCCGACGCTGACCTTGCGCCGCTCCTGCCGCGAGGGCATTTGCGGCTCCTGCGCCATGAACATCGACGGCTCGAACACGCTCGCCTGCACCAAGGGCTGCGACGACGTTTCAGGTGCGATCAAGGTCTATCCGCTGCCGCATATGCCCGTGATCAAGGACCTGGTGCCCGACCTTACCAATTTCTACGCCCAGCACGCCTCGATCGAGCCATGGCTGAAGACGGTGTCGCCAACGCCGGCCAAGGAATGGCTGCAGAGCCATGAGGACCGCGAGAAGCTCGACGGGCTTTACGAGTGCATCCTGTGCGCCTGCTGCTCCACCTCGTGCCCGAGCTACTGGTGGAACGGCGACCGCTATCTCGGCCCGGCGACGCTGCTGCAGGCCTATCGCTGGCTGATCGACAGTCGTGACGAGGCCAAGGGCGAACGGCTCGACAATCTCGAAGACCCGTTCCGGCTCTATCGCTGCCACACCATCATGAACTGCGCGCAGACCTGCCCGAAGGGGCTGAATCCCGCGAAGGCGATCGCCGAGATCAAGAAGATGATGGTGGAGAGAAGGGTTTAGTCCGGCGGTAGGCCGCGATCCTTCGCGTTGTCCCTCCGGCTTTCGAAAGGATAGCGATCTCAATGAGCGAAAACCTTCCCATTCTCTCTCCCGTCGAAGCGCGCGTGCTCGGCTGCCTGATCGAGAAGAAGGATGTGACGCCGGACGTCTATCCGCTGACGCTCAACGCGGCACTTGCCGCCGCCAACCAGAAGACCGCGCGCGAACCTGTCATGGCGCTGGAACAGACAGAGGTGCACCGGGCCCTGAAGCTGCTTGAGCAGAAAGGACTCGTGCGGCAGATGTTCGGCTCGCGCGTGGAGCGTTATGAGCATCAGATGGCGCAGCGCTTCTCGCTGACCACGCCGCAAACCGCGCTGCTCGGCCTGCTCCTGCTGCGCGGACCGCAGACGGCGCATGAACTGCTGGCGCGCGCTGAGCGCATGGCGCGGTTTTCGTCGATCGAAGACCTGCGCGGTGAACTCGACATGCTGATCGGCCGCCGGCCACCGCTGGTCCAGGAAATCCCGCGCGGGCCGGGCCAGCGCGAGGACCGCTACGTGCATCTCCTCGCTGGCCCGGTCGACGTTGCCGTCCTGTCGGCGCACCGGAGTGCGCCGACCATGCCCGCCTCCGACCTGGAAGCGAGGGTGGAGGCGCTGGAGCAGGAAGTCGCAGCCCTTCGTGCCCGGCTTGATGCGCTGGGCGCGTAGAATAATCGTGACGTTATGCTGCGCGTGGCGCATCTGAATAAACGTCTTCTGAAAGCTAATGTTGAGAATTTCGAGCTGCGAAGTTTGTGGGATAACAAGTTTGACGTTGCCAGATGCGGAGTTCGGAGTCACCCTATAGTGATTCTGAGGGAGGATTTCCCATCGCGAGTCGACCGAGAGCACCTTATGTAAAGCAGACTTTGTACAATATAACAAAAGAGCTAGCTAACTCCGATAATTTGTCCGAGGGAGCGACGTCTCGAAAAGTTGTTAACCTTCTAAAGGATCGATATAAGGACGATCTTAATCGCGATTTGGATGACATTGTTGATATAGGGTTAATGGTACTCGCTGGCCGGGTGTCGACGATGAATAGTGGTGACCCAGATCAGCATGATTTATTGGAGCAAATAGGTATTCGTGAATTTGTCGATCTAAGGATGCGGGTGGGTAATCGTGTGGGAAAATCCCGCGTTTCCAGCCTTAAATTGAAGCCTCAAGCCTATTTTTCCCAAGAGATCCCTGCGAAAAGAGAGCCAAAAGAAGCTCAATTCGACAAAATTTCCATGTATATGAACGAAATGCGGGATAAGGGCTTAAACGACACCAGCCTTGGCGATTACCTTAGATCCTTATAGGATCAACCCGCTACGTGAGTTCCGAAAATGGAACAATCGCGCCCCATTTTCGGAACGTGAACATATATCAACCAAGCCTGGCGTCGAGCGAAACCTTGATCGCGCCGAGCGCCTGGGAAACCGGGCATTCGGCCTTGGCCTTCTCGGCCAATTCCTTGAATTTCGCGGCATCGATGCCAGGTACCTTGCCGACCAGCGTGATCGCGCTGCCGGTGATGCCTGTGCCTGGAACCAGCGTCACCACGGCCTTGGCGTCGAGTTCGGCCGCCGGCGTGCCGTTCTCGGCCAGGAAATGCGAGAGCTGCATGGCGTAGCAGCCGGCGTGCGCGGCGGCGATCAGTTCTTCCGGATTGGTGCCGGATTTGCCGCTTTCGTCCTCGAAGCGCGCCTTGAACGAATAGGGCGTGCCTTTCAGGGTTCCGCTCTGGGTGTCGAGCGTGCCCTTGCCCTCTTTCAGATTGCCTTTCCAGACGGCGTTTGCGGTGCGGTCCATGGAGTCCTCCTGGGTTGATTGGGTAAGCCTGTCGATCAGCGTCCGGTCAACTATAGCGCGGGCAGACGCGAAGGCCACTGCGCTCTTTCGACGAGGTGCCGGCTGAGGCGTTCGCATTTTATTTCTGAAAAAAATGTGCGTGCAAAAATGTCGAATTGCATCTGCCTCGGCCGTCCTGCGAGCGGCCACGGATTTCGTGGCGGATGGAGGTTCACATGAACAATCTATTTTCTGCTCACTGGACAAGCACCGGCCGCCAGGCAGGTGAACAAGAAATCGACTTGTTGCGGCAGCCGGCGTCCGGCTTTGGCCGGCTGCTTGTGGCGGTCGCCATCATCGGGGTCGGGGTGTGCTTCCTCGATCATGCGGCGGACAAAGGCCCGGCTGACAACCTGATCGCCTCATCCTATGGTTCGTCACGATAAGGGAGATGGACATGCAGTACGTTTGCCTGGTCTACGGCGAAGAGAAAGATCTCCATGCCATGACGACAGAGCGGTTGGCCAAGCTCGACGCCGATTCGATGGCCCATGACCGGTCATTGGACCAACGCGGTATGCTGATTATCGCGCAGGCGCTGCAATCGGTGAAAACCTCGAAAACCGTTCGCAGACGCAAGGGCAAGAGACTTGTCACCGACGGCCCGTTCGCGGAAACCAAGGAGCAGCTGCTCGGGTTCGTCATGATCGAAGCGAAGGATCTCGACGAGGCGCTGGACATCGCCGGCGAGATTCCGCTGGGCGAAATCGGTTCCATCGAGGTGCGCGCGATCTACAACGTGCCGGGGTCATAATCCCCGTCATGCGTTGCGGTCACTTGGAAACCGAGGACGTTCGGTCGAGCGAACGTCCCCCGTTTTGCCGGGCTCAACTCTTGCGTGTTGAAGCGAGCCACGAGTTCTCCTATCGTCGTTCAAGACCTTGGGGGATTTGGACATGCCTTTCCTGATTGCTGTCCTTGGCGTGCTCGGAGCGGCGGCGTTGTGGTGGTACCGGATGAAGGCCATGAACGACGCCGCGCGCGAGGTCGCCGACGTCGTCGGGCGCGTGCAAGGCAACATCAGGCGCAAGAAGCTGCGCAAGCAGGCCGCACTCTCACCGCTGACGGCGATCGACGATCCGGTGGTGGCCGCCGCGACGCTGATTGCATCTATCGTCTCCGAGAACGGTCCTATCCTGCCGCAGCGCGAGGCTGTCATCCGGTCGGTGATTTCCGAGATCGCCAACAAGAAGAAGACGGATGAGGCGGTGATCTATGCCAAGTGGGCGGCGTCGCAGATCGACGATGCCACTGTCGTGATCGACAAGCTGGCGCCGTTCCTGCGCGAGCGTCTCGACGTCGCGGAACGAAACGATCTGCTGCAGATGGTGAACCGGGTCGCCCAGGGCGGCGAGCAGCGCCTGCAGATATCCGACCAGAGGATATTGCGCTTGCGCCAGAAGCTCGGCTTCGAGGTCAACTAGCCCGCGACAGGCGATCAGATCGCCTCGCCTTTCAATAGCCGCGGCGTGCCGGCCGAAAGCCCCGACGCCTGGCGGATGAAGAACTCCTTCAGCCGTGGCATGCGTTCGACGAGGCCGAGGCCGATGTCGCGAACGGTGCGCAGCGGGGTGATGTCGTTGGAAAACAGGCGGTTCAGCACATCGGTCGTGATGCCCATCTGCACCGTGTCGAAGCGGCGCCATTGCTGGTAGCGTTCCAGCACGTCGAGCGCGCCGATGTCCTGGCCGAGCCGGTCGGCTTCGACGATCACCTCGGCAAATGCGGCCACATCCTTGAAGCCGAGATTGAGGCCCTGTCCGGCGATCGGATGGATGCCGTGGGCGGCATCGCCGGCAAGCGCGATGCGCGGCGCGACGAAGGCGCGCGCGATGGTCAGGCCGAGCGGCCAGGCGCGCGGCTTGTCGGCGACGCGGATTTCCCCAAGCTTGAGGCCGAAGCGCTGTTCGAGTTCATGTTCGAAGACGAGATCGTCGCCTTCCACGAGTGCTTTCGCGTCTTCCGCCCGTTCGACCCAGACGATCGACGAACGGTTGGTGCCATCCTCGTCGGGTTTCAGCGGCAGCGTGGCGAAGGGGCCGGCGGGAAGGAAATGTTCTTCGGCGCGGCCATTGTGTGGGCGTTCATGCGCCACGGTGCAGACGATGCCGGACTGGCCGTATTCCCACTTGACCGTCTTGATGCCAGCCATGTCGCGCAGTTTCGAATTGACACCGTCGGCGGCAACCAGCAGCCGTGCCGTCAATGTGGCGCCGTCGGCAAGATGCACTGTGATGCCGCCGCCGTTGGTCTCAAAACCTTGCACCGCGACGCCTTCGATGATGTCGATACCGAGCCTTTCGGCCTTGACCCGCAAGGCGCCGTTCAACGCCCCGTTGGCGACCATGTGGGCGAAGGGTTCGCCCGGCGCCACCTCGCCGCCGAAGGTCAGGAAGACCGGGCGCACCGGATCGGCGCTGCGTGAATCGGTGATGATCATCTCGGTGATCGCCTGCGCCCGCGGCGCGATCTCGGCCCAGACGCCGAGCTGGTCGAGCATGCGGCAGGCGGCCGCGGCGATGGCCGAGGCGCGGCCATCCCTTTGCCAGGAACCGGCGGGCGCCGCATCGACCAGCGCCACGGCAAGGCCCGGTCGGGCCTGCTTCAGCGAGACGGCAGCGGCCAGGCCGACATAGCCGGCGCCGGCGACGAGGACATCGAGCCCGGATCTGGTCTTTGCGTCCGCCTTGCGTTCCATTGTCCTGGCTCCTTGCGCGCCGACCGGGGCCCTGCGCCCTTGACGGCTCGTTCTTCCTGTCGGAAACCGCCATAGCAATTTTGCGGCGAGGTCACAAAACATGACGGCGGCGATCGACGAGCTTCTGCGCATTCTCGACCTCGAGAGGCTGGAACACAATCTGTATCGTGGTCGCAGCCCCCAGGTGGAATGGCAGCGCGTGTTCGGCGGCCAGACGATCGCGCAGGCGCTGGTGGCAGCGCAGCGAACGGTCGAGCCGGACCGTTTCGTACATTCGCTGCATGGCTATTTCATGCGGCCGGGCGACATCAAGGTGCCGATCATCTACGAGGTCGACCGCATCCGCGACGGCGGTTCCTTCACCACGCGGCGCGTGCTGGCGATCCAGCACGGACAGGCGATCTTTTCGCTGGAAGCTTCGTTCCAGGTCGACGAGAAGGGCCTCGAGCACCAGTTCGCGCTGCCCGACGACGTGCCGCCGCCGGAAGGGTTGAAGACGCAGCGCGAGCTGCTCGAAACCGCCGACCGGGTGCCGGAGGCGGTGCGCCGCTTCTGGGCGCGCGAGCGGCCTCTGGAACTGCGGCCCGTCAATCTCCAGCACTATGAAAGCCGCGATAAGCTGCCGCCCCGGCAGAATGTCTGGATCCGCCTTGCCGGTCCCGTTCCCAATGATCGCGCGCTGCAGTCGGTGCTGCTCGCCTATCTCTCCGACATGACGCTGCTCGACACTTCGACCTTCGCGCACGGGCGCGGCCTGTTCGATCCCGACATCCAGGCCGCCAGCCTCGATCATTCGATGTGGTTCCACCGGCCGCATTCGCTCGACGGCTGGCTGCTCTATGCACAGGACAGTCCCTCCAGCTCTGGATCTCGCGGTTTCAGCCGCGGCACACTCTATGCCCGTGACGGCACGCTGATCGCTTCGATGGCCCAGGAAGGCCTGATCCGGCTCAAGCGTTGAGCATCGCGAGTCTTGTTTGAGCAAGATTCTTTCCGAAAGCCGGTTCCGTAGTTTGTAGTCATGCCCAAAGCCGGCAAAGTAGGCAATTTCGCAAAAATGCCTATTTTTTAATCAGATGGTGCGCCGCACACGCAGGCACCTGCCGGCCCCGGCCGCTCCAATCCCTTTGCTTACAATGGGTTAATACCCTGCTTCGGCAGTTGGCACGGAGCTTGAATCCTTGGGAGCACTCTCCGGCTCTTTGGGATCGGTGAAGGTGTGCAAACGCGGGGGACCGCAACAGCAAAGGGTGAAACCTTATGAAAATCGTGATGGCAATCATCAAGCCGTTCAAGCTGGACGAGGTACGCGAAGCGCTTACCGCCGTCGGCATCCAGGGCCTGACCGTCACCGAAGTCAAAGGCTACGGGCGTCAGAAGGGACATACTGAAATCTATCGCGGGGCGGAATACGCGGTCTCCTTCCTGCCGAAGATCAAGATCGAAGTCGCGGTCCCGGCAGACATGGTCGACAAGGCCGTCGAAGCCATCACCGCCGCGGCCAAGACCGGTCAGATCGGCGACGGCAAGATCTTCGTCTTCGGCATCGACCAGGCGGTGCGGATCCGTACCGGCGAAACAGACACCGACGCGCTCTGAGCGGCGAACACGTATTCCAATGGAGAGTTCAATGAATATTCCTTCCACCTTGAAGACGACGGGAAGGGCGGCCCTGCTGGGCTCGCTCGCTCTTGCAGCGTTGGGCAGCGTCGCCGCCTTCGCGCAGGAAGCCGCACCCGCTGCCGCGGCTGCCGCGCCGGCCGCCACTCCGGCCCCGGTGCTCGATACCGGCAACACCGCCTGGATGCTGACCTCGACGGCGCTGGTGCTGATGATGACCATCCCGGGCCTGGCGCTGTTTTACGGCGGCATGGTGCGCAAGAAGAACGTGCTCGCCACCATCATGCAGAGCTTCGCCATCACCTGCCTGGTGACCGTGCTGTGGTTCATGTTCGGCTATTCGCTGGCCTTTTCCGACGGCGGCGGCATGAATGCCTATCTCGGCGGCACTTCGAAATTCTTCCACCACGGCATCACCACGGCCAGCCTGTGGCTGCCGGGTGTGGCCAACATCCCTGAATTCGTCTTCTCGATGTTCCAGATGACGTTCGCCATCATCACGCCGGCGCTGATTGCCGGCGCCTTCGCCGAGCGCTTCAAGTTCTCGGCACTGCTGATCTTCATGGCGCTGTGGCTGCTGATCGTCTACGTGCCGATCGCGCATTGGGTCTGGGGTGGCGGCTTCCTCGGTACGGCTGGCGTTCTCGACTTCGCCGGCGGCACGGTCGTCCATATCAATGCCGGTGTCGCGGGCCTCGTCTGCGCGCTGGTTCTCGGCAAGCGCGAAGGTTATGGCACCACCAACATGGCGCCGCACAACCTGGTCTATTCGGTCATCGGCGCATCGCTGCTGTGGGTCGGCTGGTTCGGCTTCAACGCCGGTTCGGAACTGGCGGCCGACGGCCTTGCCGGTGCCGCCATGCTCAACACCCAGGTTGCCACCGCCGCCGCGGCATTGGCCTGGATGTTCGCCGAATGGATCATCGCCAAGAAGCCTTCCGTGCTCGGCATCATCTCGGGCGCCGTCGCCGGCCTCGTCGCGGTGACGCCGGCTTCCGGTTTCGTCAACCCGACCGGCGCCTTCATCGTCGGTATCGTGGCTGGCGTCGTCTGCTACCTCTCGGCGGTCAAGGTGAAGCACATGTTCGGCTATGACGACTCGCTCGATGCCTTCGGCGTGCATGGCGTCGGCGGCGTGGTCGGCGCCCTGCTGACCGGCGTGCTTGCCGACCCGGCGATAAACAGCCTCTCGTCGGGCGCTTCGCTCGGTAAGCAGATCTACGGTGTCGCCGTCACCATTATTTGGACGGCGGTCGCCACCTTCGTCATCCTCTACGTCGTCAAGGCGCTGGTCGGCCTGCGTCCGTCGACCCAGGAAGAGGTCGAAGGCCTCGACATCTCCCAGCATGGCGAAGTGGTGCCGTAAGGCATCCTTGCCAAGGGACCGGCGGAAACCTCCTCCCGCCGGTCCCTTATCTCCACGCAATTCCGAACAGAAAACCGCGAAAGCACTTTTCCTGGAATTGTTTTGAAAAAGCATCCCGTCGTGACGCTCCCACAAGGAGTTCACGCCTTGAGGCCCGGATCGCTCCGGGCCTCTTTTTTGGCAATTCCTTCTGGTGAAGATCAACTTCGCGCAATCACGTTCGCGTGAAGGAGATTTTCGAGGAAACATCGACCAGCCTGTCTCCGAACTGTGGAGGCGACCGTCGTTCTGACGCTCGCGTTTTGAAACACAGGGAAGGAATTTTCTCATGAACCTCAAGAATATCTGCCTCGGGGCACTCGCGCTTTCCATGGTCAGCGGCTTTGCATTTGCCGGCGCACTGGACGAGCCGGACAACATGGCGCCGTTCTTCACCGATTCCAGCATGAAAACCATGAAGCCGATGGCGGAATTCAAGACAGCTTTCATGGCCATGCCGAAGGAGAAGCAGGAGGCCATGATGAAGGAATGCCAGGATGCGGCGATGAGCAAGCCGCACGCCGAGTTCTGCGCCAATGTGAAGATGCTCGGCGGCGCCAACAAGTAACACGCTGCCCGACCCGACGAATGGATGGCGGGCCAGGGCGCCCGCCATTTTCATATGGTGCGGACACTGGAGGTATCGATGTCAAAAGGACGGTCGCCGCAGCCTTATAGTTAATGCGCCCTTAACCTTCCCA
This sequence comes from Mesorhizobium sp. WSM3626, assembly GCF_000513935.1. Classification (GTDB taxonomy): domain Bacteria; phylum Pseudomonadota; class Alphaproteobacteria; order Rhizobiales; family Rhizobiaceae; genus Mesorhizobium; species Mesorhizobium salmacidum. Next base: position 6,728 of record NZ_AZUY01000040.1, on the reverse strand, counting down.
CGCCTAGTCTGGCATCCGAATCTGCCGGAGTGCGTCTGCGCTCGGGCCAGGCAATCACTGACGGGGAAGAGCATGCGTTCAGGGGCTTCAGCACCGCTCGCGCTGACCGATACGGGGCACGGCATCCAGGCATTCGCGCGGCGCCAGGTCGGCCGTCTGGTCGGCGCCGGCCTGTTCGCGTTCACCGCCTTCGCCGTCGCAAGCCTCGCGACCTGGAACGTCGCCGACCCGAGCTTCTCGCACGCCACCGCCAACATCGTCACCAACGCCATGGGTTATGCCGGCGCCGTCTTCTCCGACCTCGCCATGCAGTTCTTCGGCCTTGCGGCGGTCGCTGCACTGGTTCCGGCCGTCATCTGGGGCTATCTCCTGTTTTCGGCGCGCGGCGTCGACAGGCTGCCCAAGCGCGGGCTGTTCTGGTTCGGTTTTGCGCTGCTCGCAGCCGCGATCGCGGGCTGCATCGTTCCGCCCAAGACCTGGCCGCTGCCCACCGGCCTCGGCGGCGTCTTCGGCGACATGGTGCTCAAAATTCCCGGTGTCCTCATCGGCGGCTATCCGACCGGGCTGATCGCCAGCGTGTTCGCCATATTGCTGGCGGCACCCGCGCTCTGGCTGTTCGCCTATGGCGCGGCGCTGATCGGGCGCAAGAACGGCTTCGCCGTGATGGAAGAACCGGCCGCCGCGGACCCGCGCGAGGACGAGCTTCTGTTCGACAATGACGAGGACGAGGGGGACGAAGGCATACTGGCGCTCGGCGCGATCACCCATTGGTGGCTTTCGTTCCGCGCTTGGATGCATCGTCGCGCTGTGCGCCGCAGGCAGGAGCGCGACGACTTCGAACCGGAGATGGAGCCACGCGCCAGCGCCTGGCGCCGTGCCGCCGAACGGGTCGAGTCGGCCGAGTTCGCCGAATCCCGCATGAGCCAAGACGGCCGCGCCCGGGTCGAGCCGGAATTCTTCGCCGCCATGGTCAACGACCGCGGTGTTTCCGTCGACCCGGCCGACGACGATGTCTTCGGCCGCGACGACGAGGACATGGATTTCGACGACGAGCCCGTCGCCCAGCGGCGTGCCCCAACGGCCAAGGTCCAGCAGTTCCGTTCCGATGCCGCCACCCGGGTCGAGGCGCCGGCGGCGCGACCCGTGCCGGGAGCCCGCGTCCAGCGCGAGGCGCAGACCTCGCTGATCGGCTCGGACACGTTCGAAATGCCGTCGCTGCATTTCCTGTCCGAACCGAAGAATGTCGCGCGCGACCCAAGTCTTTCCAAGGACGCGCTGGAACAGAACGCGCGCCTGCTCGAAGGCGTGCTGGAGGATTTCGGCGTCAAGGGCGAAATCATTGCCGTTCGCCCGGGTCCGGTGGTCACCCTCTACGAGCTTGAACCGGCGCCGGGCATCAAGTCGTCGCGCGTCATCGGCCTCTCCGACGACATCGCCCGCTCGATGAGCGCGATTGCCTGCCGTGTCGCCGTCGTACCGGGCCGCAATGCCATCGGCATCGAACTGCCAAACGCCAAGCGCGAGACCGTTTATCTCAGGGAGATCATGGCCAGCCGCGACTTCGAGACGACCAAGGCCAAGCTGGCGCTGGCGCTGGGCAAGACCATCAATGGCGAGGCGGTCATCGTCGACATCGCCAAGATGCCGCACGTGCTGGTCGCCGGCACCACCGGCTCCGGCAAGTCGGTCGCCATCAATACCATGATCCTGTCGCTGCTCTACCGGCTCACCCCGCAGGAATGCCGGCTGATCATGATCGACCCGAAAATGCTCGAACTCTCCGTCTATGACGGCATTCCGCATCTTTTGACGCCGGTCGTGACCGACCCGAAGAAGGCGGTGGTGGCGCTGAAATGGACCGTGCGCGAGATGGAGGACCGCTACCGAAAGATGTCCAAGGTCGGCGTGCGCAACATCGATGGTTTCAACGCGCGCGTGCAGCAGGCCGAGAAGAAGGGCGAGAAGATCTCGCGCACCGTGCAGACCGGATTCGACCGCCAGACCGGCGAGGCGATCTACGAGACCGAGAATCTCGATCTTGAGCCGATGCCTTACATCGTCGTCATCATCGACGAAATGGCCGACCTGATGATGGTCGCCGGCAAGGACATCGAAGGCGCCGTCCAGCGCCTGGCGCAGATGGCGCGCGCCGCCGGCATCCATGTCATCATGGCGACGCAACGTCCCTCGGTCGACGTCATCACCGGCACCATCAAGGCCAATTTCCCGACCCGCATCTCCTTCCAGGTGACGTCGAAGATCGACAGCCGCACCATTTTGGGAGAGCAGGGCGCCGAGCAGCTGCTTGGCATGGGCGACATGCTCTACATGGCCGGCGGCGGCCGCATCCAGCGCGTGCACGGGCCGTTCGTCTCCGATGACGAGGTCGAGAAGATCGTCGGGCACCTGAAGCTGCAGGGCGTGCCGGAATATCTCGACGCCATCACCGAAGATGACGGCGAGGACGACGACGAGCCGTCCGGCAAGGGCGGTTCCGGCGGCGGAGGCGGTGGCAATTTCGAGGATTCCGATGATCCCTACGATCAGGCGGTGTCGGTGGTGCTGCGCGACGGCAAGGCCTCGACCAGCTACATCCAGCGGCGTCTGGGCATCGGCTACAATCGTGCCGCCTCGATCATCGAGAAGATGGAAAAGGAAGGCATTGTCGGTCCGGCCAACCATGCCGGAAAACGCGAAATCCTGGTGCCGACCGAGGACGACAAATTCTGACAGTGGGGAGTTCGCGGCAACTTCGAACCTTCTGGCGCGTTCAACCGGCTGAGCAGCGATCGCCTTGCCAAACTTCAGCCCAACTGGGGGTTCACGACAGCGACCAAATCAGGAATCAGACGAGAGTGACCGATATGAAAAACGATCTTTCAGCGCTGAGCAATTTTGCCCCGACACGCCGCCAGTTGCTTGGCTTCGGCCTGGTGTTCGCGGGTGCCGCCGCGTTCAACGTGGTGCCCGGATTCGAGCTGCTCGCCTCGGCGCAGGCGGCCGTGCCCGCGGCGGCGCAAAAGATCGCCGACCATTTCTCAGCGGTCAAATCGATGAGCGGCGAATTCGTCCAGTTCGGCCCCAAGGGCGAGCAGACCGGCGGCAAATTCTTCCTGGAACGGCCGGGCAAGATCCGTTTCAACTATGACGGGGCTTCGAATTTCCGGGTGATTTCCGACGGCAGATCGGTTGCCATCCTCAACAAGAGACTAAACACGTCGGATCTTTATCCGCTATCGAAGACGCCGCTGAAGCTGCTGCTCGACGACCGCATCGACCTCTCGGGCAACCGCGTCAAGAGCGTCAAGGAAGAAGACGACCTCACCACCATCCAGCTCTCCGACAAGTCGGTTTTCGGCAATGCGCGAATCACTATGATGTTCGACCCGAAAACCTATGATCTGCGGCAGTGGACGATTACCGACGCGCAGGGCAAGGATACGACGGTGATGATCTTCAACACCAAGGAAGGCGTCAGTTTCGCGCCCGACACCTTCGCCATCGACTATACGGCCAACCGCGAGCTGAACACCAAGACACGGTAGTCTTCGTCGCCTCGCTTGTTTTTCCGGCGTGTGGCTGGCAGTAGTTCGGCGATCTATCGCCGGACGTTGCCGCATGCCCTTTTCGATCGCCACCTGGAACATCAACTCCGTGCGCCTGCGCATGCCGATCATCGAACGCCTGCTCGATGAGTACGCGCCCGATGTGCTCTGCCTGCAGGAAACCAAGGTCCCGGACGAGCTCTTTCCTGAAAAAGCCTTTCGCAAGATCGGCTATCCCTACATCGCCTTCCATGGCCAGAAGGGCTATCACGGCGTGGCGACGGTGGCGCGGCGGCCGATCGAGGTGGTCGAAAAGCGCCGCTTCTGCGATATTGAGGACAGCCGGCATCTGTCGGTGACGGTTCGGGCCGGCGGCAAGACAATCCTGGTGCACAATTTCTACGTTCCGGCGGGCGGCGACGAGCCGGATCCCGAGATCAACAGGAAGTTCAGGCACAAGCTCGATTTCGTCGCCGAGATGAACGCCATCCGGGCTGAGCATGGCGAGGTGTCGGCCTCGGTGCTGGTCGGAGACCTCAACATCGCGCCGCTGGAGCATGACGTCTGGTCGCACAAGCAATTGCTCAACGTGGTCAGCCACACGCCGGTCGAGACCGAAAACTTCGAGGCGATGCGGCTGGCCGGCGGCTGGGTCGACCTGATGCGGCTCAACGTGCCATCGGAACAGAAGCTCTATACCTGGTGGAGCTATCGCGCGCAGGATTGGGAGGCGTCCAATCGTGGCCGACGGCTCGACCATGTCTGGTCGTCCCCGAACCTGGTGCCTGATTTTGCCGGCTATGAAATCCTGCGCCAGGCACGCGGTTGGGACCGGCCGTCGGACCATGTGCCGGTCATTGCCCGCTTCGACTTGGATTAACAGATTCGCCGACAAAAAGGCGTTCGTCGCGATCCTTCGCGCCAAGCATCGAGTTCTATTGCTGCGGCAGCCTCACCCCGAAAAGCGCGGGGCCAGTTCCTCGATGCGGCGGATCATCTCGTGGAATTCCTCGGAAATGCGCTGGTGCAGTTTCACCGCCAGTTCCGGATATTCCTCCAGGATGCGCCGGAACATCTTGCGGCTCAGCCTTATCACCTCCGAATCGATTTCGGCCGAGGCGCTGGTCAGCCGGTTGGTGTCGGCGATCAGCGCCAGTTCGCTGAGCATCGTGCCGGGACCGACTTTGCCGATCGGGATGCGCTCGCCATTCTGCTCGCGATAGAGCACGATACGCCCGCTGACCACGACATAGGCCGAGTCGGCCACGTCGTCCTCGCGATAAAGCTTGTGGTCCGCCTGCACGAGAGTGGTCTCGGCTCCGAAGGCGAGTAGGCGCAGCTGTTCCTGCGTGAAGCCCTCGAAAAGCCTCACGGCGGACAGGATGCGGATGTCGTCATCCAGCGCCATCTAGCTTTGTCCCCGAACGGTCAGTCCAATCCCTCCTCTGCGGTACGGTCCCTGAATCCCCTAGGATCGTACCCGAAAGCGGCCCCGTCCAGACCGCCAATTGGATAGTGAAATGTTTAAGGAACCAGCTTGTAGCCGCCGCTTTCTGTCACAAGAATTTCAGCATTGGAAGGATCGCGCTCGATCTTCTGGCGCAGACGGTAGACATGGGTTTCCAGCGTGTGCGTGGTGACGCCGGAATTGTATCCCCACACTTCCTCCAGCAGCACGTCACGCGTCACCACCTTCTGGTCGGCGCGATAGAGATATTTGATGATCGAGGCCTCCTTTTCCGTCAGCCGCACCTTGCCGCCGCGCGGGTCGATGAGCAGTTTCTGGCTGGGCTTGAAGGTATAGGGGCCGACCGAGAAGGTGGCGTCCTCGCTCTGCTCATGCTGGCGCAACTGCGCCCGGATACGGGCAAGCAGCACCGCGAAGCGGAATGGCTTGGTGACATAGTCGTTGGCGCCGGCCTCGAGACCCAGAATTGTGTCCGAATCGGTGTCGTGGCCGGTCAGCATGATGATGGGCGCCTTGTAGCCGCCCTTGCGCAGGATCTTCACCGCCTCGCGGCCGTCCATGTCGGGCAAGCCGACATCCATAATGAGCAGATCGATGAGCCCGCCACGCGCAGCGGTGACGCCTTTTGCCGCAGTGGATTCCTGCAGCACGTCGAATTCCTCGTAGAGGGACAATTGCTCGACCAGTGTGCCGCGCAGGTCGTCATCGTCATCGACGATCAGGATGGTACGTGAGGTCATGGATCAATCCGTTGTTTTGAAAAGTGAATTCAGTTGACCGCTGCGTATTTATGCGGAAGCTTGCCGGCACAATAGCCGATCACAGTGATTTGTTCCGTGGCACGATCATACAAGAAAAAACGCGATCGCAATGCAGCCGGCGCAATTTTGGCAAAACGGCTGCGCGTGATGACCGTGCGGGCGCGGCCCGGCCACCCAAGCCAGGGCCTGCTGCAGGCCGGCAAAACGGTGTTTGCGTGCGCGCTGGGGCGTGGCGGCATCTCGTCCGGCAAGCGGGAAGGCGACGGCGCAACGCCGCTCGCTTCGATGCGCATCCTGGCGGGCTATTTTCGGGGGGATCAGTTTGCCGCCGGCCGCAGGACGCGGCTGGCGATGGCGCCGATCGGACCGGATCTCGGCTGGTGCGAGGTCCCAGACGACCGCAATTACAACAGGCCGGTCAAGATGCCCTATGGCGCCAGCCATGAACGCATGCGGCGCGACGACCGGCTCTATGACGCCTGCCTGGTGCTCGACTGGAACATCGCGCCGCGTCGCCGCGGGCGCGGCAGCGCCATCTTCTTCCACCTGGCGCGTCCCGGCTTCACGCCGACGGAAGGTTGTGTGGCGGTCACCGCGCGCACGATGGCGCGGCTTTTGCCGCTGCTCTCGGACCGGACGGTGATGAGAGTGGTGAGGTAGGGGAATAGGGGAATAGGGGAATAGGGGAATAGGGGAATAGGGGAATAGGGGAATAGGTGAGGTAGGGGAATAGGGGAATAGGGGAATAGGGGAATAGGGGAATAGGGGAATAGGGGAATAGGGGAATAGGGGAATAGGGGGTCTTCAGGAGCAGCAGACACGCCCAAGCCGCATCATCAATGCTACTCCCTTATCCCCTCCTGTTTCGCTGCCAGCCGATGTCTAGAAGGCCCAGCCGGCCGGTCTCGCGGTCCATGGCGCGGGTGATGTCCTTGCGGGCGGCGCCGATATCGC
>NZ_AZUY01000039.1 GCF_000513935.1 Mesorhizobium sp. WSM3626 | reverse complement strand
AGATCACGCCAGCGCCCACCCGAGCGGGCCATCCACAGCAGGGCATCGAGGAACTTCCGGTTGTCGGTGCGCGGGCCGCGCTTGCCCTTCGTACCGCCAGGCACAAAGCCCTTGATCCGTTCCCACTGATCCTCTCGAAGCGCATCGCAGTCCATCGCTGACCTCCAAAAATCAGCGTTGAATCTGATTTGCCCTTCCTTGGGAATCCCAACCCGTTAAATCGTCACTACGCCCTAGGTCAATTTCGCGGCCCGAGACCCTTGGTCCAAAAGAAATCGAAGCCTCAGAGCGGATATTCGGCGTAGAACTCCAGCACGCGTTGCTTGAAGGTCTTGTCCCCGACGGCCAGCATATGGTCGCGGCCCTCGATGTGGAAGGCCCTGGCGTTGGGCATCAGCGCCGCAAGCTCGTCCGGCGATCCGCCAATGTCGTCGTTGGTACCGACCGCGACCAGCGTCGGCTGGGCTATGCGGGCGATATCCTCTTCACCAAGCAATTCCCGTGAGGTGACGATGCAGGCGGCAAGCGCCCGGCGGTCGCTTCGGGTCTGGTCGGCGAAGGCGCGAAAAGAGCGGCCGCGCGGATGGGTTGTCGCGGCCGGATCCTCGGCAAGGAGAGCGGCGGCGATCGGATCCCAATCGCCGACGCCGTCAATCATGCCGATGCCGAGGCCGCCAAAGACCAGCGTCGCCACCTTGTCCGGGTCGGACAGTGCCAGGAAGGCAGCAATTCGCGCGCCCATCGAATAGCCCATGACATGGGCCCGTTCGATGCCGAGATGATCGAGCAAGGCAGCGGCATCCGAAGCCATTTTCGCGGGTGTATAATCGGCCTCGTCGTAACTCTTGGATGACGAGCCGTGGCCGCGATTGTCGAAGGCGATGGCGCGATAGCCGGCATCGTTGAGCGTCTTGAACCAGCCGGGCGACACCCAGTTGACGTAGTGGCTCGAGGCGAAGCCATGGATCATCAGCACCGGATCGCCCTCGCCCGATGCCGGTTGGCGGTCGAGGAAGGCTAGATCGAACCCGTCATGGGAGAAAAACTGCATCGGAAGGCGGTCCCGGCGCTCAATCAGAATCGACGTTCGGAGAATCGCCCTTGTCCGCGGGCGGCATGCCTGGCCCCGGAGCCGTGCCGATCGCCGGATGGCGCAGCAGATCGCCATCCGCGATGCCGTCCCTGGCGGCAGTGCCAGCCTTGAGTTCGAGCACGAAGCGGACCGGCTCGCCGGGTGAGACGATCGCCTCGGATTGCGGCTCACCCTGCTTGATCGCGCGGATCCTGCCGTCCTGACCGACAAAGATCAGATCGAGCGGCATCGGCGTATTCTTCATCCAGAAACTGACGTCGCGTGTCTCATCGAAAACGAACAGCATGCCATGATTGGCGGCCATGTCCTCGCGAAACATCAGGCCGGCTTCCCGCTCGGCCTCTGTATCGGCGACTTCGATCGAGAAGGAGCGTTTACCATTCTTGGTCACGACGACCAGCGGCGCGGGATCGACCGGAAGGATCATCGCCTGGCCATCGGCCGCGCTGGGTACCTGGAAATAGAAGAATGCGGCTGCAGCGACTATGACGGCGGCCACAGCGCACACCACGCCCGTCGTCAGCCCGTTCCTGTGTCTCATATGAAATCCTCGGCCGGATCGCCCTAATGCGAGACCGGCAAGGTGCCCATATCGGGGTGAATTTCGGCAGCCATAAGGCCTTTGTCACCGCGGCCGAAACGGACAAGTACGACCTGCCCCGGCCGAAGCTCGGTGATGCCGTAGCGGCGCAAGGTCTCCATATGAACGAAAATGTCCTCGGTGCCCTCGCCGCGCGTCAGGAAGCCAAACCCTTTGGTGCGGTTGAACCATTTGACCAGAGCGCGTTCGAGCCCGCTCTCCGGCGTCACCGAGACATGGGTGCGCTGTTCCTGCATTTCCGCGGGATGGACGGCAGTGGTGACATCCATGGAAAGCACACGGAAGGCCTGCAGCCCGCGCTCGCCCTGCTTCACAAGACAGACCACGCGCGCGCCTTCCAAGGCTGTCTGGAAGCCGTCCCGTCGAAGACAAGTCACATGGAGGAGGATATCGCCCGAAACACCGTCATCCGGAAGGATGAAGCCATAGCCCTTGGCCACATCGAACCACTTGATGGCGCCGGCAATTTCGGCGAGGTCGGCGGCGTCGCCGCCCTCGTCGCGTGTCAAGGCGTCGCCAAGGGTATTGGCCCGCCCCGTCAAAGAGGCCTTTTCCCCCATAAGAATGCCCCCTTTATTCAAGAACACCGCAACTGATTCTTGACACCAGATTAACACCGCGGCTTCCGGTATGTGCAAGACCTGACGTGCCTTTTTTCACGGTTCATTGCGGGAATACCGGATTTGTTCTTTGCCGGCGCTGCCTGACCCCGGCGATTGCCCTTTGACCGGGCCGACCCTATGTTGCGCCGCAACCCAACAGATCGAGGAAAACACATGCGCTATCTGCACACCATGGTCCGCGTCGCCGATGTCGATGCCTCGCTCGATTTCTATTGCAACAAGCTCGGGCTGAAGGAAGTTCGCCGCTATGAAAACGAGCAGGGCCGCTTCACGCTGATCTTCCTGGCCGCTCCGGAAGACGAGCAGAGCGGCATCGCCGACAAGGCGCCGCTGGTCGAGCTAACCTACAATTGGGATCCGGAAGACTACAAGGGCGGGCGCAATTTCGGCCACCTCGCCTACGAGGTCGACGACATCTACGCCACCTGCCAGCGACTGATGGACAATGGCGTCACCATCAACCGGCCGCCGCGCGACGGCAATATGGCCTTTATCAGGTCGCCGGACGGCATCTCGATCGAGCTTCTGCAGAAAGGTCCGGCCAAGGCCAAGGCGGAACCGTGGGCGTCGATGGCGAATACCGGAAGCTGGTAACCGATCACCTTTTCGAGTGGCCGGCGGCCACTCCATGGTGTTTCGCCAGGTTGTGCCTATCTATGCGCCTATGGCGCCTGCCCTGAAGAGCAGCGCCACGTCTTGAGATTCAGCTTCGGAGAACCCTTCATGCCAACCAGCCACGCCAATGTCTCCACGGCGCACGCAAGCCGCTATCTGCAGCAGCTGTGCAAACATTGGGCGCACAAGTTTCCCGTCGAGTTCGACCCCAATCACGGCGTCATCGACCTATCACTCGGCCGCACGGTCATGGACGCCGACGGGGCAGCGTTGCACATCACGGTTTCGACCGACGAGTCCGCTTCGATCGAGCGCCTCGAAAGCGTCGTTGCCGACCACATCAAACGCTTTGCGTTCCGCGAAGAACTGGCCTTCGATTGGAAACGCGCCGAGGCGGCGTAGTTCGTTCATGCCTGTCGCCGCTCATTTCCGGCGAGACGCGTGGATCAATCGCTTCCGGACTTGCGCGCCATTTCCAGCAGCGCCAGCACTGAGCGCCAATTGCGGGCCGTGCCCGGCACTTTCAACGTGCGCGGAATGAGGCTGGCGAACACCGATTTGCCGAGCCCGTCCGGCGCGCTGAGATAGAGCACATCGCCCTTGACCTCGAAACGCTCGGGACCCATGCACTTTTCCGCCAGCCGCGCCACCTCATCGGCGGTTGGCTCACGCTCCAGCGCATAGGCGTGGAGCTTCGTGTGATCAGCGGCCGCTTCCGGATAGGGATTTTCGCGCACCAGCCGTTCGAACCATTCGAAATCGCGCACCATGATGCGCGAATGGAAGCCCCATTTTTCCTCGAAAGCCGCCTCGATCTGTTTAGTCAGCGCGGCGGCGTCGCCCTTGTCAGCGCGGAATACGGCATTGCCGCTCTGCACGTAGGTGGAGACATCGGAAAAACCGAGACCCTCGAAGAACGACCGCAACTCCGCCATCCTGACGATGCGGTTGCCGCCGACATTGATGCCGGAAAACAGCGCGATGAAGATCTTGCCGCTCATATTATGAAACCCGCCAGTGTCTCATTGTCGGTGATGTCCTGATACTGGACGCCCTCGGCCTCGAAATTCGCCTTCAGCAGGTCGAAATTGCGCCGATCCTTGGTTTCGATGCCGATCAGAACCGAGCCGAAATTGCGCGCCGACTTCTTCAGATATTCGAAGCGGGCGATATCATCATCCGGACCCAGCATGTCGAGGAAGTCGCGCAACGCGCCCGGCCGCTGCGGAAAGCGGATGATGAAGTATTTCTTTAGGCCTTCGAAGCGCAGCGCCCGTTCCTTGACGTCCGGCAGCCGCTCGAAATCGAAATTGCCCCCGGACACCACAGCGACGATGGTCTTGCCCCGGATTTCCTTCCTGGAAAAATCCTTCAGCGCGTCGATGGCCAGCGCGCCGGCCGGCTCGAGTACGACGCCTTCGACGTTGAGCATCTCGATCATGGTCGCGCAGAGCCGGTTTTCCGGGACCAACCGCACGCTGTCGGCGGCAAACTCCTTGAGATAGCGCAAAGGTTCGCGGCCGATCTCGGCGACCGCCGCGCCGTCGACGAAGTTGTCGACCTTGGCGAGCTTCAGCCGTTTTCCCGCCGCAAGGCTCTCGCGCAGGCTCGGCGCGCCGGCCGGCTCGCAAAACACGAACCGGGCCTCACGGCCCTGATCGGCGAAATAGTGCGTCACCCCGGCAGCCAGACCGCCGCCACCCACCGGCAGCATGACGATGTCGGGCATGCGCGCGCCCGGCATCTGGTCCGCGATCTCATAGGCGACCGTCGCTTGGCCCTCGATGATGTCCTTGTGGTCGAAGGGCGGCACCATATGGGCACCGGAGCTCTCGGTGAATTCGAAGGCGGCGCGATAGCAGTCGTCGAAGAAATCGCCGACCAGCCTGATCTCGACAAAGTCGCCGCCAAACAGCCTGGTCTTGTCGATCTTCTGCTGCGGGGTCGTCACCGGCATGAAGACCACGCCCTTCTTGCCGAAATGACGACAGACGAAGGCAAAGCCCTGCGCATGGTTGCCGGCGGACGCGCAGACGAACAGCTCGGCCTGGTTGCCCTCGCCAAGCGCCTTGCGGAAGAAGTTGAAGGCGCCGCGGATCTTGTAGGAGCGCACCGGACTCAAATCCTCGCGCTTCAACAGCACCCGGGCGCCGGTCTTTTTCGACAGATAGTCATTTTCCTGCAGCGGTGTCTCCGGGAAGATCTGACGGATCGCGGAGGCGGCGGTGGCGACGCGCGAGGAAAAGCTGGTCATGGCAAGATCATCCCGGGATCGCCCGCGGGCGAGTTAGACAATATCCCTATTACACATCCGGCCCGGCAAGACCATTGCCCGGTCGAGCCCGCGCCCGCAACGGCGCCGTCCCGAAATGCTAGCAAGCACTTGGGGACGTTTGTTCATGTTTTCTCGCATCGAGCCTAGCCGCGCATTGGTGGGCGCCTGAATTCGACATCCGGCCGAGATGCAGGCGCCTGCCCTCTGCGGCGTTGCGGCCTTGCTGCCGCTTTGGCTTTCGCGCAACAGTGCGAAGGCCGTCGCGAGGCGCCGACCGCATTTCGGCTGGACACGACTTACTTCCGCCGCACTTGGCCTGCTGGGGAGATATCGCGGAGGGTGGACGGCCCTTGTTTGGGCTCGAGTGGAATTTTTATCGTGCATTTGAAGACGATTTGCATTCTTGCGCTTGCGCTGCTGGTGGCGGGCTGCGGCGGCCGCAAAACCGAGGAACTGCTCGGCAGCGCGGTCATGTCGGCCCCGGTGACGGAAATCGCGGGCAACCACTCGATCTTCATTGCCACGACCCGGAAGCCCTCCGATGACCCCAACAAGGTTTTCGACGGCGAACGCTCGGCGACGCTCAACTACGCCCGCGTCAACGTCACCGTTCCGGGGCTCCACACGACCGGGCAGATCGAGCGGCGCTCACGCGGCAAGTCGAACGATCCGGCCAAGTATTTCATGGCTTCCGAGGTCGTCGGCTACGACACCCAGCCGAAATTCTCCAGCGCGCTCAACGCCGACATAGCGGCGCGCGGCGGCCGCGTGATGGTCTTCGTCCACGGCTACAACACCGGCTTCGACGACGCCGTCTACCGCTTGACCCAGATTGTCCATGATTCCGGCTATCCCGGGACGCCGGTGCTGTTTTCCTGGGCTTCGGGCGCCAAGACCACCGACTATGTCTATGACAAGGAAAGCGCCAGTGCCGCCCGCGACCAGCTCGAAGTGACCTTGCGAATGCTGCAGCAGTCCGGTGCGCGGCGCATCGACATTGTCGCCCATTCGATGGGAACCTGGGTGACAATGGAAACGCTGCGCCAGATGGCCATCAGCGGCGATCGCGATCTTGGCGGCAAGCTTGGCGATGTGGTGCTGGCCTCTCCCGACATCGATGTCGATGTGTTCAAGAGCCAGATGCGCCGCTATGGCAAGCCCGACAAGCCGTTCATCCTGCTGTTGTCGGACGACGACCGCGCGCTGAGGTTGTCCGGCCTGATCGCCGGCTCGCGGCCGCGCGTCGGCGATTACAAGGATGCCGCCGACCTTGCCTCCTACGGCGTTACGGTCGTCGATCTCTCCAAGGTCAAAGGCAGCGACAGCTTCAACCACACGAAATTCGCCGACAATCCGGCACTGGTGAAGATGATCGGCCAGCGGCTGCGCGAGGACGATGGTTTCGCCAGCGACCGGGACGTGACCGACCGCATCAGCCTGCTTGGACAGTAGATGCGGCACCGCGGTTTTCGCCGTGCCTGTTCACCATCGCCGAACCATTGGCCTACTTTGAACTGGACCGCGCCCGTCTCTGGCCTTATCGGAGTATCGAGCGACGTCATGCGTTTGACGTCTCCTTATGCGGAAGCCGACGCGTGGCCTTGCGCTTGAAGAGTTATGGTGTCGTCGCGTTCGCGCTGCTGGTTGCTGGCTGCGCTGGAAATACGCATGATCTGCTCAACAGGACGACGGTCACCGTGCCGGCATCCGATATTGCGGCCAGCCATGAAATATTTGTCGCCACCACCCGCCAGAAGGCGGCGAAGGATCCGCGGCAGGTCTTCGACGGCGACCGTTCCCTGACCACCAGCTTCGCGCGGGTCGATGTCACGATTCCGAAGAGCCATCAGGTCGGCAACATCGAGCGCGCCAAGGGTTCGGCCAACAGCAACCCGGCCAAGGATTTCACAGCCAGGGATGTCACCTTCTACGAAGGCGCGCCGCAATTCGCCAAGGCAGTCGGCACCGATATCGCCATGCGCGGCGACCGTGCGCTGGTTTTCGTGCATGGCTTCAACAATGGTTTCGACGACGGCATCTACCGGCTGACGCAGATCGCCCACGACACGAAATATCCGGGTACGCCGGTGCTGTTCTCGTGGGCGTCGAGCGCCAAGACGACGGGCTATATCTACGACAAGGACAGTTCCACCGCCGCCCGTGACGATCTCGAAGCAACGCTCAGGATGCTCGCCAAGACGCGGGTCAAGAGCATCGACATCATTGCCCATTCGATGGGGACCTGGTTGACGATGGAGGCGCTGCGCCAACTCGCCATCACCGGCGACCGCGATCTCGGCGGCAAGCTGGGTTATGTCATCCTTGCCTCACCGGATATCGACGTCGACGTGTTCAAGAAGCAGATGATCCGTTATGGCAAGCCCGACAAGCCGTTCGCCGTGCTGCTTTCAGGCGACGACCGGGCTCTCAAATTGTCCTCGTTCATCTCTGGCGACAAACCGCGCGTCGGCGACTATGGCAATGCCGCCGACCTCGCCTCCTATGGCGTGTCGGTGGTCGACCTGACCAAGACCAAGGGCGGCGACGGCGGCCTCAACCACGCGAAATTCGCCGACAACCCGTTCCTGGTGCAATTGCTCGGCAATAGGCTGCGCACGCCGGCGGGCCTCGCCGCGGACGAGGACCCCGCACAGCTCACCGATATCGGTCAGGGCCTGGGAAAGGTCGTCGGCTCGGCTGCCGAAGTCATCATCACGACACCGTTCAAGGTGCTGACCATCGCCACCGGCGGGTGAGCAACCAGGAGCGGACGGCTGGTTTCAGACGAATAGATCGACTTTCTGGAACGTCGTTACGTCGATCAGCCCGACGTCGGAAATTCTCAACTCCGGAATGACCACCAGTGCCAGCAGCGAGTGCTGCATATAGGCGTTGTTCAGGGAACAGCCCATCTTGCGCATCGCCTCGGTCAGTTTCTCAGCCTTGGCGGCGACGATCTCGGCGCGCTGGTCCGACATCAGCCCGGCGATCGGCATTTCGACCAGCGCCAGTTCCTTGCCCTTGGAGAACAGCACCACCCCGCCGCCGACTTCCCCCAGCCGGTTCACGGCCAGCGCCATGTCCTGCTTGTTGGTGCCAACGCAGATGATGTGATGGGCGTCATGGGCGACGCTGGAGGCCATGGCGCAGTCGGCCATGTAACCAAAACCGGAGACGAAGGCATTGGTGACGCCACCCGTGCCCCGGTGCCGCTCGACCAGCGCGATCTGGCAGACGTCGTTGCGGCGATCCATGGCGACCAATCCGTCCTCGACCGGCAGATCGGCCTCCAGCGCGCGCGTGGGTGCCTGGTTCTCGATGACACCGATCACCCGCACCCGCACTTCGTTGGCGCCCTTGGGTGCCGCGATATCGAAATCGCCGGCCTTCAGTTTCTTGCCCAATTTGACGGTGTTCTTCGCCGTCTTCGGATAATCATAGGCCGGGATATGGATGTCGAGCTTGCCGCCCTTGGCCAGCCTGACGCCGCGCGCATAGACCTCGTCGATGCTCATTGCGGCGAGATCGGAGACAATCAGCAGGTCGGCCAACCGCCCCGGCGCGATCGAACCGATCTCGCGTTCCAGCTTGAAATGAAGGGCGGTGTTGAGCGTTGCCATCTGGATCGCGGTCACGGGCTTCAGACCTTGGCTGATGGCGTGGCGCACCACCCGGTCCATGTGTCCCTCGTGCACCAGCGTGCCGGAATGGCTGTCGTCGGTGCACAGGATGAAGTTGCGCGGATCGATGCCGCTTTCCGTCACCGCCTTGATCTGCGAGGCAACGTCGTACCAGGCAGAGCCCAGCCGCAGCATTGCCTTCATGCCTTGGCGTACGCGGGCGATTGCGTCCTCGGCGCGCGTGCCCTCGTGGTCATCCTCGGGTCCGCCGGCGACATAGCCGTGGAACGGCAGACCAAGATCGCGCGAGGCATAATGCCCGCCAACCGTCTTGCCGGCCTTGACCGTCGCGGCGATCTCGCCCGACATCACCGGATCGTTGGCGGCGACGCCCGGGAAATTCATCACCTCGCCAAGTCCGATGATGTTTTCCCAGCCCATCGCTTCCGCGACATCGGCGACCGTCAGTTCGGCGCCGGCATGTTCGAGCCCAGGCGCCGAGGGCACGCAGGACGGCATCTGCACATGCACGTTGATGGGCATGGCCACGGCCTCGTCATGCATCAGCCGCACGCCCGGCAGGCCCAGCACATTGGCGATCTCGTGCGGATCGATGAACATCGAGGTGGTTCCGTGCGGGATGACGGCGCGGCAGAATTCGGTGACCGTCACCATGCCGCTCTCGACATGCATATGCGCGTCGCAAAGGCCGGGCACGAGATAGCGTCCGCCCGCGTCGACCACCTTGGTGCCCTGCCCGATCGTGTGGCCGGCATTCGGCCCGCAATAGGCGAAGCGACCGCCTGAGATGGCGATGTCGGTGCCGGCGATGATCTCGCCCGAATGGACGTTCACCCAGCGCCCGTTGCGGATGACGAGATCGGCGGGTTTGCGGCCCATCGCGACATCGACCAGATCGGTCGCCATTTCGGTCCACGGTTTGGGTTTCGTCGCGCGAGCGGGCGGCTTCGTGGCCATCAAAGACTCCTGTTTGCCCGACTGTGCCAAGCCGACGGCGTTTTGGCCAGCGAGGATGAAGGGATTTGCCTGGAGATTTGCCGGATTACTCGGGTTTCAGGTCGACTTCGACCTTGGGGTTGCCGGCCGGAATCCGCTCGGCGATGCGCTCGACCTCGCCCTAATCACCTTTGCGGAAATCCGATTCCGTTTTGCCGCAGATCAGGTTATGTTCCGATCCAGGATATTTGACTCTTCTCGGGGGGTTCGATGCATCGCCTGGTCGCAAGTGCCGGTCTTCTTGCAGTCCTGTCCGTGCCGGCTTTCGCGGCCGACGCGATAGTCGACGTGCCGATGACCGCGCCTGGCTTCGACTGGACCGGCTACTATGCCGGCCTGCAGGCGGGATATGGCTGGGGCCGCTCCGAGATCACCACAACGGAAGGCGCGCCGTTTTCCATCACGCCTGACGTCGACGGAGGGTTCGTCGGCGGGCATGTCGCCGGCCTTTGGCAGTTCGATCAGGCCGTGCTGGGCGCCGAGGCGGACCTCAACTATTCCTCGGTGGACGGCACGGCGCAATCAGGCTTGGGAGACACATTCGGCGCCGAAATCAAGTGGTTCGGGTCGGTCAACGCCAAGGCCGGCGTCGCCGTGGACCGCCTGCTGGTCTACGGCATCGGCGGCATAGCGTTTGCCGACATCGAGACGTCGCAGACCTCGGGGCCAGGGTTTGACAACACGCGCACAAATGTCGGTTGGACCGTGGGCGCGGGCGTCGACTACGCGCTGACCGACAAGTTCGTCGTCGGCGCGCAATATCGCTATTACGATTTCGGCTCAGAGAACCATGAGGCGCCAGCCCCCTTCAGCGATCGCGATCAGAGCGTGAAACTGAACACGGTCGGCGTCAATCTCAGCTACAAGTTCTGAACGTGGCCACCGGGCGTCGTTGCTGGACAAGCAGCGCGCGGACCTGTCTTGCCGGATGTGGGGCGGCCGGCGCTCCCAAGTGGGCGGGGGGATGGGTTGGGCCTGAGAGGCGCCGGCCAGGCGGATCAAGTCCGCCGCCCAGATATTACCCACGCCCGCGGCGCGGATAATTCCGTGATCGCGCCAGTATCGTTACGCGACCTCCTCTGGGTTGCGCGTTCGGGCACCGCAGAACACGACTTGACGGGCTGTGTCTGGCGTCTGAAAAGGGCTGGCCTGCGGACGTGGCGGAATTGGTAGACGCAAGGGACTTAAAATCCCTCGATCTCTGATCGTACGGGTTCGATTCCCGTCGTCCGCACCACATTGGATATGGAACTGCGCTCCTTGGCAGGCGCGCCCCTGAATATCAGGGCGGCCTCCCCTTATCATCTAATCTTCAGGGAGAAATTGCCGTGGATCTGGATGCCTAGCCGCTCGCCTTTTCTCCACCGCACTTCCGCTCGATAGGTCGCGCCGTCCAACGGTACGCGCAGCCGGAAGTTATCTGGCACTTTTGCCCCCGCGGCGACACGCAACTCGGCGCCGTGCTCATGCTGATTTCTGACGGCGCAGCCTATTTCGCCGTCCTGCGTGATTATGAACGCGTCCTTCAAAACCACCTCACGCAGGTGCGTTCGACGCTCTACCGGAGGGTCAGAAGGTTTATCAGTCATGCAAGCCGCCTCCGACGAGCGAAATGCTCCCAGACTAAAGTCTGCGGCTCAGGACGCAAAGGTCCGACGTTTTTCGCTTAAATCCTGTGCTTGTCCTTTGTACGCTCGTCATATTATTAAATCGTGAAATATATACCCTATAGTCATCGCCAAGGTTGTCACCTGACAGTGCGGCAGAGACAGTCGAAAATGCATGGCATGGGGAACCCGGTATGTTCGTTGACTTCTATGAAATGCTGGAAATCAGTCCGAATGCCAATTCGGAAACGATAGAGCGCATTTTTCGTCACTTTGCCATGCGCTACCACCCCGACAACCAGGTCACCGGCAACGAGTCACGCTTCAGCGATATCCTGGAGGCTCACAACACGCTCAAGGATCCGGTCAAGCGTGCGCAATACGATATTCAGTACAAGGCCCATTTGAACCTCCGGGCCGAGCTGACCGATCAGGCGAGCAACAGCAACAACCTCGATCGCGATTCGGTCTTTCAAGCCAAAGTGCTCTCACTGCTTTATGTAAAACGCCGACAGGACGTCAACAATCCTGGCATTGGCGACGATGAGCTCGAACGAATGTCAGGCTGTCCGCGTGAGCACCTCGAGTTTCACCTCTGGTATCTAAAAGCGAAGGGCTGGATAGCCAGAACAGAAAACGGGACGTTCGCCATCACCGTCGAAGGCATCGATCGCGTTAATTCCGAACATCATCGTGACGCAGCAACCACCCGCCTGTTGGATCATGCGGGCTGAATTGGAATCCCTCGGTCCCTGATCAAGCCGCCATCGGGTTCAGCTTCAGATGCTGGATCAGGATGATGGTCTTGGCATCGATGATGCGGCCATCGGCGATGCCGGCCAGCGCTTCGTCGAGCGGCATTTCCAGGACCTCGATGTCCTCGCCTTCGTCGGGTGCGCCGCCGCCGGCCGAGATGCGGTCGGCGGGCGAATAGCGCGCGATGAAGAACCAGAGCCGCTCGGTCACGCTGCCGGGACTCATGTACGGCGAAAACAGCCGCTCGATCTTGTTCAACCGGTAACCCAGTTCTTCCTCGGCTTCCTTGCGGATGGCGGTCTCCGGATCGTTTTCGTCCAGCAGCCCGGCACAGGCCTCGATCAGCGGTTCGCGGTGGCCGGTGACATAGGCGGGATAGCGGAACTGACGCACCAGAAGCACGGTCGAACGCCGGGGGTCATAGGGCAGGATCACCGCACCGTCGCCGCGATCATAGGTCTGGCGAATCTGCGTCTCCCATTGGCCGTCACGCCGACGGTAGTCGAGCACCGTCTTCTTCAGGACCGCCCAGTCGTTGGAAAGAATCTCTTCCGAGCGGATACGAATGCGGTCTTCCATCTGACACCTCGATGCTTGCTGGCGGAGGCAGGCGTAGCCGCGAACCGGTAAAGGCGCAATCGGGCCAGCGATTGGTCCAGCACCCTTCACTGTCTCGTGTGTGGTATGGACGGGTGCCATTGCCTAAATAGCGCATTCCCGTCCCCGGAGTTTGTTCATGACGACATCGCTTTTCCAACCGATCACACTCGATGGGCTCACCTTCCCCAACCGCATCGCCGTGGCGCCGATGTGCCAGTATTCCGCCGAGGACGGCTCGGCCAGCGACTGGCATCTCTACCACTGGATGAACTTGGCCATGTCCGGCGCCGGCATGGTCACGGTGGAGATGACAGATGTCGAGCGGCGCGGACGCATCAGCCATGGCTGCCTCGGCCTCTATTCCGAAGACAATGAGGCCGCCGCGCGCCGCGCGCTGGACGCGGCCCGGCGCGTGGCCGCACCCGGCACGAAGTTCGGCACGCAGCTGGCGCACGCCGGCCGCAAGGCTTCGAACCGCAAGCCTTGGGAAGGTGGCGGCCCATTGCAGCCAAACGAGGATCCCTGGCAGACCGTCTCGGCCTCGGCCATCGCCTACGACACCGGCTGGAACGTGCCGCACGCCCTGGAGGGCGAGGAAATCCTGCAGCTCATCGAGCGGTTCGCGGAAGCCGCCATGCGGGCCGAACGCGCCGGCTTCGACTTCATCGAACTGCACGCGGCGCATGGCTACCTGATCTTCCAGTTCCTGTCGCCGCTATCCAACCAGCGCACGGATCGCTGGGGCGGCTCGCTGGACAACCGGATGCGTTTTGTCGTCGAGATCGCCAGGGCGGTGAAGAAAGCAGCGCCAAGGCTGATGCTCGGCGCACGGTTGTCGGTGAAGGACTGGGTCGATGGCGGCTTTGACGTCGAGGACGCGATCGAGGTGGCGAAAGCGCTGAAGGCCGAAGGCATCGCCTATCTCTGCTGCTCGAGCGGCGGCAATTCGCCATTGCAGAAATTGCCCACCGGGCCGGGCTATCAGGTGCATCTGGCGGAAGCCGTACGCAAGGGCGCCGGCATTCCAACCCGTGCGGTCGGCCTGATCGACGACCCGAAACAGGCGGAAGCTGTTATAGCCGAAGGCCGCGCCGACATGGTGGCGCTGGCACGCGCCTTCCTCGCCGATCCGCGCTGGGGATGGCGTGCGGCCGCCACCTTCAGTGAAAAAATCCATCCGGCACCGCAGCTCGCCCGCTCGGTGCCGACGATGGAACATTGGATGAAGGCCGCCGGCTGATCGCTCATCTCCCGATCCCGGCGCACTCCTGCTTGTTATCCCGGACCGTTCGCCGACGGCCCGCTTCAATTCTGGCCGCAAGCTGTTACGCTGGGTCAGGCTGCGGCGGGCGCGGCCGGCTTGGGAGATAATCATGTCGTTCAGGGCATTCTTGTCGGCTGCAGCACTTACGGCCGCAGTCGGGTTTTGGCTCGGCGCTTCGACGCCGACCGTCGCGCAATATTGCGAGGGTACGGTGCACGGCCTCTCCGGCCGCTACAATCTGGCGACCGGCAGCGGCTTTCTGGCCGTGCGCACACGGCCGAACTCGTCGTCGCGGATGATCGGGCAATTGTTCAACGGCGACCATACCGAGATCTTCGACCGGCGCGGCAACTGGTACCAGGTCGAAATCGGCGGCGGCACCGGCTGGGCGAATGCATGCTGGCTGCGCAACAACTGCGGTTACTGAGACGCCAATGCATCCAGTGCGCGTCACGGACGCGACGCGACTTTTGGGCGCAGACCGAAGGCCATTTTTGCAACCAAATTGGCTGCTTTGCGTTGCGGCCATGATGGACAACAAACCTTTTGAAACGCCTGTCGTGGTCGAGCTTGGCCACGTCGGCAAATATCGCCATATCCGCTCGACCCAGGAGGCGGCGGAGTGCCTGATGACTGTGTGGCCGCTCAATCGCGGCCCCCGTCATCGTGATGCTCTCGACACTTGCCTCAAAGTGCTGGAAGGTTATCGTTCGACAGCGGAAGCGCGCCGGGCACTGATCGAGGCCGCCAGGGAATCGGAAGTGCTGGTGCCCGACGATAAGCTGCCCGACGACCGGTTGCATTGAGCAGGCGGACCTTTAACTGGAGGTTTTCATGGCGAAGCTGACTTACAAGATCGTCGAGCACGACGGTGGCTGGGCCTACAAGGTCGGCTCAACCTTCTCGGAGACTTTTCCCACCCATCAGGATGCGTTGCGCGCCGCCGAGATCGCTTCGGCCGAGCAACAAGTGGCGGGTTCCACCGACGGTATCCAGTATGAGGACGCCGAGGGCAAATGGCACGAGGAACTGGCCGACGGCCGCGACCGGCCTCAGACTGAAATCTCGGATTGATCCAGCAGAACTATGGCCGCGGATAGTATGAAAACCATCCGCGGCCAGCCGGCGCCCTGCGGCCGAATTACTTGCCGCAGTACTGATCGTTGACGTTCTGCCCGGAATTGGCGTCGGGACCAGGCGTGTTGTGAGCACATGGCCCGATACCTCCAGTTTGGCCTTGGGTGCTCAGCCCCGAGCCGTAGGCGTTGATGCTTCCCGTGGTGCGTGGATCGACAGTTGTCTCATCATTGTTGCCGAACAGCCACCAGCTGTGGTTGGTATATGTCGGTTCTGACGACTGAGCCATGGCCGATGTGGCGAGACCAATCGTCAGAGCGGATGCGGCTAGAAGTTTTACATACATATTAGTTACTCCGTATCTACTTTGGTCGTCTTGGGTGCGACAGGGTGAAAACCCAATAGTCAGCCGAATGGTTCCCTGAAATTCTCGTGAAGTGGCGGTGATGCCGGGGCGACAAAAGCGCGCGCCGCGATGCGCTTGATGAAGGCGACGACTTGTTCAGGCGCGGCGAATTGCGGCATGTGGCCAAGGCCGTCGACCGCCTCGAAATCGAGTCCGCCGATCCTGTCGCGCATCGGTTCGCCATGGATGGCCATGCCGATGACGCGGTCGGCGCTGCCGAACAGGATGCCGGCCGGCATAACAATCTCGCCGTAACGCTGCTCGACGCCGCCGAGATCCTGTTCGACCGCGACGACATCGGTTGAAGTCGCATGGAAATGCGCCGGCCGCAGCCCCAGCCACCCGCCGCCAGCGACCATGTAGTCGGCGGGCAAGGGCTGCGGCCCGAAGATGAATTTCATGGTCGGCTCGGCGAATTTCAGGCTCGCCGGTATCCCGACCGTGTAGGCAATTATCCGCCGCAACAGGCGCGAGGGAATGTAGAGCAGGTCAAATCTTTGGCGCGTCCTTGTCTCCAGATGGGTCAAGGGCGCCAGCAGTGCGATACCGGAAATTGCCTCCGGATGTTCCACGGCCAGGGTCAACGCGATGGCACCGCCCAGGGAGTGGCCCACCACCAGTGGCTTTTCCAGCCCAGGGTTTCGATGAAGCGCCGCACGATCTCCGCCTGCTCGGGCAAGCGGCCCGTTGCGCCCCTCGCCCGCGTCGAATAGCCCGACCCCGGACGATCCAGCGCGGTCAGCCGGTAGCCGCGACCGAAACGGCCAACCACGGTGTGCCGGAAATGATGCAACTGGGCGCCAAGCCCATGCAGGAAGACGATCGGCCGTCCCTGCCCCACATCGACATAGTGAATGTGGTTGCCGTCGATCTCGATGGAACTTCCGACCGGCGGCACCAATCTTTCCGCTTTCGCCGCGATCCACAGCGTGGCCAGCAGCAGAGAGGCAAGCAAGAGGATTGCCGCAAGAAAGGCCGCGCCAAGCAGCCAGAGCAGAATCGACATCAGTATTCGTCACCCGGATCCGAGCCGCGCACCTTATCCGCCTGCGATGCCGCCGCAAGGATGGGCAAAACGGGCTGACTTCGCGAGGCGTTGATCGTACTCAGGGCCCCGAGGCGGAAACGAGCTTGCCCTCATCCTGAACGAACCATACCGGCCCACTGCAATCCAGGGTGATATCCTTGTGGGAACGTTCGCCATTTGGCGGGCATTGCCGCCGCCCGTCGGCCGCGCTATTCAGACGACCCGTCTGCCGGAGCCTTCCATGCCTGAAATCGTCACTGCCGCCATGCTTGTCATCGGCGATGAGATTCTGTCCGGCCGCACCAAGGACAAGAACATCGGCCACCTTGCCGATATCATGACGGCGGTCGGCATCGACCTGAAGGAGGTGCGCATTGTTCCCGACGAGGAAGACGAGATCGTCGCGGCGGTGAATGCCGTGCGCACACGCTATACCTATGTGTTCACCACCGGCGGCATCGGCCCGACGCATGACGACATCACGGCCGATTCGATCGCCAAGGCATTCGGCGTGCCCTGTGAATACGATGCCAAGGCCTATGCCCTGCTGGAGGCGAGCTATGCCGCACGCGGCATCGAATACACGGAGGCTCGCAAGCGCATGGCGCGAATGCCGCGCGGCGCCGACCACATCGACAACCCGGTGTCCGTGGCCCCCGGATTCCGCATTGGCAACGTCCATGTCATGGCCGGCGTGCCGTCGATCTTCCAGGCCATGCTCGACAATGTCGTCCCGACGCTGAAGACCGGCACGAAAATGCTGTCGGCCACGGTGCACTGTCCGTTCGGCGAGGGTCTTGTCGGCGGGCCGTTGGGTGAGATCCAGAAAGCGCATCCGGATACGATCATCGGCTCCTACCCCAAATATGGCGATGGCAAGTTCTGGACCGAACTGGTGGTTCGTGCCCGCGGCGCGGATGCGCTTGAAGCCGCGCGCGCCGATGTCGAGGCCATGGTGGCTGGCTTCGCCGGCAAGGCGAGCTGATCCGGCGCAAACCGGAACCAAGGCCGACACTGTAACGTTTCCCTGCCGCGACCCGTCACTCGCAAGATTGAGGGACCATCATGCGCTTCAAGACCATCGTTGCCATTCTGCAGAACGAGCAGGACGCCGAGCGGGTGCTCGACTGCGCCATTCCGCTTGCCAGCCGCTTCGAAAGCCATCTGATCGGCATCCATGCCGAGGCGCTCCCGGTGCCCTACACTTCGGCGACGGGTTTTCCCGATACGGAGTTCCTGCAGGTTTCCGCCGACATGAACCGGGAGCGGGCCGAAAAACTCCAGGCTTTCTTTCTGAGGCGCATCGAGGATTCCGGCCTTTCCTTCGAATGGCGCAGCCTGGAGAGCTTCTCCGGCGACAGCGCGCTGACCGGCATTTCAAACGTGCGCGCCGCCGATCTCATCATCGCCGCCCAACGCGAGACCGACGGCGATCCTGGCGCAGACGTCGATACGCTGGTCTACGATGCCGGCCGGCCGGTGCTGGTGGTGCCGCATGCCGGCCCTCTCGTCACCACCTTCAAACGCGTTCTGCTCGCCTGGAACGGCAGCAAGGAGGCCGCCCGCGCCGCCTTCGATGCCCTGCCCTTCATCATCGAGGCCGACAAAACCGACATACTGGTCATCGATCCACCCGATACGCTCGACGAAAGCCCGGAGGCCGCGGGCGCCGAAATCGCCTCCGCGCTGTCGCGCCACGGCGCCACCGTCAGCGTCTCGGTGCAGAAATCGGGCGGCACCTCGGTCGACGACATGATCCAGAACAGGATCGCCGAGACCGGCGCCGATCTGCTGGTGCTTGGCGCCTACAGCCACTCCTGGCTGCGCCAGCTTCTGTTCGGCGGGGTGACGCGCACGGTGCTGCGCACGGCACAGGTAGCAGCCTTCCTGTCGCGGTAAGTCCACAGCGATCGCTACCAGCCACCCTTGCCAAGCCGTGGGGTTTCCAGTTAATTCCGCGCGCATTCCCCTGTTTTCTTGCACGCGGCTGTCGCGTGCCGCGGAGTGCGCGAGACATGTCCCTTCCCGAAAAAGCTTTCCCGGTCTCCTGGGACCAGTTCCATCGCGACGCCCGCGCACTTGCCTGGCGGCTTGCCGGCGCAAGCAAGGGTCAATGGAAGGCTATCGTCTGCATCACGCGCGGTGGCCTGGTCCCGGCGGCTATCATCTCGCGCGAACTCGGCATCCGCGTCATCGAGACGGTCTGTGTCGCCTCCTATCACGACTACACCAGCCAGGGACAATTGCAGGTGCTGAAGGAGATCACGCCGGCCTTGCTGGCCGACGATGGCGCCGGCGTGCTGATCATCGACGACCTGACCGACACCGGCAAGACCGCCGGCATCGTGCGCGCAATGATGCCCAAGGCCCATTTCGCGACCGTCTACGCCAAGCCCAAGGGCCGGCCGCTGGTCGATACTTTCGTCACCGAGGTCAGCCAGGACACCTGGATCTATTTTCCCTGGGACATGGGCTTCACCTATCAGAAGCCGATCGCCGACGATCACGCCGGCTGATTCGAGGCAAGCCGCTTTTTGCCAATCAAGCCAGCGCCGATGACGATATTTGCTTGCGCGGAGCGACCCGCCGACAAGCTATCCTGTGAAATCGACGCCTTGTTGACGGGAATTAGCCGGCGTGACCGAAGTTTTTACTTTTATTGGCCACAATTAGCCGTAAGATTCATAAGACGGCAAACGATTCTGGAGGCTGGGGCTAGCTTCTCCGATGTTGACACGGCCAACGACGCACAACCACCTTGCTGAAAGAGTCCGACGGCTCTTCGGCACGGCGCCGTGCCGTCTGCAGGTTGCTGCCCTGCCCTGGCGCGATACTGAGGATGGCGTCGAGGTCATGCTGATCACCAGCCGCGACACTGGCCGGTGGGTGTTGCCGAAAGGCTGGCCGGAAGCCAGGGAGCCGCTCTGCGAAGCGGCCGCGCGCGAGGCCGCCGAGGAAGCCGGTTTGCGCGGCAACATCTCCCATCTCGAAGCCGGCCGTTATTTCTATGCCAAGGTGCTGGCTTCGGGCGAAGAAGTGCCTTGCGAGGTGCTGGTGTTTCCGTTGCACGTCGACAAGATCGCAGACCGCTGGAAGGAAAAGCACTCCCGCACCCGCAAATGGGTCAGTTCCAGCGAAGCCGTGCGCATGGTCAATGAGCCCGACCTCTGTCAGATCATCGCCTATTTCTGCGCCGACCCACGCAGGTTTTCCTAATCGACGCCTTTTGCGTGTATCGCGGCGTAACCACAACCTTGTGCTGTGCCGCAATGGTTTGCTAATTTTTCTCCGCTAAGAGTCGGTCACTCCTGGTTTGATCGATGGCGAATCCCGTAGACCCACTTCAGCAAGATCCCGGCGAGCCAAAGCGCGAGCATCGGCCGCGCGTGCTCAAAGGTGGAACGATCATCACCGGAATCCAGAATTCAGAAGTCGGTTGCACGGTGCGCAACCAGCATGCGGACGGCGCCGAACTGAAAATACCGCTCGAAGCTCGGGTTCCCGACCATTTCCTTCTCTATGTGCCGCTCGACGGCGTCGCCTATCGCTGCGAGGTCCGCTGGCGCCGCAACGACCGGATCGGCGTACGGTTCACCGGTACCGAACCCAAGCCGAAGCTGCACTACGGCTGACGCCCTGCGCACCGGCTTGCCGGGCTTTTGCTGTCTGCGGGACAGTCTTTACGCAGCCCGCGTATCGCGGACTGGGTGATCGCGTGTGCCTGCCGCCGGAAAATGGCCGCCACAGCGGTCAATTCTATCCCCGTTATCCACATGTGTGACACACAAGATGTTGGGGTCACAAAAGCTACGCAAACGAATCCTTGACGGCTCGAAACGAGTCGCCTTTTATAGGCCATGCGCTCCTGTTGAGAGCGCGACCGGAAAGTTCTGAGCCCGGTCTTTTTCCCGGATTATGTGCGTTTTGCCCGCATTTCCGCCTGTTTACGAGGCCGGCGGAAGCGTTGGGATCGTGGGTGGTGGGGCGACGAAAGGGAGAATTGTCGGACTGGAATAAATTGTCTGTTAATACTATATTTAGTGTTTGCAGCTAGGTTCGACGCTAGATAGTGTGAACTTCCCTCGGATGAGGGAATCGAAAAATTCAGTTTTGAGGGACCCGCGGGGTCGATTGGCAGCCTCGGCAAATGCCCGGCAAGCGTTTTGTCGTGTGCGTGGCCGCGCCTGCGAAGAGGAGATGCCGGCATTGTTCGCGATGCCGGCAAACGGCGGACTGCGCGTTTCGTCTTTTGGGGGGCAGAAATCCCCCGATGAAAGCGCTATATATAGACAAAGGGACCGGACCAATGCGCATCGAGCGTCGTTTCACCAAGCCAGGACATGCAGGCCAAGAAGGGGCCGCTTATGCGGAGATCGAATTCCGCAAGGCGCTTTCCGAGATCAAGAATCCGGATGGCTCGGTGGTGTTCCGCTTGGACAACATCGACGTGCCGGCGCAGTTCTCCCAGGTCGCAGCCGACATCCTGGCCCAGAAATATTTCCGCAAGGCCGGCGTTCCCGCGCGCCTGAAGAAGGTCGAGGAGAACGACGTCCCCTCCTTCCTGTGGCGCTCCGTCGCCGATGAGGCCGAGCTCGCCAAGCTGCCGGAAGCCGAGCGCTACGGCTCCGAGATCGACGCCCGCCAGGTCTTCGACCGGCTGGCCGGCACCTGGACCTATTGGGGCTGGAAGGGCGGCTACTTCAAGGCGTCGGAGGAAGACGCGCGCGCCTTCCGCGACGAGCTTGCCTATATGCTGGCGACGCAGCGCGTCGCGCCGAACTCGCCGCAATGGTTCAACACCGGCCTGCACTGGGCCTATGGCATCGACGGCCCAAGCCAGGGCCATTTCTATGTCGACCCCTTCACGGGCAAGCTGACGAAGTCGAAATCCTCCTATGAGCATCCGCAGCCGCATGCCTGCTTCATCCAGGGCGTGCAGGACGACCTCGTCAACGAGGGCGGCATCATGGATCTGTGGGTGCGCGAGGCGCGCTTGTTCAAATATGGCTCCGGCACCGGCTCGAACTTCTCGCTGCTGCGCGGCGAAGGCGAAAAGCTGTCCGGCGGCGGCCGCTCGTCCGGCCTGATGAGCTTCCTCAAGATCGGCGACCGCGCGGCGGGCGCCATCAAGTCGGGCGGCACGACGCGCCGCGCCGCGAAAATGGTCATCGTCGACGCCGACCACCCCGACATCGAGGAATTCATCGACTGGAAGGTCAATGAAGAGCAGAAGGTCGCCTCGCTGGTGACCGGTTCCAAGATCGTCAAGAAGCATCTCGAAGCGATCATGAAGGCTTGCGTCAATTGCGAAGGCCATGACGACGACTGCTTCGATCCGGCCGTCAACACGGCGCTGAAGCGCGAAATCAAGGCGGCCAAGAAATCGGCGGTGCCGGAAAACTACATCTACCGCGTCATCCAGTTCGCCAAGCAGGGCTACAAGTCGATGTCGTTCAAGACCTACGACACCGACTGGGATTCTGACGCCTACCTCACCGTTTCGGGCCAGAACTCCAACAATTCGGTGTCGCTGAAGGACAACTTCCTGCGCGCCGTCGAGACCGACGCCGACTGGCACCTGACCGCCCGCAAGGACGGCAAGGTCTTGAAGACGCTGAAGGCGCGGGACCTCTGGGAAAAGATCGGCTACGCCGCCTGGGCGTCGGCGGATCCCGGCCTGCACTTCAACACGACGATGAACGACTGGCACACCTGCGCTTCGGCCGGTGCGATCCGGGCCTCCAACCCGTGCTCGGAATACATGTTCCTCGACGACACGGCCTGCAACCTCGCCTCGATCAACCTGCTCCCCTACCGCAATGCCGACGGCACGATCGATATCGCTGCCTACGAGCACACGGTGCGGCTGTGGACCATGGTTCTCGAAATCTCGGTGATGATGGCGCAGTTCCCGTCGAAGGAGATCGCCAAGCTCTCCTACGACTACCGCACGCTGGGCCTCGGCTATGCCAATATCGGCGGCCTGCTGATGACTTCGGGCATTCCCTACGATTCCGACGAGGGCCGCGCCATCTGCGCCGCGCTGACCGCTATCATGACCGGCGTCGCCTACTCCACCTCGGCGGAAATGGCTTCCGAGCTCGGCGCCTTCCCCGACTATGACCGCAACGCCCAGAACATGCTGCGCGTCATGCGCAACCATCGCCGCGCCGCCTATGGCGACAAGGACGGTTACGAAAAGCTCGCCGTCAATCCGGTGCCTCTCGTGGCGTCGGACCTGAAGCAGCAGGATTTGGCGACCCACGCCAAGGCCGCATGGGACCGCGCCATCGAGCTCGGCGAGGAGCATGGCTACCGCAACGCGCAGGCAACCGTCATCGCGCCCACTGGCACGATCGGCCTGGTCATGGATTGCGACACCACCGGCATCGAGCCCGACTTCGCCCTGGTAAAGTTCAAGAAGCTCGCCGGCGGCGGCTATTTCAAGATCATCAACCGCGCCGTGCCGGAGGCGCTGCGCACGCTCGGCTATTCCGAGAGCCAGATCGCCGAGATCGAGGCCTATGCGGTCGGCCACGGCAATCTCAACCAGGCGCCGGCCGTCAACCCCGGTTCGCTCAAGGCCAAGGGCTTCACCGACGACAAGATCGCTGCGCTCAACGCCGCGCTGAAGTCGGCCTTCGACATCAAGTTCGTCTTCAACCAGTGGACGCTCGGCGCCGACTGGGTGAAGGAGACTTTCGGCTTCACCGACGAGCAGCTCAACGACTTCTCGTTCGAAATGCTGCCGGCGCTGGGTTTCTCCCGGAAGGACATCGAGGCCGCCAACATCCATGTCTGCGGTGCGATGACGCTGGAAGGCGCGCCCTTCCTCAAGGCCGAACACCTCCCCGTGTTCGACTGTGCCAGCCCGTGCGGCAAGATCGGCAAGCGCTCGCTTTCGATCAACAGCCATATCCAGATGATGGCGGCCGCCCAGCCCTTCATTTCCGGCGCCATCTCCAAGACCATCAACATGCCGAACGACGCGACGGTGGAGGATGCCAAGAGCGCCTACATGCTGTCGTGGAAACTGGCGCTGAAGGCGAACGCGCTCTATCGCGACGGCTCGAAGCTGTCGCAGCCGCTCAATGCCTCGCTGCTCGCCGATGGCGAGGAGGATGAGGACGATGCGATCGAGCAGCTGATCCAGGCACCGGCTGCGGCGCGCGCGGCGCAAGTGACCGAGAAAATTATCGAGCGCGTCGTCGAACGTCTCTACCGCGACCGCGAAAAGCTGCCGAACCGCCGCAAGGGCTACACCCAGAAGGCGGTTGTCGGTGGCCACAAGGTCTACCTGCGCACGGGCGAGTTCGATGACGGGCGCCTCGGCGAGATCTTCATCGACATGCACAAGGAGGGCGCTGCTTTCCGCGCGATGATGAACAACTTCGCCATCGCCATTTCGCTCGGCCTGCAATATGGCGTGCCGCTCGACGAATATGTCGAAGCCTTCACCTTCACCAAGTTCGAGCCGGCCGGCATGGTACAGGGTAACGACGCGATCAAGAATGCCACGTCGATCCTCGACTACGTGTTTCGCGAACTGGCTGTGTCCTACCTCAGCCGCCACGATCTCGCCCATGTCGACCAGTCAGATTTCGACAAGACTGCACTTGGCCGAGGCATCACCGAAGGCAAGGCGACGCCGTTCTCGAAGGGCCTAACGCGGGGTGTTTCGCCGGTGAAGCTGGTGTCGGGTGCCAGCGCCGAACCGAAAGGTTTTGGTGGAGTTTCGAGCCCCTCGGCTCCTGCCCGGACCGTGACGACTGCTTTTTCTGGATCCAACGTGCTGACGCTCAAGCCCGCCAGCGACGAGGCCATCGCCTACAAGCGTGACTATGAGGAGCGAGCCAGGGAACTGGTCGAGGACATTGTCTACGAGGAGCAGGCCGACGAGGCTTCAGGCGCCTCGGCACTGTTCACAGACGCCGCCGCCCATGAAGCAGCCGAGGCGAAGGCGCTTGCCGCGACCCGCCGCCAGCAATCACTGATGCAGGGCTACACCGGCAACGAATGCTCCGAATGCCACAACTTCACCATGGTGCGAAACGGCACCTGCGAGAAGTGCGATACGTGTGGTTCGACGAGCGGGTGCAGCTGAGAAAACTATAGCCCGACCTCTTTGGTCGGGCTTTATTTTGAAGAATAATTTCACCTCAAGGTGAAAAGCTGGGAGAAAAATATGGCCAACCAAAATCTCACGCCTTTCGGGTCAGCCTGTCGAGATATTCGCATAACCACCAAAATGAGGATGATCGACCAAGCAAAGCAGTTCGCTTGTTCTCCGTCCTTTATTTCGGCTGTCGAAACAGGGGAAAAGCAACCTCCAGAAGGCTATGTCCAACGCTTTTGCGAATGGCTCAAACTAGATAAAGTAACAAATAAACACCTGCAAATACTCGCAGATTCTAGATCGAACGTTATTCGTTTCGTACCCGTGGACAAAGAACGGGCGGCGCTGGCTCGCAGGCTTTTTAGAACTATAAATAAAATGTCGCCTGACGACATTCGAAAATTAAACATGTCCCTTAATGGAGACGAAAAATGAGTCACGACTACTGTGTGCCGGCCAAAAGCCGCATTGGTGTAGAGCAAGTGGCTGCGGCTTGGCGGCAGGCACTGCGTATTCCAATGGATTGTCAAGCGCCGGACATGGTGGCGTTGCTGGAAAATGAGATGCCGAAATTATTTGGCCACTTCGCACTTCTGGTGAAAGAAGATCATCGCATGAGTGGCGCTGAAGGTTACACTGAATTTGCGCCTCCAAAGATCGTACTTTCCGAAAGCACCTATCTCGACGCGTGCAATTTCGGCGGCAGAGGCAGATGGACAGCGGCTCACGAACTTGGACATCTCGTCCAGCATGAGTGCGCGGTACCGATGGAGCGCGCTCCCGCAAAATACTCAAAAATGAAGGAACTTCCCGCCTATGCGAGTGCCGAGTGGCAAGCAAACGCATTTGCTGCGGCATTCCTTATGCCAGAGTGGCTGATCCGCGAATTCACCAGTGTTTCTGAGGTCGTAGATTTTTTCTCGGTAAGTCGCAAAGCGGCTGAACGTCGCCTGGACGAGCTGAAGCTATCGGAAAAGCGGATACTTTCAGTCGAAATCCGAAATACGATCGAGACTTGGAAAAAGAACGACAGAGGCAATTCGGAAAACACCGAAGCCGACTCCTGAGAGCCGGCTTCGGATACCGCGAAAAAGCCGAAGCCCACGCGGGGCGAAGAGTTTGGTTTCCCTCTCCTGTAGCAAGGTTATTATAGGGGAATCTGACGCTCGGAGTCGAGGTAGCTTTGGTGCAATGCATCTATGAGAAAATGAGATGGCAAACAAAGAGCGTAAAACCTTCGACCTAGGCCGGGACTCCAAAACGGGTCATTTTATCCCAGTGAAAGAAGCCGAGCGCCGGCCCAATACCACGACCGTCGAACGGGTGCCAAAACCTGGATACGGGGACACGAGAAACGAATCGTCTCGGAAAAAATAGTCCAACACAACGAGCACCTTCTCCCTGGAGGGAGAAGGTGTCCGGTAAAGTGAAGCAAATAGTTACCCCACCGGCAACATCCGCAACGTCTGCTCATCAAACATCGGCTCGTCCTGACCGACGCGGACAAACAGCAGCTTGCGCCCCTCACCCGCCGGCACCTCGAAATACTGGATGCCGTCGGGCATTTCGCCCCATTCGCCGCAGGGCGGCTCGGGAACCCCGTCATTGGCGAGCGCCTTCAACTTCTTGGCATAGGCAGCATTAGGACTGAATGTGTAACGCTTGACGTCCGCAGGCACGGTGCCCTCGGTGTAAGGCGTCAGCACACAGCGGGCGCTGACGGCCTTGTCGGTCTTTTCAAGGAACAGCCGCTGCACGGCAGCATCGGCGGTTTCGCCTGATTTGATGTCGAACACCTCGACAAGCGGGTCGGCCGCGCCGCCATCGCTGTACTTGATGGCGAGCGCATTGCCGACGAATTCGAAATGAATCTGGCGGAAGCCAAAATCACAGCGCTGTACCCAGGCGGCGAGCCCGATATTTTTGTCCCTCAGCCTTTCCCAAACACATTTGTCGATGGGCGGGCGCGACGGCGCCGGTTCGCCCGCCACAACGGGAATCGATGCGGACGCAAGCAGGGCACAGGTCAAGCTGATCAGTCTCATCGCGCTATTCATCGCTGCATCCCGTCAGCACAAAGGCATCCCAGGCCGTGCCGTCGGGGTTGGCGTTGGCGAAATCCGGCCATTCGGCGAACGTCGCACCGAACTCCGGCAGCAGCAGCCCTTTCGGCGCCGGTGTCGCTTCGCGGGAATTCAGTTGCTCGGCGCCGCCTCCGGTCAGGGCGTAGACCTGCCCGTCCCATATCCTGCACAGCCCGCTGCCGTCCTGAAGGCCCGCTTCGCGGTCGTCGTCGGTGCAGGCGTGGCGGATGGTGCCGAGCGGAAATGAATTTTTGCCGTTGGTCCAGGTGATGTCCGCCGGCAGACTTATGTCGGTATGGGGCACGGTCAGCGAGAACACCTGCGTCGTCAGTGCCGCCGGTTCGTTGTCGAGCGGCCGGAATTGCATGACCGCGCCCGAACGTGGCTCCCGATAGGTGGCATGGCTCAGGAGGCATTCCCTGGCGCTCGCCGCTTGCATGAGCCCGATCGAACCCAGGACAACAAAGGCCAGTTTGCGAATGATCATCGAAATCTCGGAGACAGCGTTGTGAAGCAGGGCCGGCTGCGCCGGGCTACCCAGTCTCGCATCATCCGTGCAAAACCATAAACGAAATCCGGAACCGCTGTGTCTATCGCACCTCGATCGAAAACTTGCCCCACACATACCCGCAATCTGTATGATCAGCCACAGCGGCCCAAGAGACAAAAGATGCAGCGTTTGGCAATGATCATAGCGATCTCCGCAACTACGATTGTGCCGGCCGCAGCGGCAGCGCCCTATGTCGGGACGTGGTCCAGGGACAGGTTGAACTGCCATGCGACCGCAGACGTCCAGCGCCAGACTGTCTTCACGGTGGATCAGTCGGCCCTGTCGTTTCCCAACCTCGGCTGCGAGCACGCGAGCTTCCGCGGAACCGCCACCGGTTGGATCGTTCGCGCCAGCCAGTGTTATGGCGAGGACCCATCGCTCGACGAACCCTTTTCGCGCATCATCCATATCAGAAGAGATGGCGCGACGGTGCGGTTGACCTGGCGGGGATTCGACAGCGGACCTCTCGTCCGCTGCTGAAGGCGGCGACGCTTAGACCAGCCCGACCAGCAACGCCGCGCCGCCGAGAAAGCCTGCTGAACAGACCCACAGCAGCCAGAGCCCGCGCACCCGGCATTCGAGCACCGCCGAGGCGGGATTGGCGGGGTCATAGTGCACGTCGACCTTGCCGCCCTCAACATACCGCCTCGCCTGACCGCCGACGAGGCCGGGCAGCGAGGCCGTCACGCTGGCGCCGAAAGCGACACGATCGGCACTGTAGCGCTGTCCGGCGATACCATAGCTGTAGACGATGCGGGATTTGAAGACAGTGCGCCAAGGCCGGTATCCCACGCCTTCGAACCGGTCGCGGATCTTGATCGCCTGCAGGCCGGACGCATCGATACGGCCGGCGGTGGTCGGCCATTTTGTCGCCTGCTCGGCCATCGATTTCTGGGCAAAGCCCATGCGCAGCACAAAAAGACCCATGAACAGCAGGAATGCCGCGGCACCGAGGTTCTGCGGCTTAGGCAAATGCGGCCCGATTGCCTCCAGCACGCCACCGACGGAAAACACCAGCACCAGCGCACCGACCACCAGCCCCGCCGAAAGCTGGATCATGAACTTGAAGGCACCGTCCGGCATGGTGCGCTCGATCACGGCCTTGCCCGGGCTGGACGGGTCATAGAACACGGTTACCGCCGCGCCGCGCGGAAACCGCGCAAGGGTTTCGGCGACTTCGAAATTTCCGAGGTTCTCCTGCACGCTGTAGTGCGAACTTTGATATGTCTTGCCGCCCACCTTGTACTCATAGGTGACGGCCGGGAAATTGCGGATTTCGGTCGAAGTGCTGCTTTCCGAGCCAGTGCCGGAGCTCGTCACCTCGCGCGCCTCGACGCGCGACGAGACGATCTTTCCAGGCGTCGGCAACCAGCGGCTGGCCGCCTTGACCTCTCGCCATTTCAGGAAGGTGACGATCGACAGCATGCCGGCGACCGTGCAGGCAAAGCCAACCAATAGAAATTTGAGCTCCAACTCGTCCCCCCCGACGACCAAGAGTGCAGCAGCCCACATATAGACAGCACGGCGACGAAAATGTCTTGTCTATTCGCAAGATTGGGAGATGAACGCCGGCAAGGCCATCCGCACGATGACGTGATAAAAGGGCTACTTGACGATCGACCCGATCGGATAAAATCCAAGAAGACAACAGCCGGGACGATGCGCATGAGTGACAAAGCCGACGACGAACCCGATATCGTGAACCAGCTCGCCTATGTCAGGGCCGACCCAACCCAGCACGACACGCTGACGCTTCTCGCCATGATCGATGCCGCGATCGCCGAGATCATGAGCCTGAGGACGAAGCTGCGGCTGAGCGAGGAAAAGCACAGCGGGAGCAACCAGTTCCGATAGGCCGGGAATGAGCGCCTGGGCGACGGACGGTCCTAGTTCGAGTCAGCCATCATCTGCCGGCCGCCGCCGCCGGCCCAGGCGCGCCATTGCCGCTCATCGCCATGGAAGACGTTGAGATCGATGCGGCCGGTCACGCCATGCGACAGGCCGGAGCCGGAATACTGCCAGAACAGCCACTTGCGATCGGGATAGACCTTTGACGGGTGCCGGGCCACGGCGCGCAGCCAGAACGGGTAGTCCGGGAAGGCGCCCTGAAGGTTGTCTCGGTAGAAATCCGGCGCCGTGTAGATGATTGGCCGCTGGCCGTAGTGGCGCTCCAGCTTGTCCGTGAACACCTGCATCTTCTCCAGCACCTTTTCGCGCGACGGCCGCCGCTGGCAGCTGGAGTCGCCGTTCCACTCGACGTCGATCACCGGCGGCAGCGCGCCCTCGACCTTGGGTACGTTGCGGATGAACCAGTCGGCCTGCTCGCCGGCGGTGCGGCACCAGTAGAAGAAGTGATAGGCGCCGCGCTTGAGGCCGGCGGCGTCGGCGCCGCGCCAGTTCCTGGCGAACATCGGGTCGAGATGATCGCCGCCGTCGGTCGCTTTGATGTAGGCGAAATTGGCGCCCTGGGCGCGCAGCTTCTCCCAGTTCACGTTGCCTTGCCAGCGCGACACGTCGACACCGTGCACGGCAAGGTGACGGGGCGACGAGCGGCCGAAATTGATCGGCTTGGCATCGCGGAAGCCGTAGCGCGTGACCGGGCCTGCAAGCATGGGCGGTACCGCCCGCGACAACAGCTTCGGCGGGGACACCAGGGCAGCCTCCTCGATCGGTGGCTCGACGCTGTCGGGCAGTTCGGCTGCGGGAAACGCCACCGTCTCCTCCTCCGCCAGGCCAAAGGGCCGAGCGGTGTCGTCCTCGGGCGCAACCTCGACCCGATCGCGAGCCGCGTTTGCCTTGGCCCGCGGAACGGATGCGATCGGCGCGCTTGGCCGAACAACCGAACTGGTGGTTTCACTGGATGGCTTCTGCATGTCGAGCGCATCCATGCCCGATGTCGACGAACAGCCGGCAAGGCACAGCGATGCGATCACGAAACTGATGACGCCTGGTAACCGCATCTGGACCTGTACTCAAAACACAACAGACCGAAGGCAACGGCCGACGGACAACCAGACGAGTTATGAACGAGAAATTACCAATAAAGATTGAATCAAGTTTTTTACCATAGCTGTGGCCCCTTTCAGACAGCCGCCGGCAGCGGTCCGGCCAAGCCTTGACAGCGCCATGATGTGGCTGTTGAGAACGGCATGCGGCGTTTGCGCCGGCGTTCCCAAGATTCCTGACAAGGCGCCGGGCCACGCGGCTGGCTCGTCAACGACAAGCTCGACGAACTCAGGGGCCTGCTCGACAGCGGCAGCTGAGGAACACTTTCAAAAGGGAGCTTTCGTGCAGTCGTTTATCGACCAGAGCGTTTGTTTCATAGAGAACCATCAGGCCTGGGCGGGCCTCGTGGTCGGCTTGCTGGCCTTCGGCGAATCGCTGGTGCTGGTCGGCATCCTGTTGCCCGGCACCACGGTGCTGATCATCGTCGGCGGCCTGGTGGGCGCCGGTATCGTCGAGCCGCTGCCGGTTCTCCTCGCCGCGATGATCGGTGCGACGCTCGGCGACACCATCTCCTATTTTCTCGGCAAATGGCTCGGGCGCGGCGTCGTCCACAAATGGCCGCTCAGCCGCTATCGCCGCGAGATCGCCAGGGCGCGCCTGTTCTTCCAGCGCTACGGTTTCGCCGCGGTTTTCGTCGGCCGCTTCTTCGGTCCGGTGCGTGCCACCGTGCCGCTGGTCGCGGGCATGATGGGGATGAACAGACGCCGCTTCCAGATTGCCAACATCCTGTCGGCGATCGTCTGGGCGCCGGTCGTGCTGTCGCCTGGATGGCTGGTGGCGAAAGGGGCCGACAATCTGCCC
This sequence comes from Mesorhizobium sp. WSM3626, assembly GCF_000513935.1. Lineage (GTDB taxonomy): Bacteria > Pseudomonadota > Alphaproteobacteria > Rhizobiales > Rhizobiaceae > Mesorhizobium > Mesorhizobium salmacidum. The sequence goes on along the minus strand of NZ_AZUY01000039.1, from coordinate 27,934 downwards.
GAACTCGACGCGACCAGCCTGTTCGGCTTGGCGGTGATCGCGGCCATGGTGGCGGCGATCATCGTCGCCATAATTGTCATCAGGCCGCGAGGCAGGCGCGATACACGGGCTTAGCGCGTATCGCGATCCAGGGCGCCAAGCATCAGCGCCTCCTGAAGACGCCGATCATCGGCCCCAGGTTCCAGTAGTCGTCGTTGCGGCCGATGGCCGGAGCGAGCAGGCTCGATATCGTGCCGTCGAGAAAGAGCGCGTTGTCGCAACCGAGCGCGTCGCGAAACAGGCGGGCGAAGGCATGGAACGTCACCGTGCCGTTCGAAATGGCAAAGACGGCAATCCCATCCTTTCGCACCCCGACGCCATCGCGGCTCTTGCGCGACGTGCCGTCGGACCGGAATTTCGGGTGAAGCTGGCCGTCGATCACCAGCATTGGCCCTGATTGGGTCGCATAGTCGGTGGCTGGTCGCTGCCTGACGAAGTCCCTGGTCGCCCGGACCACGGCCTTGCCGCCGCCGATGTAGAAGATGCCATTCGGCTGCAGCGAAAAATTGCCGCTACCCGATCCCGTCTTCACACCGGCCATTTCCTGGCCGTGTTCGACATAGAGGCCGACCGGCCTGAGGTCGGGATGATACATGCCGGCATTGATGGCAAACAGCATGGTACGTCCGGCCGTCCGCTGGGCGTCGTCGAGATTGTGCAACGATTGAAAAGGCTTGCCCGCCGGGTCTTTCCAGAACAGTTCGATCGAATACAGTTTTGGATCGACCTCGCAGACGAGAAAGCTCGCCGCCTCGAAGGCGACGTCACGGCACGGCGGCACCGAAGCGAACCACTGGCCGAATGCCACCGTCGTGGCGACCGCGTGCGGCAACGCGGCCTTGAGCAAGGCCAGCAACAAGGGTGCCGAATGCAGGAGTGTCAAAAAATCCATGCGCGTTCCGGATTGTCGGTTCCAACGAACTGTCGTGGATAGCACCGCTTGCCGGCACGATGAAGGATTTGCTTGAGGGGGAGCGTGGACTACAGCCCGGACGGCCCGCGGCGGCTATTTGACGGCGCTGACCAGCTTCTCTTCGCCGGCAAGAATGGAGACCCAGTGCCCGGTGTCGTCGCTCGCCTGTCTTTTTAGATAGCGATACGGCGTCTGGTTCCAGAGACGAACCTTGTCGACAAGATTGTCGAGGATGAAGTCGCCCTTGTCGGTACGCACCGTCAGCACGGCATGGCCTTCGCCGTCCGGCTTGCGAACCACCGTCATCAGGAGGTTGGCTATGGCAATGCCCAGGCTGTTGAGCTCACGCCGCTTTTCCAGCGCGTAATCCTCGCAATCGCCGAAGCCATTGTCCGGATAGGCCCACCATTCCTCCTTGCCGTAATTGTCCATGTCGCTCATCGGCTTGACGCGCGCGTTGACCGAAAGGTTTACGGCGTTGATCTCCCGCGACAGCCTGGCGGTCAAGCGCGCCGGCTCGCTGTCGGGTGAACGGATCGAGCACTCGGCGGAATGGATCTTGCAGAAATCATAGTGGCCGATCGGCTGGGAGGTCGAGCCGCCGACAACCATGGAAACGGGAGCCGCGTAGGCGGAATTTGCCGCCGAACAGAAAGCAATCAGGCCAATCGCAAGCCCCAGCCCCTTCGCCTTCCGGCGCCAACCCATCGAGGATGCCATCCGGCCCCGCCCATCTGTTTTGTTAACAGAACGTTAAGGGCGGATATTGCCGGGAGTCAATGAAGGCGTCCGATCACATCTTCGGGCATGGGTTGATGCTCTCCTGGCGGTTGCAGCCGCGCAACACCGGAGGCGTGCCGGTCCGGCCTAGACAAGCCACCCCATCGCCACGCCCATCAGCAGAACGAGCCCGAGCACACCGCGATAGATAACAAAAGGCCATGCGGAGAAGCGTTCGAGCACGCGCATCAGGCTCCAGATGGCGAAAAAGGCCGATATCGAGGCCACGAGCAAGCCCAGACCGAGAACCGACCATCCATGGGCATCGAGATGCACCTTGTGCAGCTCCCACAATTCCTTGAGGCCGGCGAGCGCGATGGCCGGCAGCCCGAGCAGGAACGAGAAACGGGCCGCCTCCGCCCGCTTGAAGCCAAGCCCCAGTGCCGCCGTCAGGGTCGAGCCGGAACGGGAAACACCGGGTATCAAGGCACCGATCTGAGCGACGCCGACCAGCAATGCATCGGCCCGCGACGCGTCGGCCATGGTGCGCCGATGGCGGGCAAAGATTTCCGCCAGCCCCAGCAGGACCGCCATGGCGATACAGGCCCAGGCAATTACTGTCAGGCTGCGCAACGGCGAATTGCAGGTGTTGAGAACGCCCGAGAGCGCCACGCCGGCGATGACGATGGGGATCGTCGCCAGCACGATCCACAGCACCAGACGGAAATGCCGGTCGGCAAAATCGCGGCGCGTGAGGGCGGCGAGTGACCCGAACAAAAGATCCCTCACGTCGCCCCAGAAATAGCTGACCACGGCGGCAAGGGCCGCCAGTTGCATGGCGGCGGAGAAAGCGGAGCCCGGATCCTGCCATCCAAGCACGGCCGGCACGATGCGCATATGGGCGGTTGAGGAAATCGGCAGCAGTTCCGTGATTCCTTGCACCAGGCCAAGGAATGCGACCTTGGCAAAGCCAAGGCCGACAAAGCCCGTGTCGACGCCTTGCGTGCAGATATCAGCCATGTCGGGTTCCATACGGGAGGGATCGGACTAGCGAATGCATCGATGGCGATCGGTGCCCAGCAAGCCATATCGTCATGTAGCGTAGAATCAATTTACGGATTTGTAAGCTGGCGCCGCCGCGTCAGCCGCGCACGGTTCAAACCGACCCGAAGGGCCGGCGATGCTCCCATGGGTGGAGGTTGGCAAGACGATTACGGGCAAAGCCAGAGTTTCTGGCAGGTCTTGGCAATTACATGCGCGGGCGGCACGACAGGTTCCTCCGCGGATGGCCGGCGAGCCCGCTCGAGCAGCATGCGCACCTGTTCCGGGCGCACACGGTCACGCTCCATCACAAGCAGGACCATCGGATCGCTCAAAAGCTCGTCCAGGGTGCTGATGCTGTCGTTCATCCGTCGTCTCCTCGAATGCCGGGCCCGCGACGCTTAGATAGGATGACAAAGATGGCCCGCCAATGACGCTTTGCCGGCTATCGCGTGTCTCTTTGGACTATTTTTTGGTCATCCTGGGGCACGTCCTCCTGTTGACGGGAAGGAGGAAGCCTAGGCCGGCGGAGCGCCTTCATATTGCGGCAGGCCGTCGTCCAGCATCACCCAGGGCTGTTTCGAGGTGGTCCAGATATGCATCTGGGGCCTGAACAGCGACGGGTCGTCGAGCGAACCGGTCGTAAGGCCGATGATGCCGGCGGAATCGCGCCGCGAAAACATCGTCGTTCCGCAGTTCGGGCAAAAACCACGCTTGAGATCCGGCGAGGTGTTGACCGTGGCCAACGGACCCTCGACCGTTACATCATCGATGCGGAACAGAACGCGCGCATTGAAGGCCGCGCCGATCACCTTCTGGCAGAGCCGGCAATGACAGATGCGCTCGTTGATGGGGTCGGCGTCGGTGCGGTAGCGCACCGCCCTGCACAGGCATCCGCCCTCATATTTTGCCATCGTCTGGATCCATTGGTGGAATGAACAGGCGGCAAGGTAGCGGCGAGACCGATTGGGTCAATTGAAAAGCTTTGATACAAGCTCATCGATTATCGTGATGTGGCAGGACCGTCATGACAGCGGACATCGAAAGAATCGGCATTGCGGCTCTGTTCGGACCGCCCTCGCCCGCCCGCGACCGCTGCGACGCCAGGATCATGGCCGCCGCGGCTGGCATCGGTTTCATGGCGGTTCGGGATTTTCCCGGCGATGACTGGCTGACGCCGGACAAGCGCGCGCAAGTGCTGCGCATCTTTTCGCTTCCCGACACCGAGAAGCAGAAACTGCTGCGCTGGAATTTCGATCACACGAAGAAGAATTTCTACCGCGGCTGGTTTCCGCTGCAGCCGCAAGCCGTTTCCTACAAGGAAGGTATCGACATGGGGCCGGACCTTGCCGACGCGGCGCGACTGTCAGCCTCCGACGATCCCTTGTGCGAGCCAACACCACTGCCGGCCGAAAATGCGCTGCCAGGCTGGCGCACCGCCGCAGCCGACTACTATCGCGCGATGGAGACGGTCGGCACCATGCTGATGCGGTCGATCGCCCGCGGGCTTGGCCTGCCTGAACTGATCTTTGATGCCTATTTCGACGGTGGCATCTCGACGCTGCGCCTGATCCGCTATCCCCTGCGTGACGCCAATGCCGTCGTCGATACCGGCGGGCCGGAGTTTTCGGTGATCCACAAGGGCGAGACGCGCACCATCATCGGCCGCGAACATGCCGATTCAGGCTTCGTCACTTTGCTGGCGCAGGACGGCGTCGAAGGCTTGCAAGCGAAGAACCTCGCCGGCGAATGGATCGACGTGCCTCCAGCCAACGGCACGCTGGCGGTCAATTTCGGCCAGTTGCTGGAACACTGGACCGGCGGCCGCGTGCTGGCGACACGGCACCGGGTCATTGCGCCGAAAACGGTGCGGTTCTCTATACCGTTCTTCTACGAGCCGCGTGTCGATGCGGAGATCTCGCCTCTGCCGTTGGACGACGCCGAACCGTTCGAGCCGTTTCTCTACGGTGACTATCTCTGGGAGTCGGCGACGAACTTCGTCGAGATGAGCGGCATCAAGCATCTGAGGCAGCCGCGCCGAGCCAAGGCTTCCTGAACAACTCGCCGGCCGTCTCGCTGGAGACGGCCGGCGGAGATGGTGGAGGTCATTCGGCTTCGCCGACCACCTCGTCCCAGCTCTTCACCTTGGTCTCACCGTTGAGGAACGGCAGCGCGGCGGCCGTCAGTTCCGGGGCGAAGAAGACGTCGTAGTGGGTGCGGTTGGGCAGGATCGCCAGACGGTTCTGCGACAGGTTCTCGCGCATCCAGCCGGCATCCTTCAGACCGCCGCCGAGCATCTGGTAGAACTTGATCTCATGCTCGGGCTTGTACATATCGCTGTCGCCGTAAGCGAGCATGACCGGCATCTTGAGCTTGGGAACATCGGCCGAGAAGTCGTAGTTCTGGCGCATGAAATTGCCGAGCGCGTCGAGCAGTTTCGGGAAGTCTTCCGGATGCGGCGCGACGGCGACATAGGATTTGTACATCGGCGTGTCTTTCATGAACGCCGCCGCGGCGGCGCTCACCTGCGCCTGCTGCGGACGCATCTCGTCGTAAAAGCCGTCGGCCGCATAGCCTGTCGAGACAAGGACCAGCCGGCGCACAGCCTCGGGATGCTGGACCGCCATGCGGAAGGCAACGTCGCCGCCCAGCGAATAGCCCATGACGTCGACCTTGTCGTAACCGAGTGCCTTGACGATACCGGCCATGTCGTCGCCGATCGCCTGCAGACTGAATGGCCGGTCGCCAAGCGCCGTGCGGCCGTGCCCCTGCAGGTCGACCCCGATGACGGTGCGGTTTTCGGCAAGCTTGGGCAGGATCGGCGCGAACATATCGAAGGAGCCGAGGCCGCCATGCAGCAGAAGCAGCGGCTCACCCTTCCCATAGACGGCGTAATAGTAGTTCACGCCGTTGATCGGCAGCAGGCCGGATTTTTGCGGCTTCGGCAGTGTTGTCGTTTCGGTCGTCATGGCAGGCTTTGACTCCTCTGTGTTGGCTGGGCCCGACGCGGCCACCAAGGCTGCGAGCGAGGCAAGAATGGCGATAAAAGTCGATCTGGACATGTCGGGTCTCCTCCGGTTCTGCCCAAGGACGAGCGAACACGGCGCGGGCCGACATGGTCTGTGGAAATTTTGTCTGGCGAGGATCAGCCAGGCATTGTCGGCCGGCTAAAAACTGCGCGTCAGTGGCGCTTGGCTTGCACCAGATAGGCTTCGATCTCTGACTCGCCGAGCCATTTGGCGGCCTCCAGACGATGCAGTCCTTCGACAAGTATGTGCCGCTTCCCGTCATGGCGGACCTGGATCGGCATCTTCATGCCGTTTTCCAGTATATCCTCGGCCAGATGCCGGACGGTTTCGGGGTGCAGCGTCTTCTTGCGCGCGGTGGGCACGTAGATATCGTCAACCTTGACCTTTTGCACCCTGAGCATGCCTGTCCCCGTGGCGGAACCGCCGCCGCCCTCTGAGATAGTCCGTTTGCTGAGCGCGGCCAAGGGTGCGGCTAACGAATGCTGGCATGATCGTTTCTATTTGACGCCTGGCCGGCGGATCGCCGAAATGGCGCCTCCGATGGGCCAGGGCTTCATGATCAACCTGCCGACCGAATTCCCCGATTTCGGGCTGACGCCCGAGCAACGCCGCCACGCCGTGCGCGGTCATTATTACGAATGGCCGGGCATGGATGGCGAGCGCGGCGAGATCTGGTGCTACAGTGATCGGTTTTCGTATCGTGCCGGCGAAACCGTGACGCTGCATGTCAGTTCCACGGCTCCGTCCTTCGGCATGACGATCGTTCGGGACGGCGGCGCCGAGACGAGGGCGTTCGAGAAATCGGGCATCGCATCTCGCTGGCAGGACAGTCCGGACCAATGCTCGGCCGAAGGCTGCGGCTGGGAATCCTCCTTTGAATTCCGTGTGGAAAACGACTGGCCGTCCGGCGCCTACCGCGTGACCCTGACCGCCGACGGACGCGACGGCAAGCCGATCCGATCCCACCATCTGTTCATTGTCAGCCCGCAGCCAGGCAAGAAACCCGGCCGTGTTCTGCAGGTGGCGGCGACGGGCACCTGGCTTGCCTACAACACCTGGGGCGGCTCCAACCACTATCAGGGCATCACCGGCCCCGACCGTAACCAGTACTCGCCCATCGTGTCGACGCAGCGCCCCTGGTGCCGCGGCTTCGTCGTGCTGCCCGGGGATGCGCCGCGCGTGCCGTTGGAGGTCGCGGTGCCGCCGAAGACCGCGCCGCGCTATCCGCACATGGAATGGGCGCTCGCCACCGGCCATTCGAAGAAATACGCTTCGTCGGGCTGGGCCAGCTACGACAGCCATTTTTTTCGCTTTGCCGAACGGGCTGGTTACGATGTCGACCTGACAAGCCAGCACGATCTGCATTTTTCGCCCGAGATTCTCGACGGGTATGACTGCGCGGTCTTCGTCGGCCACGACGAATACTGGACCTGGGAAATGCGCGATGCGGTCGACTTCTATGTCGAGCGCGGCGGCCATGCGGCACGCTTTGCCGGCAATTTCATGTGGCAGACCCGGCTGGAGGACGAAGGCCGCCGGCAGGTTTGCTACAAATACCGCGCCCGGGCCGAGGATCCCGCCTATCACGGCGGCGACGTGACACGCGCCACCAATTCCTGGGAAGCGCCCGAAATCGGCCGGCCGGGTTCGGCGACCTTCGGGCTCAACGCCACACGTGGTGTCTATGCCGGCTGGGGTGGCTGCGCGCCACGTGGCGTACGCGGCTTTCCGGTCTATCGGCCCGAGCACTGGGCCTTCGCCGGCACCGGCATCTATTACGGCGACCTGCTCGGCGCCGACAGCCATGTCTATGGCTATGAAGTCGACGGGCTCGATTTCGAGATACGCGGCGGCCTGCCCCATCCGACCGCCACCAGCGGCGCACCCGATGGCTTGCAGGTACTGGCCCTCGGCATGGCCAGCCAGGTCGAGGAAAGCGCCGACATCCCGATCGAGGACCAGTTCCTCACCGACGAGGATGGCCGCTTCACAGCCGAAACCTTGTTCGGTGAGGCGAGCGACGCCAATCTCGAAAAGGTCAAACGCGGCAATGGCATGATCGTCAACTTTCCACGCGGCAAGGGCGAGGTGTTCCACGCCGGAAGCTGCGAATGGGTCGCCGGCCTGCTAAGACAAGACCCGATGGTCGAACGGGTTACCCAGAATGTCCTCGATCGGTATCTTGGAAAGTCCTGACATGTCGAAAGTCCAGCCCGCCGTTCAAGACCCCGATGCCCGGCGCCAATCGCATCTGTTCTATCTCTCCAGCCTGCGCCGGCCGCTGATCGACCGCGCCGAAGGCATCTACATGTGGACGCAGGATGGCCGCCGTTTCATCGACGGATCGAGCGGGCCGATGGTCGCCAATATCGGCCATTCCAACCGCAATGTGCTCGATGCGATGAAGCGGCAGATGGACCGCGCCACCTTCGCCTACCGGCTGCATTTCGAGAACGAGCCGGCGGAAGAACTGGCGCGAGAACTGGCTGGAAAATTGCCGGAAGGCATGGACCGCATCTTCTTCGTCTCCGGCGGCTCCGAGGCGACGGAATCCTGCATCAAGCTGGCACGGCAATGGGCTGTCGCCACCGGCCAGGCCAGCCGCTGGAAAGTGATCACCCGCTTTCCTTCCTATCATGGCGGCACGCTTGGTTCGCTTTCGATCACCGGCGACGATGCGCTGGCCGAGACTTTCACACCGATGATGCGGGTGATGCCGACCGTGCCGGCACCGACCGCCTGGCGCGACCGCGACAATCTCTCGATGGAGCAGCGTGGCGTCCGCTACGCCGAAATGCTGGAGGAAAAGATCCTCGCCGAAGGTCCCGAAAGCGTCGTCGCCTTCATCATGGAACCGATCGGCGGCGCCGCGACCGCGGCCCTGGTGGCGCCGGACAGCTATTACGCCCGCACACGCGAGATCTGCGACCGCTACGGAATCCTGCTGATCCATGACGAAGTGATGAGCGGTGCCGGCCGCACAGGGAAATTCCTCGGCGGCGACCACTGGAACTGCAGGCCTGATATCGTCGCGCTGTCGAAGGGGCTGGGTTCGGGCTATGCGCCGCTCGGCGCGCTGGCGGCGCCGATGCGACTGGTCGAGCCGCTGCTCGCGTCAGGCGGTTTCCAGCATGGCCACACCTATGCCGGCAATCCGCTGGCCTGCGCCGCCGGGCTTGCGGTGCTGGGCGAAATGGACCGGCTCGACCTGATCGCCAACGCTGCCGCCATGGGTGACGTGCTGATGGACGGGCTGAAGGGGCTGGTGAAGCGCTTCCCGTTCATCGCTGACGTGCGCGGCAAAGGCTTGCTCACTGGTGCCGAAATGGTCGCCGATCCCGATACGCTGAGGCCAATCGACCAAGGCAAGAGGGCGACGCAGCGGCTGCTCGACCTCGCCTATGAGCGCGGGCTGATCATCTATGGCCGCAAGGTCAAGGGCGGCGTCGACGGCGACAATTTCATGGTGGCGCCGCCGATGATCGTCACCAGCGAGCAGGTCGGCGAGATCATCTCCATCATCGGCGACTCGCTTGAAGTTCTGGCCTCCGAGCTAGACCTGCCGGTCGAAGGCCGGGGATAGAGCAAATGGCACCGCGTAAAGTCATCATCACCTGCGCCGTCACCGGTTCGGTGCACACGCCGTCGATGTCGCCCCATCTGCCGGTGACGCCGGACCAGATTGCCGCGGACGCCATCGCGGCGGCCGAGGCCGGCGCCTCGATCCTGCATCTGCATGCCCGCGACCCAAAAGACGGGCGGCCGACCGCCGATCCCGATGTGTTCATGCAGTTCCTGCCGCGCATCAAGCAGGCGACCGATGCGGTGATCAACATCACCACCGGCGGCTCCTCGCTAATGACGCTCGACCAGCGGTTGGCGGCGCCGCTTCGGGCCCAGCCCGAAATGTGCTCGCTCAATATGGGTTCGATGAATTTCGCGCTGTTCCCGATGCTCGACAAGCCAAGGGAATGGCAGCACGAATGGGAACCGAAGCTGCTCGAAGCCACGCGCGACACCATCTTCAAGAACACCTTCGCCGACATGGAAGGCGTGCTCGAGCGGCTGGGCAAAGGCTGCGGCACCCGCTTCGAATTCGAGTGCTACGATGTCGGCCACCTCTATTCACTGGCGCATTTCCGCGACCGGGGGCTGGTGTCGGGGCCGCTGTTCATCCAGTTCGTGCTCGGCATCCTGGGTGGCATCGGCGCCGACCCTGACAATCTCGTCCATATGAAGCGCATCGCCGACAAATTGTTCGGCGACAGCTACCAGTTCTCGGTGCTCGCCGCCGGCCGGAACCAGATGCCGCTGATCTCGATCGCAGCCGCGATGGGCGGCAATGTGCGCGTCGGGCTGGAAGACAGCCTCTATGATGGCCGCCAGCTGGCGAAATCCAACGCCGACCAGGTGCGCCGCATCCGTGGCATTCTTGACGGGCTTTCTCTGGAGATTGCCACACCTGCGGAGGCGCGGGACATGCTGGCGCTCAAGGGCGGTGACCGGGTGGCGTTTTGACGAGATGACAGCGCCTGTGATGAGTGCGATCCTCCTCCGCCCCGGCACCATCGATGATGTCGAAACCATCCACGCGGCGATCCTGAAACTCGGCACCCATATCGGTGCGCCCGAGGAAATCATCGCGACGGCGGACGATCTCAGAACCTGGGGCTTCGGCGAAAAGCCCGCCTTCTCGACCCTGGTCGCCGAAGTCGATGGCGAATTCGCCGGACTTTGCCTGCATTTCCCGATCTTCTCGACATGGATGGGCCGGCCTGGCGTCTATGTGCAGGACCTCTATGTCGAGGACCGGTTCCGTGGCCGCAAGATCGGCGAGCGCCTGCTGCGGCGCGTGGCGGCCGAGTGCCGCAACCATGGCGGGGTCTATCTCAGGTTGTCCGTTGATACCGACAATGAGGGCGCCAAGGCCTTTTACGAGAGGCTGGGCATTGCCTGGTCGAGTTACGAGCAGACGCAGAAAATCATCGGCGAGGCCTTTTTCGCCTTCGCCGACGCGCCGGAAAATGGGGAGCAGGAATGAAAGCCTTCTATGCGCAGGAGCAGAAGCGGCACGACCCCAAGGCCTTTCTTTCCAGCGGCGCGGCGCAGCCCAACCCGGAAAAACCGGAACGCGTCGAAAGATTGTTAGCCGGCGCAAAGTCCGCCGGCTGCACGATCGAGCGGCCGCGCGATCACGGCCTCGGCCCGGTCTCGGCGGTGCACACACCCGAATATCTCGACTTCCTCGAACATATTTTCGAACGCTGGCAGCGCATCGCTGGCGCATCGGCCGAGGTCATCCCCAACATCCACCCGATCGCCCGCAACGGCTCCTATCCGGCCTCCGCCGTCGGCCAGGCCGGATATCACATGGCCGACACCGCTTGCCCAATCTCAGGCGAGACATGGCAAAGTGCACTGTGGAGCGCCTGGAGCGCGGTCGAGGCGGCGGAAACGGTGACGGCAGGCGCTTCCGGCGCCTATGCATTGTGCCGCCCGCCCGGCCACCACGCCTTTGCCGATGTCGCCGGCGGATTCTGCTTCATCAACAACTCAGCCGTTGCGGCACAAATACTGCGCAAACAGGCGGCCCGCGTGGCGATCCTTGATGTCGACCTGCATCACGGCAACGGGACGCAAGGCATTTTTTATGCGCGACCTGATGTGCTGACGGTGTCGCTGCATGCCGATCCGGTGCGGTTCTACCCGTTCTTCTGGGGCCACGCCGACGAGCGCGGTGAAGGTCCGGGACTTGGCTACAATTTCAACCTGCCGCTGCCGCGGAAATCCGCGGATGCGGCGTTTCTGGAAGCGCTCGGCGTGGCGTTCCAGCGTATCCGCGCCTTCTCTCCCGATGCGCTGGTCGTGGCGCTCGGCCTCGACGCGTTCGAAGGCGATCCGTTCGGCGGGCTCTCGGTGACGACGCCGGGCTTTTCGCGCATCGGCGAGGCGATCGCCGGGCTTGGCCTGCCGACGGTCATCGTCCAGGAGGGCGGCTATCTCTGCGACGCGCTCGGCGACAATCTCACCGCCTTCCTCACCGGTTTTGGCGGCAAGGCGCGGTGACAATGCAAGTTCGCGTCAGGGGCGTTGCTGCCTGAGCATGGCAATCACCCGGTGAACGCTCTCAAGCGTCTCGTCGATTTCGGACGCCATATTGTAGTGCGCGATGCCGATGCGCACGACGCCCTGCTCGGCAGGAATGCCGAGCTGGTGGACGATTTCCCAGGCATAGTTGTGGCCCGACCACAGGAAGATGTTTTCGGCGTTCATCTGCCTCACGATCGTTTCGGGCACTATGCCGTCCACGGTGAAGGAGACAGTCGGCACACGATCGCCGAGCCGTTTCGGATCGGTGATGCCGTGGACGGACAGGCCTGAAATGTCGGACAGCCCATCGATCAGCCTTTGTGCCAGCGGGTTTTCATGGGCGATGGAGACTTCGAACGCCTTGGCAATCCTGCGCCTTCTCGACCCCTCCTCGCCGGCTGACGTGCCGAGTGCGGCAAAATAGTCGACCGCGGCCGTGAGCCCGGCCATCAGTTCGATCTGCGGCGTGCCGAGTTCGAAACGCTCTGGCAGTCCGTTCGAGGAACAGCGGCATTTATAGGCTTTCAAACCATCGATAACGTCGCGCCGGCCCCACAATATGCCCATATGCGGACCGAAGAATTTGTAGGCCGAGCAGATCAGAAAATCGCAGCCGAGCTCCTGCACGTCGATCAGGCCATGCGGTGCGAATTGCACGGCGTCGACATAGACCAGCGCTCCGGCGTTTTTTGCAAGTTGGGTCAAGGACTGGACCCTGTTGATCGAGCCTGTGAGATTGCTGGCGTAGTTCAACGCCACCAGCCGAGTCTTCCCGGACAACAGACTTGCCAGCGTCGCCTCCTCGATCTGCCAGGTCTTTTCGTCGAACGGCAGCCAGTGCACGACGAGGTCAAGGTCCTCGGCCAGTTGCAGCCAGGGCGACACATTGCCCTCATGATCCATGCGGGTGAGGATGATTTCGTCGCCGGGCTTCATCGTGCGGCCGAGCGTTCGCGACATATGATAGGTCAGCGTCGTCATGTTGGCGCCGATGACGATTTCCTGCGGGCTTGCCGCACCGAGGAAATCGGCCATCGCCTGATGCGCCTCGTCGACGACCTGCTGCGCCGCGATCGTCGTTTCAAAATAGCCGCCGAGATTGGCGTTGGTCGTCAAAAGGCAGCGCGAGACCGCGTCGGCCACGGCCTGCGGCACCTGCGTGCCGGCAGGATTGTCGAGATAGATGCGTCGCCGGTCCTTGTCGGTCAGCGAGAGAGCGGGGAATTTTCCACGCACGGCCTCGATCGAAAAGTCCACCATTGTCTTCCCCCGTTGCTGTTACTCGACAATTCCGCGCCCGGGATCGGTCACGGACAGGGATTGCCGACCCTCTGGTGAACGGTGTCCACCGCCTTCTGCATTTCTTCGGTCCAGACGACATCCACCGAGGACAGCGCCATTTCCAGTTGGGAAATGGTTGTCGCGCCGATGATGTTGGAGGTCACGAAGGGCCGGCTCGAAACATAGGCATTGGCAAACAGCGCCGGCTCCAGGCCGAAAGAGCGCGCCAGTTCATTGTATTCGAGTTGCGCTTCGGCGGCATTGGGCGTCTCATAACGCTGACCGCGATTGAACAGTTGCGAGCGCGAGCCCTGCGGGCGGGCGCCGTGATCGTATTTGCCGGTCAGATAACCCTGTGCAAGCGGCGAATAGGCAAGCAGCGACACCCCTTCGCGCTCGCAAATCTCGGCGAGGTTCACCTCGAAGGTGCGGTTGACGAGGTTGTAGGCGTTCTGGATCGAGGCGACGCGCGGACCGATCTCTTTGCCGGCCTCTGCGAGGAAGCGCATCACGCCCCACGAACTCTCGTTCGAAAGGCCGAAATGGCGGATTTTTCCTGCCTTCACCAGTTCCTCGAACACCGCGAGCGTCTCCGCGATCGGCGTTTCGCCGACTGGTGCGCAGACAGAATCGGCACGCCGCGCCACCGCCCCGATGCGCGTTGGGTTGGCACCCCAGGGGATGTCTCGTTCCGGCCAGTGGATTTGATAAAGGTCGAGGTAGTCCGTGCCGAGCTTGGCCAGCGACTTGTCGATGGCATCAAAGATATCGGCCCGCACCAATTGCGAGGGCCGGTCGCCGCGAAACCAGGCATTGGCCGTGCGGCCGACGACCTTTGAGGCAAGGATCACCTTGTCACGATTGCCCTTGGCCTTCATCCAGCTGCCAATGATCTTCTCGGTCCGCCCTTGCGTCTCCGCCTTGGGCGGGATCGGATAAAGTTCGGCGGTGTCGATGAAATTGACGCCACGCGAGAAGGCCAGGTCCATCTGGGCATGGCCCTCGGCCTCGGTGTTCTGCTGGCCCCAGGTCATCGAACCAAGGCAAATCTGGGTAACAAGAAGATCGGTCCGACCGAGACGGCGTTTGTGCATGGAATTCTGCTCCGGAGGGAAGGTATGCGCGGCTGCGCGGAGAGGAATTCGCATCTTATAGGAAAAGCGGAGGCGCTCTCCAAGCCTCACCGGGCCGACTTTTGCGTGAGCAGAGGCGGTTAGCGGCGTGCGGCGGCCACGCCGCGGCGCTTGGCCTCGTCGATCAGCATATTGGCGATCTGCATGCGGATCATGGCGCGCTGGCGCAAATGCGGGGCAACGCGGTCGGGATGATTGGCGAAAGCAAAGCTGCGGCGCATGCGACCGAAATCGGCAGCGTTCTTGGGCTGATCCAATCCCAGTTCGACCGCAATCGATTCAGGATCGATTGGCGGTAATTTTTCTTCCGGCTTCGGCTCTTCGCCAGCCAGGGCGAGCCTGGCCTGTTCAAGCAAGGCGGCAAATTCGCTGGCCAGATCGACACCAGCCTCGCGATATTCCGCGGCGGATACCTTGATGCGGCCGGAATGGAGTTCATCGGCGACCGAGAGATAGTCGAACGGGATGGATGGGCGCGCGCCGGTCTCCTCGCCCTCGCTGTCGTCGCCTTTGTCAGAGGCAACGAAGAGGTCGTCGAGCAACGAAGCGAAATCACGCTTGGCGCTGGTAGCGATGTCAGCCTCCCTTGCCTGACTGTCTGGATTACCGAGCATAGAACCGGCTCGTTAAAAATACATGCCGCCGGTCGCAACGAATTTTAGCCGTTGCGAGGATTGCTATCGACTGCACCTTCAATCAGCCCGACAATTCGCCAGGAGTGGCGAGGAAAACTGGCGATGGTGCCAGCTTCGAAGCCTACGACTGGCGCCGCGCAGAAGTTTCATCGGGGCCGCAAAAAAATAAAAAAAATCATCCGGGCATGGCAGGCATGCAAATGCTGCAATGCACAATCTTCACGATTCACCTATACTGTCTGGCGTGGAGGACCAATCAGGAGCCTGAAACATGGGTTTCTTCACGGAAATGTTCGCCCGGCCGCGCCCGCAGGAACATCAGAGATATCGCGCGGCGCTCGCGTTGCTTCATTCGATGAGCAACGCCGAGCGTGCCGACATCGGCGTCAAGCCCGCCGATTTCCCGCGCATCGCCCGCGAAATGTCCATCCGCTAAGCAGGTGCGAGATGTCCCGGATCGATCCAGGACATCTCAATTCCTCAACGCGATCCCAGGAACGTCGCCTTGCCAAGCGGCACGCCATTGTGGCGAAGGATGTCGTAGGCGGTGGTGAGGTGGAAATAGAAGTTGGGCATGGCCACATGCAGCAGATACTGCATGCCGCGCAATGTCGTTTCCCGGCCCGCCAGCTTCAACTCGATCATCCTGTCATCCGACCCGTCGATATCGGCTGCCGAAAAAGTCGCCAAATAGCCGACCGTCTTGGCGATCCTCGCTTCGAGTTCGGCAAAGCTTGCTTCATTGTCCTCGTATTTCGGCACTTCGCGGCCGGCCAGCCGTGAGGGCGCACCCTTGGCATGGTCGGTTGCGATCTGCACCTGCCGGCTCAGCGCGAACATGTCGGGCGCAAGCCGCGCCGTCAAAAACACCTGCGGGTCGATCTTGCGGTCAAGCGCATTCTGTTCGGCTGCCGCCAGCACACTGGAAAGTGCCTTCAGCCTGGCTGAAAACACGGGCACGGATGCCTCATACATCGATATCGTCACGTCAGATCTCCTGTCCGGCAGGAACGCCGGCGGGAGGACCTAGCGCCCTCAAGCCCGATTTTTCAAGCTGAAGCCGCACGGCGTCACCACGTCGCCGCAATCGCCATGGTAGAATCTTCGTTATCGAGCGGAGATTCCCGATGAGACGCGCCCTTCTCGCAGCGACTGCCCTTCTCTCCCTTGCCACGACAGGTCAGACGACATTGGCCGCCAGCGATACACCCGAAGCGCCTTACGTCGATGATCGGTCGAGCGCGGATGCGGTCGTCCGCTCTCTCTACAGCGCCATCAACCGGCATGAATTCGCGCGCGCCTGGGGCTACTACGGCGATACAAAGCCGGCAAAGGATTTCGATACATTCGTCAAGGGCTATGACGGCACCGACAGGGTGGAGGTCAGGACCGGTCCGATTTCGGACGAGGGCGCGGCGGGCAGCATCTATTACAACGTCCCGGTCGCCATCCAGGCAACCGACAAGAAGGGCGAAGCGAAGGTTTTCGCCGGCTGCTACACGCTGCGCCAAGTCAATGTCCAGATCCAGGCGCCACCCTTCCAGCCGATCTTCATCGACAAGGGTGCGCTGAAGCCCTCCACCGCCGGTCTCGACGAGGCGTTGCCGCCAAGCTGCGGCGACGGTCCGCCGCCGCCGAAGAAGGATACCGCGCTGGAACAGGCCAAGAAGACTTTCCTCGCGACCTATGGCGACCAGTGCGACAAGGATCTTTTGGCCAATGAGCCGGAGGTCTTTTCGATCAAATACAAGGACAAGAATGCTCAGCCGGGCGACCCGGACAAGGAAACCCGCCTGTTCCACTTCTCCTGCTCGGCCGCCGCCTACAATGAAAGCTCGGTCTACTACATGACCGACGAGGTGGACGGTGTCAGGCAATTGCAGTTCGCCGAGCCTCAGACCGATATACGCTACGAGAATAATGACAGCGAAGGCAAGCTGTTGAGTGTAACGGTAATCGGCTTCCAGACCACAGGATGGGCGGTCAATTCCGACTATGACCAGGACGCCCACACGATCACCACGTTCAACAAATGGCGCGGCGTCGGCGATGCTTCGGATGCCGGGACGTATCTGTTCCGGAACGGCGATTTTTCGCTGGTTCAGTATGACGTCGACGCGTCCTATGACGGCGAGGAGAATCCGCAGACCATTGTCGACTACAACACCGCGCCTTAGAGCGGTCCACACACATTGGCCCTTACGGCGCCTTCGACAGCATCCAGTTGAGCGTGCCGCGCCAGTCGACCATGCGGATCGGCGTGCCGTGGGTACCGGTTTCGAAGCGGACGAAGCGGGTCGGATAGGTTTTTGATTTCGCAAGGATAGAGCGGAAGAACGCTTCCTGGCTGGCCACGGGAAAGACCACGTCATGGCTGCCCTGACCGAAGAACACTGGCACGCGACGCTTGAAGGCGGGACTTGCGAGAAAGCCCTCGTCCCACAGCGATCCGAGCAGCAGCATTCCATTCACGCGGCCGCCAGTATCCTTGCGCGCGGCAAGCTTCCAGCACAGCGCTCCACCCATCGAGCCGCAGGCGATGAAGATTTTCGCGCCCGGGGACCGTTCGGCATAGTGATCGATCAGGGCCGCGACCAGTGCTGCGCCCTTGTCGCCGAAATCAGGAAAATCCGGAGAGATATAGAGCCCGCCATTGCCGGCCATCAGGTTCTTGAGGCGGTTGAAATTGCCGCCGAAGGTGAAGTCGTCGATGCCTTGCTTGCGGCTGCCGCCCTGCCCGTGCAGATAGAGCACGATGACGGCGGCCCCTTGCGTCTTGCCGACGGCGACATGCCTGACATCGCCGGCGTCCGTCTTCAGCATCAAATCCTGCTGCACCTTGCGCACGCCGGTGTCGGTGTACTGGGCATGCACGCGCTTTTCCGGCACCTCGTCGCGCTGGTTGATGTCGCGCATCTCACGGTAATCGATGACCGTGTAGGCGCCGTTGCTGTCGGATGAGAGCGTCGCCGGATAGGCGAAGACATCGTCCTTGAAGGGTTTTAGCGTGAGAGCATCAGCGTGGGCAGCGATCGGAAATATGATTGCAGCCAGAAAGGCCAGGAAAGCGCGAGATAAGCGGCGGCGAAGCAAGATGGGGAATGCCATATAGAAGGCATGCGGAATACAGGCCGGGTTTGTCAATCCTGCAGCACGCCGCCTGCGCTTTCCAGCGCCTCTCGGGTGTCGACATCGACGGATGCGCCCTCGCCGATCTCGACATCGATGACATCGAGCCCCTCGGCCTCGACCAGATGGCGTGCGCCGGTGTCGCCTTCGAGATGGGCGAGGGCCGCGAACAGCGAACGCGGCAGGAGCACCGGATTGCCGCGTTTGCCTTGATGAGAGGCGCGGACCACTGAGTTGCCGCCGGCCCGGCGGAAGGCATCGATGAGCCTGTCAAGGTCGTCGGATGCGACACCCGGCATGTCTCCCAGAACGATCATGGCACCGGCGACGTCTTGCGGCAGATAGGCAATTCCGGCCTTCAGCGAGGTCGACAGGCCATCGGCAAAGTCGGGGTTGTCGGCGAAGATGACGTCGAGGCCCGACAATGCCGCGCGTACCCGCTCGCGCTGATGGCCGGTGACGACAATCGTGCCTGAAGCCTTCGAGGCGAGCGCGCGTTCGGTGGTGCGGCGCACCAGCGGTTGACCGTCGAACAGCGCCATCAGCTTGTTCGGTCCGCCCATGCGGCTCGACCGGCCCGCCGCCAGAAGCACGATCCCGACCTTGAGCCGGTTTTTGGCCGGCAGCAGCTCGCGCGGCTGCGGTCGCGTCGGTATCTCCATCAGCAGGCCGCCGACACCCATGCCGGCGATGTCGCGCGCGGTGACATCGAGGCCTGCAATCAACCGGTCGAGCACCCAGTCGAAGCCGTTTTCCTTGGGGCTGCGGGCGCAGCCAGGCGCGCCGATGACGCGCTTGCCGCCGAGCGTGCCGAGCACCAGCAGATTGCCGGGATCGACAGGCATGCCCGCGCGAACAACAATCCCCCCGGCCCTCTCGATCGCCGCCGGAACGACGTCGGCGAAATCGCTCATGGCTGAAGCCCCGAAGATCACCACCATGTCGTTGTCGCGCGCAAGCGCGATGGCGGCCTCGGCGACAGGGCCGATCTCATGCGGCGTGCGGCGCTCCGCCGTCAGCCTGCCGCCCGAGCGCGCCAGCCGGGCTTCGGTGACGCGCAACGTCTTGTCGAGCACAGTTGGTTTGATCCCCGGCAGCACCGTCTGAATGACACCGACACGCACCGGCTGATAGGCGTTGACGGCAAAAATTTCGACGCCGGCGCAGATTTTCATCACGGCGTCGACCAGTGTGGAAGGGACTGCGAAGGGAATGATCTTCACCGTCGCGACCATCTGGCCCTTTTCGACCGGCGCATGCCGGGCCAGCGTGGCGATGGTGATGGTGGGATCGACGGCATTGATGGCGTCGATGACAGCGGCGTTGACCGTGAAGATACCAGCCGCCTTGGCGTGGAGATTGACCCGACCGGTGGCGGCGGGCTTCGCCTCGATGCCGCCAAAGGTCATGCTCTGCGCAATTCTTTGAGCCGCGGCGTCCTCGCCGAGATCGTCAGGAGCCAGCACGGCCGCGACAACCTGCAGGATACCCGCCCCTTCGAGTATGGAGACATCTTCGGCGCTCAGCCTGTGCGCCTTGCGAAACCGTTTTTCGCCGGCGGTGGTAGCATGCGCCAGCACCGCCCCCTCGGCGGCCTCGATCGGTATCGGACCAAATTTCACGCCGCCGCGCCCTTCACATCGAGACCGCGCGAGCGGAAGGCAAGGATGGTCTGCGCGAGAATGGCGACGGCGATCTCGGCGGGGGTTGCCGCCCCGATGTCCAGCCCGATCGGCGCGTGGATACGCGCGATCTGGTCGGCACTCGCGCCCAGCGCCAGCAGGCGCTCGACGCGCTTGGCATGCGTCTTGCGGCTGCCCAGCGCCCCGACATAGAAGCAGTTGGCGTCGAGTGCCGCCTTCAGCGCGAAATCATCGATCTTCGGGTCATGGGTGACGGCGGCGAGCGCGGTGTAACTGTCGAGCGGCTGGCGCTCCAGCACATCCTGCGGCCAGTCGGGATGCAAGGCGACATCGGGAAAACGGTCTGATGTGGCGAAGGCGGTCCGCGGATCGATGATCTCCAGGGGATAGCCAGCGATCCGGGCCATCGGCGCGAGCGCCTGGCTGATATGGACGGCGCCGATCACCACCATGCGCGGCTGCGGCAGATGCGCATTGAGAAAAAATGTCCGACCTTCCGCCTCGACGGAGCCGGAATTGCCGGAGCGAAACGCCTTGGCGATCGCCGCTCCGAGATCGCCGGCGACCTGATCACCCTCCCGCACGATACGATCGCGACCGTCACCGAGATCGGTGACGAGGATCGCCGCGCGGCGGGCGCGTCGTTCGGCATTGAGCGTCTTCAGCGCGTAGGGATCCATCCGAGTTCAGCCCAAGCGCTCAACATAAACCTTGATACGGCCGCCACAGGACAGGCCCACCTGCCAGGCCGTCTCATCGGCGACACCGAACTCCAGCATCCTGGCCTTGCCGGAGCCGATGACGTCGACCGCCTCGGTCACGACGGCGCCCTCGACGCACCCACCCGAAACGGACCCGTGGAAATTGCCACCGGCATCGATGACAAGGTGGCTGCCGACCGGGCGTGGCGCCGAACCCCAGGTCTCGACCACGGTCGCGATAGCCACATCCTTGCCGTCCTTCATCCAGGTTTCCGCGATGATCAGCGGGTCGCGGGCCTCATCGAGATAAATGCTGTCGCTCATCGTTGCTTCTCTCAGGGTCTGTTTTTCCAGGGAACCAGGAAACATATGGCTATGCGGCGTGCCTCGCGCCAGCACCCATCCAGCGCCGCGGATCGACCGAAAGCGCCGATTTCTTGTCGAGCGAGGCGCAGAGATCGGCGAGCGCTTCGAGATTGTGCACGGAGCGGAATTCGTCGACATGCGGCAGCATCGCCTTGACGCCTCGGGCGCGCGCTTGGAAACCATCGAAGCGCAGCAACGGATTGAGCCATATCAGCCGCCGGCAGGATTTGTGCAGCCGCTCCATCTCTTCCGACAAGCCCATGACGTCGTCGCGCTCCAGCCCGTCGGTGATCAAAAGCACCACCGCGCCCTGTCCCAGCACGCGCCGTGACCATACAAGGTTGAACTCGGCCAGCGTATCGCCGATGCGCGTGCCGCCCGACCAGTCCTTGACCGCCGCCGAGCAATCGGCAAGGGCGGCATCGGGATCGCGGTGGCGCATCTGCCGGGTCAAATTGGTCAGCCGCGTGCCGAAGACGAAAGTGTGCACGTGCCGGCGCTTTTCCGTCAGCGCATGCAGGAAATGCAGGAAGATGCGCGTGTACTGGCTCATCGAACCGGAAATGTCGGCCAGTACCACCAGCGGCGGGTGGGTTTCGCGGACCGAGCGGAATTTCGGCAGGATCAGTTCACCGCCGGTGCGCGCCGCCGAGCGCATCATGGCACGTGGATCGATGCGGCGGCCGTGCGCATCGGCCTTGAAGCGCCTGGTCCGCACCATGTCGAAAGGCAATCGCAGCTCGGTGATAGCCTTCCTGGCGTCCGCCATCTCGGCGGCATTCATCTGCGCGAAATCCTTGCCCCGCAACACCTCGTTGCCGGAAAAGGTGAAGCGGGCGTCGACTTCGATCTCAGGGACTTCCTGCGGCGTCTGGTTCTTCTGATGACCCTCGAACATCGCCTGGCTGACGCGGTTTTCGGCCGCGCGCGGCTTCTGCTTCTGCCTGACGTCAGGGGCCACCGGCGAAAACATCGCCAGCAGCTTCTCGATCAGTTCGCGCGATTTCCAGAACAGCCTGAAGGCTTCGTCGAAGGTGGCATGATCCTCATGGCGCGAGACCAGCACGGCGTGCAGCGTCCAGTAAAAATCATCGCGCGAGCCGATGCCGGCGACGAGCACCGCCTCGATCGCGTCCTTGACCGAGGCCGGCCCGACCCGCATGCCGGCCTTGCGCAAGGTGCGGGCGAAATAGACGATATTGTCGGCGATCCGCCCGTCCTCGGTCGCCTCTCTGGGGTCGGGACGCGAAGCCTTCATTCCCCTACTCCGCCGCCGCAAGCTCGGCCTTGACCTCGTCGAGGATGCGCCGGCCCTCACCCGCACCGATGCGGGCAATGTCGTCCTGGTATTTCAGCAGCACGCCGATCGTGTCGGACACGGTCTCCGGATCGAGCGCCACCTTGTCGAGTTCGGTCAGTGCACCGGCCCAGTCTATGGTTTCGGCGACGCCAGGTACCTTGAACAGCTCGAGCTGGCGCAGCTTCTGGATGAAGGAGACCACTTCGGCCGAAAGCCGCTGGTTGGCCCGAGGCACCTTGCGGCGCACGATCTCCAGCTCGCGTTCCGCATTGGGATAGTCGACCCAGTGATAGAGGCAGCGCCGCTTCAGAGCGTCGTGGATCTCGCGCGTGCGATTGGTGGTGATGATGACGATCGGCGGCTCTTCCGCCTTGATCGTGCCCAGCTCAGGCACCGTCACCTGGAAGTCGGAGAGGATCTCGAGCAGGAAGGCCTCGAACGCTTCGTCGGTGCGGTCGAGCTCGTCGATCAGGAAGACCGGGGCGGCGCCCGTCTTGCCGGTCAGCGCATCGAGCACCGGCCGGCGGATCAGGTATTTTTCCGAGAAGACGTTCCGCTCCATGGCGGAGCGCTCGACCTTGCCGGCAGCCTCCTCCATGCGGATCTCGATCATCTGCGCGGCGTAGTTCCACTCATAGACGGCCGAGGAGACGTCGAGCCCCTCATAGCACTGCAGTCGGATCAGCCGGCGGCCAAGCGCCTCGGCCAACACCTTGGCGATCTCGGTCTTGCCGACGCCGGCCTCCCCCTCGAGGAAAAGCGGCCGTTTCATGCGCAGCGACAGGAAAAGTACCGTTGCCAGCGACCGGTCCGCGACATAGTCCGCGCCGGTCAGGAGATCGAGCGTCTCATCGATCGTCCGCGGCACGGGGCGCGGTTTCAAGTCGCTCATTCTTTCTCCGTGGGTGCGACCGCCCCACTTTGCAGGACGTGGTAGCCGCGCGCGTGGTAGATCAGCGGCCGCAAATTATCGCCCATGCGAAGGCCTGTCACCTTGCCAAAAAGCACACGATGGGTGGCCAGGTCCTTGGTGTCGATCAACTCGCAATCGAAAACGGCGAGCGCGCCTTTCAGCGTCGGCGCGCCGGTGGAAATCACGTCCCACTCGCCAAGCGCGAAACGCTCTTCGACCGGCAACCCAGTCATACCGGAGAATCCAATCGACAGCGGCTCCTGGTGCGAAGCCAGCGTGTTCAAGGCAAACCTGCCGTTCTTCACGAACGGCTCGTTTTTGGGGTTTTCACGGTTGAGGCAGACCAGGATGGTCGGCGGCGTGTCCGACACGGAACAAGCCGCGATCACCGTCGCGCCACGCTTGCCGGCGGGTCCGTCGGTGGTCACCACATGAACGTGACCGGCAAAATGGCTCATCGCGTCGCGATAGGCCTGCGGTCCAATATCGTTTATCTTCAGCACTGGAGATTTCCACAGCCAAAACCTGAACTGTTATATATGGCCAGACATCACATGCCACAAGCGAAGTGCTTGGCCCATATCCGGAATTCGCGTGTTGCACCAAGGCCGGACAGCCTTTAGGTCTTGGCGGGAATTGGCGCCCGCGCGCACGGGCTTGGAGGGACGGTTCGGCAGGATGCGATCCGGGGGAACGATATCCATCGCACTGGCCTGGCTGTTGCTGACCGGTGCCGCTGGCGCCCAGACGCTCACGATCGGCGTCGCCGCGCCCCTGTCGGGACCATCGGCCATCCTCGGCAAGCAGATCGAGGCCGGCGCCCGGCTGGCGGCAGAGGCAAACGGCATCCAGTTCAAGACCGTGGATGACGCCTGCACCGGCAACGGCGGCGCCGCGGCGGCCAGCGAGTTCGTGGCAGCCAAGGTCAATGTCGTGATCGGCTTCCTCTGCACGGAGGCTATCGAAGCGGCGATGCCTGTCCTGAAGGACGCCAACATCCCGGTCATCACCATCGGCGTGCGAACCGAAAGCCTGACCGACCGCCGCGCCGAGACCGGCTGGCCGGTATATCGCTTGGGACCACGCGGCGACGATGAGCGCAACGCTGTCGCCTCTAACCTCACCCGGCTGTGGCGTGACGAACTGTTCGCCATCATCGATGACGGCACCATCTATGGCCGCGAGATCGCCGAGACGTTTCGCGCGGCGGCCGAGCAGGCAGCGCTGAAACCGGTCTTCGTCGACACGTTCCGGCCGCAGCTCGACAACCAGATCGGCCTGGTGGGGCGGCTGAAAAAGGCCGGCGCCACGCATGTTTTTGCCGGCGGCGACGGCGACGACATCGCCATCATGGGGCGCGATGCCGCCCAGCTCCAGACGGGCATCGTCCTTGCCGGCGGCGAAAACCTGCGCACGCCGCCCGGCGACGTGCCTTATGCAACGGGCACCCTGATGATCGCGCCGCCCGAATGGGCCGATGTCGCGGACCCTAAAGTGCTGGAGAGCTTTTCCGCGCAAAAGATCGTGCCGGATGGCTACACCTTGCCGGCCTATGCGGCGGTCGAGATCGCCAAGGCGGCGACGGCGGACGCCGCAAAGTCCGGCAAACCACTGACCGATGCGCTCACCGGGCATGATTTCACCACGGCGATCGGGCCAGTCCGCTTCGACGCCAAGGGCGACCTCAACCAGAGCCCCTACCGTGTCTTCCGCTTCGACGGCACCCGCTTCGTGCCCTTGGAAAACAACTGATGTTCCGCACCGGTCCGCGCAATCTCATATCAGACGTTGCCGGCCTGCGCGTCGGCAATGCTTCCGATGCCAGGCTTAAGTCCGGCGTGACGACCGTCCTTTGCGACGAGCCGGCGGTGGCGGGTGTGCAAATCCTTGGCGGCGCGCCTGGGACCCGCGAGACGGATCTGCTGGAACCGCACAATTCCGTGGAGACAATCCATGCCGTCGTGCTGTCGGGCGGCTCGGCTTTCGGCCTCGATGCGGCATCGGGCGTGCAGGCCGCGCTGCGCGAACGCGGCATCGGCTTCGAGGTGGGCGGCTTCCGGGTGCCGATCGTGCCGGCGGCGATCCTGTTCGACCTGCGCAATGGCGGCGACAAGGACTGGGGCCGCTATCCGCCCTATCGCGACCTCGGCTATGAGTCGGTACAGGCAGCCGCCGTCGATTTCCAACTTGGCACGGCCGGCGCCGGTACCGGTGCACTGACGTCGGGGCTAAAGGGTGGCCTGGGTTCCGCCTCGACGTTGCTGGACAATGGCGTCACCATCGGCGCGCTGGCCGCCGTCAACCCAACCGGATCGGTCACCGTCGGCCGCACCCGCTATTTCTGGGCGGCGCCCTTCGAAATCGGCGATGAATTCGGCGGGCTCGGTTATCCCTCGCCCATGCCCGAAGACGCAAAGCGGATCTTGCTGAAATACCGCGACAAGGATCACGGGCGGCAGATGGAAAGCGGCGGCAACACGACCATCGCCATCATCGCGACAGACGCGGTCCTCACCAAGGCCGCCGCGAAACGCCTGGCGATTTCGGCGCATGACGGCTTCGTGCGCGCCATCTGGCCAACGCACACGCCGGCCGACGGCGACCTGGTGTTCGCGCTGGCCACCGGCAAGAGCGGGGTCGAACTGACCGCCGACGCAACGGTCGACCTCTATGCCGCGGCCGGCGCCACCATGGCGCGCGCCATCAGCCGTGGCGTGTTTGCCGCGACGCCGGCTGATGGCGACCTGTTTCCCGTGTGGTCGTCACGCCTGGGCTAAAGCCATCGATCAAACCGGATCGGATTTTTCTTCCTCGAATGTCACGGCGACATCGGAATTCGCGGACAACCACACCTTCTTGCCATCGACCTCGGCAACCAGGGCCAGGGAAATATAATGGTGATGACCCTTGTGGGCGCCCTCGCCGCTGTCGGCCTTGGTCAGCTTGATGCGCTGGCCATCGACCTTGTCGACGGTGCCGATATGCACGCCATCGGCGCCGACGACTTCCATGTGCTCACGAATTTTGCTGGTGTCGGTCATGTCAGGTTCTCCATTGGGGTGGTTGCCATTGGAATTGCCGACAATAACAAATGACGAGCGGATTGGATGCATCGGCTTTGGCCCGCACGACGTTTTGATTGGGCAATCAACCGCGTCCAATCTCCTCTCAGGTCCATGCGTTCGCCTTCACTCGCCTGTGGAATCCGGCACTATTTCCGCTTGACCAGCCTCTGGTTTGCGCGGCAGCAACGTTGAGCATTTTGCCCGCCTCTGTTAGGACGCGACCAACGCAACGCGAAGCTGGAAATCGATCCATATGATCCCTCGCTACTCCCGGCCGGAAATGGTCGCCATCTGGTCGCCCGAAACCCGGTTTCGCATCTGGTTCGAAATCGAGGCTCATGCCTGCGACGCGCTGGCTGAACTGGGCGTCATCCCCAAGGAAGCGGCCAAAACCATCTGGGAAAAGGGAAGCGCGGCGGAATTCAACATCGAGAAGATCGACGCCATCGAGCGCGTCACCAAGCATGATGTCATCGCCTTCCTCACCCATCTTGCCGAATTCGTCGGGCCCGACGCGCGCTTCATCCATCAGGGCATGACGTCCTCGGACGTGCTCGACACCTGCTTTGCGGTGCAACTCA
Organism: Mesorhizobium sp. WSM3626; assembly: GCF_000513935.1. Classification (GTDB taxonomy): domain Bacteria; phylum Pseudomonadota; class Alphaproteobacteria; order Rhizobiales; family Rhizobiaceae; genus Mesorhizobium; species Mesorhizobium salmacidum. Next base: position 1,355 of record NZ_AZUY01000039.1, on the reverse strand, counting down.
CCCGTGCCAGCGACATCCTGCTGGCCGACATCGATACGTTGCTTGCCGCGCTCAAGCGTCGCGCCTTCGAGCACAAGGACACCGTCACCATCGGCCGCAGCCACGGCATCCATGCCGAGCCGACCACCTTCGGCATCAAGCTCGCGCAGGCCTACGCCGAATTCTCGCGCTGCCGCGATCGGCTGGTGCACGCGCGCGAAGACATTGCCACCTGTGCGATTTCAGGGGCGGTCGGCACCTTCGCCAACATCGAGCCCTATGTCGAGGAACATGTGGCCCAAAAGCTGGGACTGAAGCCGGAGCCGGTGTCGACGCAAGTGATCCCGCGCGACCGCCACGCCATGTTCTTCGCCACGCTCGGCGTCATCGCCTCGTCCATCGAGCGGCTGGCGATCGAGGTCCGGCATCTGCAACGCACCGAAGTGCTGGAAGCGGAAGAGTATTTTTCGCCGGGCCAGAAAGGCTCGTCGGCGATGCCGCACAAGCGCAATCCGGTGCTGACCGAAAATCTCACCGGCCTTGCCCGCATGGTGCGCTCCATGGCGTTGCCGGCGATGGAGAACGTGGCGCTCTGGCACGAACGCGACATCTCGCACTCCTCGGTCGAGCGCATGATCGGCCCGGACGCCACCGTGACGCTCGATTTCGCGCTGTCACGCCTGACCAGCGTCGTCGACAAGCTTGTCGTCTATCCCGAGAACATGCTGAACAACATGAACAAGTTCCGCGGCTTGGTGCATTCCCAGCGCGTGATGCTGGCGCTGACGCAGGCTGGCCTCTCGCGCGAGGACTCCTACCGGCTGGTGCAGCGCAACGCCATGAAAGTGTGGGAACAAGGCGCCGATTTCCTTGAGGAACTTCTGGCCGACAAGGAAGTGACCGCAGCGCTGCCGGAGGCGCAAATCCGCGAGAAATTCGACCTGGGCTACCACACCAAGCACGTCGACACGATTTTCAAGCGGGTGTTCGGAGAGGCGTGAAGCGGATCTGGTGAAACGCAGGCGCCAAGCTGGAACACCCCTCATCCGTCTTGGCGCTACGCGCCAATCCACCTTCTCCCACAAGGGGCTTGTTGCGCAATTCTGGCATTGTGATTCACTTCGATTATTGCTCGGAGGGATTTGCGATGGCGGTGAAGCGGACGGGACAGATGAGCTTTGTCGAGGCGTTCCTTGGGAACAAGGCGGTTGGCTCGTCGGGAATCCTGGGTCGGATCGAGTCGCTGGTGAAGTGGTACCGTTTCGAGAAGCTGCTTGGCGGGCTCAATCATGGTGGTCCGGGCCATCCCGGCTGGCCAGCGCTGGTTCTCTTCAAGGCCCTGCTCTTGCAGTCGCTTTACGGGCTGTCGGACCGCG
>NZ_AZUY01000038.1 GCF_000513935.1 Mesorhizobium sp. WSM3626 | reverse complement strand
TGAACGCCCCCACCAGGCGCTCGGCATGGACTGCCCGGCAGAGCGTTACGCACCCTCAACGCGGCCCTATGCCGGCCTGCCCGATCTCGATTATCCGTTTCACGACAAGGCCGTCACCGTCACCACCTGCGGCCGCATCTGCTATAACAGAAAGAAGATCAATCTCAGCCTCGTCTTCGCCGGCCAGACCGTCGGCATCAAACAGGTCGAGGATCACATCTGGCTGGCCAGCTTCATGGACTACGATTTGGGATATTTCGACGATGAGACATGCAGGCTCGAACCACTCCAAAACCCGTTCGGGCCAAAAGTGTTACCCATGTCTCCGGTATAAACCGTAACCTATGGACCGCTTGAAATTGGCGCACCCGACAGGATTCGAACCTGTGACCTCTGCCTTCGGAGGGCAGCGCTCTATCCAGCTGAGCTACGGGTGCTTTCAGGAGAAGGGTCCAGAAAACGAACCAGCCAGTGAACCGGCAAGTCACGGCTTCTTAGCGGAAGCGGGCGCGGGCTTCAACGGGCAATTGAGGATTGGAGATTTCCCCTCGTAAGGCGAGGACTCTGCCGCGTATGGCGCTCGCCCCTTCGTGTCCGCTTCGCCGAGCCACCTGCCGGCGAGGCACGGGTCTCGCCCGTCCTTCGGAACCCCACTCCGCGGGGGCGAGGAACCCCGAGCCTTCCGAGCGCGCCGCGGCCCGCTTCTTCCGGTCAATCCGCGCTGTCCCTCGCTGCCCCGCCTCGCTCTTCACCGTCCGCCGCGCGCGCGTCGCCCCTGCGAAGTATGACGTTCCTCCCGCCAGCCACCTCCCCTAGTATTTCCGAAGTAAGTCGCGCATAATGAGCGCGGCCTTCCTGCGGGACAGAGTCCCTCGGAACGCCGGGAGGAACCGAGGGTGGCCGTTGTGCTCGTACTCGTTCTGATTGTCGTCGGCTCGGTGCTGTTCCATGTGCTGAGCCCTTGGTGGTGGACGCCTATAGCCTCCAACTGGGGCTATATCGACAGCACTCTCGTCATCACATTCTGGATCACCGGGACGGTCTTCTCCGCTGTCGTGCTGTTCATGGCATATTGCGTGTACCGCTTCCGGCACAAGGAAGGGCAGAAGGCGCACTACGAGCCCGAAAGCAGGAGGCTCGAATCCTGGCTGACCGTGGTCACCGCTGTCGGCGTCGCGGCATTGCTGGCGCCTGGGCTGTTCGTGTGGAGCCAGTTCGTCACCGTTCCCAAGGACGCGACCGAGATCGAGGTCGTTGCGCAGCAATGGCAATGGAGCTTCCGCCTGCCTGGCGCGGACGGCAAGCTTGGCACCTCGAACGCCCGGCTCATCGGTTCCGAGAACCCGCTTGGCATCAACCCACAGGACCCGAACGGTCAGGACGATGTCGTCGTCGTGGCGACCGATCTGCATCTGCCGATCGGCAAGCCGGTTAAGGTGTTGCTGCGCTCGATCGACGTGCTGCATGATTTCTACGTGCCGGAGTTCCGCGCCAAGATGGACATGGTTCCCGGCACCGTCACCTATTTCTGGTTCACCCCCACTAAGACAGGGAGTTTCGAAGTTCTTTGCGCCGAGCTTTGCGGCGTCGGTCACGCCTTCATGCGTGGCGTCGTGAAGGTCGACACCCCGGAGGATTATCTGGCCTGGCTGCAGCAGCAGTCGACCTTTGCCCAGATGTCGGCACCCGCCAAGGTGGGCGTGCTTGCCGCACCGGCGACGGCACAGGCGAAGGCAGAGTAAGGCATTGATGAAACCGGCCCCGAGGAGGACCGGAACGAGCGGAGAGGTTCAGGGATGGTTGACGTCACGCCTCATGGAGCAGACTTCATTCCGGCCGCGGAAGTGGCGGAGGTGGAACTCTATCACCCGCACAGCTGGTGGACGAGATACGTCTTTTCACAAGACGCCAAGGTCATCGCCATCCAATATGCCGGCACCGCGCTGTCCATCGGGCTCGTCGCGCTGGTGCTGTCCTGGCTGATGCGCCTGAAGCTTGGTTTTCCCGACACTTTCGCGTCCATCTCGCCGGACATGTATTATCAATTCATGACCATGCACGGCATGATCATGGTGATCTACCTCCTGACCGCGCTGTTCCTTGGCGGCTTCGGCAATTACCTCATTCCGTTGATGGTCGGCGCACGCGACATGGTGTTTCCCTATGTCAACATGCTGAGCTACTGGATCTATCTGCTTGCCGTTTTGGTGCTCGTCGGCAGCTTCTTTGCGCCGGGTGGACCGACAGGCGCCGGTTGGACGCTCTATCCGCCGCAGGCCATCACCTCGGGCACGCCCGGCGGGCAGGATTGGGGCATCATCCTGATGCTCGTGTCGCTGATCCTGTTCATCATCGGTTTCACCATGGGCGGCCTCAACTATGTGGTGACCGTGCTTCAGGGTCGCACGCGCGGCATGACGCTGATGCGCCTGCCGCTGACCGTCTGGGGTATTTTCACAGCCACGGTCATGGCGCTGCTGGCCTTTCCGGCGCTCTTCGTGGCCTGCGTCATGATGCTGTTCGACCGCGCGATCGGCTCGAGTTTCTTCATGCCGGCGATCGTGGAAATGGGCGCCAACCCGCTGCCGCACGATGGCGGCAGCCCGATCATGTTCCAGCACCTGTTCTGGTTCTTCGGCCATCCTGAAGTCTACATCGTGGCGCTGCCCGCCTTCGGCATCGTCTCCGACCTCATCAGCACGCATGCGCGCAAGAACATCTTCGGCTATCGCATGATGGTGTGGGCGATCGTCAGCATCGGCGCGCTCTCCTTCGTCGTCTGGGCGCACCACATGTATGTCTCGGGCATGCATCCCTATTTCGGCTTCTTCTTCGCCACCACCACGCTGATCATCGCCATCCCCACCGCCATCAAGGTCTACAATTGGGTGCTGACATTGTGGCGCGGCGACATCCACCTGACCATCCCGATGCTGTTTGCGCTCTCTTTCATCGTCACCTTCGTCAATGGCGGGCTGACCGGGCTGTTCCTCGGCAATGTGGTGGTCGACGTGCCGCTGTCGGATACGATGTTCGTCGTCGCGCATTTTCACATGGTGATGGGCGTGGCGCCCATCATGGTGGTATTCGGTGCGATCTATCATTGGTACCCCAAGATCACCGGCCGGATGCTCAACGAGGCGATGGGCCGCTTCCACTTCTGGGTGACCTTCATCGGTACCTACCTGATCTTCTTCCCGATGCACTATGTCGGGCTGGTCGGCGTGCCGCGCCGCTATCCCGAACTCGGCGATACGGCCTTCGTCCCGCCTTCGGTGCATACGCTGAACGCGTTCATCACCGTGGCCGCGCTGGTCGTCGGCTTCGCCCAGATGGTGTTCCTGTTCAACCTGCTGTGGAGCATTCGCCATGGGCGGCCGGCAGGCGACAATCCGTGGCGGGCGACGACGCTCGAGTGGCAGACGGCCGGCACGCCGCCGCCGCACGGCAATTTCGGCAAGGAGCTGCCGGTGGTCTACCGCTGGGCCTACGACTATAGCGTGCCCGGCGCGCCGGAAGACTTCATTGCACAGAACGATCCGCGCCCATTGACGCAAGGCGGTCCCGCATGATCGTGATCCTGATCTTGCTGGTAGCCGTAACCGGCGTTGTCGGCTGGTGGCTGTCGCGCCAGCGGCTGATGTCCAAGCCGTGGCTCGAGGCCGGGCCGGTCACGGCGTTTCCGCAGACGGAAGCGTCGCTCATGCATCCGGCCAAGATCGGGCTCGGCGTGTTCCTTGCCGTGGTCGGCGCGCTCTTCGCGCTCATGATCAGCGCCTATGTCATGCGCATGGACTATGCCGACTGGCAGGCCGCTCCAGCCCCGAAGCTGCTGTGGCTCAACACCGCCATGCTGGTGCTGGCGAGCTTGGCGCTGCAAGGCGCGGTGTCTGCCGCGCACAAAGCCCGACTGGACAATCTCCGGCTCGCCCTTCTCGCCGGCGCCCTGGCATCGGTGGCTTTCCTGGCCGGGCAATTGCTCGCCTGGCGCGATTTCGCCGCCGAAGGCTATTTCGCGACAGAGAACCCTGCCGCCAGCTTCTTCTATCTGCTGACCGCGATGCACGGCCTTCACATCATCGGCGGATTGGTGGCGCTCGGCCGGGTCAATGTGCGCGCATGGCAAGGCGCCCGGTCCGGAAGCCTCGTTCTGTCGACCGAGCTCTGCGCCATATACTGGCACATCCTGCTTGCCGTCTGGCTGGTGCTTTTCTGCGTGCTCATGGGCTGGGCGGATAACGTGATCGACATCTGCCGGGGGCTCTTGACCTAGACGGCCGCGCGACGGGCCGTACCGAAGGAGGAAATGCTCATGGCCGAGACCACGCTGGAACACGCCGCACCGGTCGCTCCGCGGCCGCCGGGCCTGCGCGGCATCGCGGCCGACTGGTCGTCCGACCAGAGGGCGTTCAAGAACGTCTCCTGGGGCAAGGCCATGATGTGGATCTTCCTGCTCAGCGACACGTTCATCTTTGGCTGCTTCCTGTTGTCCTACATGACCGCGCGTATGTCGACGACGGTGCCTTGGCCCAACCCGAGCGAGGTTTTCGCGCTGCATCTGTTCGGCAGCGACATTCCGCTGATCCTGATCGCGATCATGACTTTCGTCCTGATCTCGTCGAGCGGCACGATGGCGATGGCGGTCAATTTCGGCTACCGGCACGATCGCAGGAAGACGGCGGTGCTGATGCTCGTCACCGCCGCGCTCGGCGCGACCTTCGTCGGCATGCAGGCGTTCGAATGGACGAAGCTCATCACCGAGGGCGTGCGGCCCTGGGGAAATCCCTGGGGCGCCGTGCAATTCGGTTCATCCTTCTTCATGATCACCGGGTTCCACGGCACCCATGTCACCATCGGAGTGATCTTCCTGTTGATCACCGCGCGCAAGGTGTGGCGCGGCGACTTCGAAGCCGGCGCGCGCGGGTTCTTCACCAGCCGGCGCGGCCAGTACGAGAGCGTCGAGATCATGGGGCTCTACTGGCACTTCGTCGACCTGGTGTGGGTGTTCATCTTCGCATTCTTCTATCTTTGGTGAGGTGGAGCGATGGCACAGGCAGAAGCGCGCGAACACGGGCTGCAAGGACACGCCGCTCCCGCCCAGGCGGTGGGGCACGCGGAAGGCCAGCAGCACCCGATCAGGCTTTATCTCGTCGTCTGGGGCTGGCTGTTCGTCCTCAGCGCCGGCTCCTACAGCATCGACTATTTCGGCCTCCAGGGCTATCTCAGATGGGGCCTGATCCTCACCTTCATGATGCTCAAGGCAGGGCTGATCGTCGCCGTGTTCATGCACATGGCCTGGGAGCGGCTGGCGCTTGCCTATGCGATCCTGGTGCCGCCGCTGCTGATCCTGGTGTTCGTGTGGATCATGGTTCTGGAGTCCGGCTACACCGAGCTGACCCGTGTCTTGTCATTCGGCATGGGGCCATAGACGGCTCGCCGGATCGCGTTTCTTCGTTGACAGGAAAAATGACGGGAGGACAATGGGTGCCACGTTCTCTGACGCGTCCCCACCTCCAACAGAAAGGCGCCTACGATGACGATCGCAAGGAAACTCCAGGACTATATTGCCGGCAAGGGCATCGCCTACGATACCGTTGCCCACCACCGAACCTCGACCAGCAGCCAGACGGCGCAGGCAGCTCATGTTCCGGGCCGACGACTCGCCAAATCGGTGCTGGTCCATCACGAGATGGGCTATGCGCTGGCGGTGGTTCCGAGCAGCCACCGGGTCGAGTTCAACACGTTGCAAGACGTGGTCGACAGACGGCTGGGCCTCGCTTCCGAAGATGAAATCGGCGAGGTGTTCAGCGATTGCGACATTGGCGCCGTGCCGCCCTTGGGCGCCGCCTATGGCGTGCCGGTCATTCTCGACGAAAGCTTTGGCGCGGAAGACGATGTCTATTTCGAAGCCGGCGATCACAAGACCCTGGTGCATGTCACGGGCGGCGACTTCCGCAATCTGCTGAGGGATGCGCGGGTCGCTCGCTTCAGCCATCCGGCGTGAACAAGAGCGCCCGCCTCTTTACAGGGTGGGCGCCTCTCCTTCGTCGAGCAATCGGCGGCAAGACGACGCCGCCTCTATTTTGTGCATGTCATTGCCGCGTCACCCTTGCGCGCATGCATCGGGCAAGTCGGGTCAGCTCCCTTTGCGTGTTTTTGCCTTGGCTGGGGCAGGAGCAGGGGCTGGCATCGGTTCGATCAGCTTGCGGTAAAGGTGCCAGGTCGAATGGCCGAGCACGGGCAGGACCACGGCCAGCCCGACGAGCAGCGGCAGCGAGCCGAGACCCAGTGCAACGGCGACGATGAGACCCCACAGCAGCAACGGCACGGGGTTCGTCATGACCGCTCGCGCCGAAGTCTCGACAGCCGCGTAGGCGCCGATGTCGCGGTCGAGCAGCAGCGGGAAGGCGACGACCGTGGTGCTGAGCACGACAAGGGCAAACAGAAAGCCGATGAGGTTGCCCAGAATGATCAGCGTCCAGCCGCGCTGCGTGGTCAGCACATCTGCGATAAAGCTGAAGAACGATGCCGGCGCGGCGTCGCCATAGAGGTACCCATAGAGCGCGCGCGCGGTTACCAGCCAGGCGATGAACAGCACCACCAGCATGACCCCGAGAGCGGCGATAGCCGGCATGGCGGGCGATTTTCGGACGTCGAAGGCATGTCGCCACGACGCGTCGAGTTGCTGTTCGCGCCGGCGGCTGATCTCGTAGAGGCCAAGCGCGGCGAAGGGGCCCAGAAGCGCGAAGCCGGTCATCAGTGGGTAGACGAGCTGAAGCGCGTTGCCGCCGGAGCTCCAGGTGATCAGTACGATACCGGCAACCGGATAGATCAGGCATAAAAAGACGTAGTGCGAGGGTTTTTCCCAAAAATCGTCAAATCCCCGGCGAAGCGCGTCAAAAACATCCGCAACCCCTATCCGGCGGATAGCGGGATGTTCGAGCTTGCTGCCGGTGCCTGCTGCGTAGACATGGAAATTTGCCATGACCATTCCTCCAGGATCGGGCCCGGTTCGGTCGCGGCTTTCGGTGCTGCCGTCTGCGTGACTGGCCACGCGAAACCGCGACCTGCACCGCCGGGATCATAGCATTGTTCCCAGGCCTTGTCGCGTTCGGCGGCCCGATCTGCAACCTAAATACGGCGTGATGCGTTACCCTGCGCGGCATTGTAGCGCGTGGCGTCGAAAAGTAGCCATGCAACCCGCTAATTTTAGCCTTGTGCATGTCGCTGTCCCAAAACCAAGGTTACTTTCGGGCGACATGCGATCGCATCCACGGTGCGGACAGCGCCGATTTGAGGGAGGAGAATGCCATGAGACTGACCGCGGCCGTTCTTGCAATTTCATTTATCGCGACCATTCCGGCCTTTGCAGCGGGCGATGCCGATGCCGGCAAGAAGATCTTCACCAAATGCATGGTCTGCCATGAAGCGGCGACCGACAAGGACAAGATCGGTCCCTCCTTGCACGGCGTCATCGGCCGAAAGGCAGGTTCGCTGCCGAGCTTCCAGGCCAAATATTCCGACGCGATGAAGAAGGCGGGTGCAGGCGGGCTGGTCTGGGACGAGGCCAATATCGCTGAATACATCAAGTCGCCGAAGACAAAGGTGCCCGGCAACAAGATGCCCTTCGCCGGGCTCCCGAACGATGCCGACATCGCCAATGTGATCGCCTACCTGGAAGCCGCCGCCAAGCAGTAGAGGCGGCGCCGGCGAAACTGGGATGCCCGAGCCTGGACTCGGAGGCGGGTGATGCTTGCCGAGGTGCGGCGAATTTATGCCAGAGTCATGCGAAAGTTGCCGCACCCGAGGCGATCAGGGCGGACCCTTTCGAAAGACTTCCCAACACTCCCCGATGCCCCAATGTTCCGTTCTTACGCGGGGCGAAGCGCGCGCGCAGCCTCAGACACAATTCAGAAATAAACCAGAAAAATTCCAGAAATCGTTCGGGCGTAGAATTGGCTGGAGAGGGTTTCATCGGCTGCCGCACCCGCGGCACTTGTTCGGATTGGCGACAAGCGATGCAAAGGTTCTCGATCAGCTTGATGAGTGCGTTGCTCGGCATTTCGCTCGCCACCGGTCCGGTCGAAGCTGGCGAGGCAAAGGTTGCGGCGACCCGAACCGAGCGCTGCACCAATCTCAGCCGCCAAGTTGACGAAGCTCTCGAAACCCATGCCGCGTCAAGGCAGGTCACCGCGGCGAAGGCACTGCAAAGAAAGGGAAACCGGTTCTGCGCCAACAAGAAGCAGGCACAGGGAATCCGAATGCTCGCAAACGCCGTGAAGCTGCTTGGCGTGACGCCGATCGATCCCGATGCAGTGAAAACCGACCTGCATAGCAAGGAGAAAAAACCATGAAAAAGTCCCTTCTCTCCGCCCTCGGTCTCGCCGTTGCCCTGGCTTTGTCGATGCCGGTTCCCGGCACCGCCGCCGCCACCAAGACGACCGCTCCAGCTGCGACCGCAACGACCACGATGACCAAGACGGCAACGGCTGCGAAGCCGCACCAGAACAGCGTTGTGGCCAGGAAGGCTTGCAAGCCGACCAAGAAGCACAAGTGCCCGGTAAAGCACAAGAAGCACACCGCGAAGACCGCGGCGTCCAAAAAAGCCTATTAACACCGCCATGCCATGAGAAGGCTGTTCCATTTGCATTCGGTTGGGGCGGCCTTTTCCATGGTGGCCGACGCGGAGCTGCCCATTGGCTCCCCGGCTGCTTCGGTGGACGCCCTTTGCGAGTTGCTCACGGCGCCAGCTTGGGTCGATTTGACTGAGGCATTGGACTGAGGCATTGGATCGTCAGACGCCAAGAAACAACTGCATCCGGTTCCGTTGAACCTCCCGATTTTGCACTTAGACCGGGATCGTAGTGACCCGCCCGGCGTTGAGAGGCGCGGCCTAGCCTACGGAAAGTTCAAATGACCCGCATCGCAACCTTCAATGTGAACGGCGTCAACGGCCGCCTGCCCGTGCTGCTCAAATGGCTGGGTGAAACCGCGTACGACATTGTCTGCCTTCAAGAGCTCAAGACATCCGACGACAAGTTCCCTGCCGACGCGATCAGGGGCGTCGGTTACGGCGCAATCTGGCACGGCCAGAAATCTTACAACGGGGTAGCTATTCTCGCTCGGGGGGCAGAACCACTGGAACGTCGGCGCGGGCTGCCCGGGGATCCAGACGACACGCACAGCCGCTACATCGAGGCCGAGGTGAATGGGCTTGTCGTGGGTTGTCTCTACCTGCCCAACGGCAACCCGGCGCCAGGTCCAAAATTCGACTACAAGCTCCGCTGGTTCGATCGCCTGATTAGCTACGGCCGGCTGCTGGTCACAGACGGCGCTAGCATTCTCTGCGGCGACTACAACGTCGTTCCAACCGCAATCGACGCCGTCGTGCCCCAACGATGGCTAGGGGACGCCGTGTACTTTCCGGAGAGCCGGCAAGCCTACGCCGAAATGCTCGGGAATGGTTGGATCGATGCCGTCCGGCGCATCCATCCCGAGAAGGGCATCTACACCTACTGGAACTTCTCATACCGGGGCGGCTACGATCGAAGCTCCGGCCTCCGAATGGACCATCTGCTCGTGAGCCCTTCCCTTTCGGACAAACTCCGCAATGCCGGTGTGGACGTCGAGTTGCGCGGGTGGGAGAAGCCAAGCGATCATGCGCCAGCTTGGATCGAGCTCGATTGAGTACTAAGGCAATTCCAGGAGAAGTGCGCTGCGCGCCACCACCCTCACGCTCCCGCCGGGCTCTTCACCGGCCGCCGTGCGCGCGTCGCCCGCTTTGCCTTCTTCGCACTCGCCAGCTCATGCATCGCATCGAGCTGCATCTGCTGCATCTCGGCCAGCCGCGTCCATTGGCGCGAGATGAGGTAGTCGAGTTTTTCGTGCAGGTGGCGCACTTCGAGCTCGGCCTTGAGGTTGACGCGGTAGTCGTTGAAGGAGCGCAGGCGGTCTTTCACCTCCTGGCGCTTCTGGCTCATCATGATGATCGGCGCCTGGATGGCGGCGATGCAGGAGAGCAGGAGGTTGAGCAGGATGAAGGGGTAGGGATCGAAGGCGCCGGTCGTGCCCTCGAACAGGTTGATGCCGATCCACACCAGAAGCACGCTGCCGAACGAGATCAGGAACCACCAGCTGCCGCCAAAGGCGGCCATGCCGTCGGACACGCGGTCGGCGAACGTCCGGTGCTCCTCGAATTCTTCTTCACTGTTTTCCGAAATCGTGTCTTGCCGGGCGATCGATTCCACCACCTGGCGGTCGAGCTCGGAGAATTCGCCGTGCTCCTGCTGCAGCAGCTCCTCCATGTAGCGCATGCGATATCGGCCGAGCTCCTCGCGGCTGATGCGCGCGCCCTTGGGTAGGTCCGGGTGGTCTGCATGGATGCGGTCGGCGAGGCTCGGGCGCAGCGTGTCGATGCGCACAAGGTCGCGCTTGCGGAACTTGCGGCCTGAGATCGCCGACGGCTTTTTCTTCGGCTTCAGCCGCGATGCGCCGGGGCCTGATGGTTCGGAGTCCGGCACTTCTGGCGTGTCGAAATGCTCGTCGGAAACCTCGTGCAAATCCTCCTGCGTGGTCGGCGACTCGAAATACTCGCCGCCGCTGTCGTTCTCATTGTCGGCCGACTTCTGCTCGGATGCCTTGGGAACGGTGCTCATGATGGGCTCCTGCTGTCGTGCTTGGTTTAGAATACGCCATGGCGGCGGGGCATATCCACTGTCGGATTTCTCAGCCTATGCCACGTCTTCCGCACGATTGCGTGACAGTCGCAAGACGATAGCCGGCTGCGGGTCTTTTGGATGACGAAGAGATGGGGAGGCCCCTCACCTCACTGCTGTTCGGCGAACATCAGCCTGGTCTTGGTGTCGGCCATGGTGGGCGACAGGCTGCGCTGGATCAGCGCTTCGACATGGTCGTTGCGCTGGCGGGCGCTGTCGGCGCCCATCACCACCACGATCAGCTGGCGGCCGTCGGCATCGTAGGAGGTGACGATGTTGAAGCCGGAAGCCCTGATGTAGCCGGTCTTGATGCCGTTGACGCCGCGCACGCGGCCGAGCATGTCGTTGTGGCCGCGCACCAGCCTGCCGCGGAACATGAAGTCGCTTTCGGAGAAATAGTGGAAATGCTGCGGGAAGCGCCGCTGCAACGACATGCCGAGCACCGCCATGTCGTGCGCGGTCGTCATCTGGCCGTCGTCGGGCAGGCCCGACGCATTGCGGAAGGTGGTGCTGCTCATGCCGAGCTGGCGCGCCTTGGATGTCATCATGGCGGCGAACTGGTCTTCCGAGCCGCCAAGATATTCGCCCACCGCCACCGCCACGTCATTGGCGGATTTGACGACGATGGCGCGGATGGCGGAATCGACATCGATCGTCTCGCCGCGCCGGAAACGCATCTTGGTCGGCGGCTGCGAGGCTGCGTGGTCGGAAACCGGGATCTGCGTCTCCTTGGTGACGCGGCCGGTTTCCATCGCCTCGAACAGCAGATAGAGCGTCATCATCTTGGTCAGCGAGGCCGGATAGCGCTGCGCCGTCGAGTTAACCTCGAACAGCTGCTTGCCGCTCCGTCCATCGACGACGATGGCCGCGTATTTCTGCGGCGGCGCCGGCACGGCCAGCACGGAGTCCGGCGGGGTTATGGTCGAGCAGCCGGCAGCCATGGCCGCCAGGGTGAGGACAGCCAGGATTTTCTGGAGGAGCGGAAAGAGACGCGGGAAGGACAAGGGCTGAACTGTTCTGGCGATGCTGTTGCTGAGATAAGGCGAAGCTAACGTAACGCGGCGGATGCGTCCATTTGGTTAATGGCGGTTAGCCCTGGTAATGTCGAGTGCCGGCGGGGCATGTTTCCTCGCCCCTGCCAAAGGCGGGAGGAAACCAAGCTTCAAAGGCCGCTCATTCGCCCCGAAATCGCCCCGTTTTCTGTCTTTCCTTGCCAAAGCCGCGTTTCCCGTGGGAAGGAGCGTGGCATCTGGGGCTTGGGGGCTTGCAAAATGGCTGACATTGGGGCTGGCGCCGCGCCGTCATTGATCAGGGCATCGCTCAGCCGCACCGGCAAATGGGCCGGCAGCATCGCTTTCATCGGCGGCGCCGTTTCCGACATCCTCAATCCGCTGGCGCCGTTCGCCGCTTATATCGCGCTGGTTGCCTCGATCGCGGCCGTCATCATCGCCATTGCCATCGTGCTCAGGCTCGTGCTGGCGGCCAAGGCTCTGCCGGCGCTGGTGTTCGCCACAAGTGCGGCGGCGGTTGCCGGCGGCATCTACGCCGTGCAGAAGGAGACCAATTCGCAGAACGGCATCATCGCCGGCCTGGTGCCGGCGATCGCGCAACTGCAGCAGTCGATGGGCATCGTCGCCGAAAAGGTGGCGAAGATCGAGCAGACGGTCACGCAAACGCAGAAGACCGTCGAAGAGGTCAAGAAATCGACCGACACGGTTGCCCGGAAATTCGATCAGATCGCGTCCGCCCAGCAGCAGCAGACCGCGCAAGGGGTCGAGACGCAGCAGACCGTTGAAGCGGTCAAGCAGACCACGGAAACGCTCGCAGCCGGCCAAAAACAGCAAGTGGCCCAGGCCGAAAAGCTGCTGGCGACGACCGAGCAGATCGCCGCCTCGATCGACACGATCGCAAAGGGGTTTGCCACCCTGGCCGCGCAAGGCGGCGCCATCGCCGAGCCGAAGCGGCCGGACGAGTTCTACCACAATGCCCGTGTCTATGAGCTGTCGGGCGACATGCTCAACGCGCGGCGCTCCTACCTCGCTTTTGCCGGCTTCGATGTCGATGCCATCGATCCCTACGCGCGCTTTGCCACGCTGCTCAGGGTCCAGGACGGCAAGGCCGGCGCCCGCGAAGTGTTCGGCCAACTGGCCGACAAGGGCAAGGCGCTGTCGATCAAGCTGGTGCACATCATGCAGTTCGACGATGCGCAGCGGCCCGATAAGCTCAGCGCCTTCATATCGGCCAATCCGGACTTCGCGCCGGCCTATTACCTCCAGGCGCAGGAGTTTTCGGAAGATCGGCTGGGCAGCCAGACGCTGGCCGACAAGCGCAGCGAAGCCCAGGCGCTGATCAAATTCGTCTCCTACGAAAAAGAAGGTGGGCTGCTCAAATATTTCGTCGACCAGACCCAGCTTGCCGACTGGCTGGAGCGCGGCCGCAGCCGGCTGGCGGCCCTTGGCGACGTGCTCGACCCCGCCCGCTTCGCGCCTTCGCTGACGCCGATGCGCTCCAACCAGGGCTGGTCGATGACGATTTCGCTGCCCGAGCCGGCGACCGCGATATCCTGGCGTCTTGGCGGCACCGGCCCCTTCACCGACACCGGCCTGCTGGCGCTCAACGACCAACGCACCGGCAAGCCGATGCCCAATCCGAGTTTTGAATTGCCCGACAGCACGGCGGCAACCACGATCGGGATCAAATATCTCGACATCAGGGGCCGCGAGACCGGCCCGTTCGACATCCGCTTCGATCCGGATGCCGCCCTGCAACAGGGCAACAAGCAGATCCTCGACCAGTTCTGGACGTCGTGGATCGCCTTCGACGCCAGCGGCAATCATGGGCTGGTCTATTTCACGCAGATGCTGTCCTACCGCTGCGCCATCAAGGAGGTGCATTACAGCCTGAACGGCGCCACGCTCGACAAGGCGCTTCCCATGCCGCCTTGCAATGCCAAGGATCCCTACGCCGTCCCCAGTGATTTCCGGCCCTATTTCAAGGTCGCCGACAGCGTGAAGTCGATGTCGGTGCAGGTGACCTATACCGACGGGACAAAATCGCCGGTACGGGACTACAAGCGGCAATAGGGCTGGCACCTTCGGCGTGTAGGAAGGTGGACGCAAATCTGATGCAAAATGCGCGCCCGCGCGCTTGCGCGGTGCGCCGAACGGGTTCTTGTTGGCACCGTCAGATTCGGGTGAGAACGCCATGGATACAGTCACGATCAACGCCAGGGGCATTTCGGTTTCGCTCGATCTCACGGTCGGCCACATCGCCGACATGACAATCGAGAGCGGCGGGCGCCAATTGCGGCCACTGCACCGCGCACCCTGGGTCGACGCAAACGAGACGCTGCCTCCAGACCTGCCGCAGGGCACCGTCCGGCTCTCTGGCGACTTTCTCTGCGCGCCGTTTTCGCGCAGCGATGTCGAGGAGGCGCCGCTGCATGGCTGGCCGGCCAACAGCGCCTGGGATGTGGTGGACAGCGGCGCCACGGCTGGCGGCTGGCGCGCCATCTTCCGCCTGCGGCACAAGGTGATGGGCGCCAGCGTCGACAAGATTCTCACGCTGCGCGACGACCATCCTTTCCTCTATCAGGAACATGTATTTTCCGGCGGATCCGGCGCGATCTCGGTCGCCCATCACCCGATGACGGCGATGAAAGGCGGCGGCAGGCTGGCTTTCTCGCCGAAGCGGTTTGCCGCCACGCCAGCCGATCCGCTGGAGCCGGACCCCGCGCGCGGCCGCTTTATGCTCGCGTATCCGGCGCGGTCGTCCGATCTCGACCATTTTCCTGCTGCCGGCGGCGGTACGCTCGATCTCACGGACTACCGCATGGAGGATCGGCGCGAGGACTTCCTCACCCTGGTCGAGGCCGACCATGGCGGCCCGGGCTGGACAGCACTTGCGCGCCACGCCGAAGACGATCTGGTGCTGGTGCTCAAGAACCCGGCCGAACTGCCGGTCACCATGCTGTGGTTCAGCAATGGCGGGCGCGACTACGCGCCGTGGAGCGGCCGCCATCTCGGCGTGCTCGGCATCGAGGATGGGCGCACCGCGATTGGCCACGCCGCCTCGCTCGGCGACAACTGGCTGAAGCGCGAGGGCGTGGCGACGGCATTCGCGCTCGGCGAGCGCCGCGGCGTCTCGTTCCGCCATGTCATCGGTGCGTTGCCGCTGTCGGGCGGCGAGCCCCCGCGGGAGATCACCACGGCGGATGGCCGCCTGCGGCTGGCTGGCGCCGCGGCATCGGAGGTCCCGTTCGACAGCGAATTCCTGCGTATCGGCCTGCCACCGGCAAGCTGAAGGGCAAAGCCGTAAGGGATTAATCGCACTCGCCAGCGCTGACTTCCACAATTGTTCGCTCTAAATCGTGCAAATCGCGATTTGAAATCTCGTGCGACTGCCGACAAGATGCGTCCAAATCCTGCGGAAGGAGCCAAAAAAATGTCCGAAATCGCCCACCTCGCCGCCACCATCTTCAAGCGCGCCGGCAAGGCGAAGCGCTTCATCGTCGCCATTGCCGGACCGCCGGGCGCCGGCAAGTCGACACTATCGGCAAGCCTGCATGACCTTTTGCCGGAAGGCGCGGTGGAAGTCGTGCCCATGGACGGCTTCCACTATGACGACATCGTGCTCAACGCGCGCGGCCTGCGCGCGCGAAAGGGCGCGCCCGAGACGTTCGACTTCGACGGCTTCGAGGCGCTTTTGAAGCGCATCCGCGCCGGCGAGGCCGAGATCGCCATTCCCGTCTTCGACCGCGGCATGGAATTGTCGCGCGCCGCCGCGGCGATCGTCGGTGCCGAGACCAAGTTCATCCTGGTCGAAGGCAATTACCTGCTGCTCGACGAGGAGCCGTGGTCGCGCCTGGCACCGCTGTTCGATTTCTCGATCTTCGTCGACGTGCCGCGCAATGAGCTCGAACGCCGCCTGATGGAACGCTGGCACGAGCATGGCCGTTCCGAGGCGGATGCGCGCGCCTGGATCGCCTCCAACGACATGCCCAACATCGAACGGGTGCTGGCACGGCGCCGGGCGGCCGACCTGGTCATTGGTGAACCCGGTTAAGCTCGATTAACCTGTTTAATTTTCAGTATTTTTCGGCGGGAACCTTAAGACTTACAAGACGTTATCCCGATCAGGCAATCATGCCAGAAGAGGGATTCCGTCCGATGGCAACCAAGGCAAAAAAGCCCAGGGGCAAGTCAGCCCAACCGAAGGCGCCGCAATCTACGGCCGGGGCCGGCCCGGCGGTCGCCCAGCGCTCCAAGGATACAAAGGCCTTCGGCAAGGCGCCGCCGAAAAAAGTCGTGCCAGGTAGCGCGTCGAAAGCGGCCGCCAAGTCCGCCCACCCGAAGAAGCCGGCCGCCAGCGGCGGCTCGAAGGTTCGCGCCGCAGCCAATGTTGCCGCCGGAGCGGTGGTGGCCACGGCCCGGGGTGTGGCGTCTCTTGCCGCCTCCGTGGTTGGCAGGGGCGGACCCAAGGCGAAAGCAAAGTAGAGACGCGCTTCCCCAAGGGCCCGAGGTTCAGCTCCGCGCCGGAATGGTCAGGCCCTTCTGCACCGCTGGCCGCGCCAGGCCGCGCTCGAGCCACGCTGCCAGATTGGCGAAATCATCGAAGCCGACCAGATCGCGCGCCTCGTAAAAGCCGATCAGGTTGCGCACCCAGCCGAGCAGCGAGATGTCGGCGATGGTATAGTCATTGTCCATGATCCACTTGCGGCCCTTCAGCCTGACGTCGAGAACGCCGAGCAGGCGGCGCGATTCGTCGCGGTAACGCTCCAGCGGCCGCTTGTCGGCGATTTCTCGGCCGGCGAATTTGTGGAAGAAACCGACCTGGCCGAACATCGGCCCGACCGCCGCCATCTGGAAGAAGACCCATTGGATCGTCTCGTAGCGCCGCGCTGCATCCGCTGGGATGAGCAGGCCGGTCTTTTCAGCGAGGTAGAGCAGGATCGCACCGGATTCGAACAGGCCGATCGGCTTGCCGTCCGGGCCGTTGGGATCGATGATCGCCGGAATCTTGCCGTTGGGATTGAGCGACAGGAATTCCGGCGTCCAGCTCTCGTTCTTGCCGATGTTGATCAGATGCGGCTCATAGGGCAGGCCGAGTTCCTCCAGCGCGATCGATATCTTCACTCCGTTCGGCGTCGTTGCCGAATAGAGCTGGATCTGGTCCGGATGCTTGGCCGGCCAACGGGTTGCGATCGGAAAGGCGGACAAATCGGCCATCGAGAACTCCTGAGGGGGATTTTCGCCAAGCGGCGCGGTGTCGGCGGGGTCGGGCAAGAATTAGGGCTGCGGCGCGGCCGGATCAATATGCGGCGACGCTTCACCATGCACGGACAGTCAATCGATCCGAACCGCCCGGGACGGTGGTAACCGCCCGAAGGTAGGTAATGACCGCCCGGATTAGATGGCCTTGAAGGCCAGCACCGCATTGGTGCCGCCGAAGGCAAAGCCGTTGCTGATGGCGGCGCGCACCTTGCGCTCGCGCGCGACATTCGGCGTCACGTCGAGATCGCAGTCGGGATCGGCCTCGCGGTAATTCGCCGTCGGCGGCACGACGCCTTCGCGGATCGCCATGACGCAGGCGATCATCTCCAGCCCGCCCGAGGCGCCGAGGCAATGCGCGTGCATCGACTTGGTCGAGGACACGGAGAGCGCCTGCGCATGATCGCCGAAGACGCGCTTGATCGCGAGGGTTTCGATCTGGTCGTTGGCCTTGGTGCCGGTGCCGTGCGCGTTGAGGTAATCGACATCCTCGGGATTGAGTCCGGCATCGGCCAGGCAGAAACGCATCGCGGCTTCCGGGCCCTCGACGGTCGGCGCGACGATATCGGAGGCATCGGCCGAAAGGCCCGCGCCGGCAATCTCGGCCAAAATGGTGGCGCCGCGCGCCATCGCGTGTTCGTAGCTTTCCAGAACCGCCATGCCGGCGCCTTCGCCCAGCACCAGCCCCTGGCGGTCGGCCGAGAACGGCCTGCACGTGTCGGGCGAAAGCACGCGCAGCGCCTCCCAGCCCTTCAGCACGCCCCACACCAGCGGCGCATCGGTGCCGCCGGCCACCATGACGTCGGCGCGGCCGAGCCTGATCTGGTCGACCGCCGAGGCGATGGCATGATTGGCCGACGAACAGGCCGAAGTGACGCCGAACACCGGTCCGCGCAAACCCAGATGCATGCTGACCTGGCCGGCGGCGGCACCCGGCATGACCCTGGGAACGGTGAAGATGCCGGCGCGATTCTTGCCCTCGATCAGGATGGCGCGATAGTTCTCCTCGACCGTCTCGAACCCGCAGACGCCAACACCGACAATGGTTCCCATCCGATAGGTATTGTCCGCATGCGGGATCAATCCGGACTGCCGCATGGCTTCTTTCGCCGCGATCACCGCCAAGAGGCTGAAGCGATCCATCGACACCAGTTGCTTGCGCTCGATGCCGTGATCCGGCAGCGCCTTGATTTCGCAGCCGGTCTTGACCTTCAGGTCGTGCAGGAAGGGATTGTCGATCGGGCCGATCGCCGACCGGCCGGCCCGCATCTCGGCCCAGATTGCCTGCGCATCGGTGCCCAATCCGCACAGCCCGCCGATGCCGGTAATGACGACGCGCTTCAGCATTCGGTCAGGCTTTTTTCGCGATCAGCGCGCGAACGGCCTCGACCATGTCGCCGACATTCTTCAGATTGCTCCAGGCATCGACCGTGTTCATCTCGATCTCGATGCCATATTGCTCCTCGAGGTCGAAGATAATCTCGGTCAGCTCCAGCGAATGGATGCCGAGCGCCGTCAATTCGGTCGTGGTGGTGATTTCCTCGCCGCCCGGCTCGGCATGGGCCTTGATCTTCTCGATGATGTCCGTTGCCAGCTGGTCAGCCATTCGGTTTCTTCCCCACTTGTCGTTTCCGACGCTGAACAGCGCCTTCTTGTCCTCGATATCAGGTCGCGATCTTCGCCTTCTACCCCCGCCAAGCGTCGCCTGACCGTACCAAGGTGGTTCCCTCTATAGAAACGGAAACGTCATCAAGCAACAAGCTATATGTCGACAAAAGCGCCACAGTGCTTAACCTGATGGCGTGGATACGATCGAAAATACGAAGTTCTCAGGTCAACCGGCCCAGCGCGCGGCGGGCAAGGCGCAGCTTGGTTGCGCCAGCATCGACGGACGCACGCGGCTGCGGCGCCTCTATCAGGACGGCTCCGCCAAGATAAGGCTGCCGGCCGTTCCAGCCGGCCCGCTGGAGGCCGTCCTAATCAACACCGCCGGCGGGCTGACCGGCGGCGACCGCATCGGCTGGGATGTCGATGTCGGCGCGAATGCCAGCGCCGCGATAACTACCCAGGCCTGCGAAAAAGTCTATCGCGCCGCGTCGGACCATGCCGAAGTGCGGGTCAAGCTGACCGTCGGTGCGAACGGCAGCATCGCCTGGCTGCCGCAGGAAACCATCGTCTTCGACCGCGCCGCCTTTGCCCGTACGCTTGATGTCGAACTCGCGGCCGGAGCCGAGGCGCTGGTGCTGGAAGCCACTGTCTTCGGCCGCCTGGCCATGGGCGAACGTGCCGCACAGGGCACTTTTCGCGACCGCTGGCGTGTTCGCAGGGAAGGAACCCTCATCCATGCCGAGGATTTCCGCATCGGACCTGCCATCGCCGACATCCTGGCCCGTCCGGCGATATCAGGTGGCGCGATCGCCGTGGCTACGCTGCTGCTGGTGTCGCCGCGCGCGGAAGCCGTGCTCGACCCGGTTCGGGAGATCATTGGCGACCGGGGTGGCGCCAGCGTCTGGACCGTGAAGACATCTGGCAAGCTTCTTGCGAGGCTTTACGCCAGGGACGGCTACCACCTGCGCCAGCGGCTGGTCCCGCTCGTCGAATTGCTCAACGGAAGGGCGGGGTTGCCCAAATTATGGTCACTGTGACTGTGTCGGCATCATTTCAGGAAGACGCATGAACCTGACGCCAAGGGAAAAGGACAAGCTGCTGATCGCCATGGCGGCGATCGTGGCGCGCAAGCGGCTCGAGCGCGGCGTCAAGCTCAACCATCCGGAAGCCATCGCGCTGATCACCGATTTCGTCGTCGAAGGCGCCCGCGATGGCCGCCCGGTGGCCGAGCTGATGGAGGCCGGCGCCCATGTCGTCAGCCGCGCGCAGGTGATGGAAGGCATTGCCGAGATGATCCATGACGTGCAGGTGGAAGCGACATTCCCCGACGGCACCAAGCTGGTGACCGTGCACGAACCGATCCGGTGAGGAGAGAGAAAAATGCTGGAGCTGCGCCCGAACTGCGAATGCTGCGACAAGGATCTGCCGCCCGAAGCGAAGGATGCGTTGATCTGCACCTTCGAGTGCACCTTCTGCGCGGGCTGTGTCGAAAACGTGCTTGGCGGCGTCTGCCCGAACTGCGGCGGCGATTTTACAGCCCGGCCGATCCGTCCCGCCGCGATGCTGAAGAAATATCCGGCTTCGACCAAGCGCGTGCTCAAGGCCGAGGGCTGCGGTCCGCGCAAGGCCGCCTGACACCGCAAAACGAAAGGCAAGATAAAATGGTCCCTGTCAAACGCCTGTGCCTCTCGGCGATGCTGCTCGTCGCGGCAGCCATGCCCGCCTACGCCCATGTCGGCATCGGCACGACCTCCTCCTTTATAGTCGGCTTCACGCATCCGCTATCGGGTCTCGACCATATGACAGTGATGCTCGCTGTTGGCCTTTGGGCGGCCCTCAAGGGCGGCAAGGCAATCTGGGCCTGGCCGGCGGCGTTCGTCGGCGTCATGCTGGCCGGCGGCGCATTTGGCATGCTGCACGTGCCGCTGCCCTTCGTTGAGCCTGGCATACTGGCCTCCGTCGTGGCGCTTGGGCTGCTGGTGGCGCTGGCGGTCGATCTCCCCGTTTCGGCCGGTGTCGCCATCATCGGCCTGTTCGCGCTGTTTCACGGCCATGCGCATGGCATGGAAGTGCCGGAAAATGCCGGCGGCCTCGAATATATGGCCGGCTTTGCCGTTGCCACCGTGCTGCTTCATGCAATCGGCATCGCCGCTGGTCTCGGCGTTGGCATGAGATTCCGTGGTGTGGCTCGCATCGCGGGTGCCGCCTGCGCGGCGATCGGCGTCGGCCTCGCCTTCGGCGTTGTGTGAGGTCCCATGATCCCCGGCGAAATCATTCCCGCCCAAGGCGACATCGAACTCAACAAGGGTCTGCCGACCGTCATCCTGAAAGTGGCCAACGGCGGCGACCGGCCGGTCCAGGTCGGCAGCCACTACCATTTCTACGAAACCAATGAGGCGCTGAAATTCGACCGCGAGAGCGCGCGCGGCATGCGCCTCGACATCGCCGCCGGCACCGCCACGCGCTTCGAACCGGGGCAGGAACGCGACGTCACGCTGGTACCGCTCGGCGGCAAGCGCGAGGTCTATGGATTCCAGCAGAAGGTGATGGGCAAGCTGTGAGGGTGTCTCATGCGTGGTGCGCAAGGCCGGCGAGCGGCTTCAGAGCAGGCATGAACGCAAGCACTGCGCGCCGCTCAGCCCGACGGCTTGGCGGCCGCATAGATGACGATCTTTCCGGGATCATCGAACTCCACGGCGAGCACATCATCGGCAAGCACGCGCCGCGACTCAATGGCATTGTAGAGCAGGGCGTTGGCCTCGATCTCCTTGCGCAGTTCCGCGACATCGTCCTGATGCTGCCTAACCTTGTTCTCGATGGCCGGCGGCGGGCCGCCCTCGCTGCGCGCCGCGTCGGTCAGGAACACGATATCGACCTTGTCGAGCTTGGACGTCTTGCGCACCGTGCTGATGTTTTCGCGCGTGCGGTCGATCGCCGAATTGACCTTTCCGATCTCAGCGGTCGTCTTGGCCTCTTCCTGGTTGACCTGCGAGCCGACAATCCGGTCGACAGTCTCCGGGCTTTGAAGGCCCTGCGCGTTCAGCGCGGCCTGGGGAACGCTCGCCGCGACAAACGCAGCCGCGGCAACGGCGTGCAGCCAACGGGCATCGGGCAAGGTGGTGTCGGTCATCGTCCACTTTCGCGGTTTGTTTCGACGCTCAGGAAACGAAACGACTCCGGCCCTGCCACGGTTCCCGTCATGATTCGGCAGGCGGACCGGATACCGGCCCGCCACGCCGGGTCCTTAACTCGCTTTCTTGGTGATCAGGGTCAGCGCGCCATTCGGCTCCATGCTGGCCGCGACCACCTGAGCCGAGGTCATTCCCTTGGCCTGGAGAGCGGATTTCACCTTGGGGGTGGCGTCGATCGAACTGCGCAGTTTCTGCAGGCCGGCGTCACCACGCTGCGCGATCACCTGGTTGACCTGCGTCTGCGTGTCCTTCGGCAACTCGCTGATGTCGACGACGTTGACGCTCTGGATCGCTGGCGCGGCCTGCTGACCGCCAGGGGCGGCTGGAGCCGGCGTGGTCGGAGCGGGCTGTTGCGCGGGCTGCTGCTGGGCACTGGCGGCACCAGCCAGCATCAGGCTGGCGGCGGTTGCAAGAACTATCGTTTTGCGCATGGATTTTCCTTCCATCGATTTGGCAAACGGTCGCTTTGGGGTGGCGTCCCAACCTCAACCGCCAAATGGGATCAGAAGGTGTCGCCCAGCGGGTCATTACGTGACCATTGGATGGCGACAATGTGCAGACGGGCTTCGATCATACCGCATTTCGGGAGCAATCGCTGATGGCCAGACTAACCCGTGCCGCTTACGCCCAGATGTACGGCCCGACTGTTGGCGACAGAGTGCGGCTTGCCGACACCGAGCTGATCATCGAGGTCGAGAAGGATTTCACCATTCATGGCGAGGAGGTGAAATTCGGCGGCGGCAAGGTCATTCGCGACGGCATGGGCCAGAGCCAGGTTTCCCGTGCCCAGGGCGCGGTCGACACCGTCATCACCAACGCGCTGGTGATCGATGCCAGTGCCGGCATCTTCAAGGCCGATATCGGCCTCAGGGATGGCCGTATCGCCGCAATAGGCAAGGCCGGCAATCCTGATACGCAGGATGGCGTCACTATCGTCATCGGTCCCGGCACCGAAATCATCGCCGGCGAGGGCAAGATACTCACCGCCGGCGGCTTCGACGCGCATATCCACTTCATCTGCCCACAGCAGATCGAGGAAGCGCTGATGTCGGGCATCACCACCATGCTCGGCGGCGGCACCGGCCCGGCGCATGGCACGCTGGCGACCACCTGCACGCCGGGGCCATGGCACATGGCGCGCATGATCCAGTCCTTCGACGCTTTCCCGATGAATATCGGCCTGTCGGGTAAAGGCAACGCCTCGCTGCCCGCCGCACTCGAGGAAATGGTGCTGGGCGGCGCTTGCTCGCTCAAACTGCACGAGGACTGGGGCACGACGCCGGCCGCGATCGACTGCTGCCTGTCGGTCGCCGACGACTACGACGTGCAGGTGATGATCCACACCGACACGCTCAACGAGAGCGGGTTTGTCGAGAACACGGTGGCGGCGATCAAGGGCCGCACCATCCATGCCTTCCACACCGAAGGTGCGGGTGGTGGCCATGCGCCTGACATCATCAAGGTCTGCGGCCTTCCCAACGTCATCCCGTCCTCGACCAACCCGACGCGGCCCTACACCGTCAACACGCTGGCCGAGCATCTCGACATGCTGATGGTCTGCCATCATCTGTCGCCGTCGATCCCCGAGGACATCGCTTTCGCCGAAAGCCGCATCCGCAAGGAGACCATCGCGGCGGAGGACATCCTGCACGACATCGGCGCCTTCTCGATCATCTCGTCCGACAGCCAGGCCATGGGCCGCGTCGGCGAGGTGGCGATCCGGACCTGGCAGACCGCCGACAAGATGAAGCGCCAGCGCGGGTCACTGCCGCAGGAGACCGGCGACAACGACAATTTCCGCGTCCGTCGCTATATCGCCAAATACACCATCAACCCGGCCATCGCCCACGGCCTCTCGAAGGAGATCGGCTCGATCGCGGTCGGCAAACGCGCCGACCTGGTGCTGTGGAACCCGGCCTTCTTCGGCGTCAAGCCGGACATGGTGCTGATCGGCGGCATGATCGCCGCCGCCCCGATGGGCGACCCCAACGCCTCGATCCCGACGCCGCAGCCGATGCACTACCGGCCGATGTTCGGCGCCTATGGCAAAGCCCGGACCAATTCGTCGGTGACCTTCGTTTCGAAGGCCGCGCTCGAATCAGGTTTGCGCGGCAGGCTTGGCGTCGACAAGCAGTTCGTCGCCGTCGAGAACACGCGCGGCGGCATCGGCAAGCACTCGATGGTGCTCAACGACGCCACGCCGCATATCGAGGTCGATCCGGAAACCTATGAAGTTCGCGCCGACGGCGAGTTGCTGACCTGCGAACCGGCGACGGTGCTGCCGATGGCACAACGGTATTTTCTGTTTTGAGCCTCACCGGTGCCCGCGCCAAGAAGCCGTTTAAACGCGACGCGCTTTAGGGCATTATGCGCATATGAACAGGATTGACCGTCTCAGGGCCATGACACCCTATGAAACAGACTACGCCCAGTGGTGCGCCGAGCAGGGTGCGTTGCTGCGCGAGGGTCGTCTCTCCGATCTCGACCGCGAGAACCTTGCCGAGGAGATAGAAAGCTTGGGGAGAAGTGACCGGAGAGAAATTCGCAGCCGGATGCGGGTGTTGATTGCACACCTCCTGAAATGGGAATTCCAGCCGGGCCACAGATGCCACAACTGGCAATCGTCGATTTCCGAGCAGCGTGTCTGGGTCGAAGGTATCCTCAAGGATAGTCCGAGTCTTCGTCGCTATCCCGCTCAAATCTTCGATCAGTCCTACAAAGACGCGTTGCCCATTGCCATTCAGGAAACCGGCCTGCGGAAATCGCAATTTCCAAGTGAGCCACCGTTCAATGCCAAGCAGGCGCTCGATGGGAGATTTTGGCCTGGCGGCCCTCTTTCAATGGATGTTTTCCTGCGAGACTAGCTGCCTCTTTTTCCCCACCAGCGTTTCTCCCAAGATCCATGGCCACCGAAATAGCCTCCGCCCACGACATCTTCCCGCATATCCGCATCGTCATGGGCATGGTGATCGGACTTGGCGTCGCCCGCCTGCTGTCGGGGGTGGCGCGCATCGTCCAGCATCCCGGCCAATACCGGCTCTATCCCGTGCATCTGGCCTGGGTCGCCTCGGTGCTGTTGATGCTGGTGCATTTCTGGTGGTGGGAGTTCGACCTCTACGCCATCGAAACTTGGACCTTTGGCAAATACCTTTTCATCATTTTCTACGCCATCACGCTGTTCCTGCTGTGCGCGCTGCTGTTTCCAGATTCGATGCTGGACTACACCAGCTACGAGGATTTCTTCTATTCGCGCCGCGCCTGGTTCTTTGGACTGCTGGCGGGGAGCTACCTGCTCGACGTCATCGACACCCTGTTGAAAGGTCCGGAGCATTTCGCCCGCTTCGGCAACGAATATCTGTTCCGCACGCCGGTCTTCGTCGCGCTCTGCATCGCCGCGATCCTGGTGCGCGACCGCCGCTTCCACATCGCCTTCGTCGCGGCCGCGCTCATCTACCAGATATCGTTCATCCTGCGGCTCTTCGACACGATCGTATGACACCTCCCGATGATCTAGTGTTCCGGGGAAAGGCAGGTTCAACGATGTACAAGGCCGTCGGATCGCGCGGATCCCGGGTCAGCCGCGTCCTCTGGATGCTCGAGGAACTCGGGGAGCCCTATGAATTCATCGAGGTCAAGCTCCGCTCGCCGGAAGCCTATGCGCTCAACCCGTCGGGCAAGGTTCCGATCCTCATCGATGGCGAGCTGACGGTGACGGATTCGGCGGCGATCTGCGTCTATCTGGCGGAGAAGCACGCCGACAAGGGGAAGGGCGCCAATCCCGGTCTCGCCGGCCGTGCCGAAATCGATTCCTGGATGCACTTCGCCCAGTCGGAGTTCGAAGCGCCGCTGTGGAACAAATTGCGCCACCGCTTCCTCCTGCCCAGGGAAGTTCGGGTCGATGTCGGTCCTGCCGCGGCCTATGACTTCGCCACGGAGGTCAAGGCGCTGGACCGCCGGCTCGGCGACAGGCTGTTCGCGCTGGGCGACCGGTTCTCGGCTGTCGACGTGCTGCTCGGCGACATGGGCGGCTGGGCGCGTGCCGGCCGGTTCCCGATCGACTCCGACCGCGTCAACGCCTATTTCGACCGCGTGTTGTCGCGGCCTGCCCGGGCGCGGGCGCAAGCTAACGGAGGCTCCATGAAATGAAGCTCAACCTCAACACCGACTTCACCAAATTTCCGCGCGCCGTCTCGGTGCTGCCTGCGGGCAGTGTTGGAGCCACCGCGCCATCCGGCCGTGCGGTTCTCGCCCATGACGAGCGGCATCTGCGCCGCCGCGCCATCGAACTTGCCGACGGCAGCAAGGTGCTGGTCGACTTGCGCGAGCCTGTTGCCCTCAACGATGGCGACCGGCTCGTGCTGGAGGATGGCGGCCATATCGAGATCGTCGCGGCGCCCGAAGCGGTCTATGACATCCGCGCCCGCGACGCCGTGCATCTGACCGAACTCGCCTGGCATATTGGCAACCGCCATCTCGCCGCCGGCATCGAGGCGAACCGCATCCTCATCCTTCGCGACCACGTCATCAAGGCGATGCTGGAGGGGCTCGGCGCCACGGTGCGCGACGTCTCGGAACCGTTCAAGCCGGTCCGCGGCGCCTATTCCGGTGGGCATGGCCACGCCCACGCCGAGGCGCACAGCCATGGCCACGGCGAATCCCATTCGCACAGCCACGCGCATTCGCATCACGATCATCATCATGACTGACCAGCCCTCCGGCATCGCCCTGCTGCGGCTGATGGCATGGCTGTCGCCGGCCTTTCCGGTCGGCGGCTTTGCCTATAGCCATGGCCTTGAGCGGGCGGTGCATGATGGGTTGGTGACCGATGCCGCTGGCCTTGCCGGCTGGCTGGAGACGCTGGTCGAGATGGGTTCGGGCTGGAACGATGCCGTGCTGTTCGCCGAGAGCTGGCGCCGCGCCCGCGAAGGCGGCGATCTGGCCGAAGTCGCAGCACTGGCCGAGGCATTGGCAGGCTCGCGCGAGCGCCACACCGAGACCATGCTGCAAGGTGCGGCCTTTCTTAAGGCCGCCGCCGCCTGGCCCAATCCAGTGCTGGAGCGCTTGCCGGCCGAATGCGCCTATTGCGTCGCTGTCGGCACTGTCGCCGGCGGCAACGGCATTGCGCTGCAGGACGCGCTGTCCGCCTTCCTGCAAGCCTTCTTCTCCAACCTCGTCCAGGCCGCGATCCGGCTCGGCGTCATCGGCCAGAACGAGGCCACGACGCTGCTGGCAGGGTTCGAGCCGCTGGCGCTCTCGACCGCTGCCCGCGCTGCCCGCTCGATACCGGACGATCTCGGCGGCTGCGCCTTCATCTCCGACATCGTGGCGATGAAGCACGAAACCCAGTACTCACGACTGTTCCGCTCATGATCCTCCTCGCCTTCGTCCTCTCATTCGTCCTGCTGCTGATCACGGCCCTGCATGTCTATTGGGGCATCGGCGGCATCTGGCCGGGCAGGGATGCGGCGTCCTGCGCCCACGCCGTCGTCGGTTTTCGCGGCGTCGACGAAATGCCGACGCCATTCGCCAGTTTCGCCGTTGCCGCTTGCCTTGGCCTGGCAACGCTGTGGCCGCTGGCGCTCATCGGTTTCTTTGCCTCGCCGTTTCCAAGGGAGGGGCTTGCCGCCACGTCGATGCTGATCGGTCTGGTGTTCCTGGGGCGCGGTATCGCCGGTTTCACGCCCTGGTGGCGCCGGCTGGCACCCGAACAGCCTTTTGCGCGGCTCGATACCAGCCTCTATTCGCCGCTGTGCCTGCTGATCGGGCTCGGCTTCGCGGTTCTTGCCATTATGGAGTTTCCGACATGACACAAGCGAACGGTCCTCTTCGTATCGGCATTGGCGGCCCCGTCGGTTCCGGCAAGACGACGCTCACCGAAAAACTCTGCAAGGCGCTGCGCCACGAGTTTTCCATCGCCGTCGTCACCAACGACATCTACACCAGGGAAGACGCCATGATGCTGGCCCGGCTGCAGGCGCTGCCGGAGGACCGCATCGTCGGTGTGGAGACCGGCGGTTGCCCGCACACCGCCATCCGCGAGGACGCCTCGATCAATTTGCAGGCTATCGCCGAGCTGAACCGCAAATTTCCCGATCTCGACATCATCTTCATCGAATCCGGCGGCGACAACCTGGCCGCCACCTTCTCGCCGGACCTTGCCGACCTGACGCTCTATGTCATCTCGGTTTGCCAGGGCGAAGAGATTCCGAGAAAGGGCGGCCCGGCGATCACGCGTTCCGATTTCCTCATCATCAACAAGAGCGACCTGGCGCCCTATGTGAACGTCAATCTCGACGTCATGGAGAGCGACGCCGGCCGCATGCGCGGCAAGCGGCCGTTCGGCTTCACCGATCTTTCGCGCGGCAAGGGCCTGCAGGAGGTGATCGATTTCATCGTCGAGCACGGCGGATTGCGGACTGTTGGCGCCGCAAGCACGGCGGCATAGCTGGCCTTCTGCACCAAGCGAAAGCGGTTGCGGGCACCAGCGGAGCACGGCATTCTTGCCGAAACCGGAGGAATTCTAGGATGAGCATTGCCCGCCTGCAGAAGGAAACGCTGACCAACCTGCCCTTCTACGAAGAGCGCGTCGATCTCGCATGCGCCTTCCGTTGGACGGCGCGGCTCAACATGCACGAAGCAGTGGCCAACCATTTCTCGCTGGCCGTCAACGACGACGGCACCAGATTCCTGATGAACCCGAACCAGGTGCATTTCTCGCGCGTCAAGGCGAGCGACCTGATCGAAATCGACGCCAACGACCCCGGCACGCTTTCAGGGCCGAATGCACCCGACCCGA
Source organism: Mesorhizobium sp. WSM3626 (assembly GCF_000513935.1). GTDB lineage: Bacteria > Pseudomonadota > Alphaproteobacteria > Rhizobiales > Rhizobiaceae > Mesorhizobium > Mesorhizobium salmacidum. The sequence continues at coordinate 34,745 of NZ_AZUY01000038.1, read as the reverse complement.
CGGCATGGGGGCTGCACGGAGCCGTCCATCGCAACGTGCCGCACGCGCGCTGCGTCATGCATGTCCATTCGATCCACGCCACCGTGCTGGCCTCGCTTGCCGACTCGACGCTGCCGCCGATCGACCAGAATTCGGCGATGTTCTTCAACCGTCACGTCGTCGACGCGCATTATGGCGGGCTGGCCTTCGAGGAAGAGGGCGAACGCTGCTCGCAGCTTCTCGCCGACCCCAAGGTCAAGGTAATGGTGATGGGCAACCATGGCGTGCTGGTTATCGGCGACACCGTCGCCGATGCTTTCAACCGCATGTTTTATTTCGAGCGCGCCGCCGAGACCTACATCAAGGCGCTGTGGACCGGCCGGCCGCTGCGCACGCTCTCCGACGCGATCGCCGAGAAGGCGGCGAGCGAGATGGACGACTATCCAGGCCAGGCCGAACGCCATCTCGCCGAGTTGAAGGCGATCCTCGACGAGCAGGAGCCGGTGTACCGGAACTGAGGGCTACAGTCCGAGCTGAGCCCGCAATTCCGCGGCGCTATTGATGACGACCGCGCCGGGCGGTCCTTCCATCGGCTTTTCAGGCCAGAAGATGGTCTTCATTCCCGCCGCCAGCCCCGCCATGGCGCCCGGCCAGCTGTCGTCGACCGCGACGGCGTGCGCAGGATCGACGTCCGCCAGATAGGCGGCGCGCAGGAAAGGCTCGGCGTGCGGCTTGCCTTCGCGCACGTCGTTGCGGCTGATCGTCTTCATGCCGGGGTAAGTCAGCCCCACCATGTGCAGGTTGGCGTCGACGATCATCCGGTCCGAATTGGAGACCACCGCCTGCTGCACACCGAGCGCGCGCAGTTCGTTGAAGACCTCGATGGCGCCTGGGCGCGGCTTCAGCCCCTCGACCAGCGGCAGGTAATGCTCATATTTGTGAACGATCCATTCGTCGAAGGGCAGTTGCAGCCCGAACTCGTCGCGCATCATTTCGTAGACCGGCCAGGCGGCGACGCCGAGCACGCGCTCATGCAGATCGTCAGGCGGCGTGAGGCCGGCATTGCGCATCGCTGCAATGAGGGCTGCTTCGTGCAGCGGTTCGCTGTCGACCAGCGTGCCGTCCATGTCCCAGAAAACCGCCTTCGGTGTCATGCAGCGCTCCTTTTTGCGATCCCTTAAAGGGTTTGCGACGGGAGATAAACCTTTAGCGGCCGCAGAACATGCCTTCTGATGAAAACGGAACCCGCCGCGCTTTCTCCAGCCGGATGATAGTGAAGAAAACTCCGCTGTATCGGTGTAAGCATTTGCTCTTGAGATTGACAATTGCGCAGGCGGTCATTCCCTGCGAAACTGATATGACCGCCTGATGATCGGCGGTTTCGGGAGGCAGGACGTGAATACCCGGCAGGATGGCGGCACCAACAGGCTGGACGACGCGGCGCGCGCCGGCTGGCTCTACTATGTTGCCGGCAACACGCAGGACCAGATCGCCGCCACGCTCGGCATATCGAGGCAGACGGCGCAGCGGCTGGTGTCGCTGGCGGTGTCGGAAGGCCTGATCAAGGTCCGCGTCGATCATCCGATCGCCAACTGCCTGGATCTTGCCGCGCGGCTGAAATCGCGCTTCGCGCTCGACCTTGTCGAGGTGGTGCCGAGTGACCCCAGTTCATCCTCCACGACCATCGGCATCGCCGAAGCGGCGGCCGCCGAGATCGAGCGGCGGCTTCGGTCGCCGATACCGCTCGTCATGGGCATCGGCACCGGACGCACGCTGAAGGCGGCGATCGAACAATTGCCGCCGATGGAATGCCCGCAGCACAAGGTGGTGTCCTTGACCGGCAACATCTCGCCGGACGGTTCGGCCGCCTTCTACAACGTCATCTTCACCATGGCCGACAGGGTCAAGGCGCGGTCCTTCCCGATGCCGCTCCCGGTCATCGCCTCCTCGCCGCAGGAGCGCGAGATGCTGCTCAACCAACCGATGATCCAGCCGACGCTGGCGCTTGCCGCCGAGGCCGATGTCACCTTCATCGGCATTGGCGACCTTGGGCCGAAGGCGCCGCTCTACGAGGATGGCTTCATTTCCGAAAGCGAGCTGAAAGCCCTGCAGAAGGCCGGCGGCGTCGCCGAAATCGTCGGCTGGGTGTTCGATCGCGAAGGCCGCATAATCGAGGGCATCACCAATGACCGGGTGTCGTCGGCGGCGCTGCCGTCGCGTGAGAAGTCGCTGGTCATTGCGCTTGCCATGGGCGAGCGCAAGCTGCCGGGCATCATGGCGGCCGTCAACCGCCGGCTGGTCAACGGGCTCATCACCGACGAGCGGACGGCGGCCGCCCTGCTGGCCAGCATTTGACGGCTTGGTGATAAAGCCAGCAAGGCTATTGGTGCCGGCCGAAAGGGTCGTTGCCGTCGAGAAAACCGAGGTCGCGCAGCAGATGCGGCGACAGGTCCCTGATATCAAGATGTGCCTTTTTTCTGGTCGCGAACCAGCCAAACCCGTCCACAAGCCACGAAATCCAGCGATGATCGGGAGCGGGAGTGCATTTTTGCTGCGCCATGGTCATGATCGTCAACCTTCGTTATCCTGAACCCGAATGACGGGTTGAGCATCAATGTCGGCCTTGCCGGCCGCCTTTGCCAATCGAACGTCGATAACGACCCATAAGGATGCCTTATGCCTGACCTCAGCGCGCCACAGCTTTCGCAACTCCCGCCGCTGCAGGCGATCCGGGTGTTCGAGGCGGTGGCGCGGCATCTTTCCTTCACCAAGGCCGCTGGTGAACTCGCCATGACGCAAGCGGCCGTCAGCTATCAGATCAAGGTGCTGGAAGAGCGCGTCGGCGCGCCGCTGTTCCTGCGCCGGCCGCGACAGATCGAACTCACGGAAGCCGGCCAACGCCTGGCGCCGGCCGTCAGCGAGGCCTTCGCCATTCTTAGCCAGGCCTATGCCGCCGCGCGCGGCGGTGCGGACGGGCTGCTATGTGTCACCACGGTGCTGACCTTTGCCTCCAACTGGCTGGCGCACCACCTCGGCGCGTTCCAGATCGCGCATCCGTCGCTTGCCGTACGGCTCGAGACGTCGAGCCGGCTGACGGATTTCGCCCGCGAGGATGTCGACCTTGCCATCCGTTCGGGCGGCGGCAAATGGCCGGGGCTGGAAGCCCACAAGCTGCTCGATGCCGATTTCACGCCGATGCTGAGCCCGAAGCTCGCGGCGAGCATCGGCGGCATCAACGAACCGACCGATCTGCTCAAGCTGCCGATCCTCGATCCCAGCGATATCTGGTGGACACAATGGTTCGAGGCCGCCGGCGTGCACAGCCATGACCTTGCCAGGCGTCCCGGCAGCAGCATGGGCGCGCAGGCCTATGAAGCCAACGCGGCCATATCGGGCCACGGGGTGGCGATCCTGACCAGGGCGCTGTTCAAGGCCGAACTCGCCGACGGCCGGCTCATCCAGCCGTTCGACCTGGTTGGCGACGACGGGCACGCCTACTGGCTGGTCTACCCCGAGGCGCGCCGCAACGTGCCCAAGATCCGCGCCTTCCGTGACTGGCTGCTGGCCGAGATCGCCTGCTGACCGGCGGACAAGTTGACTGGCAGACAAGCTGACCGGCAGACAAGCTACCGGCAGACCGGGCAAGAAAACCACATCTCGTTCAGGAGGCTTTCGGCCCTGCCGCCCGGATCCCAGGCGGGGACAATCCGAGCCCTGTTGCCGATCGTCCGCCGCCATGCGCCGGTCGCGTGCTGCGCTGCAGCATCGAATCCGGCTTGACATAATTCACACCAAGTGAGTAATTGCTCATAACCAAGGCAAATGCTCATCTTGGTTTATGGGAGGAATTTGATGAAACTTCGCACGCTCACCCTGGGCTTGTTGTCCGCCAGCGCGCTTGCGTTCGCCGCACACGCCGAATCCATCACCATCGCCACTGTCAACAATGGCGATATGGTCCGCATGCAGAAGCTGACCGACGACTTCACCAAGGCCAACCCCGACATTCAGCTCAACTGGGTCACGCTCGAAGAGAACGTGCTGCGCGAGCGCGTCACCACCGACATTGCCACCAAGGGCGGCCAGTATGACGTGATGACCATCGGCACCTACGAGGTTCCGATCTGGGCCAAGCAGAGCTGGCTCTTGCCGCTCGACAAGCTCGGCGACGACTACGACGCCAAGGACATCATCCCGGCCATCGCCGGCGGCCTCTCGGTCGATGGCAAGCTCTATGCCGCGCCCTTCTACGGCGAAAGCTCCTTCGTCATGTACCGCAAGGACCTGATGGAGAAGGCCGGCCTCAAGATGCCCGACGCGCCGACCTGGGACTTTATCAAGCAGGCCGCCGATAAGATGACCGATCGCGCCAGTGGCGTGAACGGCGTCTGCCTGCGCGGCAAGGCCGGCTGGGGCGAGAACATGGCCTTCCTGACCGCCATGTCGAACTCGTTCGGCGCCCGCTGGTTCGACGAGAACTGGAAGCCGCAGTTCGATCAGCCCGAGTGGAAGAAGACGCTGCAGTTCTATGTCGACCTGATGAAGGCCGACGGTCCCGAGGGCGCCTCGTCCAACGGCTTCAACGAGAACCTGGCGCTCTTCCAGCAGGGCAAGTGCGGCATGTGGATCGACGCCACCGTGGCGGCGTCCTTCGTCTCCGACCCGAAGAACTCGACCGTCGCCGACAAGGTCGGCTACGCCCTGGCGCCCGATAACGGCCTCGGCAAGCGCGGCAACTGGCTGTGGGCGTGGTCGCTCGCGATCCCGGCCGGCACGCAGAAGGCCGACGCCGCCGAGAAGTTCGTCTCCTGGGCCACCAGCAAGCACTATGCGGAGCTCGTCGCGTCGAAGGAAGGCTGGGCCAACGTACCTCCGGGCACGCGCTCCTCGCTCTATGCCAATCCCGAGTACCAGAAGGCGGCTCCGTTCGCCAAGATGACGCTGGACTCCATCAACGCCGCCGACCCGACGCATCCGACCGTCAAGCCGGTGCCCTATGTCGGCGTGCAGTTCGTCGCCATCCCCGAATTCCAGGGCCTTGGCACCACCGTCGGCCAGCTCTTCTCGGCGGCTCTTGCCGGTCAGTCGAGCGTCGACGATGCGCTGAAGCAGGCCCAGGACGCCGCGACCGCGGCGATGACCGAGGGCGGTTATATCAAGTAAGGCTCCTCCCGGTGCCGAATGCCGGCCGACGATCATGACCGGCAACGGCCGCCCGAAACCCAGTTCGGGCGGCCGCCTTCAACGCCTCTGATAATTCAGTTTGATCCTTGAAGGGTGACCGTCATGGCTACTCAGCAGACCCGTTCGCTTGCCCGATTCATGATGGCGCCATCCGTGGTGCTGCTGCTGGTCTGGATGGTTGTTCCGCTCGCTCTCACGCTGTGGTTCTCCTTCCAGCAGTACAATCCGCTTAATCCCATGCGCGATGGCTTCGTCGGCCTCTCGAATTACGCGCTGTTCTATTCCAACCCGGCTTTCCTGCAGTCGATCCTCAACACGCTTGTCCTGGTGGTCAGCGTGCTGCTGATCACGGTGATCGGCGGCATCCTGCTGGCGCTGCTCATCGATCAGCCGATGTGGGGCCAGGGGATCGTGCGCATTCTCGTCATTTCGCCGTTCTTCGTCATGCCGCCGGTGGCAGCGCTGGTGTGGAAGAACATGATCATGCACCCGCAATATGGCGTCTTCGCCGATATAGCCCGCTTCTTCGGGGCGCAACCGATCGACTGGTTCGGGCAGCATCCGATGACGGCGATCATCATCATCGTCGCCTGGCAGTGGTTGCCTTTCGCGACATTGATCCTCCTGACCTCGCTGCAGTCGCTCGACGGCGAGCAGAAGGAGGCCGCCGAGATGGATGGCGCCGGCTTCATCAGCCGCTTCATCTATCTGACGCTGCCGCACATGTCGCGGGCGATTACCGTGGTCATCCTGATCCAGACGATCTTCCTGCTCTCCGTCTATGCCGAGATCCTGGTCACCACCAATGGCGGCCCGGGCTATGCCTCCACGAACCTGCCCTTCCTTGTCTACCAGAAGGCGTTGCTGGAGTTCAAAATCGGCCAGGCATCCGCGGGCGGTGTGATCGCCGTCATTCTCGCCAACATCGTCGCCTTCTTCGCCATGCGCGCCGTCGGCAAGAACCTGGACAAGTAAGGGAGGTCAAGATGGCACGCGCAGTCACTACCCAGCACAAGACAATCGCGACCGTCGCCGCCTGGATCGTCGCCCTGCTGATCTTCTTCCCGATCCTCTATACGATCATCACCTCGTTCAAGTCGGAACAGGAGGCGATCCAGGGCTTCAACCTGATCCCATCGGGGACCTTCGAAAGCTATGCCGAAGTCCAGGCGCAGAGCGGCTATTTCAAGTTCTTCCTGAACTCGGTGCTGCTCTCCGTCGGCTCGACCATCCTGGCGCTGCTGGTCGCCATTCCGGCGGCTTGGTCGATGGCGTTTTCGCCGACCAAGCGGACCAAGGACATCCTGATGTGGATGCTGTCCACCAAGATGATGCCGGCGGTCGCCGTGCTGTTTCCGATCTACCTGATCTTCCGCAATCTCGGCCTGCTGGACTCGCGCATCGGCCTGATGGTCATGCTGATGCTGATCAACCTGCCGATCGTGGTGTGGATGCTCTACACCTACTTCCGCGAGATCCCCGGCGAGATCCTGGAAGCGGCCCGCATGGACGGGGCATCGCTGTGGAACGAGATCATCTACGTGCTGACGCCGATGGCGGTGCCGGGCATCGCCTCGACCATGCTGCTCAACATCATCCTGGCCTGGAACGAGGCATTCTGGACCATCCGGCTGACCACCACGGACGCTGCTCCGCTGACCGCCTTCATCAGCTCCTTCTCCAGCCCGCAAGGCCTGTTCTGGGCCAAGCTTTCGGCGGCCTCGACGCTGGCCATCGCGCCGATCCTGATCATGGGCTGGTTCAGCCAGAAGCAGCTGGTGCGCGGCCTGACCTTTGGTGCGGTGAAGTAACGGAAATTGCCTGAAGCAATCGGCGAAAAATAGCTCTCGGGGAGGAAACCATGGGAAACATCACGCTCAAGAACGTCTCCAAATCGTTTGGATCGACGTCCATCATCCCCGGTCTCGACCTGGTGATCGAGAATGGCGAGTTCGTCGTCTTCGTCGGCCCGTCGGGCTGCGGCAAGTCGACATTGCTGCGGCTGATCGCCGGCCTCGAGGACACCAGCGGCGGCACCATCAACATCGATGGCCGTGACGTCACCGGCGAGGCGCCGGCCAAGCGCAAGCTCGCCATGGTGTTCCAGTCCTATGCGCTTTATCCGCACATGACGGTTGCCAAGAACATCGCCTTTCCGCTGAAGATGGCAGGCGAGGACCAGGCGACCATCGACAGGAAGGTGAAGGACGCGGCGCGCGTGCTCAATCTCACCAACTATCTCGAACGCCGTCCCGGCCAGCTCTCCGGCGGTCAGCGCCAGCGCGTCGCCATTGGCCGCGCCATCGTGCGCCAGCCCTCGGCCTTCCTGTTCGACGAACCGCTGTCCAACCTCGACGCGGCACTGCGCGGCACCATGCGGCTCGAAATCAGCGAACTGCACCATCAGCTCAAGACGACAATGATCTACGTCACCCACGACCAGGTCGAGGCCATGACCATGGCCGACAAGATCGTCGTCTTGAACGCCGGCAACATCGAGCAGGTCGGCTCGCCGATGGAGCTCTACAAGACGCCGCGCAACCTGTTCGTCGCCGGCTTCATCGGCTCGCCGAAGATGAACCTGATCGAGGGCGCGCCGGCTGACAAATACCGCGCCAAGACGATCGGCATCCGGCCCGAACATATGCAGATCTCGACCACGGCGGGCGACTGGAAGGCGACGGTCGGCGTTGCCGAGCATCTGGGCTCCGACACGTTTCTGCATGTCCAGGCCGATGGCGTCGGACCGCTGACGGTGCGCGCCGACGGCGAACTGGCCGTGCATCATGGCGACACGATCTACCTTACACCCGACAAGGCCAAGCTGCATCGCTTCGGCGCTGACGGCAAGGCGATGGCCCAGTGAGGGTGGGGCAGTGAGGCTGAAAGGCAAATCGGCGCTGATCACCGGGTCGGCGCGCGGCATCGGCAGAGCCTTCGCCGAAGCCTATGTGCGCGAAGGCGCCACGGTGGCGATTGCCGATATCAACCGTGAAGCCGCCGAGAAGACGGCCGCCGCGATCGGCGACAACGCCTATGCCGTCAAGCTCGACGTCACCGACCAGGCATCCATCGATACCGCGGTCAAAGCGGTGGAGAGCAAAACCGGCGGTCTGGACATCCTGATCAACAACGCCGCTCTGTTCGACCTGGCGCCGATCGTGGAGATCTCTAGGGCGAGCTACGAAAAGCTTTTCTCCGTCAATGTCGCCGGCACGCTGTTCATGCTGCAGGCAGCCGCCCGCTCGATGATCGCGCGGGGGAAGGGCGGCAGGATCATCAACATGGCGAGCCAGGCCGGGCGTCGCGGCGAGCCGCTGGTCGCGGTCTACTGCGCCACCAAGGCCGCGGTCATCTCGCTGACGCAGTCGGCCGGGCTCGACCTGATCAAGCACCGCATCAATGTCAACGGCATCGCGCCCGGCGTCGTCGACAGCGATATGTGGGACGAGGTCGATGCCTTGTTCGCCAAATACGAGAACCGGCCGAAAGGCGAAAAGAAGCGGCTGGTCGGCGAGGGCGTGCCGTATGGCCGCATGGGCAAGCCGGAAGACCTCGCCGGCATGGCCGTGTTTCTCGCCAGTGACGAGGCCGAATACATCGTCGCACAGACCTACAATGTCGATGGCGGCCAATGGATGAGTTGAAAAGGACGAGTTGAGCGGGGAAGGCGCTTCTCTCTTTTCCTCCGGAGAAGGCGCCTCGGGGGCGGATGAGGGGCAGCATACTGGAAAACCAGGTGCGGCCCCTCATCCTCGCCCTCCCGAAGGAGGCGAAACAGTCGGGCTGCAAATCGGCCAAAGGGTAAAGCAGATGACCGTGAAACTCTCTTCCTCGAGCCTAGGCACGCTTCCGTCCAAGGTCGCAGGTCCGAATTATGACCGGTCGGCGTTGAAAGCCGGCATCGTGCATTTCGGCGTCGGCAATTTTCACCGCTCGCATCAGGCCGTCTATCTCGACGACCTGTTCGGTCAAGGCGTCGGTCATGATTGGGCGCTGGTCGGCGCTGGCGTATTTGATGGCGAGAAGATCGGCCGCGGCAAGCTTGAGGAGCAGGACTGGCTGACCACCGTGGTCGAGCAGGACGAAGGCCACATGAGTGCCCGCGTCACCGGCGCGATGATCGATTTCCTGATGCCGGGCGACGCCGCCGGCATCGTCGACCGGCTTGCCGACCCGGCAATCAAGATCGTATCGCTGACCATCACCGAAGGCGGCTATTTCATCGATCCGGCGTCCGGCGTCTTCAACCCGACCCATCCCGATATCGTCGCCGACGCACAGCCGGGCGCCACACCGAAAACGGTGTTTGGCATCATCCTGGCCGGGCTGGCGCGACGCCGCCAGGATGGCATCGTGCCGTTCACCGTCATGTCCTGCGACAACATTCCCCACAGCGGCCATGTCACGTCGGATGGGGTGATCGGTCTCGCCCGCCTGATCGATGAGGACCTGGCGAGCTGGGTCCGCGACCACGTCGCCTTTCCAAACGCCATGGTCGACCGCATCACACCGGCGACCACCGACCGTGAGCGCAAGATCCTTGCCGATGATTTCGGCCTCGAGGACAATTGGCCGGTGTTCTGCGAGCCGTTCCGGCAATGGGTGCTGGAAGACCATTTCACCGATGGCCGCCCGCCGCTGGAAAAGGTCGGCGTACAGTTCGTCAGGGACGTCGCCCCTTACGAGCTGATGAAGATCCGCATCCTCAATGGCGGCCACGCCGCCATCGCCTACCCGGCCGGGCTGATGGACATCCACTTCGTCCATGAGGCGATGCAGGAGCCGCTGGTGCGCGGTTTCCTCGACAAGCTCGAGCATGACGAGATCATCCCGACAGTGCCGCCGGTACCGGACACGGTGCTGGAAGACTACTACCAGCTCATCGAGAAGCGCTTCTCCAATCCCAAGATCGGCGACACGGTGCGCCGCCTCTGCCTCGACGGCTCCAATCGCCAGCCGAAATTCATCATCCCGACCATCGCCGACCGGCTGAAGGCGGGCAAAGGCGTTGCCGGTCTGGCGCTGGAATCGGCGCTGTGGTGCCGCTACTGCTTCGGCACGACGGACAGCGGGGCGGTCATCGAGCCCAACGACCCGAGCTGGGACCGGCTGCAGGCAACGGCAAAGGCGGCAAAGGACGCGCCCGCCGCCTGGCTTGCCATGGACGATATCTATGGCGATGTCGGCCGCGCCACCGCCTTCGTCGAGGCCTTCGCCCACGCGCTCAACGTGCTCTGGGCCAATGGCGCGCGCGCCACGCTGACGCGCTATCTCGCCGGCAAGCTCTGAGAGCCAGCCGGCATCATGACGCCTGAACTGGTCATCTTCGACTGCGACGGCGTGCTGGTCGACAGCGAGGCGCTCTCCGTCTCGGCGCTGCTCGGCATGATCGAACTTGCCGGCGGCCGCATCGGCGAAGACGCCGCCTACGAGCATTTCCTCGGCAAGAGCATGAAGAGCGTGCGCGAAATCCTTGGCCGCGACTTCGGCCTGGAGATCAGCGATCAGCATCTCACCGCCATGCGCGTCGACCTCATGCGAAAGTTCCGTGAGGAGCTGAAGCCGATCGCCGGCGTCAAGGCGATGCTGCCGAAGCTCGGCCTGCCGTACTGCGTCGCTTCTTCCGGCACGCTGGAACGCATTCGTTACGCGCTCGACGTCACCGGCCTGCTGACGCTGATGGAGCCGCATCTGTTCAGCGCTGCCATGGTTGCCAGGGGCAAGCCGGCACCGGACCTTTTCCTCCACGCGGCCGCCGCGATGCGGGCGCAACCGCGAAATTGCCTGGTCATCGAGGACAGCCCGGCCGGCGTCGCGGCCGCGCTCGCGGCCGATATGCGCGTCTTCGCCTTCACCGGTGGCGCACACGCCGGCAATCCGGGATTGAAAGCGCGGCTTGCGTCGACCGAACCGGACTTTATATTCGCTGACATGCTGCAATTGCCCGATCTGATTGCAGGCCTGGGAGCGAGAGTTAGAGCATCTTGACGAAACAGTTTGTTTGCGCAGTCGATGTCGGCACCGGGAGCGCTCGCGCGGGCATTCTCGACGCCAGTGGTACCTTGCTTGGCCGCGCCGAGCGGCCGATCGCCATGAACCAGCCAAAGCCAGATCATGCCGAGCATGATTCACGCGACATCTGGGCCGCCGTCTGCACCGCCGTGCGTGCCGCGCGGGAAAAGGCCGGCGTCGCCGCCGAGGATGTTGCCGGTATCTCCTTCGATGCCACCTGTTCGCTGGTCGTGCGTGACAGGCAGGGCGGCCAGCTCAGTGTGTCGACCAGCGGCGACAAGCGCTGGGACACCATTGTCTGGCTCGATCACCGTGCCATCGCCGAAGCCGACGAATGCACCGCGAGCGGCCACGAGGTGCTGAATTACATCGGCGGCGTCATGTCGCCCGAGATGGCGACGCCGAAGCTGATGTGGTTGAAGCGCAATCTGCCGAAGACGTGGAACGAAGCCGGCTATTTATTCGACCTGACCGATTTCCTGACCTGGCAGGCGACGGGCTCGCTGGCCCGCTCGCAATGCACGCTGACAGCGAAGTGGACTTATCTGGCGCACCAGGATACCGCGTGGCAGCGCGATTTCTTCGAACTCGTCGGCCTCGACGATCTTTTTGAGCACGGCAATCTGCCGGAGCGGGCCAGTCCGGTCGGCGCCGATATCGGTCCGTTGACGGCGCAGGCAGCGGCAGAACTCGGCCTGACCGAAAACTGCCGCGTCGGCGCGGGCGTCATCGATGCCTATGCCGGGGCGCTTGGCGTGCTCGGTGGCTTTGCCGGCGACGATCAGAATATCGGTCGCCATCTGGCGCTGATCGCCGGCACCTCATCCTGCGTCATGGCAATGTCGCCCGACCCGCAGCCTTTCGCCGGTGTCTGGGGCCCTTACTATGGAGCGGCACTGCCGAAGCTGTGGCTGTCGGAGGGTGGCCAGTCGGCGACCGGCGCGCTGCTCGACCACATCATCCGCTGGCACGGCGCCGGCGGCGAGCCGAACGCGGCCATGCATGCCAGGATCGCCGCGCGCGTCGCCGAACTGCGCGCCGCCGAGGGCGAGAGCCTTGCCGACCGGCTGCATGTGCTGCCGGATTTCCACGGCAACCGCTCGCCGCTTGCCGACCCACATGCCGTTGGCGTCGTCAGCGGGCTGACGCTGGATTCGTCTTTCGACAGTCTGTGCAAGCTTTACTGGCGCACCGCCGTCGGCATCGCGCTCGGCGTGCGCCATGTGCTGGAGGCTCTGAACGAGAACGGCTATCTGATCGACACGCTGCATGTCACCGGCGGCCACACCAAGAACCCGCTGCTGATGGAGCTCTATGCCGACGCCACCGGCTGCACGGTGGTCGAGCCGCTGGCCGACGAGGCGGTGCTGCTCGGCACCGGCATGGTGGCGGCGACCGCCGCCGGGCTTTTCCCCGATCTCAACGCTGCCTGCCTTGCCATGCAGCAGGGCGGCAGGACACGCGCCGCCAACCCAGCGGCCGGCGCCCGCTTCGATCGCGACTACCGGATTTTCCTGGAAATGCACCGGCAGCGGCAGATGCTTGACGCGATCCGGTAGGCTTTTGCGCTATTGCCTGCGCAGGGACGCGCCCGATGTCGCGTCGAACAGGTGAATGTCATTCTCCTCGAAAGTAAAGCGGACGGGAGCATGCAGTACCGGGCAGTCGCGTGCCGGAACCAGTGCGCTGATCTCCTTGCCGCCGGAGCCGAATGTCACCAGCGCGTCATTGCCGTGGAATTCGATGAGATCGGCAGTGCCTTGCAATAGGCCGGCGGCGCCGGCACCGGCCGTCTTCAGGTCCGGGGGCCGGATGCCCAGCACGGCGCGATCGCCCGGCTGGAGATGAAAGCCTGCCCCGTCTATCGAAAGCACGGTTCCGGCGCCGGTCAGCGTCCAGCGGTTCCCGGCCCGGCCGACCGTCACATCGACAAAGTTCATGTTCGGCGTGCCGATGAAGCCGGCCACGAACATATTGCGCGGCCGCCCGTAGATTTCCGCCGGCGAGCCGATCTGCTCGATGATGCCATCCTTGAGCAGCACGATACGGTCGGCGAGCGTCATCGCCTCCAGCTGGTCGTGCGTGACATAGACGGTGGTGGTCTTCAGCGACTGGTGCAGCCGCGCGATCTCGACGCGCATATGGTTGCGCAATTTGGCGTCGAGATTGGACAACGGCTCGTCGAACAGGAACACCTTGGGCGTCTTGATCATGGCCCGGGCGATCGCCACGCGCTGCTGCTGGCCGCCGGAGAGTTCGGCTGGCTTGCGGCCGAGATAGGGATCGAGCCCAAGCGTCCTCGACACCGCTTCGACCCGCTTGCGGATCTCGGGCGCCGGGACCTTCTGGCGCCGCAGCCCGAAGGCGATGTTGTCGAAAATGCTCATGTGCGGATAGAGCGCGTAGTTCTGGAACACCATGGCGATGCCGCGGTCGCCCGGATCAAGGTCGTTGACCACCTTGCCGCCGATCGAGACCTTGCCGCCGCTGATGTCCTCCAGCCCCGCCAGCATCCTCAGCAAGGTGGACTTGCCGCAGCCGGACGGGCCGAGGAACACGATGAATTCGTGCTCCTCGATCGAGAGATTGAGATCGCGGATCACCGTGGTGGCGCCATAGGCCTTGTCGACATGGGAGCAAACGATCGCGGACATTGGTCAGCCCTTTTCTCCGGTAAGCAGGATCTGCAGCTTGACGTCCTGCGGGTTGCCTTCGGCCGCCCGTTCGAACGCCTCGATGCTGTCGGCGAAATCATAGGTTCCGGTGATCAGCGGCTTGAGGTCGACCTTGCCGGAGGCGATGAGCTGCAGGGCGCGGTCGAAGATGTTGGCATAGCGGAACACCGTCTCGATGCGGACTTCCTTCGAGATCGCCGCCGGCACGTTGAGGGCCACCGGCTCCACCGGCAGCCCGACCAGCACCACCGCGCCGCCTGGCCGCACGACGTCGAACAGATCGGCGAAAGCCTTGGGGCTGCCGCTCGCCTCGAAGACGATGTCGGCACCCCAATTGTCGGTCGCTGCCGCGACGGCATCGACCAGCGACTGCTCGCCGACATTGACCGGCACGATGCCGGCATATTGCGCGGCGATCTTCAGCTTGGGCGCGGAAAAATCGGAAATCAGCACTTTCGAACTGCCGCCGGCAAGGGCGGCAAGCGCGATCATGATGCCGATCGGGCCGCAGCCGACGACGACGGCGACATCGCCCGGGACGATGCGGGCACGGCTAGCCGCCTGCATCCCGATGGCGAAGGGCTCGACCATGGCGCCCTCGGCGAAGGAGACATTGTCCGGCAGCTTGTAGGTGAAAGCGGCCGGGTGCACCGCATAGGGAGCAAGGATGCCATGCACCGGCGGGGTCGCCCAGAAAGTGACGTCGGGGTCGACATTGTAGATGCCGAGCTTTGTCGCGCGCGACGACAGGTTCGGCACGCCGGGCTCCATGCAGACGCGGTCGCCGACCTTGAGACTCCTGACATTGGCGCCGACCTCGACGATTGTGCCCGCGGCCTCGTGGCCGAGCACCATCGGCGCCCGCACGACATAGCTGCCGATGGCGCCGTGCGTGTAATAATGCACGTCGCTGCCGCAGACGCCGACCGTGTGGATGGCGATCCTGACATCGTCGGGTCCGACATCGAGCGGCAACGCGATCTCGCGCAGCGACAATTCACCTTTTTTCTCAAGCACCAATGCCCGCATCGGGTAAGTCCTCACTTCAAGTCTTTTTTTGCCGGAAAACAGAATTCAGGAAGCCGCTGAGCACGCCGAGGAACAGCAACGGCGGCAGCGACAGGAGCACGACCGAGGCGTTGAGAATGCCCCACGGCACGTTCATGCCTTGCTGGGAGAGTTCGGAGGCGACGATCGGCAAGGTCTTGGCGTTGGAACTCGACAGCATCAGCGCGATCAGGAATTCGTTCCAGACCAGCACGAAGCTGAAGGCGACCGCGCCGATCAGCGAGCGCGCAGCCACCGGCAGCGCGATCCGCCAGAACACTGCATAGGCGCCGTAGCCATCGACGAAGGCGGCTTCCTCGATCTCCTTCGGCACGCCTTGGAAGGCTGGAATGGCGAGCCACATGATCACCGAGATGGTGAGCAGCGAATAGGTGACGATCAGCGCCGGCAGCGTATCGTAGAGACCGAGCTGCAGCCAGATCACCATAAGCGGGATCGCCACCGCCACCGGCGGCAGGAAGCGTAGCGACAGCACGAAGAACTGGATGTCGCCGGCCCAGCGGTTGGGATAACGCGCCACCGCGTAAGCCGCGGGCAGGCCGAGCACGACGCCGATCAGCACGGCTGTGCCGCAAGCGACGACCGAATTGTAGAGGCCGGTAATGACGCTGTCGCGGCCGAGGATGTAGCTGATGTTGGCAAGCGTCGGCGTGAACACCAGGCGGGGAACGCGGGTGATGATATCCACGCTGTTCTTCAGCGAATTGAGCGCTGTCCACAGCAGCGGAAACACCGCGACGAAGCCGGCGAAGGCCAGGACCGCCTTGGCGATGATGCGGCCGAGCCTCATGCCTGCACCCGCTTCCACAGCATGGTGAAGGTGATGACGGTGGCAATCATCATCAGCACGGCCATGGCCGAGGCATAGGAGACCTTGCCGGATTCGATGAAGCCTTGCGAGAAGGCGTACATGTCGAGCGTTTCGGTCGCCACCCCCGGCCCGCCGCGGGTCATCACATAGATCAGGTCGAAGGAGCGCAGCGACTCGATCATCTTGACGAACATCAGGCTGATCAGCGGCGCCTTCAGCATCGGCAAGGTGACATAGGCGTGGATCTGCCAGCGCTTGGCGTGGTCGAGCCGGGCGGCCTCGATCGGTTGCGGCGGCAAGGTTTCCAAGAGCTTCAGCACGATGACGGCGAAGAACAGGCCCCACTGCCAGACATCGACCGAAGCGACGGCGAACAAAGCCGTCGACGGCTTGGACAGCGGGTCGAAGATCAGCCCGCCGGTCAGCAGCCGGTAGGGGTAGGTGGCGATGCCGTAGAGCGGATGATAGGCGAACTTCCAGACGAAGGCCGCCGAGACGCGCGGCAGCAGCACCGGGATGATGAACAGCAGACAGTAGAGGTTGCGCAGGCGCGGCGAGGCGACCTCGAACATCAGCACGCCGAGCCCGATCGCCACCACCATTGTTGCGACGACGGTGACGACCTCCCACTTCACCGACACCCAGACGGCGTTGAGGAAGCGGCGGTCGGAGAACAGGTCGACAAAATTAGAGAACCAGACCCAGGAATAGGCAGCCGAGCTCAGCTCGCGGTTCTGCAGGGCGATGATAATCGCGTAGAGCGTCGGCACCATCGACAGGATCAGCAGAATGACCAGTGTCGGCACGACAAAGGTGACCGGCAGGGATGAACGTCGAGGCATTGGTCTCAGGCCTTGCAGTGTCTCTGATATCTGGACATGGCGGAACCCGCGCGCGGGACAGGGCAGGCCCTCCTGCGACGCACAGGTCCCGGCATTCGCAGGAATGCCGCGAACCGCGCGCCGCAAGAGGGAGGGGCCTATTTCTTCACCAGCTCATTGGCGTAGGCCTCGAGTTCGTTGAGGCTGCCCTTGACGTCGGAGCGTGTGCCGGCAATCAATTCCTCGAGGATGATGCCCCAGCGGTCGCCGAGATCCGGCCAGCGCGGATCCTGCCAGAAGTTCACCGCCGTGACCTTGCCGGTTTCGGCAAGCGCCTGGCC
This sequence comes from Mesorhizobium sp. WSM3626, assembly GCF_000513935.1. Taxonomy (GTDB): domain Bacteria; phylum Pseudomonadota; class Alphaproteobacteria; order Rhizobiales; family Rhizobiaceae; genus Mesorhizobium; species Mesorhizobium salmacidum. Next base: position 17,851 of record NZ_AZUY01000038.1, on the reverse strand, counting down.
GAGATCGGCGCCGTAGATGTCGGCGAACTCCTTGCTGGACAGGATGCTGGTGCGGTTCAGCTCACCAAACTGGTGGGCGTCGAGCCGGCGCTTCTCATTTTCCTTCGAGGTTGCCCAGGCGATGAACAGGCCGGCGCATTTCTTCGAAGCGTCGTCGGCATTGGCCTTCGCCGCGATGGCGAGGCCGTGGCCGTAACCGCCGCCGGGAAGCGGCGAGGGCGGAGGCAGGAAGCCGATCTTGCCGACCACTTGCGAGGTCTTCGGGTCGACCGCCATGCCCGAAAGCGGCGTCGATTCGACGAGGATCGCGACCTGGCCCGACAGGAAGGCGCCGGTCGATTCATCCCAGCTGCCGGTCTGCGTGCCGGGTGCCGAATCCTTGAAAAGCTTCAGATAGGCCTCGGTCGCCTTGACGGCCGCGTCCGAATTGAAGGCCGGCTTGTCGCCGTCGAACCACTTGCCGCCATAGGCCTTGAAGAACGGCATCCAGCGCCAGACATTGGCGCCCGACCCGCGCGCGCCGCGCAGCGCGATGCCATACATGCCCTTGTCGGCGTTGGTCAGCTTCGGCACGTCGGCGATCAACTCGTCCAGCGTCTTGGGCGGCTGGATGCCGGCGGCTTCCAGCACGTCCTTGCGGTAGACCATCAGGTCGCCGCCGCCGGTCAGCGGCGCGAACCAGACCTTGCCGTCATAGGTGGCGACCTTCTGGCGGCCCGGATCGAAGTCGGCATAGTCGTAGTCAGCCGGATAATAATCGGCCAGCGGCACGATCCACTTCGACGAGGCGAAAAGCGCCACATTGGCTTCATCGACATAGTAGACGTTGTAATTGCCGACGGTGGACGCGTCGGCGCGCGACTTGGCGCGGCGGTCGTTTTCGTTCAGATAATCGATCTTGAAGCTCGCGCCGGAGAGCTTCTCGAACTCGGCCTTGGAGTCCTCCAGAAGCGTCAGGCCATCGCGGGGCTGCGCCAGCACCTTGACCGGTGCCGAGCAGACCGGCGCCTGCGCCAGGGCTAGGGTTGAAACGGTAGTGGAAAGCACGAAAGCTGCGCCAAGGCTGGCCGCGAGCCGAACTGGTTTCATGATCTTTTCTCCTCCAGGAATACGTCGCAGGAAGCGCAGGTCCTCGGGTTACGCGATCCTCACCATCGCCCGAACGACATGCCACCCATCGCCAAAATGGGCAGTTGCGTTGGGCGACGCTAGAAGCCCCGTTGCAGCTGACCTGTACTTTTATGCATTGTGCAGCGCAAAAACCGGCGCACCCGTATGGAGCGCGTCACATGAGTATCGATCTGGTCCAAACGATGATTCAGGATGCGCTTATGCGCGCATCGCCAGACGCTGCCGCGACAGCTTGCGATAGGATGACGGCGTCATCTTGTGCTTGCGCAGGAAGGCGCGGTTGAAGTTGGAGATGTTCATGTAGCCGACCTGGAAACAGATGTCGGTGATCGGGATATCGGTGTCGGCCAGGAGCTTGCACGCCTGCCACAGCCTGAGCTTGGCAAGATGGTCGCTGAAGGAGTTGCCGGTGTTCTTCTGGAAGAAGCGCGAGAAGGTGCTTTCGCTCATGCCGGCCAGCTCGGCCACCTCAGGCAGCTTCAGATCTTCGGCGAAATGCTGGAACAGATAGGTCAGCGTGCGCTGGACGATGTCGAGCGAGGCGGCGTCGAGAACCGGCTGGAAGTCCGGCGATGACAACAGCTCATACTCGTCGGTCCTGGCCAGCAGATCGACCAGTTCGAGGAACAGGCAGAACCGGGTCAGCCCTTGCACCGTGCCCATCCGCTCCATGAGCGCGGCGCCTTCAAGCGCGGTTCCGCCGTGGAAGACGATGCCGCGCAGAGACCGTTCCAGGAACGGCTCCAGTTCGCGCAGTTCGGGTAGCATGTCAGCCGACCCGCGCAGCCGCTCGGGATCGAATTGCAGCACGATGTCGCGGCCATCGATCAATTCGCCCGGCTGCACCGCGGTGACCCAGTCATGCGGCAGGCCGCCGCCGACGATGGTGAGGTAGCCCGGCCCGAACTCGCCGATATGGTCACCGACGAGGACCACGCCGGAGGATTTCCGCAGCAGATGGATCTCGTACTCCGGGTGGAAGTTCCAGACATTGCGCTCCCAGGGATAGTCGTCCAGCCGCCACAGGAAACTGTCGCTCGCCTCGGTGACGATATGCTCGAAGGAAGGCGCCGTGCGCGGGATCGCTGCCGTGTTTTTTCTGCGTCTGAACGCCATCCTGCCTCCCACAATTCCCCGGTCGCCGGTGTTGGATCCGTAGCAGTCCCTGGCCGGCAAGGGAACGAGGCGGCGGTTCCCGGGCAAGGTGCTGGCTCAATCTGTTCTGGCGCCTCCTCCCTTGCCTTCATGTCGCATTTCGTTCAATAGACGGCGCAAACGGCGCCATTTCGTGCCGTTGCTGTGCGGCTTCCGGGCGTGGCCCGACGCGCCGTGTTCTGAAAGAGCAGGACAATGTCTGCGATCGAAGCCGGCGCTCGCGCGCCGGAAAATCTTTGGCGTCGGGAAATCAGGGCGACGCTGGCGCTGGCCTGGCCGATGGTGCTGACCAATCTCGGGCAGACGGCGATGACCGCCACCGACGTCATGATGATGGGACGCCTCGGCGCGGACGCGCTGGCCAGCGGCGCGCTTGGCGCCAACCTCTATTTCATGCCGCTGATCTTCGGCCTCGGCCTGATGCTGGCGACTTCGCCGATGATCGCCACCGAGCTTGGCCGCCGCCGCCATTCCGTGCGCGATCTGCGCCGCACCGTGCGTCAGGGCCTGTGGCTGGCGATCCTGATCGCGATCCCGATCTGGCTCGTGCTTTGGCACGGCGAGGCCATTCTGCTGGCCATGGGCCAGGAGCCCGCGCTGGCGCATCAGGCCGGCATCTACCTGCGCTGGCTGGAATGGGCGGTGCTGCCTTTCTACGGCTATATCGTGCTGCGTTCGTTCATCTCGGCGCTGGAGCGGCCGGGCTGGGCGCTGATCATCGTTTTCGTCGCCGTCGCCTGCAACGCCTTCTTCAACTGGCTGTTCATGTTCGGCAATCTCGGGGTTCCGGCCATGGGCATCGCCGGCTCTGGTCTTGCCACCTCGCTGTCCAGCACGCTGATGTTCGTCGGCATGGCTGTCGTGGTGATTCTGGAGAAGAAATTCCGGCGCTACCATCTGTTCGGCCGTTTCTGGCGGTCCGACTGGCCGCGCTTCAAGGGCCTGCTGCGGCTCGGATTGCCGATCGCCGGCATCCTTGCCTTCGAGGTGACGATCTTCAACGCGGCAGCCCTGCTGATGGGCCTGATCGACGCGGATTCTCTGGCCGCGCACGCGATCGCCATCCAGATCGCCTCGATCTCCTTCATGGTCCCGCTCGGCCTCAACCAGGCGGTGACGGTGCGGGTCGGGCTCGCGCATGGCGCCGGCAATCCCGAGGGCGTCTCGCGCGCCGGCTGGACCGCCTTCGTCATCGGCGTCTCGTTCATGGCGCTGATGGGACTGGTGATGGTGCTTTGGCCGCATCTCCTGATCAGCGCCTTCATCGACCTCGGCAATCCGGCCAATGCCAGGGTGATCGCGCTTGCCGTGTCGTTCCTGGTGTTTGCCGCCCTGTTCCAGGTCTTCGACGGCGCGCAGGCGGTTGCCGCCGGCATGCTGCGCGGCCTGCACGACACCAAGGTGCCGATGATCTACGCCGCGATAGGCTATTGGGGCGTCGGCCTGCCGCTCGGTGTGCTGCTCGCGTTCCATTTCGGCTTCCATGGCGTCGGCATCTGGATTGGCCTGTCGTCGGGGCTGGCCGTGGTGGCGGCCCTGCTCCTGGCCCGCTGGCTGCGCCGCGACCGCATCGCGCCATCGCTGGCGCTCGGGCACTGAACGCAAGACGGCCGTCGGTTCGGCGGTCGCTCGTCCCAACATTGAGGCGCATCAAATGGCGCCTTCAGAACGGCCGCGAAACGACCGCTGGGCACAATGAGCCGACGCTTAGAACCGAGGCACGTCTCAATAGGGGCCGTGAGCAGACCCGTCTGTTTTCGGGATGGCGGGACTCAAAAGCGGAAGAGCTGTTGCTGCGACCGACACGCCGGGAACAACGACGCCTGGCAGCATCTATCTGCGCAAAAGCCTGGATTGCATGGTTGTTGGTAGCATTTGGTGAGGCGGGCTTCCGGACCCTGGCCGCCAATGCGGGGCACCTGAGCCTCGCGCTGCTCAAGGTCACGTCGGCGGCTGGACGAGCAGCGGCAGGACTTCGGTTCAGGCTGAGTCTCCGCGCCCTTTGCGTCCAAACTGCATTTCCGGAATAGAATTCCGCCTTTCGACGCAGGCGGGCAACCTTTCCTGCACGATGACGTTTCGAGAGATGATCGTTGCATACGATCGACGTAAATCGTGAGGAGATGAAAATGACCTTCAAAATGCTCACTATGGGCGCGATGGCGCTCGCAATGATGACTGGCTCGGCGCTGGCTGGATCTGCTGGCGGCACCTCCGCGCTCGACGATCCGGCAAAGATGTCGCCGTTCTTCACCGATGCCGGCATGAAAACACTCAGGTCGGAAGCGGATTTCAAGACAGCATGGATGTCCATGAAGCCAGATGAACAGAAGGCGGTGTTGAAAGACTGCGGCGACACCACGATCAACAAGTCGCATGCGGATTTCTGCGCGATGGCCAAGAAGATGGGTGGCTGAATTTGCGGGAAAGGCGGCCGTTTCGCGCCGCCTTTTGGCCACAGACGCCGTTTGAAGGTACCGGTAAGAGCGCCTATGGTGCCCTGAATGGAGGCGGCGAATGGCGTTCACCGTTATTTGGTATGGAAGACAGGGCATCATTGACAAGGTGATCTTTGACGCCGAAAAGGTGGCAAAAGATCACGCAATTTCCATGTTTCAGACCCGAAGGGGTGACGAGGGGATCATTTGCGTTGAAGTTCGCAAGGACAATGGAACTGTCGTCTTCAGCCATGCTGAAAATTAGGATGGCTACTTACGCTCTAACAGCACACAGCTTCCCAGCTTGCGGTCGCGTCGATGTTGGTCAACACAACATGCTTTCGGCTCAGTGCGCCGCCGCCCGCTTCTCCAGCCGCCGCGCATATTGCGTCAGCGGGAAGCACATGACGAAGAAGATCAGCGCCACCAGCCCGTAGACCTTGAATGGTTCGAAGGTGGCGTTGTTGATGGCATTCGAAGTCCGCACCAATTCCTCGAAGCCGATGATCGAGGTCAGCGCGGTCGATTTGATCAGCTGCACCAGGAAGCCGACCGTCGGCGCGCGTGTGATCGCGAACGCCTGCGGCAGGATGATCAGCCTGAGCTCCTGCAGATAGTGCAGGCCGAGGCTGGCTCCGGCGTCCCATTGACCAAGCGGCAGCGCGTCGACACCGCTGCGCCAGATTTCGGCGAGATAGGCGCTGGCGAAGAAGGTCAGGCCGAGCACCGCCGCGGTCCAGGGCTCGATGCGCAGGCCGAGCATCGGCAGGCCGAAGAACATCAGGAAGAGCTGCATCAGAAGCGGCGTTCCCTGGAACAGGGCGATGTAGCCGGAGGCAAGGCGCCGGCTCCATTTGTTCTTGGCGATCCTGAAGAAGAGCACCGCCATTCCGACCAGCGCGCCGCCGACGAAGGCGGCCAGCGACAAAAGCACCGTCCAGCGCGCGGCAAGCAGAAGGTTGCGCACGATGTCCCAGAGCGTGAACTCGATCATGACACGCCCGCTCCGAGCGCCCTGCGTCCGCCTGACACCAGCAGCCGCCGCAAGGCCATTGACATCAAGAGATAGACCAGCGTCACGACGAAATAGGTCTCGAACGAGCGAAAAGTGCGCGCCTGCAGCATGTCGGCCTCATAGGTCAGTTCGCGCACCGCGATCTGCGACACCACGGCGGATTCCAGCATCATGATGACGATCTGGCTGGTCAGCGCGGGATAGATGATCTTGAGCGCCTGCGGCAGCACGATCTTGATGAACACCTGGCGCGGCCTCAGCCCGAGCGCCAGGGCCGCTTCCGTCTGCCCGTGCGGCACCGCGTCGAGCCCGGCGCCGACGATCTCGATCGTGTAGGCCGCCATGTTGAGCGTCATCGCCAGCATGGCGGCCAGGATCGGGTCAAGCCTGATGCCGAGGCTCGGCAGGCCGAAGAAGATGAAGAACAGCTGCACAAGGAACGGCGTGTTGCGCATCACCTCGACATACCAGGCGATGGCCCGGCGCAGCAGCGCGGGGCCGTTTCGCCGCCCGGCGGCACCGAGGATGCTGAGCAGCGTTCCCGCCAGCGTGGTGACGGCGATCAAAAGGATCGTCGTCGCGGCGCCGTGCGCGATGTCGCCCACGGCACCTGGAAGCCAGCCGAAGGCCACGTCAACTCAATCCTTGAGGTTGTCGGGGTTGAGCGGCGTCTTCAGCCAGGTCTTCGAGCTTTCGTCCAGCTTGCCGTCGGCCAACATCTTGGCGACGGCGTCGTTGACCGCCTTCTTGAGGCCGTCCTCATTCTTGTTGAGGCCGATATGCGAGGGCGAGGTCAGAAGCTGGAACTTCTGCTCGGGCTTGAGCACGTCCTGCTTGGCCAGCACCTGCGCGCCGACGTCGTTGCCGACGACCATCAGCTGGGTCTGGCCGGAGATGAAGGCCTGGATCACCGAATTGTAGTTGTCGAAGCGCTTGATGTCGGCCGATGCGGGTGCTGCCTCGGTGAGCGAGGTATCTTCCAGCGTACCGCGATTGACGGCGATCGACTTGCCGGCGAGGTCTTCCTTGCCTTTGACCGACATCGCCGCCGGGCCGATGACCGCGATGTAATAGGGCGCGTAGGCGGCGGCGAAGTCGATGACCTGCTCGCGCTCCTTCGAGTAGCCGACGCTCATCAGGATGTCGACGCGGTGATCGTTCAAATAGGGGATGCGGTTCTGGCCGGTGACGGCGATCGGATTGAGCTTCACCTTGAGCGTGTCGGCGATGTACTGCGCGACGTCCATGTCATAGCCCTTGAGGCTCATGTCGGCGCTGGCCGAGGAGAAGGGCGGGAAATCGGCGAAGACGCCGACGTTGATGGTGCCGGCCTTGGTGATATCGGCCAGCGCGTCAGCCTTGGCCGCCTGTGTGCCAAGGCCGAAACCTGCCGCGCCCAGGACCAGGACGGCGGCGATGGATGATTTGAATGTCGAGCGGATTGTCATTGTCATTCCCCTTCTGGAAGCTTTTTGATTGTTTGGGTCGGCCGCCGGCTCCAGCGCGGCGGCCGCCTTGGCTTTGATCGTCAGGCGCCCTTGCCTGTGATTGCCGGGCTGAACACCATCAGGCTCAGGATCTCGAACAGCACCTGGGCGCCGGCATGCGCGGTGTTGGTGGTCGCGTCATATTGCGGCGCCACCTCGACGACGTCGCCGCCGACGATGTTGAGGCCCTTGAGGCCGCGCAGCAGTTCAAGCACTTCGCGCGTTGTCAGCCCGCCGACTTCCGGCGTGCCCGTGCCCGGCGCGAAGGCCGGGTCGACGCTGTCGATGTCGAAAGACACATAGGTCGGGCCATCGCCGACTATTCTGCGCGCCTTCTCGATGATGGCGGGAATGCCGAGCCCGGTCACCTCCTCGGCATGGACCACGGTCATGCCGGATTCGTAGGTGAATTCCCACAAATATTCGGCCGAGCCGCGGATGCCGATCTGGATGGTGCGCGTCGGATCGAGCACACCATCGAGCACCGCGTTGCGGAACGGGCCGCCATGGTGGAATTTGGTCAGGTCGAACAGGCCGCTGGTGTCGCAATGGGCGTCGATGTGGATCAGCCCGACCGGCGCCTTCTTGCCGACCGCCTTCAGGATCGGGTGCGTGATCGAGTGGTCGCCGCCGACCGACAGCGGAATGACACCGGCGTCGACGATCTGGTTGATGCGCCGCTCGATATCCTCATGGCTGGTCTCCAGCCTGTAGCGGCTCTGGAACGGAACGTCGCCGATGTCGGCCACCCTGAGCTCATGCGTCGGCGCGCATTCCAGCACATGGTTGTAGGGGCCGATGCGCTCGATGGCCCGCAATGCGCGCGGCCCGAAGCGCGAGCCCGGCCGGTTGGTGACGCCAAGATCCATCGGCACGCCTGTTATCGCCACCTGCAGATCGCCGAAGTCCGGATTCTCGGCGGCGACTTCGCGGTAGGGCGCGGTGAGGAAAGTCGGGATGCCGGAATAGGGCGCCAGCCGCGTGCCGCTCTTGGAAAAAATCTTATCCGCGACCTTGCGGAATTTCGGGTCGAACATCTCGCCGCCATGGCTCTCGCCATATTTGCGACGCAGCGCGTCGAGCTTGCCGCGATCGTATCCCATATCCGCTCCTCCTCAGCTGATGCAGTGTTGCCGGTCGGTGACCTCGGGCGAACCGACCGTCATCCGGCCGGGCCGTTGTCCCGCTGGCTGTCCGCAGATTTCACGTCTTGATGTTGTCTTGGGGCAAAGTGTCTGGCAGCCGCTTTGAAAAAGCAATTGATATTGTTAGGGTGTTTTCTGTGAGAAAATCTCACAATGAAGCCGAGCATCCATGGCCAAGCGCTTGCCACCTCTCAACCCGCTGCGCGCCTTCGAGGCAACGGCGCGCCATGCCTCGTTGACCAAGGCGGCGAGCGAACTGAATGTCACCCATGGCGCCGTCAGCCACCAGATCAAGGCGCTGGAGCAATCGCTTGGCGTCAAGCTTTTCGAACGCGTCGGCCAGCGGGTCAAATTGACCCCGCACGGCGCCGAGCTCTTGCCTGCGGTATCGGTTGCGTTCGACGGCATCGCCGCCGCCACGCAACGGCTGACCCGGCCGGCAAGCAGCGGCGCGCTGTCGGTGTCCTGCGTGCCGGCGGTGCTGCTTTTGTGGATGACTCCGAGGCTGGGCAGCTTCACCGCGCAATATCCCGACATCCAGCTGACGCTCATTCCCTCCAACGATCCCAGGGATATCCGGGCGCCGCATATCGATGTCTGCGTGCACTATGGCGATGGCAGCTGGGCCGATTGCTGGATGCGCAAATGGTCGGGCCTCGAACTGTTTCCCGTGGCCAGCCCGACGCTGGTCAACAACCGGCCGATCCGTAACGTTCGCGACCTCGCCGACCACGTCTTGCTGCATGGTGACGACGGCCGCGAGTGGCACACCTGGCTGGCCGCCGCCGACGCGCTGGACCTCGAGCGCGGCCGGCGCCATCATCTCGGCGATGCGCGCATGACGGCGGAAGCCGCCGTGCACGGCCATGGCGTGGCGCTGGGCGACTCGGTGACGGCAAGCGCGCTGCTCGCCAGGGGCATGCTGGTCGCGCCGTTCAGCCTGTCGGTACCGGCGGTCGACGACTTCTATGTCGTTTGCCGCAACGAGATGCGGGCGACGCCGATCGTGCAGGTGTTCATGGACTGGCTGTTCGCCGAGAAGGCCGGGGATGACGGCCGCGCCGACGCCCCGGTGGCGGGCCGCCTCGTCACCCGCCGCAAACGTCCCGCGCTCAAGGTGATGGGCGGCAAATCCTCGTAGCCGCACGCAGGACTTTCTTTTTGTCGGGCCAGCCTGAAAGCGGGCAGCGTTTTGGTCAATTCGATGCTATGAGGCCTGTCGCTATTGTGGTGGCAGGGCAGCGAAGGCGGTAACGAGACATGGCCAAGACCGATATTGCGCGGCGCGTCTACAACCACACCTGGAAGCTCGACCCGATCGTGCGCAGCCTGCTCGACACCGACTTCTACAAGCTTTTGATGCTGCAGATGATCTGGGGCATGTATCCCAAGGTCGACGCCACCTTCTCCCTGATCAACCGCACCACCTCGGTGCGGCTCGCCGACGAGATCGACGAGGGCGAATTGCGTGAACAGCTCGACCATGCCCGCACGTTGCGCTTCTCCAAGAAGGAGATGATCTGGCTGGGTGGCAACAATTTCTACGGCCGCAAGCAGATTTTCGATCCGGAATTCCTCGCCTGGCTGGAAGGTTTTCGGCTGCCCGACTATGAGCTTTCCAAGCACGACGGACAATACGAACTAACGTTCTCCGGCCCCTGGATGTACACGACGCTGTGGGAAATCCCCGCGCTCGCCATCATCAACGAACTCCGATCTCGCGCGGCCATGCGGGCCTATGGGCCCTTCGCGCTCGACGTGCTCTACGCCCGCGCCAAGGCCAAGATGTGGGCCAAGACCGAACGGCTGAAGGCGCTGCCCGGCATCCGCATCTCCGACTTCGGCACGCGCCGGCGCCATTCCTTCCTGTGGCAACGCTGGTGCGTGGAGGCGCTGAAGGAAGGCATCGGCGAAGCGTTCACCGGTACCTCAAATGTGCTGCTGGCCATGGACAACGACCTCGAAGCGCTCGGCACCAACGCGCATGAACTGCCGATGGTGTTCGCGGCACTCGCCAATTCGGAAAAAGAGCTGAAGCAGTCGCCCTACAAGGTGCTGCAGGACTGGCAGCGCTACTATGGCGGCAATCTGCTTATCGTGCTGCCCGACGCCTTCGGCACCGCCTCCTTCCTGCGCGACGCGCCGGACTGGGTGGCCGACTGGACGGGCTTTCGCCCCGACAGCGCGCCGCCGATCGAGGGCGGTGAAAAGATCCTGTCCTGGTGGCGCGAGAAGGGCAAGGACCCCAGGCAGAAGCTGCTGATCTTCTCCGACGGGCTCGAGGTCGAAACCATCGAGGAGACCTACCGCCACTTCAAGGGCAAGGTGCGCATGTCCTTCGGCTGGGGCACCAATTTGACCAATGATTTCGAAGGCTGCGCGCCGACAGAGACCAAGAGCCTCGACGCCATATCGCTGGTCTGCAAGGTCACCGAGGCCAATGGCCGGCTGGCGGTGAAGCTTTCCGACAATCCAGCCAAGGCGACCGGCGATCTCAAGGAGATCGAGCGGTATTTGAGGATTTTTGGGCAGAAGGATCGCGTGGAGCAATTGGTCAAGGTTTGAGGTTGAGGCTCGCGGGGGATGGGAAACCCGGATAGGTCGAGTTTCGTCGCGCCCCCCTCTGTCCTGCCGGACCCGGCCCTCCGCTGTCGCTCCGGGCGTTCGTCGTTCGGAAAGCCAAGCAGTTGGCTTCCCGTCCGCTGCGCGGACCACTCCTCACCCCCCTCCTGGGAGGAGATTGGACTTTATCTCCGCTTTCGCCAATCGCCGACGTTGCAAGAAAAGCGCCGACGGCACGGCCCGCCAATCTCCCCCCTAGAGGGGGAGATGTCCGGCAGGACAGAGGGGGGCGCCGTAGAGTTCCGTCGTCCGCCGTTGGCCGTATTCCTTGCAGCCTTCTGCGCCTCACCCTCCCCAGCCTTCGCGCACGCCTCCGACCGTGGCCATGTCCTGCTCCTCCCCACCGGCTACTACCTGATCGGCGGCGCGTTCGCCGTGGCTGTCAGCTTCCTCGTGCTAGCCCTGCTGCCGGCAAATTGGCTCGGCCTCCTTTGGCGCCGCCGCCTGCCGCTATTCGCCTTCGGCGACAGCGCCCGCGCCATCATCAGCCTGATATCCTTTGCCGGCTTTGCAATTCTCATCGCCGCCGGCTTGCTCGGCAGCCGCGACCCCCTCTCCAACCCGCTGCCATTGGTGATCTGGACGCTGCTATGGGCCGGCCTGACCCTGCTGCAAGGCCTGCTCGGCGATCTGTGGTCGTGGCTCAACCCCTGGTGCGGCCCGTGGCGGCTGCTGTCGCGCGGCAGAAGTGATGAAGCGCAACTTCCGCAGTGGCTCGGCTGCTGGCCGGCCGTCGTCCTGTTCTTCGCCTTTGCCTGGTTCGAACTCGTCGACCCGGCGCCCGACGATCCGGCGCGGCTAGCCTTTGCCGCCGGCGTCTATTGGCTGCTCACCTTCATTGCCATGCGGGTGTTCGGCTACGACAAGTGGAGCCGCAGCGGTGAATTCCTCGGCATCTTCTTCTCGATGGTTGCCCGCTTCGCGCCGGTCGAGCGCGACGACAAAGGTCGTCTTGCGCTGTGCTGGCCGGGTGCCAGGCTGCTCACGGCCGAGCCATTGCCCGCCAGCGGCATCGCCTTCCTGCTGCTCGCTTTGTCCTCGGTTTCCTTCGACGGCCTGTCGAAGACCTTCTTCTGGCTCGGCCTGTTCGGCATCAACCCGCTCGAATTTCCAGGCCGTACGGCGGTGATTGACAGCGGCAGCCTTGGCCTTGTCCTGGCATTCGTGCTGCTCGCGGGAGTGTTCCTGGTTGCGGTAATCCTCGGTCAGCGCCTTGGCGGCAGCGATAAGCCGCTCGCCCAGGCGGCGGGCCTGCTGGTGTGGTCGATCGTGCCGATCGCGCTCGCCTACCATGTCGCGCACTATCTGACGGTGCTGCTGGTCGACGGCCAGTATGCATTGGCCTCCCTGTCCGATCCGTTCGCGCTGCGCTGGAATCTGTTCGGCACCGCCGACATGCAAGTCGAAGCCGGCGTCGTTGCCGGCGCGGGTTCCGCGTGGTGGCTGTGGAATGTCCAGGCCGGCGCCATCATCCTTGGCCACGTGCTCGCGGTACTCGTCGCCCACGGCCTTGCCTGGCGCCTGCATCCGCAGCCTGCCCGCGCCGCGCTCAGCCAGTTTCCGCTCACCGTCTTGATGATCGCCTACACCATTTTCGGTCTCTGGCTGCTTGCCACGCCGACGGTCGGATGAGACTAGCCATTTCCCATGGGTCATGCCCTGACGGAAAGCTCGCTTGCCAGGCCAAGCCTTTGGTGATTTAGTTTGTACACATGCAATTTTGCATCCTCTTGCCGAGGATGTTCGAGCCGCCCTATCGTTGGTCAAAACGCAAAAACAGGGGAACGAACGTGACTGACAAGAACGGATTTTTCGACCTCTCCAAAACCACTGTCACCCGCCGCACCGCGCTGAAGGGGCTCGCCGCTGGTGCCGGCCTCGCCATGGCGCCCGGTTTCGTCCGTTATTCCCAGGCGCAAAGCTCCGCGCCGATCAAGATTGGCTTCCAGTCGCACCGCACCGGTATCGGCGCCGCCTATGGCCGCTGGTACGAGAAGACCACCGCCGCCGCCATCAAGGCGATCAATGCCGCCGGCGGCATCAACGGCCGCCAGGTCGAGGTGATCATCGAGGATGACGGCACGGATCCCGGTCGCGGCGCCGAGGTGGTCGGCAAGTTCGCCACGCAGCACAAGACCGACATCGTCTTCGGCACGCTGTTCTCGCACGTCGTCATCGGCTCGGCTCCGGCCGCCGGCGAAGCCAAGATGCCCTATTTCGTCGTCAGCGAAGGGCATCACGTCGCCTCGACCAAGCTCAACCGCTACGTCTTCCAGCCCGGCATCACCGACGTGAAGAGCCAGATCAAGTCGATGGCGCCGTGGATCGCGGCCAATGCCGGCAAGAAGGTGACGCAGATATTCCCCGATTTCGCCTTCGGCTACGACCATCGCGATTACCTGCCGCCGGCGCTGAAGGCGCAAGGCGCCGAGGTGATCGCGCAAATCGCCATTCCGCCGACGGAGAGTTCCTTCACCAAATACTTCCCGCAGATACCGGCCGAGACCGAGGTGATTTACCACGTCATGGTCGGTCCGGCGGTGCTCACCTTCGTCAAGGAGCTCGGCGAGTTCTACGGTTCGAACCGGCCGCAGCTGTTCGGCTTCATCGATTCGCTCGAAGCCGTCGACATCAACAGCCCAGGCCTTGAATTCCTCGACGGCAGCCATTTCTGGGAAGGCTCGCCGCGCTACGCCCAGCCGGATGACACCGAAGCGCAGAAAGCCTATCGCGCCGCCGTCGGCATCGACGACAATGGCGCCGCCGTCGGCGACCCCAAGGACGTCTCCACCGCCGCCCACATGTTCGGTTGCTGGGAAACGCTCTACGTCGTCAAGAAGGCGATGGAAGACGCCGGCTACAAGGGACCGGAAGACCGCGCCAAGCTGGTCGAGGCGACCGAAGCGCTGAAGGAATTCGCCGAAGGGCCGGAGCATCCGCAAGGACCAAAGACCTTCAACGGCAAGATCCACCAGTGCTTTGGCATCCAGAACATCTCCAAGGTCGAAGGCGGCAAGCTGAAGGTCGTCCACAAGACCAAGATCGAGGACGGGCTTTACGAAGCCGAAGGGGATTACACGACGCAGGCGCTGTGAGCTTGGTTCTTTAAGCCCAGTGCCCTTCGGCCTACCCCCCCTCTGTCCTGCCGGGTCCGGCAGGACAGAGGGGGCGCTTCGCGCCACCCTATCGAGCGTGTAATCAATGCACTTCGGCCCCCACCTCCTCCTCGCCGCCCTCGAAGGCCTCGTCACCTCGGCCGTGCTGGCGCTGACCGCGCTTGGCTTGTCGCTGGTGTTCGGCGTCATGCGTGTCGTCAACGTCGCCCATGGCGAGTTCTTCATGCTGGGCGCCGTGCTTGCCTGGGCGATCACCACGGCAATCGGCGGCCACCCGGCCCTCGGCTTCCTGGCGGCGCTTGTGATTGCGCCGCTGATCGTCGGCGCCATCGCGCTGATTGCCGAACGGCTGGTGCTGCGCCGGCTCAATTACAATCCGGAAGCCACCATCGTCGCCACCATCGGTATGCTCTACATCATCCAGCAGCTGGCGCTGACTTTCTATGGTCCCGAAGCACGACCCGTCGAGCCGCCCTTCAGCTACCGCATCCTTTTGCCGTGGTTCGGCTATTCCGGCTACAAGCTGTCTGTTATCGCCGCATCCGCTCTCTTGTTGATCGCGACATGGCTGGTGCTGACGCGCACGAAAATTGGTCTCATCATGCGTGCCACGCAATATGACAGCGAGACGGCGCAGGCCTTCGGCATCCCTGTCGGCCGTGTCTATGGCGGCGTCTTCGCGCTCGGCGCCATGCTGGCGGCGATCGCCGCGGTGCTGATCGTGCCGATCAGCCAGGCGCACTACCTGATGGGGCAGGACCCGCTGCTGCTGTCCTTCATCGTGGTCATCATCGGCGGACTCGGCTCGCTGCGCGGCACCGTCGTCGCCGCCGTGCTGATCGGCCTGTCCGACGGCATCATCTCGATGTTCTTCTCGCCGACGCTGGCCAAGATCATCGCCACGCTGCTGGTCGCCATGGTGCTGGTGTTCCGGCCGCAAGGCCTGTTCGGGACGGCATCGCGATGAGCGAAGCTTCGCCGGCAAAGGCCTACGCGCTGCACCTCGGCGCGATTGCCCTGCTCTTCGTGCTGAGCTTCCTGCTGCCGGAGTATTATCACGGCCTGCTCGCCCGCATCATGGTGCTGGCGGTCTTCGCGATGGGCTACAACATGCTGTTCGGCTATGTCGGCCTGCTCAGCCTCGGCCATGCCATGTTCTTTGGCGCCGGGCTTTATGGTGCCGGCCTTGCCATCATCCAGCTCGGCTGGAGCGTGCCGGCGGCATTCACCGCGGGTCTTGGCTGCGGGGCGGTTCTTTCGCTGATCATCGGTCTCCTGGCGCTGCGCAGCACGGGCGTCGCCTTCATGATCGTCACCATGATGTTCGCCCAGGTGTTTTATCTCGCCATCCTTTATTTCGCGGCCTGGACCGGGGGCGACCAGGGCATGGTCGTGCCGCAGCCGGCGCGTGTCCTCACTTTCGGCGGAACCTCGCTCGACCTCACCAATCCGACCGTGCGCTACATGAGCGCGCTGGCGCTGTTCTCGCTCGTGCTTCTGATGATGCTCGCCATCGTCCGCTCACGCTTTGGCCGCGTGCTGGTCGCCATCCGTGAAAACGAAGAGCGCACGAAGATGCTGGGCTACGACACCTTCTCCAACAAGCTCGCAGCCGTCGTCGTCTCCGGCACGATCTGCGCGGCGTCCGGCGCCGCCTACGCGCTGCTGTTCGGCTATGTCGGCTCGAGCTTCGCCTCGGTGCAGTATTCGATCCTGCCGCTGCTGTGGGTCCTGCTCGGAGGTGCTGCCACAACGCTTGGACCGCTGGTCGGCACGCTGTTCATGTACTATGTCATCGACGTCACCAGCGGTTACACATCGGCTTATCTGCTGATCGTCGGCATCGCGTTGATCCTGCTTGTGCTGTTCTTCCCGAGGGGCATTCTCGGCAGCATCCGCCAGCGCTGGCTCGGGTGGTTGCCATGACGCCGCTTTTGACCACCAAGGGTCTGTCGCGCAATTTCGGCGGCCTGCGCGCCGTCGACAACGTCGACTTCACTTTGATGCCCGGAGAAATCCGCGCCGTCATCGGCCCCAACGGGGCGGGCAAGACCACCTTCGTCAGCCTGGTCAGCGGCCGCATCCAGCCCTCTTCGGGGGCGATCCTCTTCGACGGCGCCGACATCACCGGCCTGCCGGCCTATGTCAGGGTCCGCCAGGGCATCGCCTACACATTCCAGATCACCAGCGTCTTCGCCAACCTCAGCGCCTATGACAATGTCGCGCTGCCGGTGCAGCGCACGCTGAGCGACGGCCGCTCGAAGGGTGCGGTACGCGCCGGCGTCATGTCGGCACTCGAACGCACCGGGCTGGCCGGCCGCGCCCATATGCCGGCCGGGCAATTGTCCTACGGCCATCAGCGATTGCTGGAAGTGGCGATGGGCCTGGCGCTGAAGCCGCGCCTGCTGATCCTCGACGAGCCGACGCAAGGCCTGGCCGATAGCGAGATCGATAATTTCATCGAGCTGGTGCGCGACATCGCCAAGAACGCCACCGTGCTGCTGATCGAGCACAACATGCCTGTCGTCATGCAACTCGCCGACCGCATCACCGTCTTCAACGCCGGCAGGATCCTGGCCGAGGGCACGCCGGAAGCGATCCGCGACAACGCCGCGGTACAGGACGCCTATCTGGGGACGGCCCCATGAGGGAGACGAGCAAGACCGATGCACTGGTGATCTCGGGGCTGGACTGCTTCTATGGCGAGGTCCAGGTGCTCTACGGGCTCGATCTCGTGCTGAACAAGGGCGAGGTGCTGTGCCTGTTCGGCCGCAACGGCGCCGGCAAGACGACGACGCTGAAGGCGATCATGGGCCTGGTTCCGGCGAGTGCCGGTTCGATCAGGCTCGCCGGCCGGGAATTGACCGGCCTGCCGGCGCATGAAGTGCCGAAGGCCGGCGTCGCATACGTGCCGCAGGGAAGGCGGCTGTTCGCCGAGATGACTGTGGCGGAGAACATCGAGATCGGCCTGATGGCGCGCGGCAAGGGCAAGGCGACGCGCGAGAACGTCCTCGATCTCTTCCCGCTGCTGCGCCAGCGGCTGCGGCAGCGCTCGGGCACCTTGTCCGGCGGCGAGCAGCAGATGCTGGCCATGGCGCGTGCGCTCTGCCTCGAGCCGCAGGTGCTTTTGCTCGACGAGCCGACCGAAGGGTTGATGCCGTCGATGATCGCCAAGATCCGCGAGACGGTGTCGAAGCTGCGCGAGATGGATGTCTCCACCATCCTGGTCGAGCAGCGGGTCGACGCCGTGCTGTCGGTCGCCGATCGGGTTTGCTTCATCGAAAACGGCCGCAACCGCGAGACGGTCGATGTCGAGACCCTGCGCGCCGACCCGTCGGCGGTCAGGCGTTATGTCGGTGTCGGCTGACGGGAGCAATTCCAGGAAAAGTGTGCAGCGGTTTTTCCGGGAAAAGCGTGTAGCGCTTTCCCTTGGGAATTGCGTCGAATGGATCTAGGGCGTAGTGACGATTTAACTACCTGAGCCAGATAGCGATAGCGGCAAGTTTGACAAAGCNCATGAAGTTGGCGAGCAACTTGTCGTATCGTGTTGCGACGCGGCGGAACTGTTTGAGTTTGTTGAAGAAACGCTCGATGATGTTGCGCTCCTTGTAGAGATCAGCGTCGTAGGGACGCTGATGTTTTCGATTGCGCTTGGGCGGGATGACGACGTCGGCGCCTATTTCTGCGATCTTTTCAAGCAAATGGTCGGCGTCATAGCCCTTGTCGGCGATCGCTGCGCCGG
>NZ_AZUY01000037.1 GCF_000513935.1 Mesorhizobium sp. WSM3626 | reverse complement strand
CTATCAAGTGCGGTGGTCGACGAAACCGATTTCGTCGGTACCTTCCGACTGGAGCGGGCCGAGGACAAGCCTGCAATCGTCGACGTCTATTCCAACGTCATNGAGGATGACAATGGCAGAGCCTGCTTCCGGCTGGTGGCTCTGGTCGACGTCTCGGCCCATGGCGAGACCGAAGATGCGCGCTCGATCGAAGAGCGCGTTCGCGAGAAGGACACGCTGTTGCGGGAATTGCAGCACCGGGTGAAGAACAATCTGCAGATGATCACCGCCCTGATCCGCCTCGAAACGCGCAATGCGACCGAGCCGGACCGCAACCGCTTCGAAAGACTGGCCGGCCGCGTCGACGCCTGGCCATCCTTTATCAGACCCTGTCGGGCGAGGAGCACAAGGAAGAGGTCGATCTCGGCGTTTATCTCAGCCAGATCGCGTCCGCCGTAATGGCCTCGCATGCTGTCGAGGGCATCGCCTCGACATGAAAGTGGACACCTATCCGGTCTCGGTCAACGTTGCCATGCCCACTGGCTTGGTGGTCAACGAACTGCTGACCAATGACCAATGCGCTCAAGCATGCATTTCGCGGGCGCGACAGTGGGACGATCACCCTGCACAGCGTCGTAAACGGGGATGGCTGCCGCGTCGTCGTTGCCGATGATGGGATCGGGTTGCCGGACGGCGAAAGCTGGCCCAAGCGAGGCAAGCTCGGCGCGCTCATTGCACAGTCGCTGAGCGAGAACGCCAAGGCGGAGTTCCATGTGACCTCCAGCGCTGACGAAGGCACCCGGTCACAATCGTGTTCAAGCGCGCTGCCGCCGCGGCCTAGACTGGATACTGAAATGGCGCTTCACCCACGCTGGACCGGCCAGCCTGGCGTAACCTATCCGCAGCAAGGTTGCGAGCCGGCGGAAGGCTCGCAACAGGCCTTGGCTTTCCGCTCTTCCTCCAGCCCAGCATCCGCGCCTGCGGGGTTCGTGGGCGCTCCCGGTCCGCCAGGAAGCCGGGATAGAATTTGATGGTCTAACGTTGGACTTGGTCTCCTCCGCCAAAACCGGCGACAACGGGATGACCAAGACTGGGTTTCAAGGACGGCCCACTTCGACGCCCTGTGATGGCCCGGCAGGGTTCGTGCTTGGCGGCGGGTCGCACTGGGACGACACGATCGCAGCTCCCGCTCGGATCGCGTTTTCTCTCTATATCCGGGTCTTTCTCAACCGATATGCGACCAGAGATAGTCGGGACGGCAATCTTACATGCTGTTTCGGCTGGCGCTGTGCGGAGCGCTCATGATCTTCAGCCCCGCCGACCATCTCCAGGCCTACAGTCTGGTGGTCAGGGTCCTGATCTGGCTTGGGTCGTTCTGGTGGGGTCGCGAGCGGCTATCCGGGTTCCGGCGCAGAATTGCCCTTTTTCTTCGGCAATATCTCTTACGCCATCTATGTGCTTCACCGATGACGAATTACGGTTTAGCTGTTGCGCGCAACCTTCCGGATTAGGTGGCGGCGAAGCAATCGGATGTTGCGATTGTTCGCCTTATAGTACACGTCGAAGATCGATCCGAGAATGGGCACACTTCCCACCACAGTATCAAACAGCACGTTCCCCAGCATTCGGGCCACCAACAGGTTTCCGGCGCCGCACTTGCGGGCTCGCAGGACAATGTAGGCCGAGACCAACCCGGTTGCTGCATCCCCCAGTACTGGCACTAGGCCCACTAAGGCATCCAATCCAAACCGAATTGGCGTTCCCGGGAGGCGCCATCGTGAATCAAGCAGAACGGCCAACAAGTCGAGCTCAGCAATTGCATTCGCAGTCTGACGATCCACAATAGGCTGCTCGCTTGTCCATAGCTTGGCGGCTGGCCTTGCTCGCTTGATCCGATCTCCGCGATAGCGCACTGCCCCTTTCAAGTCCGCCTCCGCCATCTGATTAGCTTTGCGTCGGCCGGGAAGGCACGTCATCGAGCAGCGTCGGCTCGCCCGAGGCATTCGTTTGGTGATCAGCTGGCAGGTTGCCGTTTGGGGTCATCTGGTTAATGGCATCCGGCAGATCCCTCGTGATCCTCGCAATCAGCTCCTCGCGCGAAAGGCCAGTCTGC
The DNA here is from genome assembly GCF_000513935.1 of Mesorhizobium sp. WSM3626. GTDB lineage: Bacteria > Pseudomonadota > Alphaproteobacteria > Rhizobiales > Rhizobiaceae > Mesorhizobium > Mesorhizobium salmacidum. The sequence continues at coordinate 61,249 of NZ_AZUY01000037.1, read as the reverse complement.
CTCGAAAGAGCTTCCAGCGTCTGCACGTCAATGGCCCTTTCCACCTCGTGAGGCTCGATCGGCTCGTTCGGCCCGGTGCCAACCCAAGAGTCCACTTTCGCGCCTGCACCTGCATTTCTAAAACGGTCGAGAAGATCGCCGAGCGCGGTGCCGGAAACGCCCTTGGACACCTGGTCCAAAATCCCACCTTGCGGATTGTTTGGATCGCGCTCTCCCGCCCCACGGATCATCTCTGCGATCTTGTCGCGGTTTTGATAAGCCAGGACTCCCAGCATAGCGATCGCAAGTCTTCCAAGATTTGCCACTCGTTCCTCCTCTGGTCTCGACTATGGAAAAGGTCGCGCGCTGCCAAAGGTTCCGCAATTGGCCAGCTATGATCTCAAGACGCTGCAGATCGATCCAGTTGTCCAGGGCATCGATTTGGTCGTGTCCGGTCACTCGCATGTGCCGAGGATGGAGACAGTGGATGGCGTGCTTTATTTGAATCCGGGCAGTGCTGGCCCACGACGGTTCAAGCTGCCCGTCACCCTTGCCACGGTCGACATTACTCGGGACAGCATACAGCTCTCGATGCGGAGCTTAGTAAGCGGCTGAACCAATTCAGCGCACACTTAATATACGTCCGCGCCTATATCCGACTGTCTCTTGGTGGATGCTGCGGACCGAAATTGATGTTGAAATTTCGGACGGAATTCTCTGCCTCTCGCGGCTCGTTCAAGAGGGCCGCCTAACTTCCCCCCGAGCCGGTGGCTCCATTCGCCTGCCGGGCGGACATCGTTCCACCGGGGTCCGCCCGTCCAAATTTCGCCTCCTCCCCGACCGCCTCCACCAGCTGCCTGAGAAAGTTCACCAGGGCAGTCTGCGGATCATCGACCTCGCCGACGACCGCCGAAATGCCCCAGTGTCCAAGCACCGCCTCCTCCACGGGGTTTCGGCTCGCCATGAAAATGAACGAGGGAGGACGATCTTTTTCATAGCCGGATCGATGCCAGGTTTGCCAAAGGCGGTGCAACAGCAACCGGATGTTCGGGTCGGAAAGGCTATAGCCTATGAAGAGGATCGTGCTGCCAAGTGCATCGGCACGAAACCGCACATCGAGTGGGGAATTAAAGGAAAGCCGATCGAGGTAGTCCGTTTCGGTCAGGACAAGCGACGAATCATCGTCGAAGTCGCCATGGAATTTCACGATGTGGGTGACCCCCTGCCGGGCTTGCGCTACATCGCGTGCATTGGCCACTTTGACGTATCGCTGACCGTATATTTCGAAAGCCAGTTCCAGGTTACGGTCGTAGTTCGTGGTATAGATAATGGGGAAATTGAGCATCACAATGAGGCGATGCAACTCCGATGTCTCAATGCGGTCCCTGGCGACCGACCAGTTTCTGTCCATCCAGCTGCGCAGTGGTCCGATGCTGCCGTGCCTTATCCGATAGTACTCGGCCAGAGTTTGAAAACGGTCGCGCCGCATCGAAAACTCCTCATCGATGCCAAGTTCTTTTGCCATCTGCTCGATCAGCTTTTCCCAGGACGGAAGCCCAACGCTGATCGACACACCCGCTCCGACAAACAGGATCGCGCTACCGCGGCCGATCGCTTTTGCCAGTGATGCGAGCCCATCGGTCATAGACAGGAGCCGATGCTGGATGAGGCGCTCCAAGCACTTGCAGCCGTGGCAGAACGCATTGACATTCTCTTTCGGATCACTGTCATCGTTCGTGACCAAACCAGCAGAGCGACGCTGTGTTCCCACGGTGCGGTCCGAAACTTGCGGTCGGGGCCGTCGCGTCTCGTCTGTTGGAGCAGGGCAGCCGTGCCTTGAGTAGTGGGGCGATTACGTCGCGCTGAAGGCACAACCCGGAAGCCAGCAGAGATGTGAGGTTCCGATCAGAGGATCGAGCTTGTCCGTGGCCGAGCACCTTGGCTGATTATTCCTGGGCAAAAATTCATAGCCATTAACAAATCTAAGTGCGGGCGAGTTCTGTTCCTGTACATTCGCGAGGAAAGGAGGCTGCTATGAGCCAAAAGCACCGCGATCTGGACTATCTCATCCAGCACTATATTGAGTGCAGGAGAGGCAAATCTTGGCCGCTTTCGGTATCGGCGGCCGTCGTCGCGATACGCACAGTTTTCCGGGGTTGCCTCGCTTCTGACTATGAACTGGCCACGCTCATTGCAAGAGCTGCGGTCAGCCGAGGCCAGATTGTCGATTTCGACCTCAATGAGCCTGCACAGGCGGCATAGCGCCAGCAGGACGCAGGTTACCTCGACAAATCCGCACGATGTGACAGAGAGTGAGGTGGCTCTTCGTGATGCGGATAGCTCGTCAAGAAGACCCCACGCCGCCCGTCACGCGAATACGAACAGGGTCTGTGCCAATTCGGTCAATAGCGCGGCTGCCCTGTTGCCGTGGCGCTCAGCAATTCAAGGCCGGCTGACCAAGTCAAAGGCAGTGGCAGGTCCTGACCAGCAAGAACACGCCCACTGCGTAAGGGATCAACAAAAGCACGACGGCCAACCAGTAGCCAGGCTGAGCCATCGCCGCCAAATCTGATCGAAGCTGCTCCATTGGCTATCCAACGCAGGGCAGTTTTGCTTGTTCCCTGGCTGCGATCATCAGAGTCCGGCGGTCAAGCCGGCCCTTCCGGTCACTGGCGCGCTGCAGAAGAGGAAAGATATGCTCTCACCAAGAGCGCTGAGGGCACCTGCATTGGCAGACCACTCAAAGGCAGGCCAGCCCCGGCTGCTTCGCGCGCCTACTGTCGCTCCACGCATCAGGAACAAAGCAGCTCCTTGTTCGTTCGGTGCCCAAGAGCGGATCAGCTCCCATGTAGATCAGCTCCCATGTAGAAGGTGTTTCGAGGAGCCATGGACCGTCGCCAGTTTCCCTTACCAGCTCTGTGCCTCTTGATCCTGACGATTGTCGGGCTGACACAAAACCCTGCGCGAGCCCAAGCGCCGTGTCCAGCCGACCACGAGAAGCTGCTCGCAGCCTTGAAGGCCAATGTCAAGGCAAGCGGGGGCCCGGCGAATGGCGGCTTCGAGACCAATGAATGGGCGGCCGTCGTCGCCCGCGACGGGACGGTCTGCGCCGTCGCCTTCAGTGGACCTGCCGTCGATGCGCAATGGCCGGGCAGCCGGCTCATCGCCGCCGAGAAGGCGAATACAGCCAATGGGCTCAGCTTGGCGAACATGGCGCTCTCGACCGCGAACCTCTATGCAGGGGTGCAGCCGGGTGGCCCGCTGTTCGGGCTGCAGGCCACCAACCCCGTCAACCAGGTGGCAGCCTATGCCGGCGATGCCAAGACTTTCGGTAGCGCCCAAGATCCGCTGCTAGGCAAGCCGATCGGCGGCATTGTCGTTTTTGGCGGAGGCCTGGCTCTATACGACGGCAAAACGATCGTCGGTGCACTTGGCGTCAGTGGCGATTCCTCCTGCGCCGACCACAATGTCGCCTGGCGCGTTCGCGCGGCGCTCGGCCTCGACAAAGTTCCGGCGGGCGTCAATCCCAATCGTAAGGATGCCATTATCTATGACCTCGATCCCGGTGGCAAAAGCGCCTCCGGGTGGGGCCACCCGCTTTGTGCCGGGCATGAGGCCGATGTCGCGGCCGAACTTGGTTCTGGCGTCGGAGGCTCGACGCCGAAATGAAGCGAACAGCCCAACCTGTCGCGCCCTGCGTTGTCGCGGTATGCGCCAACCGCTCGGCGGCACCGAGAAAACGTCTTGCGAGCATCTTTGCGACGCTGCTGCTGGCTTCCACTCCCTTACTGATGGCCGCTTCGGAAGCTCCGTCAACGCCGGCGATCTCGCCGCCGCCTTCCGCCGCGCCACCTGACGACGGGCAATGGACGATGCCCGCCAAGAACTACGCGTCGACCCGCTACAGCGAGCTCACGGAAATCAACGAAGGCAATGCCAAGGACCTGCAGGTGGCCTTCACCTTCTCGACTGGCGTCAATAAGGGCCAGGAAGCGGCGCCCTTGGTCGTCGGCGGCACGATGTACATCGTGAGTCCCTTCCCCAACATCGTCTACGCGCTCGATCTCACCAAGCCGGGTGCGCCGATGAAATGGAAGTTCGAACCCAATCCGGAACCCGCGGCGCAAGGCGTTGCCTGTTGCGATGTCGTCAATCGCGGCGCCGCTTTCGCGGACGGACGCATCTTCTTCAACACACTGGACGGGCACACCATAGCGCTCGACGCGAACACCGGTCAGCCGATCTGGAACGCCCATATCGGCAACATCAACATCGGCGAGACCATCACCATGGCGCCCTTGGTGGTGAAAGGCAAAGTGCTGGTCGGCAATTCAGGCGGCGAGATGGGCGTCCGCGGCTGGGTCAAGGCGCTCGACGCCGGCGACGGTCACGTCGTCTGGACGGCCTACGGTACCGGGCCGGACAAGGACGTGCTCATCGGCCCGGACTTCAAGCCGCATTACGACATGGACAAGGGCAAGGACCTTGGCGTCACGACATGGCCGCCGGAGGCCTGGAAGATCGGTGGCGGTAACATGTGGGGCTGGATTTCCTACGATCCGGATCTCAACCTGATCTTCCACGGCACCGGCAATCCTGGACCGTGGAACCCCGATCTGCGGCCCGGTGACAACAAATGGACGTCAGGCATCTTCGCCCGCGATCCCGATACCGGCGCGGCGAAATGGTTCTATCAGTGGAGCCCGCACGACCTCCACGACTATGATGGGATCAACGAGCAGGTCCTGCTCGACATGAACTGGCAGGGCAAGCCGCGCAAGGTGCTGGTCCGGCCTGAGCGCAACGGCTACCTCTACATCCTCGACCGGACCACGGGCGAAGTGCTGTCCGCGAAACCTTTCGGCCCTGTCAATTCCAGCAAGGGTGTCGATCTCAAGAGCGGCCGTCTGATCGAAAACCCGGACAAGAAGACCGGGACCGGCAAAGTCGTCCGCGACATCTGCCCAACCGCGTCGGGGCTCAAGGACTGGCAGCCTTCCGCCTTCTCGCCGAAGACCGGGCTGCTCTATATTCCGCATAACAATCTGTGCATGGACGAAGAAGGCGTCGAGGTGAACTACATCGCCGGCACCCCCTATGTCGGCATGAACGTGCGCATGATCCCTGGGCCCGGTGGCAACCGGGGCGCCTTCACCGCCTGGGACATCGCTGCGCAGAAGCCCGCCTGGAGCCTCAAGGAGAACTTCCCGGTGTGGAGCGGCGCGGTCGTGACGGCCGGCGATGTCGTCTTCTACGGGACAATGGAAGGTTGGTTCAAGGCGGTCAGCGCCAAGACTGGCGATCTGCTTTGGCAGTTCAAGACGGCGTCCGGCATCATTGGCCAGCCCATCACATATCGCGGTCCCGACGGACGTCAATATGTAGCGATCCTGTCGGGTGTCGGCGGCTGGGCCGGCGCGATCGTATCGGGCGATCTCGATCCGCGCGACGCCACCGCCGCGCTCGGTTTCGTCAACGCGATGAAGGACCTCAAGGAGGCCACAACGGCGGGAGGCACGCTTTATGTGTTCCGGCTGCCCTGAACACTTGGCCGCGCGCCTGGCGCTCGGCATGGCCGCGCTCGCCTTGCTGTTCTTGCCGGTGGGAGCCAATGCCCGTGAACTGAGGGTCTGCGCTGATCCGAACAACATGCCATTTTCCAACGCGGCCGGTCAGGGTTTCGAGAACAGGATCGTTGAGATCGTGGCCGCCGATCTCGGTGCCAAGCTGACCTACACCTGGTGGGCGCAGCGCCGCGGCTTCGTGCGCAACACGCTGAAAGCCGGCCTTTGCGATCTCGTACCAGGCACGCCCGCCAACCTCGAAATGCTGCGCACCACCACACCCTATTATCGCTCATCCTATGTTTTCGTCACCCGCCAGGACGGTCCGGATGTGGCGTCCTTCAACGATCCGCAACTGCGCGCTATGCGGATCGGCGTGCAACTCATCGGCGACGACGGGGCCAATTCGCCCCCCGTTCAGGCGCTTGGCCGCCGTGGCATCGTCGGGCACCTCGTCGGCTACCCGGTCTATGGCGACTACTCCGCACCCAACCCCCCAGCGCGCATCGTTGAAGCGGTGGCGACCGGCGAGATCGATCTTGCCGTCGTCTGGGGCCCGCTCGCCGGCTACTTCGCCCAGAAGCAGAAAGTGCCGCTGCGCATCACGCCGGTCACGCCTCGCATCGACGGACCGCAGTTGCCCATGATCTACGACATCTCGATGGGCGTTAGGCGCGAGGACGATGCGCTACGTGGCGATGTGAATAGCGCGCTGGCCAGGCACAAGGCCGAGATCGACGCATTGCTGTCGCAATATGGCGTGCCGCGGCTCGACGGCTCGGGGGGGCCAGTGCGATGAGGCCGGGCACCGCCATGCTCCTGTTTGCGCTCCTGACGCTTGCGGCATGCCAGCGCGAGGAGCGGGACACGCGCCCGCAAAATTCGCTCGGATCGGGCGAGCAGCCGACGCCTGTGACGACATTGGAACCCGGCGGACAGCGGGCTTCCGCCAGCGATAACAAGGCGGCGAGTTTCGAGGCCAACGCCTTCCACCTCAGCGAAGGCAAGCGGCTGTTCAGCTGGTTCAACTGTTCAGGCTGTCATGCCAATGGCGGCGGCGGCATGGGGCCGGCTTTGATGGACCAGAAGTGGCTTTACGGCAGCTCGATCGAAAGCATCCACGCTACGATCCGCGATGGTCGGCCAAAAGGCATGCCGAGCTTCCGCGACAAGATCCCCGATGACCAGATTTGGGAGCTTGCCGCCTTTGTCCGCTCGCTGAGCGGCAATGCGCCCTCGTCCGCCGCCCCGCAGCGCAATGACGACATGATGCCACATCCGTCGGAAAACCGCCTGCCCGATGCCGCCACACTGGGGAAATCACCGTGAAACGCCTTGCGTCGACCGGGTTCGGCACGGCCTGCGTCTTGTTTCTGCAGGGATGCTCGGGATGGCAATCAGCGCTCGATCCGAAAGGTCCCGCTGCCAGTGAGCTGGCATGGCTCATTTGGTTTTTCACCGCGCTTTGCGCAGTGATCTGGGTCCTGGTGATGATCGCGCTTGCCGCGCCGCTGTTGATGCGGCCTCGCACACGTTCCGAGCCGCTCGCGCTCGACGCGGGCGCCGACCATCGCAAGTTGCGGGTCATCGTGATCGCCGTCGGGCTGACTGCCGCGATCGTGGTCGGGCTGACCTTGCTGAGCTTCTTCGCCAACAGGACGCTGGCGGCGATCGGCTCGGACGCTGCGCTCACCATCCGCGTCACCGGCCACCAATGGTGGTGGGAGGTGCGCTACGAAGATGCCACGCCGAGCCGCATCCTGACCACGGCTAACGAGATCCACATTCCCGCCGGGGAGCCCGTGCGGCTTCTGCTGACCTCGACCGATGTTATCCACTCGTTCTGGATCCCGAGTTTGGCCGGCAAGCTCGACCTCATCCCCGGTCATATCAATGTACTTGATATCAGGGCCGACAAGCCCGGCGTCTATCGCGGCCAGTGCGCCGAGTTCTGCGGTGCGCAGCATGCTAATATGGGCACCTTTATCATCGCCGAGCCGCGGGCAAAGTTCGACGCCTGGTGGAACGACCAGTTGCAGCCGGCTGGGCCCCCGACGAACGGGGAGGCCAAAAATGGCGCGGACCTGTTCCTCAAGCGCCCCTGCGTGATGTGCCACAGGATCGGCGGCACTCCAGCGGGAGGAACCGTCGCGCCTGATCTCACGCATGTAGCCAGCCGGCAAACCATCGCTGCCGGTACCTTGATGATGAGCCGCGGCAATCTGGCGGCCTGGATAGCGGATCCGCAAGGCGTGAAGCCCGGCTCCCACATGCCGGTGGTGGAGCTCAACGGCGACGAACTCAACGCCATCGTCGCCTATCTCGAGGGTCTGAAATGAGCAGCGCGGATCTGACGAGCGAACGCGACCTGCCGCAACGGGAGACCGCCACCGAAGGCGACGTTGCTCCCGAGCATGACGGACCGCGTGATACCGGCATGGACGACGCCAGCCTGCACCGCTGGCTGGCGCGGGCATGGCGCACGCCGCCCGGCATCATCGGCGCTCTGTCGAGCGTCGATCACAAGGTGATCGCAAGGCGCTATCTGATCACGGCCTTCATCTTCCTATGCCTTGGCGGACTGAACGCGGTCGCCATGCGAATCCAACTCTCAGGGCCGCAGCGTGGGCTGATCGGGCCGGACCTCTACAACCAGCTGTTCACGATGCATGGCGTCACCATGATGTTCCTGTTCGCCGTGCCTATCGTGCAGGCAACGGGAATCTATCTGGTGCCGCTGATGGTCGGCACCCGCAACATCGCCTTCCCGCGGCTCAATGCATTCGGCTATTGGGTCTATCTTTCGGGCGGCGTCTTTGCCTGGGTTTCATTCCTCCTCAACATGGCACCGGACGTCGGCTGGTTCGCCTATGTGCCTTTGTCCGGTCCCGAATTCTCTCCCGGCAAGCGCGCCGATGTCTGGGCGCAAATGATCACCTATACCGAAGTGTCCTCGCTTGCGGTCGCCGTCGCCACCATCGTGACCGTGTTCAAGCAACGCGCACCCGGCATGTCGCTGGACAAGATACCGCTTTATGTGTGGGCACTGCTGGTCACTTCGTTCGTCGTGGTCTTCGCGATGCCGGCAGTCATGATCACCTCGACCTTCCTCATTCTCGACCGGCTTGTCGGAACCCACATTTTCAATCCGGCGGAGGGCGGCGACGCCCTGCTGTTCCAGCATCTGTTCTGGTTCTTCGGCCATCCCGAGGTCTACATCATCTTCCTGCCGGCGACAGGCATGGTCTCCTCGATCATTCCCGCTTTTGCCCGGCGACCGGCGTTCGGGCATCTCGGGCTGGTCCTGTCCTTGATCGCGGTCGGTTTCCTGTCGTTCGGCCTCTGGGTGCACCATATGTTTGCGACGGGATTGCCGAAGTTGGGGGCGAGCTTCTTCACGGCGTCCAGCATGCTGATCGCCATACCCAATGGCCTGCAGATCTTCTGCTGGCTGGCGACTTTGTGGGATGGCAGACCGGTGATCCGCACGCCGCTGCTGTTCGTCTTCGGCTTCTTCTTCATCTTCGTCATCGGCGGGCTCACCGGCGTCATGCTCGCCTCGGTGCCGCTCGACCTGCAGGTGCACGACACCTATTTCGTCGTCGCCCACTTCCATTACGTGCTGATCGGCGGATCGGTATTCCCGCTGCTGGGCGCGGCCTATTTCTGGTTCCCCAAGATCACCGGCCGCATGATGAGCGAACGTCTCGGACGCTGGCATTTCTGGCTGGCCTTCATCGGCTTCAACGTGGCTTTCTTCCCGATGCATCTGGTCGGCCTGTGGGGAATGCCGCGCCGGGTCTACACCTATCCGGCGGAGCTTGGCTGGGGCAACATCAACCTGCTCATCAGCGCCGGCGCGGTGCTGTTCTTCCTGAGCTTCGTGCTGTTCACTTTCAACCTCCTGCACGGCGTATTGAAAGGCGTACCGGCCGGGGACAATCCCTGGGATGCCGGCACCCTGGAATGGGCAACGTCCTCGCCGCCTCCAAGCTATAATTTCACACGCATCCCGATCGTGACAAACGTTGAGCCGCTGTGGGCCGAACGAGACGCGCTTCCCGTCGCAACCGGCCTGCGCGTCGACGTGCGCGAGTTGCTCATCTCGACGGTGGCGGAAGCCCATCCCGACATCCGCGAGAAATCGGCGACGCCGTCAATCTGGCCCCTGCTTGCGGCGATCGCCGTGGGCGGCACTTTCCTCTACTCGATCTTCACGCCGTGGGCGGTCGTGTGGGGCGCCGTGCCGATCGCGGTCACGCTGGTCGGCTGGTTCTGGCCCAAAGGCGATCCGGAGGACGAGGAATGAACCAGCGACCCGTCGCCGACCTTTCCGGGCTTCCCACCTTTGGACATGGTCCGCGCAGCCCGACCTGGTGGGGCACGCTCGGCTTCATGGCGCTGGAGGGGACGGGCTTCGCGCTGGCGGCCGGCGCCTATCTCTACCTGGCAATGTCGTGGCCCAACTGGCGTCTGAGCGCCCCGGAGCCTAACCATTGGCCGGGAACGATCGTCACCCTCCTGCTGATCGCCAGCCTGGTGCCGAACCACATTCTCAATCGCTACGCCGAGCGTTGCGCCATTGTACCGGTGCGGATCGGCATGGTGGTGATGTCGCTGTTCGGTCTCGCCCCGCTCGTGGTGCGCTGGTTCGAGTTCCCGGCGCTGAATATCTATTGGGACACGAACGCGTACGGCTCGATGCTTTGGGTGCTGCTTGGACTGCACACCACCCACCTGATCACCGATGTCGGCGACACGATCGTGCTGACGGTGCTGATGTTCACACGCCATGGCTACAGCGGCCGGCGCTTCGGCGACGTAGGCGATAATGTCTTCTACTGGGATTTCGTGGTGCTCACCTGGATCCCGATCTACCTGCTCATCTACTGGGTACCGAGGCTAGGCTGATGCGCGCGCTGCGATTGGGAACGTCCTGGGGTGGCCTTCTGTCGGGGCCCTCGGCTTGGGCAATTTCGACGCAGCTGAATTACGCGCTTGTTCCCTGGCAATGCAATCGCCAGGTCCCGGTCGTGCTGCCGATCGCACTGCTGCTTGCCTTGCTTTCGCTTCTCGGCGGCATGCTTTCTTGGCGGGCAAAGCGGCAGGGGGGCGCGGCTTTCAAACCGGAGCGCACGCGCAGCACCGAACAATTCGTCGCCGATCTCGGCATTCTTGCGGCTTTGCTTTTTGCCCTCGTCATCGTCATGCAGGGGAGCGCCGCGCTCATCCTTGACGAGTGCCTGCGATGAGCTTCGAGGCTTTCCTCTCAACATCGATCTGCTATGGCGCCGGCGCGCCCGAAGCGGGATGGACACTTGCGTTTCCCATCACGCTCCCTCTGGCCACAATCGCGCTGATCTATGCGATCGGAGCGAGCCGGCTGTGGCGCCGCAGCAGCCGGGGCCGCCCCGAGCGGACGCGACAAGCTCTGTTGTTCGCCGCCGGCTGGGGCTTTCTGACGGGAGCGCTGGTCAGCCCGATCCATGCGCTTGGCGAACGGGTGTTTGCCGCCCACATGATCGAGCATGAACTGCTGATGGCGGTGGCGGCGCCGCTCCTTGTCGCCGCCTGCCCCGGCGCAGCCTTGATATGGGCATTGCCGGCGGCATTCCGCCGAGGAACGGGAATGCTCACGCACGGGAAGTTTCTCCAGGCGGTCTGGGCCGTTGCCAGCCGTCCGCTCAACGCAACCGCCATCCACGGTATCGCGATCTGGATCTGGCACGTCCCCGTCCTGTTCGAGGCAGCGCTTCAGCAGGGCGTCCTGCACTATGCCCAGCATGCGAGCTTCCTCGGCACAGCCCTGCTGTTCTGGTGGGTGATTCTGCCGCGTTCCGGCCGCCAGCAGGCCTATGGCAGCGCGATCATGCATCTCTTCTTCACCTCGCTGCACACCGGTCTGCTTGGCGTGCTGCTGCTGTTGTCGCCCAAACTCTGGTATCCGCAGAATGCCGCTGGCGCGGCGCTCTGGGGACTGACCCCGATCGACGACCAGCAGCTCGCCGGCTTGGTGATGTGGGTTCCGGCTGGCCTGATCTATGGCGGAGCCGCCTTGCTGCTCGCCGGCCTTTGGATAAGCAAGAGCGGACTCAGGGAGGCCACCCATGGGCTCCGGCCTGGCTAAGATGACCGGCGGCGCGCTCGCCGCCATCCTGCTGCTGATCGCCGCCGTCGCCGGGGCGACCTTGTGGTCGGACCGGCGTGATCGTGTTCGCCACGAATCGGAGGTTGCGACCGGTGGCGTGGGCGCGCGCGCCATTCCGATCATGACCGCGAATGGCTGCTCGGGGTGCCATACAATCCCCGGCGTGCCGGGGGCACAAGGCCAGGTTGGTCCGAGCCTCGATTCCAGCCTTGCCGACCGGGTCTTTATCGGCGGGGTGCTGGCTAACAATCCGGAGAACCTGATCCGCTGGATACGAGAGGCCAGGGAGATCAATCCGCACACGGCGATGCCATCGACAAGGATTACGCAGCAGCAGGCGCGCGATATCGCCGCCTATCTTTATGCCCTCAGATGATTAGCCTTCGCCGCCGCGCCGGGACCACAAGCCACGACCGGGGTCATAGCCGACCACTGCCGCAAGGAAAAACCCGACGAGGCAAGCGAGAACGACGAGCGCCGAAACGGGATCGAAGCGCAGATAGAGGGCGAAGCGTATCAGCTCGACCGCCGAACTGAACGGGTTCCATGCGGCGATCATTGCCAGCACCGGCCCCGCCTCGGCGAGTCGCCATATCGGATAGAGAGCCGTCGAGGCGAAGAAGGTCGGGAAGATGACGAAGTTCATCACGCCGGCGAAGTTCTCCATCTGCGTCGAGATCGACGAAACCAGCAACCCAAACGCGCCGAGCATCAGGCCGGACAGGACGAGCGCCGGAAACATGGCCAGATAGCCTAGAACTGGGGGGCGCACGTCCCAATAGCGCGCGATCAGCAGGAACAGATAGACCAGCGGCAGACTGACGATGACGCTCGCAAGCAGCCGCGCGGCAAGCAGGTACCAGCGCGGAAGCGGTGCCGTCAGCAACAGGCGCATGCTGCCCATCTCGCGGTCGTAGACCATGGCCAGCGAACTTGCCATGGCATGGAAGAGCAGCATCATGGCCGCCAGTCCGGGGACGACATAGACTTCGTAGAGCACGTAGGTCTGGTAGGGCGGCGTGATCGACAGGCCAAGCACCGAGCGGAACCCGGCGGCGAAGATGGCGAGCCAGACCAACGGCCGTATGATCGCCGAGAGCAGCCGGCCGCGCTGCCGCAGCGTTCGCAACATCTCCCGGCGCAGTATGCCTGTAAGGGCCCGCAGCGCGTGACGCCTTTTCATGCCGCCTCCGTCAGCACATCGAAAGCATCGGCCATGCTGGCGACCGCAAGATCCGCCGCGACGCGGCCGGCCCCGCCAGCCCAACGCAGCCTGCCCTTATGCAGCACCACCAGGTCGTCGTCGGCCGACACCTCTTCCAGGAAATGCGTTGCCCAGAGAACGGCAATACCTCGTTCCCGGCAGAGCGCGCGCACATGCTGCTCGATCGCCCGGCGCCCAGGCACGTCGAGCCCGGTCGTCGGCTCGTCGAGCAGCAGGATGCGGGGCCGATGCATCAGGGCGCGCGCGATTTCGACACGTCGCCGCTGACCGCCCGAAAGTGAACGGACCGGCTCGTCGCACCGGTCAAGGACCTCCAGCCGTTCGAGTTCTTCGCGCAACCTCGTTTCGCAGATGCCGGCCGCCAGCCCGTGCAGGGCGCCGTGATAGCGCAGATTTTCGGCGGCGGTGAGATCGAGGTCGAGCGTCTGCTGCTGGAAGACAACACCCATCTGGGCAAGTGCGGCGGCCGGATCGGCCCGCATGGAGTGGCCGAACACATCGATCTGGCCGGATCGGGCATGATAGAGGCCGGTGACCAGCGAGAACAACGTCGTCTTGCCGGCGCCGTTGCGTCCGAGCAGTATGCACATTCTGCCTTCCGCGACCGAGAACGACACGGCTTCGAGAACCCGCCGCTGTCCGAAGCTGTGTCCGAGACCTTCGAGTGACAGCGCCTTCATGGGCCGATCACCACTCCCCAGGGGCCGCGTCCCACCGGCACCGACTTCACCACCGCCTCGTCTTCAAGATCGATGAACGAGATGTCCCCGGAATTGCCATTGGCGCTTACCAGGCGCTTCTGGTCATCCGACAGCGCCACATGCCACGGGCGCTGGCCGACGAGGTAAAGGCGGCGCACGGCCAGCGTCCTGGTATCGACTTCGGCAATCCGGTTGGCCGGACCAAGCGCCACATAGGCAGTGGCGCCGTCGCGCGTCATTTCGATGCCTACCGCCTGGACGCCCTCGCGGCGGATACCGGGAACCTCGAACTGGACCTTGCCAGCCTCAGCACGAGACGTGGTGTCGAAGACCGTCACGGTTCCGCGTATTTCGGAAGACACCCAAAGCTGCTTCCCATCCGGCGAGAACGACGCCGCGCGGGGACGGGTGTCGACCAGGAGGTTGTCTACGAGGTCGAGCGTGCCAGCGTCGATGAGGTGCACCATGCTGGTGGTCTCCGAGGTGCAGGCAACGTAATGGCCGTCGGCACTGACCGCCATACCCTCGGGTTCGACCCCGACGTCAACGGTACCGATCACCTTGGCGGACGCGATATCGACGACTGAGACCAGATTGTCATTCTCATTGGCGACGAACAGGCGTTTGCCGTCAGGATGCACGACAAAAAATTCCGGATCGACTCCTGAGGGGAGCTGGCCGGTCACCTGCCGTTTGGCGAGATCGACAATGTCGATCCGGTTGTCGTCGCCCACAGCCACGAAGAGCAGCTTCCTGTCGACCGAAAGCGCCATGCCGCGCGGGCGCCTTCCGACGTTGATGGCCGTGGAGAGGCTCATGCTGGCGCCCTCTACCACCGCCACTGTGTTGTCCTGCTCGTTCGATACGTAGATCGTCTCCGCTGCGGCAGGTCCGGCGATAATCAACACCGACAGCAGGATTGGGATCACGACCTGCATGCGCTCTCCTCGAGGTCGATGCCCAGCGTGTCGAGGGGCGTGCGCTGATGCAGGAAACCGGGTTGCGGTGAGCTGGAGACGAGCAGCCGCGGCCCCGCTATCAGGATGGGCTGCCGCATCTGGCCGTCCCATGACCGGAAGCTGAGCCCCTGCCCCTTGAAGCCGGCGAGAAGGAAGTCGTCACTGCGCAAATATGCCGTGATCGCCGAAGCATCGAGGCTGCGCAGGCGTGTTGCCGCTTCTCCGACGCTGCGCACGGCGAGCCAACCGGCGTAGTCGTAAGCCGTCATCCAGCGCCCGGCCTGCTTGCGGAACCGGTCTTGAAGTTGCGTTGCGCCCCATTCCTCGTTGACCGCGCTCCAGCCGGTCGCCACGATCCCCTGCGTTCCGGCGACCGGCCGTGGTAGCGCAGTTCGGCCCTCGAGATAGGCGCCGAACTCGTCCGCCTCGTCGGCGACGACCAGCACGTCGTAATCGCCGACCTGGGTGGCGGCCGGTATCTCGGTCTGAAGCGTGACATGTCCCGTGTCCGCACGACCATTGGCAGGCCGGAACGTCCAAGGCTTGTCGACGACGATCTCGGCGCCGAAGTGTGTCGCCGCGCGGCGCAATGCTGCAGCCAGCGCCTCGTCAGCAGGATGCGGGCCGACCAGCAGGAACCAGTGCTGCCAACGCTTCCAGATGAGATATTGCGCCAGGCCGTCGGCGAGCATGGCGCGACTTGGAACGGTATGCAGGAGGTTCTTGCGGCAGTGCTGCTGGCGGAGCGCATCGTCCGGCGCACGGCTGTTGAACAACAGCATCTTGTCTGCTCCGGGTGCTGCGAGAGCCTGGTTCAGCGTGGCCGCATCGAGGTCGGCCACGACGAAAGTGACGCCGCTCGCGGCAAGGCTGGCGATTGCTTCGGTGGGCGCTTCGCCTGGCTTCAGCACGCGTTCTTCGAGCTGGAAGTGCTGGCCGAGGAAGCGGCCGGTGCCGCCGTCATCGGCGATGCCCAGCCGAGCCCCCTGCAGGCCGTCATCGCTGACGGGCTGGTCAAGCGGTCCTAAAGGCAGGGGTGGCGTGCGCTCCTGGCCGATATAGCCGACCACCATGGTCTGCGGTGCGGCGGAGCCGGGGGCAGCGGCCAACAGGAGCAGCACGATCGCCAGCACCAGTCTCATTCCGCTCCGCCTGCCTGCAAGCTGGCCGGGCCACGCCGTGAAGCCGGTCCGCCACCCCGGGCAATCCCGACATCGCGCACGATAACTGCCGGCGAGCCTTCCAGAACGACGAAGCGGTCGGCCAGCGACGAGACCTGGGCCAAATTGTGCGTGACAATAAGCGCGATGGGCGGCCGGGTATTGAAAACTTCACGCAGCAGGAGGCTCATCGTGTTCGCCGTCGCCTCGTCGAGCGAAGCGAAAGGTTCGTCGAGCAGCAACAGGGCGGGCTCGACGGCAAGCGCGCGGGCGAGCGCCACGCGCCGGGCCATGCCTCCGGAGAGACGCTGCGGATATTCGTTTGCGTGATCCTCAAGGCCTACGGCGGCAACCCACCTCGATGCCTCCTGCTCCCGCCCGGGGCTCACGAGTTCGACATTGCGCAACACGGTCAGCCAAGGGAGCAGACGCGGTGTCTGGAACATCATCCCGACAGGAAGCGCGCGTCCGTCCACCACGCCGCGGAATTCGCGGTCGGTGCCTGCGACGATCGAGAGCAGCGTCGATTTGCCAACTCCCGAGGGCCCAGCGATCACACAGACCTGGCCGTGCGGCACATCGAGAGCGAAGTCCCGGAACACGGTCCTACCCTGGCGCTGGCCAGGAATAGCGAAGGTCTTCATCTCTATCCTGATGGTCAGCATCAACGCCGCCACACGCCAAGTCGGCGTTCCAGAGGCCCGAGCAGGCCGTACTCGATGGCCAGCATCACCACTCCGAAGCTTATGGCATAGGCCAGGATGTGGGACACGTCGAAGTTCTGGAAATAGATCTGCAGCTGGAATCCAATCCCGTTGGAGCGGCCAAGCAATTCGGCGAGCAGCACGATCTTCCAGGTCAATGCCAGTCCGTTGCGCAGGGTGACGAGGAAAAACGGTGCCAATTGCGGGAGTACGATGTAGCGCAGCGACCTCGTGCCGCTGAAACGATAGACCTCGGCCATTTCCGTGAGGTCCTTGTCCAGCCGGCTGGCGCCCTCGCGAATGGTCACTACCACATTGGGGATCTTGTTTAGCGCGACCGCGAACACAAGCGCGGTCTCGACCAGACCGAGCCAGACATAGATGAGGATGACGGTCACCAGCGCCGGCACGTTGAGCAGCAGAACGATCCATGGCTTCAACCAAAGATCAGCATCACGCGAGCGGCCGGCGGCATAGCCAAGCGCGGAGCCGACCACGATCGCGACGGAAAGGCTCACAATCACCCGCGTCAACGAGACGCCGAGGTGAAAAGCGAGTTCGCCCTGCAGCGCCTCTTGAAGGAGGACGGTGGTGACCTCAAAAGGGCTTGGCAACAGCCGGCTGGCCACCACCCATGCCGCCGCCTGCCAGATCAGAAGCATACCAAGCAGCGCCGCGACGCTCTGCCATCGCTGGGCATTGGCGGAAGCGGCCAAGCTGTTGCTCATGGATGCGGTCTCAAGCGGGTATGCTCCAAAAGATGCCGGGATCGAAGCTTTTCGCCTTGCCGACCAGAGCTTCACCGCCCAGATCGGCCAAAATTGAAAACAGGCGCGCCGCGTCGTCGCGCTCCTTCCTGCCGAAGCGGCGGGGGATTCCATCCCGATAGGCGTCGCGCAAGGCGGCCTGAAGCCGGACATCATCTGTTCCCAGTTGCGGCGCCAGCGCGTGCCATTCGCTGTCGGAAGTGGCAAGAAGCGACTTTGCGGCCATGACCGTTTTCAGGAAACCGCTAAGAACCGCAGGATCAGCACGCGCCCAGTCTTCATGGAAGACATAGCCGAGCATCGGCAGCTCGCCGGAAACGCCCAGCCCCTCCAGAATCTGTCCAACGTTCAGCAACCGCTGGGCTCCGGCGGCTTCGAGCTGGGCCGCGAAGTTCCAGAATGTCAGCAACCCGTCGAGCCGGCCTGCAAGGAATTCCTGTTCGAGCAAAGGCGGCGCTCCGAATACAGGCTGCACGCTCGCGGCGAGGTCGCGTCCCGACTGTCGAAGGTTAAGCGCACGCAGCAAGATCCAGCTCTTGTCGAGCGGGCCGCCCGCGACCCCGAGCCGTTTGCCATCGAAATCCGCTAGCCTGCGCACGGGGGAACCGGCGGGTACCTCTAGTGCGCCGACCGCGCGCGAATAGGGAACAAAAACAAGATCGGCGCCTTCCGCGCGCTGGCGCGTCACCCAGACCCAATCCGATACGATGACGTCGACGCTGCCGGCCAGCAACGCGGTCTTGCCGGCTTCCGTGCTTGCAAGGCGCCGCACCTCGAGAGAGACGCCGTGCGAAATGTCCAGCCCATATCGTTGGACCACGTCGACTTCCCAGGCGGCCGTGCCAAATCCTAGCACGCCAAACCGGACAGGGCGGGATTGCCCAGACGCGGCTGCAGTGGGACCGGCCACGATCAAGGAGGAAAGCGCTGCAAGAAACGCGCGCCGCGATATAAGGGGCCAATCGGCTCGGGGGAGCCACTCACGTGGAGGATTCGAGATCAGCACGAGCGCACCGGGTGTGGCGGAACCCCCCTAACGCCGGGCTGGCAGGAATGTTCCTCCTGGTGCGCTGACCATCGGGTACGCCTGCGCCGCCAATAGGAATCGCTGCGGGGTTCGGGATTAGCCTGCTGGAGCAGGCGGCTGATTCAAGGCGGCGATGTGAGCTTGCCTTTTCATACGGTTTCGCTCGGCGCTTAGCAGCTCTTCCTCGCCCATAAGCCCGTTCAGGAAAAGCTTCAGGACATGGGATGCGAGTGTCTGTGCCTGCGGGCTGTCGAGCGGAATATCCCGCTCCTTGCAGGCGGTCCGACAGACGCGGGTGAGCATTTCCAGTTCGTCGGACATGACGACTTGACCCGGAAACAACATGGCTCCTCCGTCCCGCAGATGTGGATTGAACGTTGCAACATGACTCCGCCTGCCCCTTTGAGTCTTTAACAAATGATGGTGAGCAGGCGCCTTGGTCGGAAACGTACAGTCTTTTGGAATTAGAACTGCACACCAGCGAGCGATAAACGCAGCGCATTGGGTTTGGCGTTCTCCGGCAAATCCTCGTCCGCACCGCGCGGAAGGGCGGCCACGGCCGCCGGATGCACAGTGCTCCGGGAGCACATTAATCTGACCGGCATCTGCGAGGCGTCATGTCGTGTCGTTGGAGATTGGCACTGCTTCTTCAGATAAAGGCTCTGAAACGGTCTTTTCAAAGTCATTGAAGTTTCTTCTGCAACTAGGCTCAGGATGTGCCAGACGGCACAGATCAGCCGTTTTCCCCGGTAGCAGGTGGTGTTCCTCGCGGGGGATGACCAGCGGGTGATCAGCCGGGATGCGCGACATCTTCTTGCGAGTTTTTCAAATCTGCCGGTGTTTAGTTTTCTTGCGCTACTCCACGCTGCATGGATGGTGACGTCGAATATGCGCAGCTTGGGCTGATTAGAGAAATACGATTGACGGAGGCTCAGCAGATGGGAGATCGAATAGTCCTGCTTGAATCCGAATTGATCAATGCGGCTGCTTCCAAAGGCAATCCAATTTGCTTAATGCGGGTCACCAGCTTCGTTGGTCAAAAGCTACGCTGGAACGCCTCGAACAATGCACAGCCTGGATGCCGAAACCGGCTCTGACAGCGTCACCCAATCCATTGAATCCGTTCGCAGCTTTGCCATGCTCGCAAATCTGAGGCCGCGAAGAGATGGCGGCTTCTGGAAATTCTCTGCAATTCCAGACTGTCATTTATGCCATTTTTGGACGAACACACGGCGAACAGACCTCAACAGCTAGGTTATACTCCCTCGTAAGCGATCCTGATCAACGCTGGTCCTCCTCAATCCAAGCGACAAGGGCGGCTTTCGAGTCTCGCCCTTTTGGCTACGACTTCGAGTTCACGGCCGAGTCGAAGCCGTCCAGCTCCTCGCCGATCTCGACAAGGGCCTTTCTGACTGTGTCCTCAACTTCCTGTCGTTTCTTCGGCGGCAGCAGGCCCAGCCCCTTCAGCATCGCCTTGCGCCAGTGCTGCCCCCTCCCCCAAGCTTCCGAGAACGCTGTTGCAAGGTCATCCTTGCGACGGGTCGCCTCCAGTGCCTCGACGAGGAGGCTGGCCTGATGGACGTCTTTTTCGCGCTTGGCGACGCCGTTTGCATCTGATTTCCTGCGAGAGGCGACGATGAGCTTGTGAACTGCATAGCGTTCCGGCGACGGCACGATTACAGGCACCCCTGACCGATGCAGCATCACGGTCCGGATGGGCTCGTGGATCAGGAAATCGAGGAAACGCAAGGGCTGCGCCGAAGCTCCGCCCAGTGCTGGCATCGGACTGGCGTGGTCGGTGTAGTCATCGGATCCCCGGTTCGGCGTAAGGAACTCGACCTTGTATCTCGTTGCATTCTCGAATTGGGTCGTGTGTCCGGGATCCGATCTGTGGGGGATCTCCCTGAAGGTTGGATCAATCTCTCTCAAGGTTTCCAGGATCGGCGGCAGGGTGTCTTCGACTGACGACGAAGTCGAGTAGTGCTGCGCGAAATCGGCATCGCCGGTTTGCAATGAAGCACCAGGCAATCTTACGCCGAGATGTCCCGCATACGTCTGGAAGGCAACCGTACCGACGAGCACGCCTCTTAGGCGGAAGATTCCTGCTGCTCCCATGGCTTCAACGACATCGCCAGTGAACCGGTCCGGTGCGGTCAGCCCTGCTTCGCGAGTCAGCGTGGAGACGAGTTTCCGTCGGCTACGGAGGTCTTCCTTGATCTCTTGGAAGGCTTCAACGCGTTTCGCGATCTCGGGATCGTCGGAGGGGCCGACATACTTCCGCGTTTTCTTGGGTTGGGTTTCCTCAAAATACCAATAGCCCCGCCCCTTCACCGGAACCCGGACGAAATTACCCGCCGTGGAGAAGTCGGTTACGAACGAAGCATCAAGGCAGCGCTGAACGAGTTCCGCATACATCGTGCGATAAACGAGATCGACCGTCTTCATGCGTCGGCTCCGTTATAAGAAAAATGCGTTTATCTTATAACGACATGAGCTCAAGGGACGCAAGTGAGGTTATAAGACAATTGCAGGTCTTATAACGTTGCCACATCGCCAACCATGCAGGCGCGGCGATCGATGGCGGGTGCTTCGACACGGAGAAGTTCCGTTTCCACGGCCCGGACGGCTTCGGGGCGACTACGCCGGGCTTACCAACTACTTCAAGTCCATAGCATTCGACGATCGCTCGATCCGTCGGGGCATCATCATCGTCGAAGGTGACTATGTCGCCTGCCAAACCTGGATCGAGGGGACGCTTTGCCCGCCAATTCACACAGTCGCCCGTCGGCCCCCTTGCCTCCGAACGGCCGGCGTGTGACTTGGGATTTGTCCAACATTTTTTGTTTCGACGATGAAGGCCGGCTCATTAAGGAGTGGGTGCGGACCGATGACCCGGAGTTTCCTTCACCAAATCGGTGCGGAAGGCCGATAGGCCCGTGACACCCCGACGCTTCAAGCGATCTCCGCAACTACTCTGCCCGGCCCAGCGACATTGTGCGGGCAAACTGAGAAGATGGTGGACGGAGGCAGGCAGTACGGATTCAGCTGAGACAGGCCGAGGCGCGGATAAGGCGCGACAATGATGGCAACAAGGTCCAAGCTTCTCGGCGAAACTTAAGAAGCAGTCGCGCGTTGGACGCGATTAAGCTATTTCGTCTTGGGTACGGGGCGGGTGAGAGTGGTATGCCAACGTCGCGTAAGGCAATGCAGGGGTCAACCGCTCATCAAGCGACGTCGCCAACGCGAGACCAAGCCAATTTAGCACTGCCCACTTTTCGGCCCGTCCAGCTCGCAATGCTCGTGGACGTCGTCCCTGCCGGCGACCGCTGGATCCACGAAATGAAATACGACGGCTATCGCATTCTTGTTGCGGTCGGCAGCGGCGAAGCGCGTGCCTACACGCGATCTGGCCTGGACTGGTCTCACCGTTTTCCGTCCATTCTTTCGGAGGCCCGCAAGCTCCAGGTCCGCTCTGCCCTGATTGATGGAGAGGCCGTCGTTGTCGATGCCGACGGACGATCAAACTTCCAGGCGCTTCAGAACGCATTAAAGGGTGCGCCAGCCACTATCGACTTTTATGCGTTCGACCTCCTTCAACTCGACGGCGAAGATCTCACGAAGCATCCTCTCCTTGAACGCAAGGAGAAGCTCCAGAGAATTTTGCCCGCGAAGAACCCGGTGCTTCGTTATTCTGATCATATTCTGGGGCGCGGAGAAGAGCTGCTCGACCGCTTTTGCGCAGCCGGGCTCGAGGGGGTGGTTTCCAAGCTCGCCGATTCGCCTTATGTGGCGGCCCGCGGCGGAAACTGGCTCAAGATCAAGTGCATCAAGCGGCAGGAGTTCGTGATTGTCGGTTGGACGCCGTCCGAAAAGGTCCGCGCGTTCCGGTCATTGATCCTTGGAGTGCATGATGGCGGCAAGCTGCGTTATGCCGGAAAAGTCGGTACCGGCTTCGATACAGCTGAACTTTTCCGTCTCATGGAGATCATGGCACCGCTCGAGCAGAAGGCCGCGACCGTCGCGGCGCCGCGAGCCGAAGTTCGCGGAGCACACTGGCTTCGCCCCAAGCTGGTCGCGGAGATTGCCTTCACCGAGATGACTAACGAAGGAACGCTGAGACATCCGAGCTACCTCGGTCTGCGCGAAGACAAGAAGCCGGAGGCGGTCGTGCTGGAGACGGAACGTCGCACAGCCAAGCTGACCACGTCGCCGGCGAAGACCATCGCCATCAGCAACCGTGACCGCGTGATCTATCCGGAGTCGAATATCACCAAGGGTCAGCTCGCCGACCACTACGCGGCCGTCGCTGAGATCATGCTTCCTTGGGTTGGGAGTCGACCGATCAGTCTGGTTCGGTGTCCCCAAGGCCGGGCCAAGAAGTGCTTCTTCCAGAAGCATGATGCCGGGAGCTTTGGCGACAAAGTCCACCACGTCGGTATCACTGAAAAGGACGGCCACGAGGAGCCATACCTTTATGTCGACGATGCCGATGGGCTGATGACCTGCGTACAGATGGGAACGATCGAGCTGCATGGGTGGGGAGCTCGGATCGAGGATATCGAAAAGGCCGACCGCCTCGTTTTCGATCTCGACCCCGATGTGGGTCTCGATTTTGAAGCTGTCCGCGCCGCAGCTTTCCAGTTTCGTGATATTTTGAAATCATTGGGACTTACGACATTCCCGATGCTGACCGGAGGCAAAGGAGTGCATGTGATCGCGCCGCTCACCCCTCGGGCCGAGTGGCCGCAAGTGAAAGACTTCGCGCATCGCCTCGCGCAAGCGGTCGCTCAAAGCGATCCCTCTCACTTTACGGCCGCGTTGTCGAAGAAGCGCCGTAAGGGTCGCATCTTTGTGGACTATTTGCGCAACCAGCGTGGGGCGACCGCGATCATGCCTTACAGCGCAAGGTCCCGATCGGGCGCTCCGGTCGCGGCGCCGATCACCTGGGCGGAAATGAAGACGATTGATGCGCCCTCGCATTTCCACGTCGGCGACGCTTCTGAATTGAAGAAACGCGCAACCAGCAAATCCCTGGCGGGATGGGGGCGAGCCGACCAATCATTGCCAAATTTGTAGGCCCACTCCGCGAAGGCAGTAAGGCTGGATAAGGGCTTCGTTGCCTTGGCCTGATTGGAACCTGTGAAGATTGGCCCCGTTTGCCTCGACCATGGCAAAAACCGATACCAGGACAGTCGCCAGCCTCCTAAGGGAATACGGACATCGCACGGCGCTGCGCGGGGACAACCCCTATCGCACCAAAGCATATCTGCGCGCTGCCGACAGTCTGGCTGCGTTGTCGCAGCCGCTCGACCGGATCATTGCCGCGGGCGCCCTCATCAGGATCCCGGGGATCGGTAACGCGATCGCAGATATTGTGCGCAAGCTCTATGAAACGGGCACGCATCCACGCCTTGAGAAGCTGCGCGACGAGGTGCCGGCAGGTGTGATGGAGCTTTTTACCGTACCAGGGCTTCGGCCCGACAAGATCCTGAAGCTTCATCAGGCGCTCGGCGTGAACTCGTTGGCTGAGCTCGAAGCCGCCGCAAAGGCAGATCGCATCCGGCCAGTCAAAGGCCTCGGTGCTTCGCTTCAGACAAAAATTCTGCAGAACCTCCCTATCGCGCGATGCGGCGAAACACAGCTTCACCTGCACAAGGCCGCCGCTCTTCTTGAGCATGCGATCATGTCGGTGAAGCAAGAGCATCCCGAGTTTTCGCGCGTGGAAATTGCCGGTGATTTCCGGCGCGGTTGCGAACTGGTCACCGACCTCGCACTGGTCGCAATGGGGAAGAAGCGGACCGCGATCGAGCAGTCCACCCTCACACTTGTGGTCACAGAAAAGAAGCACTTTGGCGCGAGCCTTCTCGAAGCAACCGGTTCGGCCGCCCATCTTGAGCAGTTGAAGATGCACGCGACCGAGAGAGGGTTCGCCCTCAAACCCGACGGGCTCTATCGCGGCAGAAAGCTGATCGCAGCAGCGACAGAGGAGGAAATCTACGAAGCGTTGGACCTGCAGTTCATCGAACCCGAACTGCGCGAAGGCAGGGACGAGATTGAGCGGGCAGCGAGCCAGCAGTTACCACCCCTCGTCCGGGACGGAGATCTGCATGGCATCCTGCATTCTCATACGACCGCATCCGATGGCACCGAAACGCTTGAGGCAATGGCTGAAGCGACACGTAAGCGCGGGTTTGAATACTTTGGTGTCGCCGACCATTCGCAGTCTGCCCACTACGCGGGCGGGCTCACACTGCAGGAGATCACTGAACAGCACCGCGACGCGGATCGGCTGAACACGAAGTACGGTGGTAAATTCCGTGTCCTGAAGGGCATCGAGGCAGACATCCTGGCCGATGGCTCGCTTGATTATCCGGACCACGTCTTGAAGCAGTTTGATTTCGTTGTCGCGAGCGTGCACAGCCGCTTCAAGTTGCCTAAGAAAGAGCAGACAGAGCGTATCATTGAGGCAATCGCGAATCCCCGCACGACAATTATCGGGCACATGACAGGTCGCCGTTGTTGCGTCGTCCCGGCTATGATCTCGACGTCGCCAAGGTCCTCAGAGCGTGCGCAAAATATGGCGTCGCTATCGAAATCAACGCGCATCCGTGGCGGCTCGATCTCGACTGGCGGTGGCATCAACAGGCGCTCGACTACGGCTGCATCTTCAGCATCAATCCGGACGCTCATTCAATCCGCGAACTCGACCACATGCATTGGGGTGTCGAGATGGCCCGCAAGGGAGGAGTGCCCAGGACGCGGGTTCTTAATGCGCTGACTTTGGCAGCTCTGCTTGCGCACCTTTCAAAGCGCAAGTCCGGGTCAAAGACCGGCGGCAAGCGCCGCTCGCCTCCGCGGAAAGCTGTCGCGCGAGGCCCGAGTTCATAGCGGCCCCAAACAGGCACCAGTTCTCAAATTAGTCGCTGCCTGGTGTGGTTCGCTCGGAGCGCCGGGAACGCGATGAAGGCCTCATAACGCAACCCCTTTCTTGTGGCGGTCAACATGCCCCTCGCAGTTCAAGCGAGATCACGCAGAGGCGCTCTGCTTTTCGGCGTTTAGATCGGCGTTTTACGTTTTGGATGCGAGGAACCAGTGGACCAGGTTCGGGATCGTCTTGGTTGGGGTTGCCCCCAGTTTCTATCCAGTTCTGAGTTCGTTTCCGGCGTTGGGTATGCCCTGCTGGGCGGGTGGAGCCACGGGCGCTGGCGCGGAGCCGTTGGCGTAGCGCAGCGCGAGGGACCGTCGCGGGGTGAAGGTGCTGGCGAACTGGCCAACTCGGAGTCCCGTTCGGATCCAAAATATGAGAGAGCCAGCTTGGGGACCGGGCGCCGCGCGAAACGCCGCCTGGAATGCTATGCCGCCTGCGGGCCCAGGGAATGGCGCCCTTCCCGAAATAGCGCGCTAGCATCAGGCTCTGCATGAGCCTTCAGTCTATATCGTTAGGACCATAGACCTACTCCCGGAACCTAGGGCCGCTGTTTTCGTTGGTCGAAATGGCGTTGGCAGCTACCGACGTCGCCAACCAGGCAACAGGAGGAATTTCACCATGATGCGGAAGATCCTAACTACGATAGCGACGGCTGCTCTCATGTCGACAGCGCTATGCACGGCCGGTGCACAGGCCGCAAATACCAGCAAACCCGCTACCCAGACCGAGGCTGTTGCCCCGGTCACTGATGGCAAACTCGTCTCGAAGATCATGGGAGCCGCAGTCTATGACAGCAGCGCCGATGACGCGACGAAGATCGGCGATGTTAATGACATCGTCCTGGACAAGGACGGGAAAGCCACACTCGTCGTCATTGGCGTCGGCGGTTTCCTTGGTGTGGGCGAAAAAAATGTGGCCTACGACTTCAACAAGCTTGAATGGATCAACAAGAAGGGCGATCGCTGGTTGGTCGCAAAGACGACCAAGGATGAGCTTAAAGCTCAGCCCAATTTCGATACGAAGGCTTACAATACTGCGGCAGTCCCAACAGCCCAGCCGACCAACAGCACGGCCGACAGCCAAGCGGCTAATGGCAAAACCGATACGACTGCGACGGCCTCGATCGACAAGTCGACCTTGACCGAAATGCCGTCCGACAAAATCAGTGCGGCGAATCTGATCGGAACCAACGTCTATGGCGCAGATGATGCGAAGGTCGGCGAGATCGGCGACGTTATCCTGACCGGTGACAAGAAGGTCGACTCGATAATCGTTGATGTGGGCGGCTTTCTGGGCATCGGCGAAAAGGAGGTCGCCGTCGGTATGGAGAACCTCAAGTTCATGACCGACAAAAACGGCAACCGTTACCTCTATACGAACTTCACCAAGGGCCAGCTGGAGGCGCAGACTGCCTACGACAAGGCAACTTACGCACAAAACCGCGACAAGCAGCGTATCATCGTCAATAAGTAAAAAAAGTCATCTCGAAGCGTTCGCCTTGGGGCGGGCGCTTCGGCAGCCAAATAGCAGGAGCGGACGTGAACTAGCCGACGAGGTCCGTCATAGCTCTGAAGATATCAGCGACCTCGTTCTGTCTGACGTCGTATCCGCGCTTCATCGACGAGTTAAGGTCAGCCACCAGTTCGATATTCCTGACATTGCTGGGTAAAGCAGCGATGGAATGAAAATTTACATCGACCGACACCTGCCGGCGTACCATCAGATGGAGAGGCGAGGACGGGCGCCTGGAACCGTTTCCGGTGTGCCACGAAGTTGTTGAAAAGCTCTTGGACGATTTGCGCCTTCATCATCTGCACGTCCATCAAATCGCTTCGCGCGTCGAAGAGACGCGGTCAAAGGGGCTGGCCTGACCTGGCGGCACTACCAAAGCGTTATCAAGATCCATGAGAAGGCGATCGATGAGGAACAGCTTCGCTGCCTGGGGATTTAGATCTCACGCCTTATAAGGATCTGAAGGATTAACCGTTGCTCCGACGTTTGGTCCAAGCATCGAAGTAACTCGTTGCATGGGATGGTCCACCGCACCGAGACAGCGGGAAATCGGAGCAGCCGCATTGTGAAATTTTCTCGCCGGTGGAACTTCCCGACGGGCTGCAGGTTCGCCTGCATAGGGACGACTGAGGCTACTTCGGCCTGTTGCAGGCGGAGCGCCTCGCCAACAGGAGATGGCCATGAAACATCAGACACTTGCGGAACTACATGGGGTCGCGGAAGTCGAAGCATCCTTTCCGGCTATGACGCGGCGCCAGCGTTTGGAACACTGGGCCATGCTGCTCGAGCGAAATCCCGAGCGGTGCCTCGCCGCCTTCCCCGGGACGGAATACATGACCTTGGACGTGCGCGACAAAACCCAGTCCCTCGGCTCCGCGCTCAGCATCGCTTTCGCCGATCCAACTTTGCGGGCTGAAGGGCTGAAGAACGATACGTATGGCGAAGCGAAGCGCTTCTTCGAGCTTACGGATTGGCAGTTGCACGCTGTCGTCTGCCATTGCCATGTCGGCGGGACGATGAAAGCCGGATGGGCTGCCGTTCAAGTTCGATCTGCCGCCAGCAAAGAAGGCAAGCTTTTCAGCAAATTGCGCGAAGCGATTGCCCATTGGCCGGTATTCCGCATTTTAACTCACGCGAGGGAGTAAGAGGCGACCGAGCCTCAAGTACGGATATGCCCGGGCGAAAGCCGGCAAATGGCATGATGAAGGGCGTCGGTTCCGACCGGTTCCATTCTCATCCGACCGGGCTTCCCATCGGTTGCTTGGACTGAACTCTTCGCGCTCACTGTGTGTGAATGGGAGAGCTGGTCAAAACGACTTGCCGAAAAAATAACGCTCACGCAACGCGGCTACTCCGTCATCTCCAAGCGGGAGAAAGGCGAAGCGATGCTCCTGGAAGGCCTGAAGTTTCAGCTTCGGCGTGAAGAGCCGGATGTTGTCCCGTCGCGAAATCGACGAGCTCCTCCCGGCAATCAACAAATCCCGCGTCAGGGCAGTACAGCACCAGACGCACGGAGGGGGGCGCCGCACCATGCCGTAATGAAAGGACTCCTCGTTTTCTCCCACCGCAATCAGATCGAGATGCGATATCGTACAAAATTCACGGGATCGAGCGAACTGCCTCGAGGGTGACCGCCGTGCTGGTTGGGGAGCATCGGATCGAAGCGGAATGCATCGTTGCCTGCGCCGGGCCCAACAACCCCGATATCGCATCTCTGGCGGATGTGCCGTTGAACGGATTCGGCATACGCATCGAAGCGATGGCACTGGAGCCAACCCGTCCCCTCATAAAGCCGGCGATCGCGCTCATAGATAGCCTGGCGTATTTCCACCAGACCTCGCGCGGCGAGGTGGTCGGTGGCACGGAAGTGCCCGAACGGCCACGTATGTCGCTCAAGGTCGATTTTCCGGTGATGGCTAACATGGTCAACATCTACCTGGATATGTTCCCCCAGCTGGGCGAGGACCTTTGGTTCTCGGCCGGATGGTGGCACGGCTTCGCCGGCGCGCCGGAAAACTGCTCGCCGAGGCCATCGGCAAGGGCACGATCGACCATCGCATGCAACCTTTCGCCCTGGACCGCTTCGAAAAAGGCCGGCCAATCGTCGAGGGTGACATCGTACTGGCCTAGACTAGGATTCTCGCGACTAGCCCACGTGCAATGAAAAAGCGGTGGCCTGCCTCTTCACCTCGACTCTGCCTGACCCATGCCGCGCTCGCCAAGGAAGGCTGGCTGGCCGAGCGCGGCATCGATTCGGAGTGGCCTGTGCGCGGCATCCCCGAGCGACTGCACCTCGACAACGCCAAGGAGTTCCGGTCCGAGGCGGTGAAGCGCGGTTGCGAGCAATATGGCGTTGCCGTCGACTACTGTCCCGTGCGCACTTCGCATTATGGCGAACACATCGAGGGGCTGATCGGCACGATGGTGGACAAGGTCAATTTGCTGCCGGGCACGACCTTCTCCAATATCGAGGAGAGGGCGACCTGAGACCCGATCAGACCGCCGCCATCACCTGACGAAGTGGAGCGGTGACTCGGCCACGCAATCGCCGGCGTCTATCACCGCGAACTGCATCGCGGCATTGGCATGACGCCGCTTGCCGCTTGGGACCGTGGCATCACCGGCGAGGGCGCCACCTCGGCCGTGGCGCACCGGTCGCCGTGGCTGGTTCCACAACAGTACGAGAGGACACGACCTTGTTACCGCAGAGCTCTTCTATCTGGAAAGACAGCCATCATACGCCACCGGCCCCTGAGCGCCTTCGTCTCGAGCTCAAGGGTGCCTGGCAATGAGATCCCTCCCCTGTCGCGGAGTGATGCCGGCCTTCTGGGCGAAATATTCCACTTCGCAATCCTCTTCCGCCGACACGCGGTCACCATCGTGAAAATCGCGCTTGGTCTTGTCGTCAGTCATTTGCCTTTCCTCGCAGAATTCTGGTTTTGACCACTTACGGCTGACGTCTTGGCGTCTTTCGAATGCGCGGCAACAGCCGGACCAGCGCCGGTCGCCTTTCGCATGTCGCCGCTGGTCTTGGCCGCCGATGATTTCCTGCTGAACAGCCCTGCGAAGTACTTGCCGAACATACTCATGCTCAGTCCTCCACCACGACCTTGGAAGGGTTCCCAGTGTTGTTCAACTCCCACGACGACCGACTGTTCCCGTCACCGAAGCCGGTTTTGGGGTTTCAGTGGAATGCGCAGCGGCCGATGCAGTGACGGCCAGTGTGTCGGCGGCAGGCTAACGCCCTTGCCAAGCGAAGCTTCAGCCCAGGCTTTCGCCAAGCTTGAAGAATCTCTTTGACCTGCGGCGCAATGTAGGCCCGCGCCTCCGCTCGCGTCATCTGCGCGCGAAGGATGGTGTCGTAGTCAGTAAAGGCGTGTCGGACGTGCTTTCGTAGTTCAATGCGACCGCGGCTCCGAGTTTCGGTGCCATTTCCGTTGCGGCAATCGCGGCATCGCGATGAGCCATGGTTATTATGCAAACGCCGTTACCATTGTCGCCGCTCCGGTCCGGTGTCGCAAGAACGTATGGAACATTCCTCTCTTGGATTGGTTGGCGTCGATCAGGAGGACAACCCATGTACCACCACGTCAAGAAGCTCATGTACACCGTTCGAGTTGATGAGCCGGATCCAAAGTTCGGAAACATGCTTCTCGAGCAATTCGGGGGCGCCAACGGCGAACTCGCCGCGGCCATGCAGTACTCTATCCAAGGCCTAAACTGCGAGGACCCGGGGCGCAAAGACCTGCTGATGGATATCGGGACAGAAGAGCTCAGTCACCTTGAAATTGTTGGCACCCTCGCAAGGATGCACCTGAAGCCATTGAAGTCTGTTAGAGAGGAGGCCGAAGCCGATCCGCTCATAGCTATTGCTGGCGGTGGCGGCGTGAATCTCTTCAACTCCATGGGGAATCCCTGGACAGCCGATTACCTTAAGATCACGGGTGAACTGGATGTGGACCTACGAAGCAATATTGCAGCAGAAGCGCGCGCCAAGATTGTTTATGAGCGATTGATCGATTTCTGTCGCGACTCCGGCACGAAAGATGCTCTGCAATTTCTGATGACCAGAGAGATCACCCATATGCGCGCGTTTTCTCTGGCGCTGGAGAGCCTGGGCAAGCCGCCGCTCAGCATCGGCAAGATCGCGCCGACTCCAGGGCTCGTCGATCAGTTCTTCAATGACTCAACCGGCGAAGGTGATCTCGGAGAGGTCGATGGTCGCGGCCCATGGAATGAGGGAGAACCATGGGAGTTTGTAGAGGCGCCCGCTTTCCAGGATTTAAAGGGAGCCGAGGGCCAACCCGCCATCCGCGCTCAAAGTGGGCTCCTGGAAGGATCAGCCGCCATTCAAGAAGTGCTTGTAGCTGAGCTGCGCGATCTCCTGCATGCGGAAAAGCAGCTTTTGAAGGCACTACCCAAAATGCAGAAGGCTGCTCGCTCAAAACAGCTCCAGTCAGTTTTGGCGAATCATTTGGCCGAGACCGAAGGTCAGGTCGAACGGCTAAACGAGTGCCTACGGGCGCTTGGTTCGTCAGCCCGCGCCAAGCCCTGCAAGGGCATGGCGGGCCTGGTCGAGGAAGGCGAGGAGGTGATGCAGGAAGGCAAGAAGAAGGATGACGCTCCTGCGGACCTGAGCTTGATCGGAGCGGCGTTGCGTGTCGAGCACTATGAAATTGCGGCCTATACAACTGCTCGAAACCTTGCCTTGCAGCTTGGCCTGACACCAGTCGCTCAATTGCTCACCCTTTCCTTAGGGGAGGAACAGAACGCAGGACAGTTGCTGGACCAGGTTTCCCAGCCGTTGATGTCTGCTGCGAGGATGCCGCGCAGCGTCCGGTTCGCGCCGGTCCGCGATGCCATTGGGTGACCGAGGAGGCATTCAGATAGTCGTTAGAACAGCAGGCCTGTCAACAATCGGCGGACCCAGGTCACAGTTACCATTTCTCGCTAGATTTGCAGCCAAGCGAGGGGTGGGCAGGCGAAGCCCGCGCGAGAACATCGCCCATGTTGGGCCAACAAGGCCGCCCATTTTGGTCCGCATCGACGCCATGCCGCTTTCCTCTGAGCCAAGTATCCCTCGCCAGCGCGGGGTGCGGGGTGATGGGCCTGGGGCCATCTCCGTCGCGACCAGCATATCCTGCTTGAAAGGTCGTCCAGCGGCAGCTTTTCGATGAAGTCGGGCCTGACCGTGCGGGTCGATAACGTGGGAGTTGGACCAGTGTCGGACCCACAAACCGCAAAAGTCCTCCGCGAGCCTCAGCCCATACGCTGTGAGATCATTTACTCGGAGCCATCATGTCTCCAGCATGAGCGGCAAACTAACCCTACGAGTTCATATGCAAGGCGTGACATCACAACCGGGACGCTCCAAATTCAATTCGCTTCAGCAAATGCCGGGACTAAACATCTAAAGTTGTGAATGCAGCCTGCTGGCCATCCAGTCCGTGACCTTCTCGCTCAATGGACGCGATTGCCATTCGGCCAAACTGATCTCCCTTGATCGCTTGAGGTCTTCGTTGAACAAGTCGATTTGCGTGCGCGCAAAATCCCGGCCGAAGACGTTCAGAGAGGCTTCGTCGTTCAGCCGCAAAGACCGCTCGTCCAGATTGGTTGAACCGAAGCTCGTCCATACATCGTCAACGATCAGGAGTTTAGGGTGGTACATGGTGGGCTGGAACTCATAAATCCGAACTCCGGCCTTGAGCAAATCACCCCAGAAATAGCGAGAGCCTTTTCGAACGATGGGAACGTCTGTCAGGCCGTTGGGACAGATGACATCAACCGCCACCCCTCTTTTTCTGGCGTCCAATATTTGCTGCAAGGCAATGTTATCGGGGACGAAATAGGCCATCCCTATCCGAAGGTGTTCTTTGGCGGCGGCTATCGCAGCCAACATCATCAGCTCCATGCCTTCGGAGCCATTTGGCTGGGAAGATAGCACCAGTTGAGCACTCAATGCTCCCGCTGCTTCCGGTGGCGGGTAGAACTTCTCTCCCTGCAAAGTCTCGCCCGCGGTCTCGAGCCAGTTCTCAGCGAAGGCTGCCTGGAAGGCGGATACAGCAGGGCCCTCGATCTGGTAGTGGGTGTCGCGCCATTCATCAGGGTTGCGGGCGTCCCCCAGCCAGTTGTCTGCGATACCCACCCCGCCGGTAAAGGCGAACCGTCCGTCAACGATCAGCAGCTTCCGATGCGTCCGGTTATTCACCCGGTCAAGCGTGTACCAGTAGATAGGCCGGTAGCGCTGAAACCGCACGCCCGCGCTTGTCATGATGTGGATGAGATCCTCGTCGAATGGCAGACTGCCGACCCAGTCCACCAGCACACGAACCTCGACGCCCTTCCGCGCTTTCGCGGCCAAGGCATTGGCGAACTCGTAGCCGACCGTTCCGGACCAGTAGATGTAAGTTTCCATGTCGATGGTCGACCGAGCCGCATGGATGGCCTGCAGCATCGCTGGGAAGATCTCATCTCCATTGACCAGCGTTTGCACAGCGTTTGCCTCGAATACCTGTCCTTGCGAATAAGCCGCCATGCTTCGCGCGAATTGTGGATCGGTCGCGTCAAAACGATGCACCACGATCGATCGCAGGACACGTGGTTCGGCTGTGAGGTTTATGGCCACCAGGGTGAAGAAACACGTGGCAATTGCCACCGCGACATACTTGAGAGCGTCGAGGCAACGGGCGAACCTCCGTCCGGTCGGGACGGCATTTCTGAAAGCCGACAATGCACCGAAACTTTTAGGCCGCACTTTGGTCCCCTTTGACCTGCCAAGAACTATTGAAATTGATGCGGGTTCCACACCTCGTAAGGCCGATACGAGCGAGGCACCATTGTAGAGGATGAACCTCGCCGCCAATGGGTTAAATCGCCGTCGCGAAATCGTCCGCGAGATCTGGCTGTTCATCGGCGTGCTGGTCTTTGCGCTACTGCTAATGATGCTGTTTCCGGAAATCGTGCTGTGGTTGCCGAGGCAGTTCAGATACCAGGGATGAGCACGGCTCCGCACGATCGCCGAAGTGCCGGCCTGACCGACCCGGTCAGGCTTGGGTTGATCGGCGACAACATAAAGCGCTCGCGTTCGCCGGACCTGCATCGTCTCGCCGGCCGCCTCAGCGGCCTGGACGTCAGCTATGACCTCTTCATCCCGCGCGGATTGGGTAAGGACTTCGACGCCGTGTTCGACGCCTGCCGCGACGCCGGTCTTCGCGGCATCAATCTATCCATACAAGGAGATGGTGGTCTCCAGGCTGTGCATACACGACGACCTGATCAGACGCATCGGTTCGGTCAACACAGTGGTGTTCGACCCGCATGGCGCGCGGGCTACAACACCGACCATAGGGGTTTCGTCGCCGCCTATCGCGCAGTCTTCGACGACATGGCGCCGGGCAAGGTCGTGGAAGACCGTGCTTCGCTCAATGCTCGTCGAGACCGGGCTCAGGAAGGATCCGCAATGAAGATTTTAATCGTGGACGATCATCCCAAACGCTATGACCGGCTGATCGCGGCGTTTGGCGGAATCGGCGTTGCGCGCGAGCAGATCGACTTGGTCGGTTGCGCTAACGCCGCCCGCGAAAAAATCGAGCAGCACCTCTATGATCTACTCATCCTCGATATCCTGCTGCCGCTCTGGCCCGAAGCTGACGTGTCGGTTCAGCATTCCGCCGACCTGCTGTTCGAGATCCGTGAAAAGGAGCTCCCTAACCCGCCGCCGCCACATTCTCGGCATCACCGCCGATCGCGGAATTGCCGGTTCCGTGCTGGGGGAATTTGAAGACCAGACATGGACGGTCCTAAATTATGCCTACGACAATGACGAATGGGTCAGTCGCGCGACAAATTGCCCCCGCTTCCTCCTCGCCCGTCGAGCCGAGCCCCAGAAGCAAGATGAGCGGATCGACTTGGCGATCGTCTGCGCTCTGGCCAAGCCAGAACAGGCAGAAGTGCTCAAACTTCCATGGAACTGGTCGGCCGCTCGGCCGATCGATGACTTGGTGTTTGTGCATGACGGCCATCTTGCGGTCGGTGGTCGTCGCCTCACTGTGTGCCTGACGACGGCACCGCGCATGGGAATGGTTTCGACTGGGCTGCGTACTGCGTCAATCATCGCGTTGCTCAAGCCCCGACTGGTGGCGATGATAGGTATCTGCGCTGGCGTCCGCGACAAGGTCAAATTGGGCGATGTGCTGTTCGCAGACCCCTCGTGGGATTTCCAAAGTGGCAAGAGAGTCCGCGACAAGGAGAATACCCAGTTTTCGATGCGGCCACATCACCTTCCCGCCTCAGCACTGGTGCGTAGCCATGTAGAGCAATTGCGTGACGACAAGGCCGCTCTGGGAGCCATTGCCACCAACTACCCAGAAAATCCCTCAGGGGTGCCGCGGATCTTTGTGGGTCCAGTGGCATCGGGGTCGGCAGTGCTCGCTGATGGCAATGTCATTAAAGAAATCCGAGCCCAGCATCAGGAACTGATCGGCGTCGAGATGGAGATATATGGTGTTCGCAGCAGTGCACGCCGCGACCAGGCCGCAGCCATTATGCTTCGCGTTGAAAGGCGTGTGCGATTTCGCAGATCCGGACAAGGAAGACGGACATCAGCGCTTTGCCGCATATGCCAGCGCCCAAGTCCTGGGACTCTTAATCGAGCGTTACGGAGACCGGCTCGTCGGTCCCTAAGGTCTGTCCAAATTTTTGCGAACGTTTCGGAGGCTGGGAGCTACTCAAGGTCTGCGTACCTGCCCGGTCGGCCGACGTGCAAGCTGTGCCGATTGTGCCCTGCAATCAAGCCTAGTCTACGGCGGTTTTGGGGTTGCCAAGATCGAATCAGAACGATCGCTATAGTCGCCTTTCGAACAGGCGTCTTTGGGGCCGCAAGCAGATTGTGCGGTTCTGAAACAAAAAGCCGGAAAACTGCCGTTCCGCAGACGACGTTCCTAGGGCGGCCAGAGATTGATCAGATAGCTTTGTCATTCAATCGAACTTCAGGGACTTCCTTGGGTTGAACTGAGGTGTCAGGCACGGAGGCGGGTCGCAAGCAATCGCCGAGTGACGAAGCAAGAAACACAGCCTTGTCAATTTATGCATCAGGCTGCAGCTCCAACACGAAATCCCTCAATTCGTAACCGCCTCTCATGTCGGAAACAGCTCTGAACATTTTTTGACGCCGCTGGAATATCGTGGCTTGAGGACTACCGTCGAGTTCATCGGCACTGCGACCTAAAACCAGCAAACCACCATCGACGACTGTCTTTGCAACGGCACGGAGCGCGCGTTCGATTTGACCACGAGGAAAGTTCCTCTCCCCAAGGGCGTTCATCACGCGCACGACATCATACTGCATAGGCGACGGCGAAAAGAAATTATGCCTGGTGGCCACGAAGCGGCCGTCAATTTTCGCTCTCTCGATGACGTCAGGATGAAAAAGTGACACGGGCGTCAGCGTTGAAAGGCTGGGCGACAACAGCCAGGCCAGAAACTCATTTGCCCGCCTGCTTCTCAATGCAATAGCGCCCAGCGCTACTTGGAGGACAACCTGGTCTTTGTCGTAGAAGACCCAGAACATCCCTTTGCGGGCCGCGCCAATCTCATCGTAGTAATCGCTTGCCGTCAGCCTGACAGGTCGCTCATGGCTTAGCCTGTCGAACAGTTCCAAAGACGTAATGCCGTCAGATGCCGCCATATCGTGAACGGTGACTTCCTTGTCCATCGGCAGCCGCCGGATGGCCAAGATGATGGCCGTGTCCAAGTCCATGAACCGGTTAGGCCGAGTCGTTTTCGACGTGCACGGTCCAGCTGACATTGATGCAAGTATGCGTTTTCGCTCCTTGGCGGTGGGTGTGGAAAGCAACCTCGCAAAAGACGGCGCTAATATTCGCATGGACAAGCCACTTACCACGCGGCAGGCTGCCTTTGAAGGCGAAGGTTGAGCCTGAAGGCCTGCTCAGGCGGGCTTATACACGGCCTTGAAGTGCAATGCAGAGCGAAGGTGGACGCATCCGCTGCGTTATTCGCTCGTCCCCATGAACTAAATTCGGTCGCCATTCGTTTAGGCATTGAAGAGAGGGCGGGCAGCTTGATACTCAGTAGACATCGCAGGTTCATTTTTTTCAAAACGATCAAGACTGGCGGCACGAGTTGCGAAATCGTCTTGTCGCGATTTTGCGGTCCCAAAGATGTAATCACCTATCTGCCGCCCCCCGATGAACGACTGCGCCGCAGCTTGGGAGGACGCCCTCAGCAGAACAATCGGGACGCCTTCCACAAACGATTGGCGGGAAGGCTGCTCGGATGGGAACGCAGAAAACAGAAACGTCGCTTCGACCACAATATATCCGCGATTGAGCTTCGGGCGCAGATTCCGGAACAGGAATGGCATTCATTCCTCAAATTTACAGTCGCTCGAAATCCATTCGACCGCGACATCAGCAAATATTTTCACGACCGGCATCACAACGCATCACTCGAGATCGTTCCGGGGTCACAGCCTTCCAAAGACGACATCAATGAGTATTTGCAGACTTTGCCGGACCGCGATCTGACAAACTGGCACATATATGCCGACGATAAGGTTTCCCTTGTTGACCGTATCATGCGCTATGAAAATCTCTCGGAAGAGATTGCAAGCCTGTTGAGATCCTATCGCCGAGGAGATCGCGCTTCCGCGCGCCAAGGGTGCGTGGCGGACCAATCGGGAGCCATATCGATCGATCATAGGAACCGAGCTCCGCCGCAAGATCGAAGCCGTTGCCTCAAATGAGTTCGAGCTAATGTGCTACAAATGGTAGTTTGATCACACCAACGGTCGGTCGCCGATTGAGGGAACGCGCACCGACATCCAGGGAAAGAGCTTAATGGGCGCTGCGAAAAGACATCTAGACCGCTTCAAGATTGCCAGCAAGATAGGCCAGGCCCGGCTGCAGGGTATGTTCACCTCCAGCCGACTGGCTCCTGGGAGCATAATTTCAGAGAGTACCGGGTCGCCCCGTGACCAATTTCATCTCCTGGAGTTGCACCGCAAATATGGCGACATCTTCACGACCTGGTCGGGTGGAAAGCTGACGACCTGCATCGTCGGGCATGAACTTGGCTTGAGGTTTCTGACGGAAAAAAAGGCCAAGTTGCGCGCCGCAACTATCGATATGACGCCGATCTTTCCCGAGGGCTTTTTACGAGCAATGGAGGGAACTACCCATGTCGATTATCGGCGCATGTTTTTGGCTGCTTTTCGAGCCATCTCCCTTGAGGGTCGCAGCGCGGAATTCAGGGCTATCCTTCACAGTCGTCTGACCGAACTGACCACCGGCGAAGGCCGGTTGCGTTCCCAGAGGGCAGCCCAAATTCTTAAACAGGCGTCGACAGCGTTGATGCTGCAACTCATCTTGGGTGCCAAAGACGGGTCGAAGATCGCTGGTGAACTCACAGACGCATACAATGCTTATGCTCCAAATGGCATGCACATTGTCATCACGCCCACCGAGCGCGCCAAGTACGAGCGTATCAAAGGTTTAGTGCTTAATTTGGCTGACGATCTGAAGGGTTCGGAAAGCCCGCCTTCGAGCTTGCTCGAGTACATGGTCCGATTCCAAACGCTCGATGACACCGTTGTCGGCAACTTAATACACATGACTGAATTTGCTCGCTACGATTTCCACGGTTTGTGGCGTTGGATACTCCTCGAAACGGCAGGCGAGGAGAACTACCTGAATGCGATAGCAGACGAACCCGACGCCGGGCGACGCGAGGTGATGGCGAAATCAGCCGTATCTGAGACTCTCCGGATGCAGCAAAGCGAGTTTATCCTTCGAACTGCCATCATGCCGATCGTTTTCGAAGGCTTTCTTATTCCGAGGCGTAGTCGAGTCAGAATCTGCATATGGGAAGCGCATCGAGACGCGAACAAGTTTCTCGAGCCGGATGTCTTCAAGCCTGACCGGTTTGTCGACAAGAAATTCTCAAGCGCTTCCTATGCGCCGCTTGGACTTGATCATCACCGATGTCTGGGTGCTGGTTGGACACTTCAGTTGAGCGGCTTGCTTGTCGAGGAGCTCGCAGAAAACTTCTCCGTCAAACTCCTGAATTATGGGACCGTCAGCCGGGGTCACTTCCACTATGAGCCAGGTCCCGACTCTCAGATATCATTGACGGCAAGACGATGATCGGCGAACTGCGTGATGGGGCCGTGACGCGCGTCTATATCGGCATTGCCTCGCGAGATCGGCCGAAAATGGTTTCGGAACTCCTTGACTCGGTTGCTCGCCTCGACACCGACGCGAACCTTGAGCTGGCAATAATTCTTGTTGAGAATGGCAATGGCGAAGTCTTGCGGCAGGCAGTTGAACGTTTTGCGACAAACTGTACCGGCATCAAGATTCACCATCTCGTCGAGCCGCGTCTGGGTATTGTTTTCGCGCGTAACGCCGCTCTCGAGTTTGCCACCAATTCGGATTTCGATGGACTGGCGTTCGTTGATGACGATGAGGTCGTCACGCCCAGCTGGATTCTCGAACTCGTGGCGGAACAGCAACGCGGCCAGTATGACATTGTCGGAGGGCCGGTCAGGGCATTTGTCGACCCGCATCCATTGACCTTCTGGAATCGGATCGTCTGGAAGGGTCTTTCATCCCGCGTCCAGCAGGTGGAGCAAACATGCGGCGAAAGGAAAGCCAACGGCCAAGAATCACAAATTGTCCTCTCAACGAACAACTGGCTTGTGAGCCTGCCTTTCGTTCGAAAGGAGAAGCTGAGGTTCGATGAGCGCTATAATTTAACTGGAGGAGAAGATACGCGGTTTTTACGTGATGCATGGCGACTTGGCGCCAAAACGGGGTGGGCACACAAGGCTGTCGTTCGCGAGCAGATCGTTCGCGAACGGTTGTCGCCATGGTATCAGATAAGACGAGCGCGCGACCACGCCCTTGTTTCCTTGAATGACAAATTCGATCGTAGGCCGGCGACGAAATGGCTCCGTGCGCCTGTGTCTGCAATTTTCAAACTGCTGTCGGGCTTGGTGCTATTGTTGCTCGCGCCCTTTACGGGAGGGGCGACATTCTTCAATGCTCTAAGAGCTTTAGGCGAGGCAACTGGCCGGGCCCAGGGCCTCTTAGGCATCAAAAGCAAGCATTACAGGTTGACAATGGGCAAATGACGGTTCGCCGCGCGGGCCCCATATAATGCTATCGCTTCGCCACGAGGCGCCCTTTTCTTCCACGAGCCCGAAGTGCGGTATGCCTCGCTTTCTTGTCGTCTACACCATGTAGCTCGAGGACCATGGCCCCCTGTGCGGCCGAAGTCACAGCGCATGACCACACTCTAGGCGCCCGTTTGCGTCAGTTAGCGGAGCGGCCTCCAAGGGCGGCAATGAACAATGACCGCCTGCAGGGTCCTCGAAGGTCAGCTTTCATGAATCAGCAAAGCAATCTCAACGGCCGATATGAAGCGCAAAGCTGCCTGTCGCGTTGTGAACCACACGCTTCCGCCCAGGAGGCGCTAACGACGGTCCGACGGTACTTGCCCGGTAGGCCGTAACACTCAAAGCCCCATCCCGCGCCTCCGGCCGAAGCTCCACTCGACACCGCCGCTGTCACGGGCCATGCCGGTGATGTGCTGGCCGATGCGCTTTTCGAGCGCTGGCTGCCAAGGCACGAGCTGGAAGCCGACACCGTCGTCGATCATGGCAAAACGGCCGGAGGCGAGATTGAAGACAACGCAATACTGCCCACTCGCCCTAGGCCGCGTGAAAGGGTACGATGGAAGAGGCCCCGCCGGTTTGATACAGGCAAGCGCCCACGAGGCTTTTTGCTACAATGGAAATTCCTCAAAGGCGAGGACAAGCTGCGCCACGCCTCGCGCGAGTTCGCGAAGGCTGGCTGGCTTGGTCTTAAACCTTATCGAAGGTGAAGGACGTCAGAAGCGTGGTGACGAAATTGCTGGCCTTCTCTTTGACGAGAAGCTCCGTCCATTCGTCGGTCCCTCGGAGCATCAGGCCTGTGTAGATGCTGTCNACCGCAGCCTCTTCTATCCGCTTGATATGCGACTTGAACACCGCTTCGTCGCCGGTCCTGTACATATCCCGCACGACCATCCGCAGGATTTCCTGGATGGCGATCTGCCAAGCGGTATTGATCGTCTGAAGCTCGCGCGTTTTTTCGGACATCCAGATCTCCTTGATCTTGACGGCCATCGACAAGAGGCGGCGATACGCGCAAATTAGTGGGTCGGTCGGCCGGAAATAAAAAAGGTCAGGCTATTTCTGCCTGACCTCGCTTGGTCTCATGCTTTCAACAGTGCCAGTACATCCGTGGTCAAAGGAAAGCTGAACCGATCAAACGGCCTGCAGGTTGCAGGCAGACATCTTGCCCGACTTGTTGTCGCGCTCCATTTCGTACCCGATCTTCTGGCCTTCGACGATTTCGCGCATTCCGGCGCGTTCGACGGCAGAGATGTGAACGAAGGCGTCGGCGCCGCCGTTGTCAGGCTGAATGAAGCCGAAGCCCTTGGTGGAGTTGAACCATTTAACTGTGCCAGTGGTCATGATGAACCCTTTCATAGCAATATTGTGCGACGGCAACGCGACAGCGTTTCCGATTGTGACGATGACGATTTTGAAGGGAAGGTTCGTTCAGGGCGCGGTGCCAAACGCGCGATAACCAAAGCTCAGCAAGCAATATCGACAGGATTATTCGTATCCTGCTTCCATGGCTGCGTCAACTTTTGGTTTTGGAGATTGTGTTCAACTTTTTGTTGCGCGTCTGGAGGATGCAATCCGGCACTCGGCCTCACAGCCATGGCTTGGTAGCGGCGCTATCAAAGGCGTCGGCTTCCACACGGCAGCCATGCAAAATTGTGCATTGCACAATGCCTCGCATGATTCGATGTTGCCCAGGTCGGCCATCTACTCCTCCCAGATGCGATGCCGATGCAAAGTGAGCCACACCTCCTCCCGTGGTGAACTTAATATCGAACCCGCTGCCACCTCCTCCCGGCAGCGGGTTTTTTCATGCCATAAAGACGGCCCGATTAGGCAAACGCGCGCGTCACTAGGGTTTAAACTCTTTGCGGCTGTTCGTGACAGCCGCCCATCAGGACGGACGTTGGGAGTGGCGGCGACGCCTCTTCCGAAGCGCGGCCTGAACTGTCCAAAGCCGTATAATCATGCAGCGATAGCCGCATACTTCTCTTAACCAAAGCGCAAGAGTAGTCGGCGCTTGAAATCATAAACGACGGAGATGCCGGATGAGCGCCGACTGGCCGTTCTGCCGCGATCGGTACGCACGGAGGCGAAGGGCGCCCCGGCCCAACAAATGCAGAGGCGGCTCAATCCGACCGGGGCACAGCAACAGCCCAGGCGTGCTGCCCTCCACCAGGGCGACTCAGTCGCCGATTACCGCTTATACCGACTCGTAACGGCGATCAGGGAAGTGCGCGGGCAATCCCGGATCGAGGCCGCACCATCGCAGAAATTGACGCGGTCCACTGACGAATTTGCCGCACTTACAACTTCCGAGATCAGGAGGTCTGGAACATAACCCCCCAACCGGTCGTTCAAAATAGGAGGGCTCAACCGTTAGCATTACCCAGCACGCTGGATGGCTTAGGAACGGCAAGGAAACCTGGTTGGTACACCGACCCTCGGTTCGAACTGGCTCACTGGCCCCAAGTCCCGTCCACGCAAGCCGGCCTTTCATGGCACTTCCAGAAATGTTGAGCATTTATCCGCAGAGCGACTCCCCGAACGCGACCAAAAGGGCGCTCTGCTGGATCTTATCGACCCCGATACGGCCGAGGTGAAAGAGGTCGAGGGGCTGGTCGGCGTTGCCCTCCCAAGCCGGGAAAATCTCAGCGAGATCGAAAGCTCAAGCCGACTAAAAGCCCGGGACGGCGTGCTTACCATGAGCGTTCCGATCGTCACCCATGTCGAAGGCAGAGCGCCGGTGATGGCTCCCCTCGGCTTTGTGCTCTCGCGAGAGCGCTTGATCACCATTCGCTTCGCGACTTTGCCGGCCGTTGACGCAGTTGCTGGTCACTTCGCCGATCCCGGCGAGCCGCCGACCTCAAGCCTGGAAGTATTCATTGATCTTTGCGAGGAGCTTATCGACCGCCTTGCCGACGGTCTTGAACAGGCGGCAACGGACCTGCGGACCCTTTGGGAGCGTCAGTTCAGCCAAGGACCATTCCAGCGAATACCACAGTGAGGAGCAGTGATACCGGCACGGCTAGAAGACAGCACATCTCGATGGTCCTCGTATCTTGCCGCTTGTCCATCTTCGCCGTCTCGCATTGTTCGCTATCATTTTGCCGCTAACGGGTGTCCGATGGAAGCCGTTCCGCACGAGGCCGCTTGAGAAGCAGTCGGGGTGCTGTATATTAGCAACACCTTGATGGATCCCAGACCTATCGAGCAGTTGTTGTGCGAATTGCTGCCGTGTCTGCTCTGATGACGGGAGCGAGTTGTCCTGAAGACCTCTACCGGCCTGTCCATCCAATGTGGTGGGCGGCGGGGAGCCTCGGTCCATTGAGCCGATGGTATTTCGCCAGAAAGACGCTTTGCTTTTCTGGCTCTTTTCCGGTTGCACTGTTCTCCCATTACGGTGCGTGTTCCCATGGACCGTTGGACCTGGCCGGCTGCGAAAGGTAGCGGGCATTTTTGCGGCCGCCGTCGCAATAATCTGAATGGGGCTCCGTAGTGGGCTTTTTTCGCATGTAATTGCTACACGGGCGGCCAACTGGGCAGTTGGCGCATCATCCAATTTTGCCAGCCATCCTTCAGCGCGACCAGGGCGGCATACGGCGATCGTCAACAGCAGGTAGGCAAGCAGCCGCCACCAGCCTACGTTGTACCAGCAATGGTCGAACTAACGGTTACCGCATGTGCTTTCTAGTGCATTTCTGAGACACTTAAACTTTGAGAACAAACCGGGGATTCACAGCAAATCTGTTTCGATCTATGCTTTGATCTGGAACACACGCTTGATGATCTCGCTCGCATCCTGAAGGCTCCGCAAACGAGTCTACGGAGCCGCTACGGCGCGTTCCTGCTTCGACTGGTCACGAATGCCGCCTTCGCCTCGCAATTGCCTGGGCATTGCTGTACAGCCGCCACAGCCGCGCCGCCACCGATGGCAAGTGATCGGCGCCAGAGAATGGCGGCGGTGCTGGCGTGCGCTTGGCCAAACGGCACTAGCTGGAACGCAAAGTACGAGCGATGGTCCAAATCTGAAGCCATCCCAATATGTGAATTCGAGACAACTGCTTCGGCTTGCGAAGATGCCAGTTGCGACCCGATGCGGCGATCCGTTTGCGACCGCTTTACGCCTTCAGGCAGTCGTTCGGGCCAGTGGCATAGTTTTCCAAAAGCGGACGGTCAGACAGCAGTCATGTAATTGGTCGCATTCTCTTTGCAATGCAATGCGCCCGCATGCGGAAGGCAAACCAGATCGTGCACGAACCACCGCGACACCAGCGCGTGCATCGGCCCCCGCGTGCATCCGGCGGGCGGCAGGGTGGTGTCGAAATTTCATCGTGCAGGCGCTTCGAGGCGAGCCGCAGCCATGTTGGCGACGGATCGCAGACGCGGTCTTTCTGCGACGTCGATGACCTGGTGGAAGGCACCATCCAGCTGATGGACACGGGATCTGACGTGACCGGTCCGGTTACCATCGGCAATCCGCACGAATTCACGATATCGACCTGGCCAACGGACCACGCAGCTGGTCGGATCGAAGTTTGAGGTAGCTTTCACGATTTGCCGCAAGCCGACCTTAAACGCCGCCGCCCCGACATCAGTCTAGCCAGGAGGCGATCGGCTGGGGACCTAAGGTGAGCCTTGAGGGCCGGCTTCAGAAAACCGTAGATTCGGCGCGGTCGTACCGAACGATGTTGGCTGCCGTCCCCTCAACCCGGAATCACACCGTAGGCACGACCCATCTTTTTGCTCTTCGCATCGGTGTTCAA
Source organism: Mesorhizobium sp. WSM3626 (assembly GCF_000513935.1). Classification (GTDB taxonomy): domain Bacteria; phylum Pseudomonadota; class Alphaproteobacteria; order Rhizobiales; family Rhizobiaceae; genus Mesorhizobium; species Mesorhizobium salmacidum. Next base: position 16,620 of record NZ_AZUY01000037.1, on the reverse strand, counting down.
TGAAGCGTCCACCAGAAGGCGTTTGCCCCAACTGTCATCCCGTTCGACGTGAAGCCGACGTCCCGCAGCATGGCAAAGAGACATTCTCTGTTGGGAACCCAAAAATTGGTGATGTCACCGGCAAGCGTCCCAGCTTCGTAATATTGCGCAACCGCCACGCCAGGCATCAGGTCCGGTTCGACTGTCGCGACGGTCGGCAACGCGGTGCGCCGATGTGCTACCGAAAGGGTACTTTGCAGTCCGGAGAAGGGGATATCTGTCGTTACGATCGATCCCCACAATAACCCCTCCACCTTGCCCTTCAGTGACAGGGCGCCTGGTCAGTTGGCCTGCAACGTTAGCAGAGACTAATGGTTGCAGTGGGTTTTTGCGAATATGCAAGGTTCGAATCCATAACCCAATGCGAACTTGGACGCGTACCGGTGCAGGAGTGTAATTGTTCCGTCCAAGACGAGGATGCCGCGAATCGACGGTCCTGCATCAAACGCCTTTGCGGGTTGGCAATTGCCCTGGACAACCGGGGCGTCCGGTCGTTTTGAGTTGCGACGTTTGCGAAGGGGTCATCGAGTCCTCACCACTCACCGATTGCCATTAAGGGCGACGTGGGCGACACTTGCACCCAGGATGGAAAGCAATGCACGACGTGAAGTAGACATTGTTCAGTCTCCCCTTCAACTTCAGCGATAGCTAAATGAACAGAAGAGAAGATGGACGCGTCACAGGGAAGATATGGGGAAACCGCGTGACGGTGAACCTGGGTATTCCCGCACCAGCGATGCCGCTGTTGTCAGGCTGGTAACCGCGCCATCGATGACGACGACATCGGCTCATCGTGACATGGATATGCCAGCGAACCTTCGGCGGTATCCCAACCTCCAGGCTGTGTTCTGCATCGGCGCGGAGACCAATTTGCGAGGTCCTCTATCCCTCCAGATGTGAAGCTCGTTCGCATGGTAGATGAGGGCATTATCAGGCCGGGCGGTCGATGAGTTTGTCCGCGGCGTGGGGGCGAGCCGGACGAGCCAATCAGCTGTACCGCAGGAAACCAGACCTTCACACAGGCACCGATTTGCGCGATCAACAGAAGCCTTCCTCAAACGGTGCATCCATAATGAACGTCATCGCAGTCAGTCTCGTATCGCTCGTTCTGGCAATCGCGTGCGTTCTCGTCCACTACGAGGCTTTCAAAATGGTCGCGAGCTCGGCCCGGTCAACCGAGATCGGCGGATTTCCGAGCCGAGGACGATTGCTGATCGTTATTTTTGGAGCGCTCGCCGCGCATACCGTCGAGATTACGCTCTACGGTTTCGTCTTCTGGGGCCTCCATAGCTACGGCCTGTTAGGCGGAATCGTCGGAAAAATCTCCGATGGCTGGATCGACTTCCTGTATTTCTCCATCACAAACTATACAACGCTGGGAGTCGGTGATGTCAGGGCGGAGGGTCCGATGCGACTGATTGCCTCTTCAGAGGCGCTCACCGGCCTGGTGCTGTTAAGCTGGACGGCCTCGTTCACCTACCTCTCCATGGAGAATTTTTGGAAGAGGAGGTAGAGCCGGAGATCGCCGGCCTGTCTTGGATGTGAGGTCTACGATAGAGACACCGACCACAGAGGCATGCCGGTTCCGGCCTCTTGTTCCCAGGCCGGGCATCGGGCAAAGGAGCGCCCCAAGTCTGAAAATCTCAAGCTTCTCGCCCTAAGAGAGCCGTACCTTTGACCGCACTGATCGCATGTGAATATCCGCGACGGACCTGATCCAGGCCGGAGCAGTTCGCGGAGTTCCAGGGTCTGGCTGACCAGGAGTCTGCGACAGCCTCCCTGATACGCCTTGGGCTTGTGGATCATCAGGCGCTTGGGAAGATGCTCGGGATAGACCTCGAGGAGCGTGATCTTCACTTCCGGTTTGCACCGGTTGCCGTCGAACTTCAGCTTCAGCGGGTCGACCCCACGCGTAGCTACTCAGCATGTCGCCTCATGGTAGGCCAGCCGGGGGGCTTCATCGCCGAGCCTGCATACGAACGACCCGCCTCAAGAGCCCTTTCAAAAAAGTTCGTGCCGGCTGCAACCAATCCAAGTCTGTGAAGTTTGCAAGACTTGTGACTGTGATAGAGGGTTGACCTTGACTGCTTTCCTACCTGTGCAGATTACGTTTGTGAACTTTAAAACGAGGGCCATCTCGTCGGTGGCCGAAGCCAGAGCGGCAATGAATGGAGCGTGGAAGAACAAGGAAATGCATTCCTATCGACAGGCATCGCGTTTGCTCGAAGAGGCCCAGGCAGGTACTTGCCGGCAATCCATGGCGTTCGAGGCCTTCGTCAAAGCCGCAAGAGATCAGGACATGGTTATTTCAGGCCAGCCAAGCAAGGGCCTCAGCCTCCTAGACGAGCTGGCAAGCTCGATCTACGATCAGGATCGCCAGCCGCCGTACTCGGTTTGAGCAGCGCGCCGCAGCGAGTCCAGCCTGCAAATGGAAGCCCGCCCCTCGGCAGAAAAGCCGGGCCGACCAAGTTTGGCCCTTGGCCAACAGCGCGAAGGGACATCGGGAGAGCGCTGCGTTTGCCCGAACTTGCATTCGATCAGGCTGTTGCCGAGCATTGCAAAAAAGCCCGCCACCTTTCGGCAGCGGGAGGGTCTGGACTGTGCTGGGGTCAACCAGCATAGGTCAACGAATGGCCACAGCGTTCGCGAGCTCAGCCTCGAATGTGACGCGATGGTCCGCGATCGGGACGCTTTCCTTGCAGAACGCGACGCGCTTCTCGCGTCGCGCAGCTGGCGCTGGACCGCACCGTTGCGATGGGTACGCGGCCCGTTCGAGCGCCGAACTTGATGACGGCAAGATGGTCGCAGCCCGCGCGATGCGCCGCTCGACACGAGTTGTGATGCTGTATCGAGGGACAGTCATACGCCCTTCCAAATTCACCCTCCCCGCAGCACGCGCCAGATATCCGAGCAATATGCGGTGACGAGGGAGGCCAGGGCCGCGGCTGCCATGCGGGTGACGCCAAGTGCCCCCCAGCCCAAATAAGTTTCCAGCGCGTCACCTCGGCCGTCACTTCCTTGACGCTGGTCATATTGGCATTGAGCTTACTGATCGCGCTCCCGGTGGCGCTCACACGCTCCACCAGCTCGTCGGTCCCTCCTCCACGCTTGGTTCGAGCTAGTCTAGTCTAACACGTGCGGACGTTTTCGGGCTCCGATCCTCTCCAGATCAGATGAGCTTCACCTATGCATGACGCTCCCTGGAGAGCCCTGCTCTGTCAGTGGGACAGCTATACGAACTCCACCAGCCGCGGCTTCAGGAGATTTCTGCGAGAGCATTCCAGAGATTTAGGCCTCTCGTGATGCCACGCGATCGGCGAGTTCAGGCAGCGATCAGTACCGTGCTCTCCGGCGACCAGTTCAGCACAACTTCCTGGCCCTCGGCCAGCCTTTCGGCACCTGTATTCTGCACGATCACCTTTAGCGTCTGGTCACCGCGTTCGACGAAATAGGTGCTGTTGTTGCCGGCGAAGATGCGCTTCGAAACCTGGCCCTTGAGCGTGTTGGCATTGGCGTGATCAGACTTCCCCGCGCCAGTCGAGATCTGGATGCGCTCCGGCCGCACGGCGCAGCTCGCCTTTGCACCCGTGGGCACGGACGCGCCGACAGAGGCAGCGATCGCTGTGCCGTCCGGTAGCTTTATGCCGTTGGCGGTCGCTTCGCCGCGCAAGATGTTGGCGTCGCCGAGGAAGGTCGCGGCGAATTCGCTTTGCGGCCGGTCGTAGATTTCTTCGGGCGGCCCCTCCTGTACCAGCCGGCCGTCGCGCAATATGCCGATGCGGTCGCTCATCGTCAGCGCCTCTTCCTGGTCGTGGGTGACGAAGATGGTGGTGATGCCGATCTCGCGCTGGATGCGTTTCAATTCGATCTGCATGTCGACGCGCAGCGCCTTGTCGAGCGCGCCGAGCGGCTCGTCGAGCAGAAGCACGCGCGGCTTGGTGACGATGGAGCGTGCCAGCGCCACGCGCTGCCTCTGGCCGCCGGAGAGTTGATGCGGCCGGCGGCCGCCGAGCTTGCCGAGCTGGACGAGGTCGAGCGCGCGCTGCACTTCCGTGGCGATCGCCGCCTTCGCTTCCCCGCGCACCGAAAGGCCAAAGGCGACGTTGTCGGCGACGCTCATATTGGGAAACAGCGCATAGTTCTGGAACACCATGCCGATGCGCCGCTTTTCGACCGGCACGCGCTCGACGCTTTCACCGCCGATGGCGATGCGGCCGGAATCCGGAAAGTCGAAGCCGGCGATTTGGCGCAGCAGGGTCGTCTTGCCGCTGCCCGAGGGGCCGAGCAGCGCGTAAAAGCCGCCATCGGCAAAATCGATCGAGACATCGTCCAGCGCCTTGTGCGCGCCGAAACTGCGGGAGAGGTTAGCTACCTCGACGCCGGCCATTATTTCTCTCCACCGAATTTGAAGAAGCGTGCCGTCAGCAGCATCAGCGCCATGGATACGACAATGATGATCGTCGAGACCGCATTGATCTCGGGCGTGAAGCCTTTGCGGATCGCGGCATAGATCTCGACCGGCAGCGTCGTTTGGCCGGGCGTCGACAGGAAATACGAGACCACGAACTGGTCGAACGACACGGCGAATGCAAACAGCCCGCCGGCGATCACGCCAGGCATGATCCAGGGCAGCGTGACGCGTATGGTCACCTGCCACTGGTTGGCACCGAGCGAACGGGCCGCCTCTTCGAGTTCCGGCGCGAAGGTCTGCAGCCGGGCAGAGACGACGACGATCACATAAGGCAGCGCCAGCGCCACATGGCCGAGCAGGATGGCGACGAGCCCGCGGCCGATGCCGACGCCGAAGAAGAAGATCAGCATCGCCGTGCCGGTGATCAGCCACGGAATGGCGATAGGCGGGAAGAGCAGCGCCTGCAGGAATTTCTTGCCGCGGAATTCGTAGCGGTAGAGCGCGAGCGAAGCCATCACGCCCAGCACCGTTGAGATGATCGTGGTGATGACGGCGATCTCGATGCTGTTCCAGGTCGCCGCGATCAGCTGGTCGTTCTGCCAGAGCGAAGCGTACCAGTCCGTCGTCCACTCGAACGGCAATTGGTAAAAGGGCGACGTGTTGAACGACATCAGGGCCATGATGATGATCGGCAGATAGAGGAAGGCGAGCAGCAGTACGATGTAGAAGCGCCCGAGCCATTCGAGGATGCGCGTCGTCGCCATCAGCCTGCCCTCCGCAAAACTGGAGCGGCCAGCGCCAGGATGATCAGCACGACCGCCAGCAGGATGAAGGACAGCGCAGCACCCAGCGGCCAGTTGAAGACGGCGACGAACTGGTCCTCGATGACTGTGCCGTAGAAGGTGCCGGTGCGGCCGCCTAGGATGCGTGGCTCCATGAAGGAGCCCACCACCGGCACGAAGATTAGCGCTGAACCGGCGATCAGGCCGGGCATCGACAGCGGCACGATCACCCGCCACAGCACCTGCCGCCGCGAGGCGCCGAGCGACCGGCCGGCTTCGATCAGCGAGTCGTCAATGGCCTGCAGCGTCAGGTAACAGGTCAGAACCATGTAGGGCACGTAGGAGTGCACAAGGCCGATGATGACGGCGGGATAGGAATACATCAGATCGATGTTGATCTTGAACGGCAGCACCGCATTGAGAGCCGTATCGAGAATGCCGCCTTCGCGCAGCACCATGGCCCACGAGAAGATGCGCACCAGCCCGTTCGACCAGAAGGGCAGGATGACGAGCAGGAAGATCGCCTCGCGGCTGCGGCCCTTCAGCACCTTGGCCAGCACATAGGCTGCCGGGTAGCCGATGACGACGCACCACAGCGTGACCTCGAGCCCGAGACGCAGCGACGCGAGCAGCAGTTTCGAATAGAGGCTTTGCGAAAAGAAGGCCGCGTAGTTGCCGAGCGTGAACGACCACTCCTTCCCGGCCAGCGGCAGATCGGTCATGAAGGAGAAGAACACCATGGCCGACAGCGGCAAGAAGATCGCCACCGTCAGCCACAGATAGGCGGGCAGGAGAAGCGGCAGAGCGGGCCTCAATCCACGGCGCGAACCGATCGCAAGCTGGTCGGCCATTTTGCCTCTCCTCCGAAAGACGCGCGTTACTTCACGTTGACCTTCAGCTCCTGCCACAGCGCCAAGTACTTCTCGCGCTGCTCGTCGGTGATCGGCGCCTGGAACTGGATGCGCTTGGCGACCTCCGGATCACCCATCACCTTGCGGTTGAAGGCATCCCCGGGCAGTGCCTCGACCGCCTTGGTGTTGGCGGAAACAGGAGCGCCGACCTTGGTGACCCATTCGACATAGAACTTCGGATCGATCATGTAGTTGATGAAGGCCTCGGCGCCGGCGACATTCTTGGAGCCGACCGGGATCGAGAAGGCGTCGAGCCAGGCGACCGAGCCTTCCTGTGGGATGACCAGCGAGACCGGCAGCTTGAAATGCGTCTTGGCGCGATCGGCCGAGCCGCTCCAATAGGTGCCGATGTCGATCTGGTTGGAGGCGACCATCTGGTTCCAGTCGTTCTCCGAGCTCCAGAAGGTCTTGATCTGCGGCATCAGCGAGGTGAGCTTCGCTTTGACCGCTTCCAGATCCTTGATGTCGTTGATGTTCTGTCCCGAAGCCAGCGCACCGAACTGCACCGCCTCGACGGCGTCGTCGCGGATGATGACGCGCCCCTTATGGGCCGGGTTCCACATCTCGGCGATGCTGGTCGGCGGCTTGTCGAACGACTTGTCGTTGATAGCCAACGCTGTCAGGCCCCACACCCACGGCACGCCATAGACCTTGCCGTCATGGTCGAGCATCGGCGAACCGGCTTTATCCTTGGCGATGTCGGCATAGTTGGAGAGTTTTGAGACATCGATCGGCTGGATCAGCTTGCCGGCCATAGCCTGGTCGTTGAAAGCGGCGTTGATCATGACGACGTCGTAGAGGCCGGGATTGGTCCGGATCTTGGTCAGCATCTCCTGTTCGGAGTTGAAGAAGTCGTTGACCACCTTGAAGCCGGTCGCCTTCTCGAAATTGGCGACCGCCCAAGGCTCGTCGGCGCCATAGCCTTTCCAGTTGAGCACATGCACTTCCTCGGCCGCTTGTGCTGCCAAAGGGAATGCATAAGCCGTGAAGGCTGAGACAAAGACGGCGGTCGCCGTCAGAAGCGCGGTCAGTCTTGGCATGCGCATGTTTTCTTTCCTCTCATTGTTTGCCCGGTTGATGGGCTTGTTAAGTTGCAGTCGCTTCCTCCCGGCCATGCGCCGTCGTTGCTTGGTCGTGCTGGGTCAGGAATTCCTGGGTTTCTTCATGCGTGGGTGCCGAGGACCCGCCATGGCGGGTGACGGAAAGGGCCGCCGCTGCATTGGCATAGCGGGCCGCCTCGCACGGCGGCATTCCACGCGACAGCCCACTGACGAAGGCGCCGATATGCGTGTCGCCGGCGCCATTGGTATCGACGGCCTCCACTTCGAAACCGGGCACCGCGAGAGTGCCGCCATCAGCTATGCGCACGAGGCAGCCATGCGCGCCGGCGCGGATGACGACGCCATCGCCCCTGGGGCAGTGCTCGGCGAGCAATCGGATCGCGACGGTCTGGGCATCGCCGGGGCCGGCGATTTCGGCGGCCTCGTTGGTGTTGCAGCTCAGCCAGGTCGTACGCGCCAACACCCTGTTCAGGATTGGTCGTGGAATGTCGGCGATCACCGGTGTCGGGTCGAAGACCAAAGGAATGCCGGCCGGCAGCGCCTCGATCCAGTCGGCGAGCACATCCCGGCTATCGGGGTAGCTCAGCGTGTAGCCCGAGGTGAAAACCCAGTCCCCCGCCATGATCGTGACAGGCGCCATCACGGCCGGCGTGAGCTGGCTCTCGGCCCCTGGCCACGAGACGAAGGTGCGTTCGGCGTCGCCGCTAATCATGGCGACGCAATTGCCGCTGTCCATCGAGGGCGACGGCGGCGTCAGCGTCTCGATGCCTTCGGCCGCGAAAGCGGCGCGCAGGAAGTCGCCGTCCGGCCCGGTGCCGAGTTGGCCGCCGAACACCACCTTCATGCCGGTGCGGCTTGCCGCGACCATCATGTTGAAGCCCCCGCCGGCAACCCGTGCGTAGCTCGTCGCGGTCTTTTCCGTGCCCGCCGCGGGCAAGGCATCGATGCGGTAGACGTAGTCGACCACGGCGCTGCCGACATGGACGAGCCGTCCCCTCATGCGGCGTCCTCCTTGCCTGGGCCAGTCTTGGAATGGCGCGCGGCGACCAGATCAAGAGCCAACGTGCGGACGTCCGCGACGTCGATACCATGCAGTTCGCAGATGCGATCCTGCGGCAGCTTCGACAGACCGGCGCAGGCGCCGGCCATGCCGGCGGCAATCGCCCCGATGGTGTCGGTGTCGCCGCCGAGATTGGCTGCGATGACCGCAGCCCGCCATGGATCGCCTTGCGCGACCTCCAGCACCGCGAATGCCGCCGGCACCGATTCCTGACTTGCGACGCCCGTGCCGACCAGGTCGACGATCAGCTTGATCGCTTCCTTCTCACCCTTGCCGCGAACAAGGTCCTGTGCCCAGAGGATGCGCGCGGCGATGTCGCCGCCGGTGACCCAATGGCCGAGCGCGGCGCCAAGTCTTGCCGCTGCGACCGCATGGCCGCAAGCGGCGCGCCAGTCGCCACCCGAAATACCGAGACTGACAGCGGCAGCGACTGCGGCAGCCGATGAAATGGCGATCGAAGTATTGTGCGTGGCCCGGCAGGTTTGCGCGACCTTGGCGACGAGGGCATCGAGCGGCTCCGGCGGCACCATAATGCCGACCGGCGCGATGCGCATAGCCGCGCCGTTGGTGTCGCCGCCGCGGCCGGCATGGTCCGCGGGCACACCGCTGTTGATGGCGTCGATGGCGCGCTTGGTCGACGGTCCAAGCAGGTCGTAGCTGCCACGCGCCTTGACGTCGCGCTCCCAGTCGAGCAGCGCGTTGACCCAGCGCGCATGGTCGAAGCGCTCGCCGGACTCGACAAGGATGCGGCCAAGCAGCAGCGCCTGTTCGGTGTCGTCGGTGACCATGCCGGCGGCTAGCCCCTTCGACACCGGGTGATCGGCGGCAGGCGCGACGAAATCCTCGACATGGCCATAGAGCTCGGCGATGCGAGACGGCGACAGAAGTTGTGTCGGCATGCCCAGCGCATCGCCAAGCGCCCCGCCGATCAGCGCCCCCATTGCCCGATCCATCACGGCAGCGTCCGCCATGCTCAGAACTCCAGATGGAGCGCGAAATGCGCCGGATTGAGCAGGCTGGTGACGAATTCAATGGCGCGTCCGTCAGCGGCGCGCGTCAGGCGGCGTGTGCGCAGGAAGGGCGTGCCGGGCGCACAACCGAGTATCGCGGCGTCGGCAGCGCTCAGCATTTCGACGTCGACCCATTCCTCGCCATGATCGGGAACAAGCCCTGCCCCGCGCAGCGTCTGGTGCAGCGAGCCTTCGCGCAAGCCGCGCAGCGGTATGTCTTCCAATTCGGGCGACAGCGGCAGGCGGCTGCGCTCAATCGAGATGGCGTGGCCGTCATCGGCATTGGTGCGGGCGCGATCGACGGCGATGAAGGACCAATTCCCGACCCCGAGCCTGGCCGCAAGTTCCGCGTCCTCGATAATCTCGAGCCGCAATGTCCGGGTCTCGGCATTGGCGCCCGCATTGGCAAGCGCGCGCGACCAGCCGATCGCGTCATCGACCGGCATGCCGTCGAAGGTGACAAAGGATCCGATGCCGACTTTGGTTGTGATGAGCCCCCGGCTCGACAATTCTTCGAGCCCCTTGCGGACTGTGTTGCGACTGACGGAGAAGCGCTGGACGAGCTCGTTTTCGCTCTGCAGGCGGTCGCCGAACCCAAGCAGGCCGGAGCGTATCTCATGCTCCAGAACCGTCGCGATCTGCTCGGGCTTGCCCGTGCCGGGAGTGAGTTGCATCGCGCGACGGGCCATATGGATACCTGTTCAGTGAACCTGTATGATCCTGTGCAATAGCTTATCTGAAAACAACCGTCAACGGGGCACCGGGATTCGCAGCGAACCTGTTTCGGCCTGCACACACTTGATGATCTCGCTCGCATCCTGAAGGACCCGCAAACCAGCCTGCTGGCCTTTCCTTCTTCGCCTGCTAACGAATGCTGCTTTGGCCTCGCCATCGTCCGGGGCATTGCCGTGGGCCGGGCGCTCGCCGGTAGGTCTGCCCGCGTTGCCATGCTTATTTGGTATTCGAGATAACCAAGCGGTCAAGGTCATCGAAACAGAAACCGGCTCCGCGACCTTCGGTCCAATGCTTGAAAAGAAATGTCCCGATTGCGCAGAGCGTCGGGTTGGAGCGTGATCGCCCCCTCCATCTGAATAATCATATTGAATTTGTCCGTGCTTAGATGATCCCGGACATTGCACTTAACCGGCAGGTTCCATTCCGTGCGAAGGTGGGCGGCGGTGCCGCCGAACATGATTGTTTTACGCGCTAGTGCTTGGTGCCATGTCCAAGCGAAGCGGCGAGTTGTCGATTGTGCGCGACCGCCTCATACTGGGTGCCGAACGGGTTGGCGATAGCGGTTCCGTTTGGATCAAGGGTCACGGCCCAGGAACGACAATCCCTTCAATGGGGGCGCATAGACGACGAAGGCTGGCTTTTTGCTCATCGTACCGGCTAGCACGTTGCACAATGAAAAGCCCGCCGGAGTCAGGGTAGCGGCCTATTCACCATTCCTTCACCATATCAGCAGATGCTTATAAGCGGACATGCTGGTATCTCGTACATGTCAAAAGGCCCCGGTCAGCCCATGCGCCGGGGCTTTTCACATAAATCCCCGATGGCAACGGGACTAGCGCCCTTCAGAATATGCCCGTAACAACCAAGATAACCCCAATCGCCGCAACGGCCAGGACGAGGACCATAGCTATCTCGAAAGCGTGACCGACATTGTCAGTCATCTGGCAACACCCACAAAGGACAACAGCCCGGCCTGCTCATCGTGTGACACAGGATCCCGCAGGCCGGGCCGTACGCCGGCTTTCGAGGGCACGAGCCGGTGAAGGTTGAGCATGTTCCTAAGTGGACTTGTTCGCAATGGCATGTCCGAATGCGTACAAAATTCCCGTGCCGCCTGTCACCGACAGAATCCTATGATTCCGGTTGGGTGTACAATCGCCGGCTTTAACGTCCTCTAGGCACGATGGTGAGCTTTGGCGCGTGGGCTTTCCGAATAATCTTGGCGGCTTCACGTGTCGTGATGCCGCACTTGCGAGCATAGTAGGCGGCATCCGCTTCAAGCTCGCCTTCCATCGGGATTTCAATCACCTTTTTTGCTTTGTTCTTGGCCTTCTACCCACAACGCAAATCATACCACAAAATGGCTTTGGCACATGCGCGGCGCCCCTTCCAGGGCGCCTAAGCTCGTCGCAGCTCTGTTTTTTGCCAGCAAGGGAGCTTCGCGCACCAGTGATGGCAGACTGTCGTTGCCGGATAAATGCGCGACCGATGACTGAGTTTGCGTTTCATATCCAGCTTAGCAAACGGCCGCGCGTCAAATTGCCAACGGCTCGTTAAGCAAGGGGTAACCACGACACACAGGCTAGCGGATCGTGAATGAACGAACCGGATGGGCGGCGGTTAAGCTCGTGCTTCCAAAGAGGACCACGTCTTGTTCGCGACCGCCTTCGCTTTGCTGATCTCATTCTCGGTCAGCGTTGCCCTCCTTTCATGGGCCGCGCCGATCACCGCGCAAGCCATATCTTTCGACGTGCAGAAGTCCATCGACGGGTGGCAATTGCGTCAAACAGTCTCCGACGCGCCGCACAGGAGAGGCAAGTGATCGCTATGACCGCTGGGTCGGATGACCGTCTCGGCCATGCTGGAAAAACCCGTCCCGGCATCAGCCGAGGCGAGCTCTCTCCGTTCCAATGCTTGGATTGGGCAATCGACAGGTGTCCAACCCCAAGGCGCAGGGAAAGTTCCACCGCTGCGCGGGCTGCCGAACCAGAGCCGCCTGCAAATCTTGCAGCGGCTACAAGGATGCTAGCCAGGATCGTTTGAGGGGGAACAGCCTTGTCTAGGAACCCTCTAACAATGTTAGCCCGGAATATTCCCGCTCCTCCGAGCGGCTATCCAGCGGGTCCTGCTGGACAAGCGAGAGCGCCACGGCCGTCACGTCGGCAATGGCAGCTGGACCAGCCGGCCACGGCATCTTACTCTGATAGGCGAAGGCTCTGACATCGGCTCCAGGCCTCCTGCCTTAGCTTGGTGACGACAGCGGTTATACGCATTGTCGAGATCGACCAGAGCGGCCTGCCGTATCGGTACGCCGCGGAGCAATCAACCGGAACGCCAGGAAATGAACCCTTTCCCGATTTTTGCAAGGGAATTTGTCGTTTTCGGCGAGGAGAAGGGCGCTGAGCCTAACCGGCGGCGCTTTTGGTTTGTCCCCTGTTGGCAAAGGGAGGTCGCCAGGCCTCTCCGGCCCATGGGCTTCGCGGGCCTATTGGAACGCTACTCAACGGCAGGCTGAACCGGGCCGGTGGTGTTCCACCGGATGAAATCGACTTCCTCTCGCACGTTTTTCAACAGCGCCTCGTGGAGGATCCGCGTTGAGCGGTAATGGTCGCAATGGGGCGATACAAACGGCTTGATGATGCTCTTGTGCAGAGCCTCCGTTCGGACCTCGGCTCGCTGCGGCCGCAACGCATCGCTCTTGACGCAGCCGCCCGATGCTCGCCACGCCATTGCTTCTCACGCTCGCGCTCGAGGCGGTAGACTTCAGGCAAGAGCTTTTAGTTGCGTCTAATCTATCTTGGGCGTGGGGCGCGGCCCGCGCTGCAGGCAGTCCCCGTGGGCCCGCCTCACTGGCGGAGAAGCGGGCCCGGCCAGGTCTTGGGGGACCTGACCAGCAGCACGGGCGCTGCCGCCTTTCGAACCTGCCAACGAATATCAGGTTCCTATACGGTGCAAAAAAGCCGGCGTCATGATGAACCCGGCATCGAGCACCGTTTCACGAACGCTGCCAGTCTCTTCCTCGATTTCGGCGCTGCTGATCGCGATTGCCTTGGCGTCCGCGAAAGGCTTCTGGATCGCCTCGGCAATCGAAATTACGTCGGCACTGGGGGAGGCCTGACGGTTGCTGCCTGGCCATTTGGCAGAAAATTGACGCCGCGCGTGCTCATTTCCCAAGAGGCCGCAAGCGCATATTAGATTCCGCTAGAATACAAGGGATCAAACGGAACCAAGATCATCCGGCAAGTTCATGTACGTCAGCCCCTCTAAGTACCGGCAACGTCGACAGAAATTGCCTGTTATCGCCGATCGGCCGACCCCTTAGTACGTTCGGATGCTTTGTGCGAGTGCCTTAAAGAGCGCATAACACTTAGCCGGCGAGACGACGCAGCCCCCTGCTATCTCGCTGTTAGGCTCGGCGTCCTCCCGGGCAACTCTCCTTCTTGGATGCCGAGCCGGCATGCGGTTTGCCACGCCGGCGTGCGAGCGTTCAAGCTTGAGATCGAGGGTAAAGCCTCTGCAAGCTACAGCACCTCGCCGGACACCGCGTTCCCCAGGCCAAAACCCCGCTGTGCCGAAGATCACGCCGATTCCGAGTGCCCCCAATGATCGTGGGCAAGCGCTGGCTATTGCTTATCTCGAAAATCGAGCAGCTTGGCGTGGCGGAGTTTCTCCTCGCCCTTCAGGAACCGCACGCGGCCAACGAGACCTGGCTTCAGCCACTCCGCCTTGTCGCTCTTGAGCCCTTTCGGGACCGGCCCGCCTACCTTCCCCTGCACCCGGTCCCACAGGCGCTGGCGCTTGTCGGCTTTGAAAGTGACGAATGCGCCGCCGGCGTAACGGCCCTTGTCAGCCATCAGCACCATCAAGGGTTTCCCGCTCTCGCGCTGCACGCCGATGATGTCCATCTCCTTTTCGGCATAGCACTTGATCTTGCGCCAGTTCATTGTCGGGCGCTGCGATAAACGCTGTCCTTGCGCTTCGATACCATGCCTTCAAGGCCGGCCTGGTCCACTAGGTGGTAAACGGCCGCGCCAGTGCCCGGCATCGCTTCACTGAACTGGATACGGCCGCTGGGCGGAAGCAACTCCTGCAGGATCTCGCGACGGTCTTCCACCGGCAGGTTCCGCAGGTCGTGTCCGTTGAGGTGGAGGAGGTCGAACGCCACCAGATACAGGTCGCGCAAGGGCTTGCGGCTGGTGACGGCTGATTGCAGCACGTGGAACTCCGACAGGCCCGCTTCGTTGATCGTAAGCGCCTCGCCATCGATGATGAAGCTTTCCGCCCCGATAGCCGCGGCCTCCCCAGCAAGTTGGATGTAGCGGCCCGTCCAGTCGTAGCCGTTCTTGGTGATCAGCCGAATCCCGTCTTCGTCCTTGATGGCCTGGGTGCGGTATCCGTCGAATTTGATCTCATGGAGCCAGTCATCGCCCTGCGGTGGCGTGTCGACCAGTTCCGGCTCCATCGGCTTGATGAACTTCAGACGCATGCACCGACTCATGCAAATGCACGCGATTCAATCAGCTTTAGCTAAAATAGTTCCGGAACATTTTAGGTAGCGGGATGTTGCCACAGCCATGACAAAGCTATCCGACCTCGGACCACCAATCGAAGGCAAGCCGCACGAAGGCGAGCCCGACGCAGAGCGTTTCTATTTGTGCAAGATCTGCGGTCAAGCGGTCGACATGTGCGATCTTCGCCAGGTGATGTGGCACGAGCAGCCAAGCCATGAACCGCTGGAGCAGGAGACCGCAGCGAAGATTCTCGTGTTTCCTCGACGGAAATAGGAAAGAAGCCCGCTACCTTTCGGCAGCGGGCCAGTCCAACAGTCGTGGGAACATGCACCGGAATGGGAGAACCGACGGTGCAACCGCCGAAGTGTTTCGACGCAACAATGTTCCACACGGCTCGCGAGTTTAGGACGCTGTGCTCAAGCTCTGGCCGCCTTATGAAAGCAACGGTGTTGAAGAATGCTGGTCGCGCTCCGGCGATCGAAGAAACGTGTCCGTCCCGCGTGCAACCAAGCGAAGATGCGGTGACGGAACTCTACGGCCCTTAACCGATCCACGGGCCGAGGCGCTGGCCAGGGCGATCATCGCTACGGTTGATAAGCTGCCCGGCCAGCGAAATCTTAACGGATCGTTGACCGCGCTGTCCTATTCTGAGACAGCGCGGTCAGATCCCAACCGGACTGCGCAGGCGGCTCCGGCAACCCAGCGACCCATCGCACAGTCGGAGCCGCCACCACACTCCGGAACAAATACCAGCAATGGTTGAATCAACCGTTACTGAAGTTGTTGAAACTAGAGTTAACGGCTATTCCGCTCCGCCAGGTGGCGCGCCCAGTCTGAAAAGCGTGAGCGCGCGAGAACAAATCGAGACAACGGAACCATCTTCCACGACGGTCAAGGCACGGAGTGTCAGAACGCGCTTCGATCGCGTTCACCACAACTTGTGGCGCGAGATGAGGGCGGGGGTTTGGCTTTCGAGCGAGCATCGTTTTCACTCGAGGCGAAGCGGTCATCGACAGCGAGACATAGGAGTTCGGCATGAACGATTACGATGATCAGAAGGGCGCAAAGCCAGAGGACGTGCGGGCCGCTCTGAGGGGCTGGGCTTTTTTCGTGGTCATCACAACCGTTGTTTTGGCGTCGCCTATGCCTTGATCGAGATATAATGGCGGGCCCGACCCAGTTCCGCCCTCAGGTCATCAATAAAAGCTCGACGGCAGAGCCAGCGGACCAGACTAGCTCAATGACCAGTCATGGTGCGGCCGCTCGTCGCTTCGGTCATTTCTTCCGCAGCTCTTTGACAATGTCGAGAAAGGCCCGCAGTGCGGGCGGTACGGCTCGGTGTCCAGGGTAGTAGACCGCAACTTCTTCCGGAGCCGGCACCCACGCGGTCAGAATTTTTCGCAAACTGCCCTCGGACAAGGCCGCCTCGGCGGCCCAATCGGCCACGTAGGCGATGCCCAGACCCTCTCTTGCAGCTTCGACCATCAGCTCTTCGTCATCAAGGACGATGGTGCCGTTTGCCTCGAGTGCGAGTTCCTGGCCCGCGCGCTCGAACTCCCATCGATAAAGCTTGCCACTGGGCATGCGGTGACCGATGCAATGGTGGCGCCGCAATTCCTCGGGGGTTCCCGGCTCGCCGAAGCGATCGAGATAGGCGGGCGAGGCGACACAGATGAATGTCAGCGGGCGCGCAAGCAACACGGTGATCATGTCCTTGGGCACCGATCCAAGGGCGCGCACGCCGGCATCGAAGCCGCTGGACACGATGTCTATGAGTCGCCCATCGACGACAATATCCAAAGTCACGTCAGGGTGCAGCTCCGCCATCCGGGGGAGAGCCGCGCGAACCAGAAGGCCAGCCACCAGCCGCGGTGTATTAATGCGGACTGTTCCCGCAACTTTGCCCCGAAAACCCGCGACGCTGTCGAGCGCCTCGTCCAGTGAGGCAAGCGCCGGTTGAAGGCGCCCAAGCAATTGGTAACCTGCTTCNGTCGGCGAAACGCTGCGTGTGGTGCGGTTCAGCAGGCGCACGCCCATACGTTCCTCGAGCGCTCGCATCGCATGGCTTAACGTCGAAGGCGCCGTGCCGATCTCGTCAGC
>NZ_AZUY01000036.1 GCF_000513935.1 Mesorhizobium sp. WSM3626 | reverse complement strand
CAGCCGGTGGTGCCCGACAGCGAGCGCGTCAAGATGGAGACGGTCAACGAGCTGTTCATGCGGGTGACGCTGACTTTCGGCTATATGGAACAGCCCAACATNCCNCGCGCNCTGGCGATCTGCCGCAAGCAGGGCTGGAAGTTCGACATCATGACGACGTCCTTCTTCCTGTCGCGGCGCTCGCTCAAGGCCTCGCCCAATTCCGGCATGCCGCTATGGCAGGACCGGCTGTTCATCGGCCTGGCGCGCACGGCGGCGGATGCGACGGAGTATTTCCAGATCCCGACCGGACGTGTGGTAGAAATCGGCACGCAGGTGGCGATCTGACGAGTTCGATCGTCTCGACCCAAACGGGGAGGCTGAGATGGGCGGCGAATTGGTGCTTGTCACAGGCGGATCGGGTTTCCTCGGTGCACATTGTATTCTTGCCCTGCTGAAGGCGGGCTATCGCGTGCGCGCGACGGTGCGCTCCGCCAAGCGCGAAGCCGAAGTTATCGCCATGCTGAAGGCCGGCGGCGCCGAGCCGGGCGACAGGCTCTCCTTTGCCATCGCCGACCTCATGGCGGATGCCGGCTGGCCCGGCGCTATCGCCGGCTGCGACTATGTCCTGCATGTCGCGTCACCGTTCCCGCCCGGCGTTCCGAAGCATGAGGATGACCTGATCATCCCGGCTCGCGAAGGCGCCTTGCGCGTGCTCAGGGCGGCGCGAGACGCCGGCGTCAAACGCGTCGTGCTGACATCGTCCTTCGCGGCCATCGGCTATGGCAAGATGCCGCCCGACGGCCGGCCCTTCACCGAGGAGAGCTGGACCGATCCAACGGCCAAGGTCAGCGCCTATGTGAAGTCGAAGACGCTCGCCGAAAGCGCGGCCTGGGATTTCATCGCCGCCGAGGGTGGCGGCATGGAATTGGCGGTCGTCAATCCGGTCGGAATTTTCGGGCCTGTACTAGGGTCCGACCATTCGACCTCCACCGCATTTGTCCAGCGCATGATGAACGGTGCCATGCCAGGGCTGCCGCGCCTGTCCTTCGGCGTGGTCGATGTGCGCGACGTGGCGGACCTGCATGTGCGCGCCATGACCAATCCCGCCGCCAAGGGCGAGCGGTTTCTGGCCGTCGCCGGCGATTTCATGACTGTGCGGGCGATTGCACAGACGGTCAAGACGCGGCTCGGCGCCGCCGCGTCGCGTGTCTCGACGCGGGAGCTTCCCGATTGGCTGGTGCGGATGGTGGGGCTGTTCAACGCGGAAGCCGCGCAACTCGTGACGGAACTCGGCAAGGTCAAGAATGCTACCAACGCAAAGGCGGTGCGCATGCTCGGCTGGGCGCCGCGCTCGCGCGAGGACGCGCTCGCCGCCACCGGAGAAAGCCTGGTCCGGCTCGGGCTTGTCAAAACGCCGAAATAGCGCGGCGGGAGAAAGACTTCCCGCCGCGCTGGTTTCAGCCCGCCAGTGCGGCCTTGTTAGCCTCGAGGAACTGCTTCAGCGGTACCGACTTCCGGCCGGAAAGCTTTTCGACGGAGTCCGTCACCATGCCAAGGCCGCCAGCGCGCGTGGCAGCGTCGAAGGATACGAGAAGCCGGGCGATGGGCTCGGGAAGGCCTGCGCTCTTCATCCCCTCGGTCAAGGCTTCGTCCGAGAGCTGAATGACCTGGATCGGCTTGCCGGTGACTTCGGTGACAAGTGCCGCGACTTCGGCTGACGTATAGGCCTTGGGGCCGGTCAGCGTATACGTCTTGCTTTCGGTGTTGTCCGAAGCCAGCCCCGCGGCTATGGCGGCGGCGAGATCGTCACGCGCGCCATAGGAAATGGCGCCGTCGGCCGCGGACGTATACCATTGGCCCGAAGCGAGGATCTGCGGCATCGCCATGAACAGGTTCTCGTCATACCAACCATTGCGGAAGATCGTGTAGGGGATGCCGCTCGCCTTGATCGCCTGTTCGGTGTCGTAATGGTCGGGCGCGAAGAGCACTGGCGAACCCGGCTCCGTGTTGGGCATCGAGGTGTAGAGCAGGTGGGCGATGCCCGCCTGCCTGGCTGCCGCGACGGCGGCAAGCTGCTGTTCGCGCCGCTTTCCCTGGATCGCCAGCTCGTTGGTCGAAATGATGAGCGCCCGGTCGGCGCCGGCGAAAGCGTCGGCGAGCGAGGCTTGATCGTCGAAATCAGCCTCGCGAACGGTGACGCCGCGCGCTGACAGGTCGGCAAGATTGGCGGGCGTGCGGGTCGTGGCGATGATCCGGGCCGCCGGCACCTCTAATGTGTCCAGCAGATGGTTGATGACGCTGCGGCCGAGCTGGCCGGACGCGCCGGTGACGAGAAGAGTTGCGGTCATGGAGGATCCTGACATTGCGCCGGAAGGGCGGTTCGGGTGGTGATCTCAAAAAGAGACCAGCACTAAAATAGGAATTGACCCGCTGCCGTAAAGAAGGCAGTTTTTCGGGAGGTAGGCACACGCAGGGAACCAGTCATGGACAGCCGGACCGTCAATCTGAAATCCAAACTCGAAGTCTACAAAGCCATGACCGAAGGCGGAAACATTGCCGATTGCCCCGTCCGCGACGTCATTCAGGGGCTCAATGGCAAATGGAGCTCGCTGTTGACGGCGGCCCTGGCCGAGCAGCCCTATCGCTTCGGCGAGCTGCGGCGGCTGGTGCCCGACATTTCGCAGCGCATGCTGACCCAGACGCTCCATGATCTGCAGCGCGACGGCTATGTGCGTCGCGAAGTGTTTCCGACCAAGCCGCCCAGCGTCGAATACAGCCTGACCGACCTTGGGCGCTCGATGTTCGACGCTTTGCAGCATTTGTTGCAATGGGCTGAAAACAACCACGATGCGGTGCGCGACGCCCGCACTGCCTTCGATTCAACGCCGGCTTGACCAGCCGGCAGCCTTCGGCGTCGCGACTTGATTTCGTCCGGCGGCTGAAGGATTGTCCCGGCCAGTGCGGCTTGGGGGCAACAGCATTTCCTACGATATCGCAATTGCAGGCGCCGGTCCGGCTGGGCTGGCCATGGCGCTCTATCTCAGGCGTGCCGGGCACCGGGTCACCATCTTCGAGCGCTTCGAGGAACCGAAGCCGGTCGGCTCCGGGTTGATCCTGCAGCCGACCGGATTGACGGTGCTTGCCGACCTCGGCCTGCTCGACGACATCATGGCACTGGGCAGCAGGATCGACCGGCTGCATGGCGCCGATGCCTCCACCGGCCGCACCGTGCTCGACGTCCGCTACGACGCCCAGCACGGCGGCCGCTTCGGCCTGGCGGTGCACCGGGCGGCCCTGTTCGGCGTGCTGTTTCGCGCTGCCCGGCGTGAGGCTATCGCCATCGAAACCGGCGTCGAAATCGAGACTTTGGACATCGGCGACCGGGCGACGCTGGTCCGTGGCAATGGACGAAGGGCAGGGCCGTTCGATCTTGTCGTCGACGCCAGCGGTTCGCGTTCGAAACTGCGGCAGTGCGCCGGCAATGCCGGGGCACCACGACCACTCACCTATGGCGCATTATGGGCATCGCTGGATTGGCGAGGCGAGGGCTTTGACGAGCACGCGCTTTTGCAGCGCTACGACAAGGCCAGTGTGATGATCGGCGTGCTGCCGATCGGCCGGCCGGAGCCGGGTTCCGAAAGGATGGCGGCATTCTTCTGGAGCCTGAAACCGGCGGATGCCGATGCCGTGCGCAACCTTGGCATCGATGCCTGGAAGGAGCGGGTGGTGCGGCTGTGGCCGCAGGTCGAGGCGTTCACCAACCAGATCGGCAGTTTCGACCAGCTCTCGCTGGCCCGCTATGGCCATCACACGATGAAGTCTCCGGTTGGCCGGCGGTTGGCCGTGATCGGCGACGCCGCGCATTCGACCAGTCCGCAGCTTGGCCAGGGCGCCAACATGGCGCTGCTCGACGCCGCGGCGCTCAGCCATGCGCTGGAGCGAACGGGCAGCGTCGAGGCTGCGCTCGAAGGCTATGCGAAAGCGCGGCGCTGGCATGTGCGGGCCTTCCAGGCGCTGTCGCTGGCATTCACGCCCTTCTACCAGTCGGACTCCGTGGCGCTGCCTTTCATCCGCGACAGGCTGGTGGCGACGATCGCCAAGATTCCGCCGGCGCCGCGGTTCCTGGCCTCGATGGTGGCCGGCACGGTGATCGATCCGTTCAGGCGGGCAGGGCTTGCCGAAGCGCGCTGGCCGGATCGCGTTGCCGAATGAGGCTCGATAGAAAAGACCCCTTCGCCCACAGGAAAGCATGCAGGCGCTGCGGATAGTCCGGCGCCACGGCTTGCCTGATCGACCGGCGGTCGCTCAACGCTTCGCGCCAGGCCTGGACAAGCGGCTTGCCTTCCAAGATGCCGAAATCGCCGATCCGGTCGAAGGTGTCGAGGTAGCGGAAGACCGGACCGTAAACGGCATCGACGAGGGAAAACCGGCTGCCAGCGAACCATGGCCCGCTCCGCAGGGTATCGTTAGCGAGTTCAGCCTCAAGGCGGTCAAACATCGCCGACAGCGCGCTGGACTCGGCGAGGAGGCCGGCCTCGCTCGGCGCTGAATAGAACCGGCCGATGGCGCCGAGGATGGCTGAGCCATACTCGATCCAGGCACGGTGCCGGGCGCGGGCGTAGGGGTCGGCAGGGTGGAGCGGATTGGCCTGTGTTTCCTCGAGGAATTCGAGGATGACCGCGGATTCGAAGATTATCGTCTCGTCGCCATTTTGCCGTACGCGCAGCAGCGGCACCTTGCCGAGCGGCGAGATCGCCTTGAACCAGTCCGGCTTGTCGGCGAGGTCGATGTCGATCCGCTCGAACGGGACGCCTTTCTCGGCCAGCGAGATCGCCGCACGCTGGACATAGGGGCAGAGTGGATGGCTGACGAGAATGAGGGTGTCGGCGGGTTTCATGGAATGTGCCTTTCGATATCGATGCAACTGCATTTATGTAGATGCGTATGCATTGATCGTCAAGCTTGATGCATCTGCATCTATCTCTTAGGATACGGCCATGACAGAGACAGCCATGCCTTCGCCTGATGCCATCAAGGTCTGGGCCCGCCTGATGCGGGTTTCGCGCCAACTGATGGAACGTGCCGAGGACGCGCTGAAGGAAGACGGCCTGCCGCCGCTTGCATGGTACGACGTGCTGCACGAGCTTGCCGAGGCCGGCGAGGGCGGCTTGCGGCCATTTCAACTGATCGAACGCACTCTGTTTGCGCAATACAACATCTCGCGGCTGTTGGCCCGGCTCGAGGCCGACGGGCTGGTCGAGAAACTGCCAGTGGCCGATGACGGCCGTGGGCAAACCATTCGCATCACGGCCAGGGGACGTGAGACGCGCCGCCGGATGTGGGCGGTCTACGGACGCTCGATCGCCGAACTGGTGGGTGCCAAGCTCTCGCTGGATGAGTTGAGTACGGTCTCGGCACTGCTCGGCCAGCTGCGCCATCCGCCTGCCGCGGACTGATTCCGCAGAGACGAGCCCGGCCTGGCGGGTCAAGGCAGATGGCTGCCCCAGAGAAAAGACAGCGTCGCCAGCACACCGAGCGCCGCGCGAACCAGGTGCAGATTGCCCCATCTGACGATCAGCGCCCTGGCCTGCGGATTGACCGCTTCCGGGTCCATTGCCTCCAGCGCTCGATTGGTCGGCATCATCACAACAAGGGTCCACGGCCAGGGCAGGATGATCGCCACCGCGCCGCCGAGAAAGGCAAGCCCGCCGGTCTGCCACCAGGCGACAAGGCCGAGAACGCAGGCGACGATGGCGATCGATGCCTGCATGGCCGCACCGCGTTTGTAGGAAGGCTGCCATTCCTGGAGCCGGGACCTGTCATCCAGCCGCAACCGCGCCGGCTGCTCGGCCACGCTGACATAGATCGCCGCACCGGTGAACACAGCGGCTATGGCCAAGGCCAGCAAACCGGCCAACATGTTTCCCCTTCAGGACGGCGGCAGCGAAGCCGACCGGAGAGAAATAGGGCTTGCCAGGTTCAGTGCAATAGGCCATAGAAGGCCGAACCGTAACGTACGGTACGGCTTGCCGAAAATGACTGGCTTGGCCGTCCGCGAGGGAAGAGCGTGTTGCACATCGTGCCCGACATCGACAACAGCGAGACCCTGACGGAGCGGCAGAAGACCGTCCTGGATGCGGCACTGCGGCTGCTGGTCGAGGAAGGCGACGACCTGACCATGACCGCAGTGGCGCGGCGTGCGAGCTGTTCCAAGGAAACGCTCTACAAATGGTTCGGCGACCGCGACGGGCTGCTGACGGCGACCGTGCAGTGGCAGGCGTCGAAGGTGCGGGTGGCGCAGGTTGACGGGAAGGGACTCGGCCTTGCCTCGCTGACGGCGAGCCTGGAGCGCTTTGCCTGCGACTGGCTCAAGGTCATTTCAAGCGATACCTCGATCGCGCTCAATAGGGTGGCGGTTGGTCATGCGGGGTCGGGTAAGGACAATCTCGGCGCCGTCGTGCTGGAGAATGGGCGCTTTGCACTGGCCAAGCGGCTGAAGCCGGTGCTGGAAGCCGGCCGGCAGGCAGGGCTCCTTGAATTTGCGGATGCCGAGACGGCATTCCGTACCTTTTTCGGGCTGGTTGGCCGGGATGTGCAGATACGTCTGCTGCTCGGTGACCGGCTGGAATTGACTGAGGCGGCGATCGGCGGCGATGCCATCCGCGCGACGCAACAGTTTCTCGCTCTTTTCGGAGCAAAAACCGGGCCTCAAGGCCTTTGATCTTCAAAACGGGAAGGAAGTAAAATGCGTGTCTATTACGATCGTGATGCCGATCTCAACCTGATCAAGGGCAAGAAGGTCGCCATCATCGGCTATGGCAGCCAGGGCAGGGCGCATGCGCTCAACCTCAAGGATTCCGGCGCCAAGGAGATCGCCATCGGCCTCAAGGCCGGCTCGGCGACCGCCAAGAAAGTCGAGGCCGACGGGCTCAAGGTAATGAGCGTCGCCGATGCCGCCAAATGGGCCGACCTGATGATGATGGCAACCCCCGACGAATTGCAGGCCGACATCTACAAGAACGAGATCGCGCCGAACATCCGCGACGGCGCCGCGATCGCCTTCGCGCACGGCCTCAACGTGCATTTCGGCCTCATCGAGCCGAAGTCGACCGTCGACGTCGTCATGATCGCGCCGAAGGGCCCGGGCCACACGGTGCGCGGCGAATACCAGAAGGGCGGCGGCGTGCCGTGCCTGGTCGCCGTCAACCAGGACGCCTCGGGCAACGCGCTCGACCTCGCTCTCTCCTATGCCTGTGGCGTCGGCGGCGGCCGTTCGGGCATCATCGAGACCAATTTCCGCGAGGAATGCGAGACCGACCTGTTCGGCGAGCAGGTCGTGCTGTGCGGCGGCCTGGTCGAACTGATCCGCGCCGGCTTCGAGACGCTGGTGGAAGCCGGTTACGCGCCGGAAATGGCCTATTTCGAGTGTCTGCACGAGGTCAAGCTGATCGTCGACCTGATCTATGAAGGCGGTATCGCCAACATGAACTACTCGATCTCCAATACCGCCGAATGGGGCGAATACGTCTCGGGTCCGCGCATCATCACCGCCGAGACCAAGGCCGAGATGAAGCGCGTGCTGAAGGACATCCAGACGGGAAAATTCACCTCGGAGTGGATGCAGGAATACCGCGCCGGCATGTCGCGCTTCAAGGGCATCCGCCGCAACAATGACAGCCACCAGATCGAGGAAGTCGGCGCCAAGCTGCGTGCGATGATGCCGTGGATTTCCAAGAACAAGCTGGTCGACAAGGCCAAGAACTGAGCGAAATCAAAACGTCCGAAGCCCTCTAACTTCGAACGGTCAAAACCAAAAACGGCGCCAGGTGGCGCCGTTTTCATTTTCTCGCATCAGCCGCAGCCAGCTCAGCTATAGGGCGACCAGCACTGCTGGCGCGGGCCGTTGTAGGGCTGGAACGTGTTGTCGTAGGCGCGATATGAACGGTAGCGGTTGTAGCACCACCGGACATGGGCGCTCGAAAGCCGGCCGGCGCGGTAGTAGCGGCGCGGCGCCGGCGTATAGTAATCGTAGTTGCTATAGTTGTTGTACATGCTGCCAAGGCCGAGCCCCAGACCAAGACCGAGGATTGCGGCGGCGCCATCATCGTAGTAGCCGCCGTGATAATGGCGGCGGCCATGGCGCCAGCGCCAGTCATCGCCGCGACTCCAGTTACCGCCACCATTCCAGTGGCGGCCGCTCCAGTTGCCTCCGCCATGCCAGTGGCGGCCGCTCCAGTTGCCACCACCATTCCAGTGGCCGCCGTTCCAGTTCCGGCGCCATCTCCAATCGCCGCCATTGTTGTTGCCGCCGGCCCAGCCTTCGCGGACCGGGGTGACCGTTGGCGCGGCGGTGCTCGCCGGGATCGATACATCGGGCTGCAGGATCGGACCGGCGGCGGATGGCGCCGTGATACCGGAGACAATACCGAGCGCAATCAGCCCGGATTTGACAGTGGAAGAAAAGAGCGAATCCATTGCACTCTCCAAGAGAACAGGCCCCACGCCTACCCTGGGAATGGGCCTACTGTGGGCCTTTGCGTCTGAACGGCGGATGAACGGAAAGGTTCCGTCAACCATAGGGCGAAGGCCACCAGGACCAAAGCATCCCTGCTTGTGGTCCCGCGATCTTGTTTTCCGCCGCTCTTGCAGGCAAATGTCATGGCATGTCGCTGCGCCTTGCCACCTTCAATGTCGAGAACCTGATGAACAGGTTCGATTTTTCCGGCTATCGCAACCAGCTCAACGAGGATCGCACGCTGGCGATGTTCGATATCCAGAGCGAGGCCGAATACAAGATACTGGAGCAGGCGCGCGCCATCGCGCAATCCGACGACACGCGCCAGCTGACGGCACTGGCCATCGCCGCCACCCGCGCCGACATCATCTGCATGCAGGAAGTCGACAACATCGAAGCGCTGAAGGCGTTCGAGTACGGCTATCTGTTCAAGATGGTGGGGCAGGGTTACCGCCAGAAATACACCACGTCGGGCAATGATTCGCGCGGCATCGATGTCCCCGTGATGATGCGCAACGAAACCGCGCAGGGACAGCCGATCGAATTCGTTCGCATGACCAGCCACGCCTATGTCACCTACGAGCAGTTCGGGTTGCACACGCCGGAGCTGGCGGCCCTCGGCAACCTGCCCAATGAACGCATCTTCCGACGCGACTGCCTGGAAGTCGACATCAAGGTGGGCGGCGCGCCGATGACGCTTTATCTCGTGCACTTCAAGTCGATGGGCTCGCCCCGCAACGGGCTCGACGGACGCGAAGCGACAATGCCGGTGCGCGTCGCGGAAGCGCAGGCCGTGCGGCGCATCATCGAGGAGCGTTTCGGTGTGGATCATGCCGCCGACAAGCGCTGGGCGATCTGCGGCGACATGAACGATTACCGCCAGCGGGTGAAGATCGCCGGCGATGAGGTGGACGGCTACCGTTTCGAGGTGGTTGACGAGAACCTGTCCTGCATCAATGTGCTGACAGCGGGCGGGTTCTGCGAAAACGTGGTGGAGCGGCGGCCGGAAATGAACCGCTGGACCTTCTATCACACACGCGGACCCGAAGAGCGGCATCTGTGCCAGCTCGACTATATCCTGCTTTCCAGGGGACTGGCGGCGAAGAACGCCACCGCGGTTCCCGACATCGTCCGCAACGGTCAGCCCTGGCGCACGATCTTTCCCGCGGGCCAGGAAGTCGAGCGCTTCCCGCGCGCCGGCTGGGATCGGCCCAAGGCTTCGGACCACTGCCCGGTGGCGATCACGCTGGACATGGCCTGATGGGGAGTGTGGGCATGATGGGGAGTATGGGGCCTGATGGGCAGGATCGGGCCTGAGCCGACATGAGCTTTGATCTTCCACGCAATGTCATCCTGCCGGTCGATGCCATCGATGTGCGCCTCGATGCCGGCCCGCATCCCTTCGCGGTGGATAATGCCGGGGCGATCGCCGAGAACTGGCAGAGCGAAATCGAGACCAATCCGGCGCTCTTCGACGGCACGGTGGTTCTGCTTTCGGAACTTGCCTATCGCGACCGCAGTCTCATTGGCCTCTGCCATGCGGTCAACTACTCGACCTTCATGCTGTGGCGGAAGCGGCGCGAGAATTCCGGCGCCGAACACGCCTATGCCCATGCCGTGCTGGTGGCCGGCGACAATGCGCTGGTGGCGATCCGCATGGGACCGCGAACCGTCAATGCCGGCCGGGTCTATTTCGCCGCCGGTTCGTTCGAGCCGACCGATTTCCGCGATGGGCTGGTCGATGTCGATTTCAACATGATCCGCGAGGTGCGCGAGGAGACCGGCCTCGACCTGTCGGATGCCAGGCGCGGGATGCGCTGGCACGCGCTGTCGACGGCAAGCGGCACCGTCATCTTCCGCCGCTATCACGTCGACGAGCCTGCCGATGAGATAGCGCGCCGAATCTTGGCCTTCGTCGCCACCGAAGCCGATCCGGAGATCGAGGGGCCGGTGATCATCCGCCATGCCGACGACCTGCCGGACGGTCTGTCGCCGCACATGAAGCCCCTGATCGAGTGGCATTTCGCGAACGGAAACTAAAATTTCGTGCCGATGTCACGATCGCAGATGCGATGGTTCGAGTGGCTTCTTGCAGATGATAAAACCGTACGCGGGCTGTCGCGTAATGATGGCAAATTTGCAATATTGCTATCAATGACATCATCGTAGCTTGGGATGATATCAATGAGTGCTGTAACGATCCGCAATTTGCCAGAGGAAACGCTCCGCGCCTTGAAGGTGCGGGCAGCGCACCACGGCCGCAGCACCGAATCCGAAATGCGTGAAATCCTGGAAACGGCCGTGCGGCCAGCCAATCGGGTCAAACTCGGCTCCCTGCTCGCCGCCATCGGCCGCGAGGCCGGATTGTCTCAAGAGGATGTCGATACCTTGCAACAGCTTCGCGACAAAACACCGGGCGAGCCGGTGCGGTTCGAACGATCCTCATCGACATCAATGTAGTTTCTGAGCCGTGGAAACCTGCACCCGATCCCCGTGTCATCGCATGGATCGACGCGCAGGCCGTCGAAACCCTGCATCTATCGGCCGTCACCGTGGCTGAGCTACGTTTCGGTATCGCGGCGATGCCTGCCGGCAAGCGCCGCACGATCCTGCATGATCGTCTCGAGCAGGACGCGCTGCCGCTGTTTGCAGGCCGTATTCTGCCCTTCGATCTCGACGCGTCGCGCGCCTATGCCATCCTGATGGTACAGGCGAGAGCCGCAAGCAAGGCGATCGGCAAGGCGGACGGCTATATCGCGGCCACTGCCGCGGTACACGGCCTCACGGTCGCCACCCGCGACACCAGCCCATTCGCGGCCGCCGGGTTGAACACCGTCAATCCGTGGGAAAGCGCGCTGTAGTCCCGCCTGCCACCTGTTGGCGCCACGGCCGGGATGAATGATCTCGTGGGGAGGAGGCCTATGATGCCTTGCTTTTGAGTGCCTTGCGGTCGTTGCGCGCGGCGACGAAGAACAGGATGAAGCCGATGCCCAGCAAGCCGCCCATCGCCATACCCATGGTCTGGCCGACGACCGCCTGGAAATCCGGTTTGACGCGATCGGGATTTGCCATCCCGTAATCGGCGAGATACCACCAGATGCCTGCCAGGACAGCTTCGATGACCACCATTGTCAGGACCACGCGCGCCTTCTTGCTCATCAGCTGCTCCTCGACCAGAAATGCCTTGGCATAACATCGCCAACACAGCGACGACAGGTCGGGCGGGGCGGAAACGTCGAAGGTTGTGTAAAACCGGCTCGGAGTGCCGGGCGCCTTTGCAGCTTGCTCGTTACTCATGCCTTAGCGCGTCGATCGGATCGAGCCTGGCGCCGCGCAGGGCCGGGAAGAAGCCGAACACCATGCCGATCAGCGCGGAGAAGCCGACGGCGAGCAGGATGACCGCCGGGCTTGGCGCGAAGGGTATGGTCAAGGTCATCGAGGCGAGGCCGGCCAGCGCCAGGCCAATCAGGATGCCGATGATGCCGCCGAGCAGCGACAGCACCGTCGCCTCGACCAGGAACTGGATGAGGATGTGCTTTTCATGCGCGCCGATGGCGAGCCTGATGCCGATCTCGCGGGTTCGCTCGGTGACCGACACCAGCATGATGTTCATGATGCCGATGCCGCCGACCAGCAGGCTGACGCCGGCGACCGCGCCCTGCATGCCGGTCATCGTCGTGGTTGCGCTGGCCATGGCGTCGGCGATCTGGGTCATGTCGCGGATGGCGAAATCGCTTTCGCGGTCCGGGGTTATACGGCGTGCATCGCGCAAAATATCCTCGACGCGCGGCTGCAATTCGGTGGTCGGCGTGCGGTCGTCGGCGGCGATGTAGATGTTGTCGATATCGCGGTTGCCGGCGATGCGGCGCTGATAGGCGGCGAGCGGCATCAGCACGACATTGTCCTGGTCCTGGCCGAAGCCGGTATAGCCCTTCGGCTCGAGAAGGCCGACGATCTTGCAGGAGGTGCGGTTGACGCGGATGATCTCACCCTCGGGATCGCCGGCGCCGAAGAATTGCTGGCGCACCGTCTCGCCGATCAGGCACACGCCGGTGCCCGAACGGGTTTCGGAATCGCTGAACGGGCGGCCGGACACCAGTTTCCAGTCGCGCGCGTCGAGATAGGCGCTGTCGGTGCCGGTGACGCCTGAGGTCAGGCTTTCGGTGCCGAAGATGACGCGGACCTGCTTCTGCGATGCCGGCGAGATGGCGCGCGCGCCGGAGAGATGCGCAACCAGCGCCGCCAGGTCCTTTTCCGCCAGCGGCCGCACCGCCTGGTCGAGCCCGCCCGGACCTCCGGGACCGGCCGGGCGTCCGGCCCGGACGACCAGCAGATTGCTGCCGAGTTTGGAGATGTCGGCCTTGACCTTTTGCGTGGTGCCGGAGCCGATGGTCAGCATGGCAATGACGGCGGCGACCCCGATGACGATGCCGAGCAAGGTCAGGAACGAACGCAGCACGTTGCGGCGGATCGAGCGCAGCGAGAGGCGGATGGCTTCCCAGATCATGCCGTCTCCATGTTCATTGTGTCGGAGGCGACATGGCCGTCGAGGAAGCGGATGGTGCGCTCAGCATATTCGGCGACATCGGCCTCGTGCGTGACCATGGCGACGGTCAGGCCAAGCTCCTTGTTCAGCCGCGTCAGCAGTTCCATGATTTCGTGGGTGCGAGCCGTGTCGAGATTGCCGGTCGGCTCGTCGGCGACGAGCAGCGTCGGCCTGGTGACGATGGCGCGTGCGATCGCCACGCGCTGCTGCTGGCCGCCGGAGAGCTCGGCCGGCGTGTGATGCTCGCGGCCGACAAGGCCGACCTCAGCCAGCGCCTGCATGGCAAGGTCGCGGCGCTCGCGGGCGGCGACGCCGCGATAAATCAGCGGCAGTTCGACGTTCTCCGCCGCGGTGGTGCGGGCCAAGAGATTGTAGCCCTGGAAGACGAAGCCGACATAAAGGTTGCGCAGCATGGCGCGGCGGTTGCGGTCGAGCCGGCCGGCATCGACGCCCAT
The DNA here is from genome assembly GCF_000513935.1 of Mesorhizobium sp. WSM3626. Lineage (GTDB taxonomy): Bacteria > Pseudomonadota > Alphaproteobacteria > Rhizobiales > Rhizobiaceae > Mesorhizobium > Mesorhizobium salmacidum. The sequence continues at coordinate 50,124 of NZ_AZUY01000036.1, read as the reverse complement.
GAAGGAGTAGGTTCCGGCCGTCGGCGTGTCGAGGCAACCGATGATGTTCATTGCCGTTGACTTGCCGGAGCCCGACGGACCCATGATGGCGACGAATTCGCCGCGCCGGATGGCAAGGTCTACGCCGGCCAGCGCATGCACCTTGGCTTCGCCTTGGCCGTAGCTCTTCCAGACCGTGTCGAAGGTGATGAGGGGCGCGCCCGCGGCCATAGCCTCAGCTCCGCGACTGCGAGGCGGTGATGATCTGCGCTCCTTCCTCCAGGCCGGAGGTGATCTCTGTCAGTTCGCCATCGGTGGAGCCGATCTTGACGTTGACCGGATGCGGCCGGCCGTTCTCCAGCACATAGAGCGTGCGAGAACCATCGGTCGGGGCCTTCGCCGCCTGGCGTTGGCGGTCGGGGCGACCCATGCGGCCGGTGAACAGGTCGCTGAGACTCCAGCCACGCGGGGCCTGCTGCGCCGGTCGGTAGCGGAAGGCGCTGGCCGGCACGGTGAGCACATCCTTGGCCTGCCGGGTAACGACCGAAACGGTAGCGGTCATGCCCGGGCGCAGCAGAAGTTCGCTGTTGTCGACCTCAAGCCGCGCATTGTAGGTGACGACCCCATCCGTCGTGACCGAGGCATAGGAAATGTCGCGGATCTCGGCATCGAACGGCCGGTCGGGGAAGGCGTCGACGGTGAAGCGGGCATGCTGGCCTGACTTGACCGCGCCGATGTCGGCTTCGTCGACCGCCGCCACCAGCTCCATGTTCCTCAAATCCGCGGCGATGATGAACAGCACCGGCGCCTGCAGCGAAGAGGCGACCGTCTGGCCGGGGTCGACCGAACGGGTCAACACGATGCCGTCGATCGGCGCGTAGATGGTGCTGTTGGCGAGATCGGTCTGCTGCGATTTCAAGTCTGCATTGGCGATGGCGAGATTGGCCTCGGCGCTGTCGAGTGCAGTCTTGGAGCGGTCGCGGGTCGCGGTCGCGGCCTCGAGCGACTGGTCGGTGGCCATGCCGCGCTTGGTCAGGGCCGCCGCGCGGACAAGCGCGCTCTCGTTCTCGGAGAGCGTCACCCGGGCGTCCTCGACATTGGCAGCCGCCCCTTGTGCGGACGCTTCGGCCCGTTCGATCTGGACCTGCAGCTTGGCGGTGTCGAGTGCAGCCAGCACGTCGCCCTTCTTCACCTGCCGGTTCTCGTTGACCGTGACCGAGCGTATGATGCCGGAGAGCTGGCTTGATATGTCGACCTGGGTGAGGGGTTGCAGCGTGCCAGTCGCCGAAACCTGGACGGTGAGGTCGGCCTTGGCGGCCGGCACTGTCGTATAGTCGATCTTGGTCGGCGTGCCGGCATACCATTGGTAGCCGGCAAAAGCCGCGACGAGGACGATCAGCGCCAGCAGCGCGTAGAGCCGACCGCGGCGGCGCGTCCTGCGCCGGCCGATCTGGTCGAGCCCTAGCGCCGTCTCAATGGCGGAATCCGATTCCGCCTTTGGCAGATTGACAATCTGGTCCACGTCGGACCCCTATTATGCGCAATGTCCCTGTCTGTGCACAGATCAGGCTTATCGGTTCAAATATCAAATTAAATTTCGCCCATGTTGGGATTGAGGCAGGAATGCAAACCCGGAATTACTTGCTTTACGATGTGTTTACGACCGAGCGACTGGCCGGCAACCCGCTGGCGGTGGTGTTGGATTGCAAAGGTCTGGACACCGCCGCGATGCAAGCCATCGCGCGCGAGTTCAACCTGTCCGAATCGGTCTTCGTGCTGCCGCCGGACAATCCCAAGCACCGAAACCGCATCCGCATCTTTACCCCCGATTATGAAATGCCGTTCGCCGGCCACCCGACGGTGGGCTCGGCCATCGCGCTGGCGGAACTGGCCGGTGAGGGCGGCGCCGGCATCTTCGTGCTGGAAGAAAACATCGGTCCGGTGCGTTGCGCGGTCAGCAAGCACGATGGCGCCACCTTCGCCGAATTCGACCTGGCCATGCTGCCGGAGCCGCTGAAGCTCGACGCCGATCCGGAGGCGATCGGCGCGGCACTCGGCCTGACACCGCACGAGATCGGCTTCGAGAATCACCGCGTCGCCTTCTGGTCGGCGGGCGTGCCCTATGTGACCATCCCGGTCGCCAACCTCGAGGCGGCGGGCCGGATCCGGCTGGACAACCAGGCGTGGTCGGAACTGGCGCCGCGCAAGAGCGAATGGGCCTTCGCCAGCCCGTACGTCTATTGCCGTGAAACGGTGAATCACGAGAGCGCGTTCCATGTGCGCATGATCGTGCCCGGCACGCCGTCCTACGAGGACCCGGCGACCGGTTCGGCGGCGGCGGCCTTCGCCGGCGCCATCATGCATTTCGACGGCCCGACGGACGGGGTTTCGCAATTGTGGATCGAGCAGGGACTGGAGATGGGGCGGCCATCGCGCATCCGCCTCGAACTGACTGTGCAAGGCGGAAAGCTGGCGTCCGCGCGCATTGGCGGCAACGCGATCAAGGTGGCGGAAGGCAAGCTTTTCGTCTGATCGCCTCCGCATTCCTTCCCGGCACGACAAGGCTTGTTGCGATTTGTCGGGAAATGATTCCAGCAGGGCTGGACAGGACCGGTGTCGGCGGCTATATGCCCGCCAACGCCGGTTTTTGCCGGCCGAGTGGGTGCGTAGCTCAGTTGGTAGAGCAGCTGACTCTTAATCAGCGGGTCCACAGTTCAATCCTGTGCGCACCCACCAAAATCTAACAAAATCAGTTTGTTGGACGAGGTGAGGGACCCCGTGGATGCAGGCGGAAGTCCGTGTCCGCATTGTGTCCAAATATTTTGGGCCAGCACCCACACTTTTCTGCATCATGCTCTAGACGCGTGTCATACCACTCTCCCGGCTGCCAAAATGTCGCGCTGGCGGCGGCCGATCGGTGCTTGGCCCTTGGTCTGATCCACAGCCCACTTCGATGATTCCCACCAGTGCGCGAACAAACTCCACCATGTCGTTTGCCGTGATGGCTGCCTTGTCGGGGTTTTGCCCGATGTGCTCGGCGGCTTCGCAACATGAGCGGCGGATGAGATCGTAATGTATATCCCTATCATCCTCCGGCAACGCCGCCAACTTCATGGCTCGGCTATGAATCAACCGCAGCAATAGTTCGAGAGCTGCTCCGACACTCATGCGTTTGCTCCGCATTGGTCGAGCGTCCTGGCGCTTGAGGGCGCGCGTTGGAACGTCCGATGAGGAGGCGTTTCCCGTCCCCGTATGGAAGGCTGCATCACAGTCGTTAATATATTCTTTCCTGCTAATATTCCTCCTTCGTTGAGCCTGCAGAAAGGCCGAGCGGCGCCCGGGGCCGCTTCTTGCGGTCGAAATTTCACTCAGTCCGAGCAAGGACATCGCGAACCCCCTGTTTTGGGGCTCCGAAAATTTATGAGGGTTTGTACATCAAGGCGATCCGCGCATTACTTCTCCGACACGCCAGCCTCGGCAAAACTCGCCATTCTCGCATGGCACTCCAGCGCCGAGCGCACGATGTTGACGGCCAGGCACGCGCCGGAGCCTTCGCCGAGCCGCATGCCGAGATCGAGTAGCGGCGGCAGGGCGAGCGCTTCGAGCAGGCCGCGATGGCCCGATTCGGCGGAGACATGTGCGGCGGTCGCATGAGCAAGGCCGGTTGGGTGCAGCTTTGCCAGCGGCGCGGCGGCGGCGGTGCAGACGAAGCCGTCTAGCAGCACGGGTATGCCCAGGTGCCGGGCGGAGAGCGTGGCGCCGAAGATGGCGGCGAGTTCGCGCCCGCCGAGGCTGGCTGCGACCCCCAGCGGATCGGCAAGGGCAGCGGCGTGGCGCTTCAGGCCGGCTTCGATGGCGACCACCTTGCGCTTCAGTCCGGCATCGTCGACGCCGGTGCCGCGCCCGGTCCATTTTTCGGCACCACCGCCGAAAAGCGCCGCCGAAATGGCGGCGGCCGGCGTGGTGTTGCCGATGCCCATTTCGCCAAAACAGACGAGGTCCAGATCTTTCGTCACCGCGTCGTAACCGGCCGAGACCGCGGTGAGGAAGGGTTTCTCATCCATTGCGGGCACTTGGGTGAAATCGCCGGTTGGATGATCGAGGTCGAGCGGGATGACGTCGAGCTCGGCGCCGGCGATGCGGGCGAGCTGGTTGATGGCAGCACCCCCGCCAGCGAAATTCGCCACCATTTGCACGGTGACTTCCGAAGGATAGGCCGACACGCCTTGCGCGGTGACGCCGTGGTTGCCGGCGAAGACGAAGACTTTCACGCGGTCGAGCTTCGGCATGTCACGGCCCTGCCAGCGCGCCAGCCAGGCGGTGATCGTTTCCAGCCTGCCGAGACTGCCTTGCGGTTTGGTCAGCGTGTCCTGGCGGCTGGCAACGGCATTGGCTGCCGCCTCGCTGCCGGCGGGCAGGTCGAGACAGGCGGCGCGCAGTTCATCGAGGGATTTGAAAGGCATGGGGGCAAGGTCTCCGGAAGGGAATCAGGCAAAAGGGGATCAGGAAAGAGCTACGGAAGCGACGAGAAGCACCGCGATTTCGCTCAATTGCTGCAAGGCGCCAACCGTGTCGCCGGTCTGGCCATTGATCTGGTTGAGGCAAAGGGCGTGAAAGGCAGCAAACAGCAGGCCAAGCAGGATGAGCGCGGCGATGGCGCCGCCGGCGCCAAGCAGGAGCAGCGGAATCGCGCCAAGCACGGCGCCGGCTATCGCCATTTCGAGTGAGACGGTGCCGGCGTCTGCCGAGAGGCCGTCGGATCGCGCTGGCGGCAAAAGATGCATAAAGGCGCCGAGCACACCGCGCGAAGCGGTATGCGCCGCCACCAGAGCGAAGAGGGCTTGCGTGGGATCGGTGAGTTCCGAAAGCGTGCTCCAGCGGATCAGCAGCGATAGCGCCAGCGCCATGGCACCATAGGCGCCGATGCGGCTGTCGCGCATGATCTCGAGCTTGCGTCCGCGCGACTTGCCGCCGCCGAAGCCGTCGGCGACGTCGGACAGCCCATCCTCGTGCAGGCAGCCTGTGGTGAGCACGGTTGCAACGAGGGCGAGGGCGGCCGACGGTCCTATGGCAAGGCCAAACCGTTCCGCCGTGGCAAAGACGATCGCGCCGATCAAGCCGACGACAAGGCCGGCAATGGGGGCGGCCCAGATCGCGGCGGCGAGGCTGCGGCCGCGAAAATCGAAGACGGGCAGCGGCAGGCGGGTGAAGAAGACCAGGCAAAGGGCGATGTCATCGAGGACTTGCCGAGGCGACAGGGTGATTCTTGGGCGCTTCATGGTCTAGGCCCGTGCAATGGCGTGGAAGAAGGTGCCACTGACATGGCCACGCCGGTAGCCGGAAGCGCCGAGCGGATTGCCCTGGCCGTCGGCGAGGTGGGCCAGCGGCTCATCATCGCCGGTGGCCGTCATCTGCGCATAGTGGAATTCGTGACCTCGGATCAGTGCGCCTTGCGGCCCCAGCGGACAGTCGGCGCGCAGCCGTGCTTCACGGTAGCCGAGATTCATCTTGCGCCTGGCGAAGCTGGTGGAATGGCCGAGCAGGCCGAGCATGCGATGCGTTTCGCCGCCGGCATCCTCCAGCGCTTCACCAAGCACCATGAAGCCACCGCACTCACCATGGATCGGCTTCTTCTCGGCGAAACGCGCCATTCCCGCATGGAAATTCGTGGCGGCGGCCAGCTTGCCGGCGTGAAGCTCTGGATAGCCGCCGGGCAGCCAGCAGACATCGCAATCCTCGTCCGGCGCTTCGTCGGCGAGTGGCGAGAACGGGACAATTTCCGCGCCTGCCTTGCGCCAACAGGCGGCGACATGCGGGTAGAGGAAGCTGAAGGCGGCATCCTCGGCCAGTGCGATGCGCTGGCCGGGCGGCCGCAGCGCGTCGGTGAAGTCGCCAACTGCCGGGGCGAGGGGGGTTGCCAGCGCCATGACCGCGTCCAGGTCGAGCGACTTCTCCGCCATGTCGGCCAGCCGGTCGAGATGCGCCATCAGATCGTCATATTCGCCGGCCTGGACGAGGCCGAGATGGCGTTCGGGCAGGTTCAACGTGGGATCACGCAAGATGGCGCCGACGACGGGCAGGCCGATCGCCTCGATGGCGTCGCCGGACAGCCGCCGGTGACGCTCGCTGCCCAGCCGGTTGAGCACGACACCCGCCATCCGCACATCCGGATCGTAGGTGGCAAAACCCTTGGCGACGGCCGCCGCCGTGGTCGACTGGCCGGACACGTCGAGCACCAGCAGCACCGGCAGGCCGTAAAGCCGGGCCAGATCGGCGGCCGAACCGGTGCGCCCCGGCGAGGCCGGAATACCGTCGAACAGGCCCATGGCGCTTTCGAGGATGACGAAGTCGGTATCATCGGCTGCCTGTGCCGCGAGCGCATTGAGCAGCGACGGCGACATCGCCCAGCTGTCGAGATTGACACCGGTCAGGCCGGTGGCGGCGGTGTGGAAGCCGGGGTCGATATAGTCCGGGCCGGATTTGGCGCCGCGCACCTTCAGGCCGCGCCGGGTGAGCGCGCGCAGAATGCCGATGGTGACGCTGGTCTTGCCCGAGCCGGAGCGCGGCGCGCCGATGATAATCGCGCGCGCCGTCATGCTTGCGCTGCCAGTGCCGCGCGCATCGCGACGATGCCGCCGACGACGATCAGTGCCGGTGAGGCGAGCCCGGCAGCCGCCGCTTTCTCGGCAATGGTGGCGAGCGTGGCGACGACGGTTCGCTCCTGCGGTGTCGTCGCGGCGACAATCACGGCCGCCGGCGTCGATGGCGCCAGTCCGCCGTCGAGCAGGGCGGCTGCTATCAGCGGCAGGTTGGCCATGCCCATATAGACGACCACAGGCTGGCCGGTGCGGGCGATCGCCGCCCAGTCGATGTCGTCATCGGTGCCGGCGGCATGGCCGGTCGCCAGAATGATAGCCTTGTTGATGCCGCGCATGGTGGCCGGGATGCCGGTGGCGGCCAATGCGCTGAGGCCAGATGTCAGGCCCGGCAGCACACGGAACGGGATGTTTTCGCGCGCCAGCGCCAGCGCCTCTTCGCCGCCACGGCCGAAAATATAGGGATCGCCGCCCTTCAGCCTGACGACGCGGCGGCCTTCACGCGCCAGCCGCACCAGCAAAGCGGTGATGTCGTCCTGCTTCATCGAGGGCTGGCCGCCGCGTTTTCCGGCAAAGAAAAGCTCGGCGTTACCGGCCACTGCCACGACATCTGGCGAAACCAGCGCGTCGTAGACCAGCGCATCCGCTTCGGCCAACGCCGCCAGCACTTCCAGGGTCAGGCAGCCAGGGTCACCGGGGCCGGCGCCGGCCAGCCAGACATGGCCCGGCTCAAGCGGACGCGGCTTGAAGTTCAGCCGCGCGAGCGCCTGTTCGAGCGTGGCGTTTTCGCCTTTGTTGCTGGTGCTGCCGCTCACAATCCGTCCCGTCCGCGAAAACGCCGCTGATAATGGGCGTCGTATAATGAACTCTCGCCAAAGCCTTCCGCCGCCAGCGAGCGGCCGACGAAGATGAGCGCCGTGCGCTCCATCGGATCGGCGGCCAGTAGCGCCTCGATGGTCTCCAACGTGCCGGTCAGCACCCGCTCATCCGGCCAGGAGGCGCGGAAGACGATCGCGACCGGGCAATCGCCGCCATAGTGCGGCGTCAGTTCGGCGACGACGCGGTCGATGGCGTGGATGGCAAGGTGAATGGCCAGGGTGGCGCCGGTGCGGCCGAAACCGGCCAGCGTTTCGCCGGGCGGCATTTTCGACGCACGCCCTGAAACGCGGGTCAGCACCAGGCTTTGCGCGACTTCGGGAATGGTCAGCTCGCGGCGAATTGCTGCTGCGGCGGCGGCGAAGGAAGGAACGCCGGGGGTCAGCGTGTAGGGAATGCCATGCTTTTCCAGCCGGCGGATCTGCTCGGCGACAGCGCTCCACACCGACAGGTCGCCGGAGTGCAGGCGGGCAACGTCATGGCCGGCCTTGTGGGCCGCCACATATTCAGCCTCGATCTCGTCCAGCGACATCGGCGCGGTGTCGATCAATTTTGTTCCCGGCGCGCAATGCTGCAGCAATTCCGGCGCGACGATCGACCCGGCATGGAGGCAGACCGGGCAACTCGCTAGGAGCCTTGCGCCACGCAGCGTGATGAGGTCGGCCGCACCTGGCCCGGCGCCGATGAAATGGACGGTCATGGCGCGTCTCCGCTGATGGCGATGGCGCAGGTGACCGCGCCGAGCACGGTGCGTGGACCAAGCAGGCTGGCGCCTTTGCCGGCGACGGCAAGGGCGGAGGCTTCCGAGACCGATGGGGTGCCGGCCAGGTCCCGCGAGAGGCTGGAGTTGCTGAGCGTCCGCGGCGAGGCGGCCTGAAGGGCTGCGTTATCGACGATGATGACGGGAAGGTTCAGCTTGCGACCGGCGGCGGCGATCGCGTCTTCATCCTTCTTGAGCGCCGCGGTGGCCAATGCCGAAAGAGCCGTCATCGCTAATCCGTGTGCTTCCAGAGCGGTTTCTATCGCCGCGAGCACGTCTTCGACGGTGACGCCTTTGCGGCTGCCGATGCCCGCGACCATCATGGCTTTACCCAGCTCCATTGCGTGACAGGCATGGCCGGCCGCCATGCCTGCATGGAGCCGACCGGCGAAGCGCGGGAGATGGCGATGCGGGTGAGATCGCCGCCGCGCTTTGTGTGCTGGGCGAGAAGCAGGGCTTCCATTTCCAGCGTCACCGCGTTGGCGACAAGACGGCCACCGGCGCGCAGGGCCTTGATGGCGGCGGTCAACATGCCGGCGTCGCTGCCGCCGCCGCCGATGAAGACGGCATCGGGCATCTCCAGCCTGGCCAGTGCCTTGGGCGCGCTGCCTTCCACAATGACAAGGCCGGGAACGCCACAGGCAACGGCGTTATGGCCGATGCGGGCGGCGCGGGCCGGATCGGCCTCGATGGCGACGGCGCGCATCGAAGGGTGGGCGAGCATCCATTCGATGCCAATCGAGCCTGAACCGGCGCCGACATCCCACAGCAATTCGCCGCGCCTCGGCGCCAGCGCCGACAGGGTGACGGCGCGGATTTCACGCTTGGTGATCTGGCCGTCATGCTCGAACAGATGGTCGGCAAGGCCTGATGTGAGCGGCAGGACGCGGGCTTGCGGAGCCGAATCAATTTCGATGGCCAGCACGTTGAGTGGATTGATGTTTTCGAGGTCGAAGGCGTCGGCACGAACCGAACGCAATGTCTCCTCCGGCCCGCCTAACGCTTCCAGGACCGTCAACCGCGAAGTGCCGAAGTCCAGTTCGGTGAGCAGGCGCCCAATTGCAGCAGGTGCATCGCCATCCGATGTCAGCGCCAGAATGCGCGCGTTGGGCTGCAGCAGCGGGCGAATCAGATCGATCGGCCGGCCATGCAGTGAGATGATCTCGATGTCCTGCAGCGCCCAGCCAAGACGGGCGGCTGCCAGCGAAATGGCTGACGGCGCTGGAATGACATACATCTCGCGCGGGTTGACCTTGCGGGCGAGGGTGGCGCCGACCCCGTGGAAGAACGGGTCGCCGGAGGCGAGCACGCAGACGTTTCCGCCGGCAAGCGCCAAGACCTCGGCCATTCCGGCATCGAACGGAACCGGCCAGGGTCGCTGCTTGCCCCTGGCAAAGGAAGCGACGAGCGCCAGGTGCCGCTTGCCACCGAAGATGAACTCCGCCTCGGCGATCCGCCGCTTGGCCTCGTCGCCGAGACCCGCTAAACCGTCCTCGCCGATGCCGACGATGGTGAGCCATCTTGAGTTGAGCTTGGCGCCGCGCGGACCCTCAGCAGGCATGATGACCCACCGCATTCTGATCCTTGGCGGTACCACCGAAGCCCGGCAACTGGCCGGAGAACTGGCGGCGCGCGCCGATTGCTCGGTCACGCTTTCGCTGGCCGGCCGCACGCAAAGCCCGGTCGCGCAGGGTGTGCCCGTGCGAAGCGGAGGATTCGGCGGCGTCGATGGTCTGGCTGCGTATCTCAGCGTTACAGGCACTGGTCTGCTGATCGATGCCACGCATCCCTACGCGGCGCGAATCTCCGCCAATGCGGCGATGGCCGCGCGCAAGAGCGGCGTGCCGATCCTTGCCCTGCGGCGCCCCGGGTGGGAGGCCGGCCAAGGCGACCGCTGGCTTGAGGTCGACAGCGTTGCCGAGGCCGCGCGGGCGCTTGGCGATGCGCCGCGCCGTGTGTTTCTGGCGCTGGGCCGCCAGGAGGTCGTCGCCTTCGAGGCAGCGCCCAAGCACCATTATCTCATCCGCAGCGTCGATCCGGTCGAGCCGAAGCTGGCGGTTGCCGATGCCGCGTACCTGTTGGCGCGCGGGCCGTTTGGCGAGACCGACGAGCGCGTGCTGCTCGAAAAGCATCGGATCGATGTCGTGGTATCGAAGAACAGCGGTGGCGCGGCCACCTATGGCAAGATCGCCGCCGCGAGGGCGCTTGGCATCGAGGTGGTCATGGTGCGCAGGCCCGATCTGCCGGACGTGCCTTCGGCTGAAACCGTCGAAGCGCTGGCCGCGATGGTGCCTCATTTTGTGGAGCCCGATGCCGAGCGCGGCGTGTAGACCAGCGCCGGCTTGTCGCCGCGCTTGATGATCCGGGTCTCCGGCGAGCCGATGATGATGCAGGTCGCCATGTCGGCCTTTTCTGCGTCGACATCGGCCAGCAGATAGACCTCGATGCGCTCGTCCGGACGGCCGGCGGCGCGGCCGAAGATCACCGGCGTCGTGCCGGGCAGGATGGCGGTCAGGCATTCGAAGGCGCGGCCAAGTTGCCAGGGACGCGCCTTGCTGATCGGGTTGTAGAGCGCGATGACGAAGCCGGCGCCGGCCGCCGCCAGCAGGCGCAGTTCGATCAGATCCCAAGGCTTCAGATTGTCGGATAGCGAGATGGCGCAGAAGTCGTGGCCAAGCGGCGCGCCGATGCGGGCGGCGACCGCCAGCATGGCGGTGACGCCAGGCACGACTGTGACATCGACCGCACGCCATTCGGCCGGACCGGCTTCGATCGCCTCACAGACCGCCGCGGCCATGGCGAACACGCCGGGATCGCCACCGGATACCACGGCGACGTCGTGGCCCTCGGCGGCCTTGGTCAGGGCCTCCTTGGAGCGGGCGAGTTCCTCACGATTGTCGGAAGCGACGCGGGTCTGGTCCGGTCGCAGGTCGAGCCTGTCGAGATAGGGCTTGTAGCCATAGAAGAATTTTGCCTCCGCGATAGCGCGGCTGGCTTGCGGGGTGACCTGGTCGGCATTGCCGGGCCCGAGGCCGATGACGGTGAGACGGCCGCTCATGCCTGCGCTCCAGCCACGCCGGGCCGACCGGACCAGCCGGCAACCAGCACGATGGCGAAATAGGGCGCGTTGTCGTCCGGCTTGTCGACAAGCTTCATCGAGACGCTGCCGGCCATGGTGCCGCGCTCGACGTAGACGGCACGCGTCAGCTTGCCGGTCGCCTCCAGGGCGCGCTTGATCTTAGGCAAGTTGCGGCCGACCTTCATGATGACGGCGGCATCGGTGTCGGCAAGGCGGCGCGTCAGGTCGAATTCGCTCATCGTGCCAGGCAGCACGGTCAGCACGTCGTCGCCCTGGACGATCGGCACGCCGGTCTGCGACCAGCAGCCGGACATGGCGGTGATGCCGGGAATGACCTCGGTCGGGTAGCGATGGGCAAGGCGCACATGCAGGTGCATGTAGGAGCCGTAGAACAGCGGGTCGCCTTCGGAGAGCACGGCAACCATTTTGCCGGCGTCGAGGTGCTCGGCGACCCTGTCGGCCGACTCCTCGTAGAAACCTGATATCTGCGAGCGGTAATCGTCGTGATCCTTGTCGATCTCGGTGGTCACGGGATAGAGCAGCGGCAGTTCCAGCATGTCGGGCCGGAAGCGCGCCTCGACGATGGCGCGCGCATTGCTGTTGTTGCCGCGTTTGGCGAAATAAGCCACGACATCAGCCTCGGCCAAGGTCCGTGCGGCCTTCAGCGTCAGCAATTCGGGGTCGCCGGGACCGGTGCCGACGCCGACGAGGCGGCCTTTGGGGAGCGCGTTCACAGGCCCGGCCTCGCCAGTGAATTGAGCGCTGCGGCGGTCATGGCGCTGCCGCCAAGCCTGCCGCGCACGATGGCGTAGGGCACGCCATAGGAATTGTCGGCAAGCGCATCCTTGGATTCGGCAGCACCGACAAAACCGACCGGCATGCCGATAATGGCGGCTGGCTTAGGCGCGCCATCGCGCAGCTTTTCCAGCAGGTAGAAGAGTGCGGTCGGCGCATTGCCGATGGCGACGACCGAACCGGCCATGCGCTCGCCCCAAAGGTCGATCGCGGCGGCCGAGCGGGTATTGCCGATCTCCCTGGCGATGTCGTGCGTGCGCTGGTCGCGCAAGGTGCAGATCACCTCATTGCCGGCCGGCAGCCGGGCACGGGTGACGCCATGCGAGACCATTTCCGCGTCGCAGAAGATCGGCGCGCCGGCGGCCAGAGCGGTGCGGGCGGCGGTGACGAAATCGCGGGAGAAAACGAAACGACTTGCTGCCTCGACCTGGCCGCAGGCATGGATCATGCGGATGGCGACATCGGCCTCGGCTTCGGAGAAGCGCGACAGATCAGCCTCGGCGCGAATAATGGCGAAGGAGCGCTCGTAAATCGCGGTGCCGTCGTGGATATAGTCGTAGGCGGCCATGCTCATTCCTGTTTGTAGGTCTCGGCGATGCCGGCCGGTCTTAGCCTTGTCAGGCAAGCGGCGGCGGTTTCGCCTTGAAATCGTGCGCTGCGGATCATCGCCGCGACGCGGCTGATGCCGCGCGCGGCGTCATAGCCCGGCCTGTAGCCGGCAGGAAGGGCCTTTGCCGTCGCGTTCACGACAAGTCCGGCTCCATTTTCACCGCCGACAATTGTTAGTGCTGCTGGGCCGGGATGTGCGCAGCCCTTGGCGCAGCCGGAAACGTGCAGGGTAAAGTCGAGGATGTCGGCGTTCTCGGCGGCAATCGTCTCGGCGATGTCGCGGGCCGCGATCCGGCCGGACGCGCAGGCCGGCGTGCCGGGGCAGGCCGCGATGCGCGTGCGCGGGTCGGCTGGGGAGGTGACGAAGCCGAGGGTGGCGGCGGTGTCATGAAGGGATTGTTTGGCGTCCGCCGGCTGGCCGAGGAACAGCAGGGCGCGGCCCGGTGCGAGGCGGATTTCGGTGGTGCCGAGGGCGAGAGCTTTTTGCACGAGGCCGATGATTTTTTCAGCTGGCATGCTGCCGTAGGGGAGGCCGATGCCGAGGGCGTGGCCGTTGTTCACGTCGAAGATGCCAACCGGTAGGCGGCTGCGCTCTACGGCGCCCCCCTCTGTCCTGCCGGACATCTCCCCCTCAAGGGGGGAGATCGGCAGCTTTGCCCCTAGCACTTCCGTTTCAACGTCAAGAATTGGCGAAGACAGCGATAACAGCGCAATCTCCCCCCTAGAGGGGGAGATGTCCGGCAGGACAGAGGGGGGCGCCGTAGAGTGCCAGCTTGCAAGAGACTCCAACTGCCGCCTCGACAAATCCCGCGTGTGCGCCTCGCGGCCTTTCTCGGCAACCATCCGCAGCGCCGCGACAGCAATGTCGCGCGCCGCATCTTCATCCGCCACAGCGAGCGGCTTGGCGGTCTGCCCATCACCCGCGACGGACACAAGCCAACGGCCGCCAGCATCAGCCCGCACCGCCTTCAACCTGACATCGGCCGTCACCGCATCCAGCGTCAGTTGCCCGCCGCCGTCGACGACCACCGCAACCTTGAGCCCCAGCCTTTTTGCCAGCCCGGCTTCCTCAACGGCCACCCGGATGCGCTCAGCCATCGGCCTCGGATCGGCGATCTCCCGCGGGTCAATGCCGGCCAGCGGGCCGGTCTCGACCGGGACGCCGGTGCGCACCGCGATGCCCAGCGCATCGACCTCCGCTGCCAGCAACGCAGCGCTTTCCATTGTCAGGCCGCGTATCTGCAGGCTGCCGCGCGCCGTTACTTCCATGATGCCGTTGCCGTGCCGCACAGCGGATTCGGCCAACGCGATCAAGAGCTTCGGCGGGAGGCCTCCGGCGACCGGGTTGAGCCGCACCAGCAGGCCGTCGCCTGTCTGCATCGGTGTCGACAAAGCAGGGCAGGAGCCACGGCGCGAGAAGGCGTTCATGCCGCGACCCCGAGCGCGTTGGCCTCGGCGATCAGTGCGGCGAGATCGTCGTCGATGGAATTGCGCAAGGGATGCCAGAGGCCGCGCCGGCGCGCCGACAGGAAGCGCTCGGCGATGACTTTGGCGGCGGCGGGATTTTCGCGCAGGATGAAGGCACGAACCTCGGCGTCACCGAGGTAGGCATCGTGCACGGCCTCGATCAACGCGCCTGAAATGGCGTGGGTGGTCTCGGCGAAGCCGACCAGCCGGTCGACGGTTTCGGCGAATTCGGAGGCGCCGCGCGGACCGTGGCGCATCTGCCCAGATATGAAGCGGGCGTTGACGGCACGGGCACGCACTACGCGCGACACCGCTTCGCCAACCGATCGCGGTTTCGGCTTCTGCGGGTCCGTGGTGTCGAGCACGATGACGTCGGCGTTCCTGCCGAGTGTGGCCAAGGCGGCCGAAAAGCCGCCGATGAAGGCGACGTCGGCGGAACCTTCGAGAATGTCGCGGCCGGGGTCGTCGCCGGTATGGACCAGAAGATCGGCTTCGGCGATGCGGCCTTCAAACGCTCCGGGTGCCGAGACCCCTTCGCCGCCGGCGCCGCCATAGGCATGCGAGGTGGCGTCGAGATAGGCGCGGCCGATTTCTTCGCGCGCCGCCCAGTCGCCGCTGGACAAAATCTCTTCGACGCCGGCGCCGTAAGTGCCGGGCGAGGTGCCGAAGATGCGCGGGCTGACCTTGCCGTCGGCGCGGGTCCTGGCCGCCAGAGGGTTTTCCGCATCCTCTTCGTCGCGCGCGGCAACGGCGTTGGCGGCGGCGTCGATCAGTGCGATCTGGGTCGGGAACATGTCGCGGAACAGGCCTGATATGCGCCAGGTGACGTCGACGCGCGGGCGGCCGAGCGTCGCCGGCGGCAACACCTCGATGCCGGTGATGCGGCCGGTCGCGGCGTCCCATTGCGGCCGGCAGCCCATCAACGCAAGGCCCTGCGCGATCTCCTCGCCGCCGGTGCGCAGCGAGGCCGAGCCCCAGAGGTCTGTCACCAGCGAGCGCGGCCAATCGCCATGCGATTGCATGTAGGCGCGCACCACTTCTTCCGCCGCCGCCTTGCCGAGATCATAGGCGGTCGGGGTCGGCATGGTGCGCGGGTCCGATGTGAACAGATTGCGGCCGGTGGGCAAGACATCGGAGCGCCCGCGCGCGGGCGCGCCGGACGGGCCCGCCTTGACGTGACGGCCATCGAGCGCGGCGAGCAGCGCGGCCTTCTCGGCTTCCGCGCTTTGCCTGCGCATGGGATCGGGCTCGTCGTCTGGGACGCGACCATAGATATGCAGCCCGTCCTTGATGGCAAAATCCTTAAGATCGCAGAGCCAGGCGTCGATGCGGCGCAGCGCTTCGTCGGGCGCATCGGTCTCGGCGACGCCGGCCTCGGAGGCGAGGCCGGTCTTTTGCGCGGTTTCGACAATCAGTTTCGCCAGCCGGTCACGACGACGGCGGTCGAGGCCGTCGGCCTGGGCGTATTCGTCGACCAGCCGTTCGAGCCGTTGCTGGTTCTCGTCCAGTCCGGCGCCTGTCAGCGGCGGCGGCAGATGACCAAGCGTGACCGCGGCAATGCGCCGTTTGGCCTGTGCCGCTTCGCCGGGGTTGGAGACGATGAAGGGATAGATGACGGGCAGGGAGCCGGTGACGATCTCGGGAAAGCAGGTTTGAGACAGCGCGACCGTCTTGCCGGGCAGCCATTCCAGCGTGCCGTGTGCGCCGATATGGATGAGAGCGTGGACGCCGAGCGATTTGCGCAGCCACAGGCCGAACGCGATCAAAGCGTGGCGCGGAGGCAGTGTCGGGTCGTGGTAGTCGGCGCGGCGGTCCGCGGAACGGCCGCGGTCGGGGGCGAGTGCGACGGTGATGTTGCCAAAATGCGCGGCGCGAAAGGCGAAGTGTTTTTTGCCTGATAGCGAAGGTCTTCGCGAGGCGCCCCCCTCTGTCCTGCCGGACATCTCCCCCTCTAGGGGGGAGATTGGCAGCTTCGGCGCTCCGCTCGCCTCAGCGACAGTGGGCATTGGCGAAAACGGTGATGAGGGCTCGATCTCCCCCCTTGAGGGGGAGATGTCCGGCAGGACAGAGGGGGGCGCCTCGCGACGACCTGTCACGCTTTCCGCTCTGCCCCAAGCAGCCTCAACTGCGGCCATTGCCGCTCCTGGCAACTCCGTCGAAAACGAGTGATAGTCGTCCAGCCTCAGCCCATTGTCACCGCGTTCCACCAAATCCAGCAATTCACGCGGCGTTTGTGGAATCCCTTCAACGGCATAGCCCTGTTCGCTCAAGTCCCGCAGCATGGCCAGCACGCTGGACGGCACATCCAGCCCGACCGCATAGCCGGTGCGGCCGGGAGCACTGGGATAATCGGGAATGAGGATCGCCAGCTTGCGTTCGGCGCGCGGGGTCTGCTGCAAACGGATGAAGGCCGCGACGCGCCTAGCCACTTGCTCAACACGATCCAGTTCCGGCCGGTTGGCCAAGGCGCGGTGGCCCAGCGCCGGGTCGACATCGCTCTCGCCCTTGAAAGAGATGGCGCCGGCAAGGATGCGGCCATCGAGTTCGGGCAGCACGACATGCATGGCAAGGTCGGCGGGCGCCAGTCCGCGCTGATTGTTTTCCCACACGTCGCGGCGCGTGGTGGCGACGATGACCTGGAAGACAGGCACGCCGGCGCGGTCGAACAGGGTTGCCACGCCGGGCTCGGCGCCAGAAGCGAAAGCGGTCGCGGTGATGATGGCGGCGGGTTTCAGCGATGCGATGGCATTTTCGACGAACGCCAGGGACACCGGATCCTTGAGACTGGAAACGAAGATCGGGACCGGTGCCAGTCCCTGGGAGTGCAAAGCCTCGGCCAGCGCATCGATCGGGGCGACATCGGCTGCAAGCAGCATCGATCGGTAGAAGAGAATCGGGATGATGGGAGCGCTGGCATTTGAAAGGTCCGGCTGTTCTGCGACCCCCAATCCAGATTGATAGTAACCAGCCTTCGGCACGCTGACCGGACTGGCGACGGGCATATCCTGTCCAGCCAGGCCTGCCAGCCTGTGCACCAGGGCGCTCATATTGGCCGGGCCGCCCTCGCGGAAATAGCCGAGCAGGCCGCCGAGTTCGGCGCGCGGCAGCGTCGAGGCTTCGACCAGCCTGAGATCCTCGTCATGGCTTTCACCCGGAAGCAGCGCCAGTCTTATGCCGCGCTCGCGGGCGATTGCCGCGAGCTGGTCGCAGCCATAGCGCCACCAGTCGTAGCCGCCGAGGATGCGCACCATGATGACCTTGGCATGGCGGGCGACGCTGTCGATCCAGAGATCGACGGACATGGGATGGCGCAGGTCGCGCAGTGCGGCGAGCCGCATCGACGGCAAGCGATCGGCGTCGGCCTTCCATGCCGCCGCCAGCCCGGCGAGATCGCTGTCGGTGAAGGACAGGGCCACGATATCCGCCGGCGCCTGCCGGAGATCGACAGGCTCGGCGAGGTCGTCGAGCGAGGCGGAGGTCGTGGTGAGGATGTGCATCGCGGCCCGTGCCTGAAATCAGCCGGCGAGGATACGTTCGATCGCCGGACGGTTCAGCCCCTTGAGGCCGATGACGACTAGGCGCGAGCGGCGGTCGTCCCCGGCGGTCCAGGCGCGGTCGTAGTAATGATTGACGCGCGGGCCGACGGCCTGCAGCAGGAGCCGCATCGGCTTGCCACCAACCTCGACGAAGCCTTTCACCCGCAGCACGTTTTCCTGTTCGGCGGCGGCGGCGACGCGTCTTGCCAGTTCGTCCGGATTGGCGATCGAGGGGATGTCGACGATGAACGTGTCGAAGTCATCATGCTCGTGGTCGAATGCGCCGTCATGATGGGATTTGCGATTCTCGATGTCGTCCTCGACGGCGAGACCAAGCCCGAGCAGCACCGAGGGATCGACCTTGCCGTGAGACGTCGGCACGATCTTCACGGCGCGTGCGGAGTGTTCGTTGACGATGGCGTTGGCGCGGGCCGAACCGGCGGCGTCCATCAGGTCGCTCTTCGACAGGATGATCAGATCGGCGCAGGCGATCTGGTCCTCGAACACCTCCTCGACCGGATCATCATGGTCGAGGCTTTCATCCCCGGCGCGCTGCGCCTGCAGGGCGTCCATGTCGTTGGCGACGCGACCTTCGGCAAGTGCGGGACCATCGACCACGGCGATGACGCCATCGACGGTCACCCGGCTCTTCACCGTCGGCCACTGGAAGGCCTGGACCAGCGGCTTGGGCAAGGCGAGGCCCGAGGTTTCGATCAGGATATGGTCGACCTTCGGCATCAGCGACAGGATCTGGTCGAGCGCCGGCACGAAATCGTCGGCGACGGTGCAGCAGATGCAGCCATTGGCCAGCTCGACGATGTTTTCCTCTGGGCAGGTGTCGATACCGCAGCCCTTGAGGATTTCGCCGTCGATGCCGATGTCACCGAACTCGTTGACAATGATCGCGATACGCTTGCCGCCGGCGTTTTCCAGGAGATGGCGGACAAGAGTCGTCTTGCCGGCGCCGAGGAAACCGGTGACGACGGTGCAGGGAACGCGGGAAACGGATGCGGTCATATCAAGTCTTTCAGTATGTCGAGGGGAGGGATGCGGGCAACGAGGCCGCGCTTGAGGCTGTCGGGCCGGCCCCGCCAGGGAATGAGGCCGTCGCTGGAGGTGGCGAAGAGTTTCGCGCCGGTGACGAGATCGGCGCCGCTGGTCGTGGTCAGATCGCCGAATACATAGCTCCAGCAGCCGTCACGCAGGATCGCGGCACTCAGTCGGCGTTTGCAATTGCCGAGGCATTCGACGGTGCGGATGCGGATGTTGTCGCCCGAGGCGGCTTGGCGCGTATCTTCGGCCAAAAGTTCGCCGGCCCGGGGATGGGCGTCGGAGCCGGTCTCGTCGCGACAGGAGGCGCAGACGATGACAGTGATGCTGGCCAGGGAATCATCCCCGCCGGACGAAATGTCCGTTGTTTCAGCCGAAAAACTGCTGTCGCGATCCAAATCAGGCTCCTTGCCCGGAAAACCCGCCGGGCGATCGGATACTTGCATTCCAGACGGCAGGTCTCCTGGCTCGCGGGTCATCGCCTTGGGTAGCCGCCTTCCCGGGACAATCCCAGTGGCTTTCGGCCTTGGCTCTTCGCTCACAGTTGCGGGGACAGCCGCGGATTTGGGATTTTTCAATCCCGCACCGCATTCCCTCTTGGCTCCTCCCTTTGCCGAGAGGAGACCGTCTGGATCCGATTTAGGCTCTTGCGGGCAGCGGTGTCAACGCGGGCTTACGACACCGCGATGTCGGACAGCGCCGGGCCCAGGTCGCCGGCAGGCGTCACTTCGATGCGTTCGAGGCCAAGCCAGCCCTGCATTTGCTTCAATTCCTCGAAGAGCTGAGCGGCGGTTCCGGGCGGTGCGCAGGCCTCGGCGTAAGCGGCATGGACACGCAGGACACTTGCCGGCCGGTCTGCCTTGAGGTCGACGCGCGCCACGATGCTGTCGCCGAGCAGGAAGGGCAGGACGTAATAGCCGTATTGGCGCTTATCGGCCGGGGTGTAGATCTCGATCCGGTAGTGAAAATTGAACAGCCGCTCTGAGCGCGAGCGCTCGAAAACGACCGGATCGAACGGCGCCAGCAGGGCGCGGGCTTCGATCTTGCGTGGCAAACGCGCGTCCCTATAGAGGTAAGCCGGCTTGTCCCATCCCTCGACGCGAACAGGTAGTAGTTCGCCGAGTTCGACCAGTTCCTCCAGCCGGCCTTTCATGTCGGCGGGGGAGAGTCGAAAATAATCGCGCAGGTCGCCTGATGTCGCGATGCCGTGGGCGCGGGCGGAGATGCGCAGCAATTCACGATGCGCGTCTTCAGTTGCGGGCACCGGCATATCGAGGATCGCCTGCGGCAGCACCCGCTCCGGCAGGTCGTAGAAGCGCTCGAAGCCGCGCCGGTGCGCCGTGGTGATGCGCCCGGCCCAGAACAGCCATTCGAAGGCGTGCTTGGCGTGGCTCCAGCCCCACCAGCCGCCGGAGCCTTTCTGGCCCTCCAGCGCCGAAGCGGCGACCGGGCCGCGTGCGACGACCTCGCGGTAGATCTCTTCTATATAGGCGGCGTGCTCACGGCCCCATTTGGCCAGCCCCAGATACATTTCATCGCCTTGCTCGGCGCGCCGCATGCGCCAGCGCATCAGCGGGTAGGTCTCGACCGGCAGGAACGAGGCCTCATGCGCCCAATATTCGAAGACCGAGCGCTTGCGGGTCACGGCGGCGTTGTCGAGCAAAGCGAGGGGATAGGGGCCAAGACGCGAATAGAGCGGCATGTAATGGGCGCGAACCACCGCACTGACGGAATCGATCTGCAGCAGGCCGGTGCGGGACAGAACGCGGGCGAAGTGGCGGCGGTCGGGCGTACCGGCGGGGCGGGGATCGAGAAACCCTTGAGCGGCGAGCGCGATGCGCCGGGCGGCGGCAAGCGAGATCTTTTCCTTCATGCGGATGCGTCCCTGATGGACCTGTCTGGCGTCGTTGCGAGGCGTGATTCCAGCCCATGCTAGCAGGGTTTTGGCGGCAACCCTGTCAGGAGAGAAAAGTGGAGTAAATGGCGAAGGAAATCAAACAGGAGCGTATGGGACCAGTTTCTCCCGGATTGCCGTCCAGCTCGGTGTTTTGAACAAGGTTTGACTTGCTTCGCTGGAAGTGCTGCGCTAACCCTCGCCGCGTTGCAGCATAGGCTCCTTAAAACGGTTCAGCGGTTAAACTGTCACGCTTCCGCATTAAGGTCCGGTGCTGTAATCAACGTGGATTGGCGCCAACGGAAAGCCGCTGCATGAACGCACTCCTCAGTTCGTACCTGCCCATCGTCCTGTTTATCGGCGTGGCGCTGGTGGTCGGTCTGGCGCTGCTGGCCGCGCCCTTCCTGGTAGCCTACCGCAACCCGGATCCCGAGAAGCTGTCCGCCTATGAATGCGGATTCAACTCGTTCGACGATGCCCGCATGAAATTCGACATCCGCTTCTACCTGGTGTCGATCCTGTTCATCATCTTCGACCTGGAAGTAGCCTTCCTCTTCCCCTGGGCGGTGTCCTTCTCGAAGATTGGCATGCTCGGTTTCTGGTCAATGATGGTGTTTTTGGCAGTGCTGACCATCGGCTTTGCCTATGAATGGAAAAAAGGAGCGCTGGAATGGGATTGAACGACAGTTCAGGCACCCTCGTCGCGCCGAAGCCCAAGGGTATCATCGATCCCAACACCGGCAAGCCGGTGGGGGAGGACGATCCCTTCTTCCTCGAAATCAACAACGAGCTTGCCGACAAGGGTTTTCTGGTCACCTCGACCGAGGCGCTGATCACCTGGGCGCGCAGCGGTTCGCTGATGTTCATGACCTTCGGTCTGGCGTGCTGCGCGGTCGAGATGATCCACACCTCGATGCCGCGCTACGATTCGGAGCGCTTCGGTGTCGCGCCGCGCGCGTCTCCGCGCCAGTCCGACATCATGATCGTGGCCGGCACGCTGACCAACAAGATGGCGCCGGCGTTGCGCAAGGTCTACGACCAGATGCCGGAGCCGCGCTACGTCATCTCGATGGGCTCCTGCGCCAATGGCGGCGGCTACTACCACTATTCCTATTCGGTGGTGCGCGGCTGCGACCGGGTCGTGCCGGTCGACATCTATGTGCCCGGCTGCCCGCCGAGCGCCGAAGCCCTGCTCTACGGCATTCTTCTGCTGCAGAAGAAGATCCGCCGCACCGGCACGATCGAACGGTAAATCCATGGCCGCATCCCTTAGCGAACTGTCGACCTATCTCGGCGAGAAGCTGATCGGCCGCGTCAATGACGCGGTGCTCGCCTATGGCGAGCTCTCCATCAATGTCGAGCCGCGCGACCTGGTCGAAGTGATGACTTTCCTGCGCGACGATGCCCGCTGCCAGTTCATCTCGATCATCGATGTCTGCGGCGCCGACTATCCGTCGCGGGCCAAGCGCTTCGACGTCGTCTACCATCTGCTGTCGCCGAAACAGAATGTCCGCATCCGGGTCAAGGTGCAGGCCGACGAAGAGACGATGGTGCCGTCGATCACCGGCGTTTATCCCGGCGCCGACTGGTTCGAGCGCGAGACCTACGATCTCTATGGCGTGCTGTTCTCCGGTCATCCCGATCTGCGCCGCCTGCTGACCGATTACGGGTTCGAAGGCCATCCGCTGCGCAAGGATTTCCCGCTGACCGGTTTCGTCGAAGTGCGCTACGACGACGAGGCCAAGCGCGTGATCTATGAGCCGGTTGAGCTCAAGCAGGAATTCCGCAATTTCGATTTTCTTTCCCCGTGGGAAGGCACCGACTATGTGCTGCCTGGGGATGAGAAGGCAAAGCAGTAAATGGCTGAAACCTCCGTCCGCAATTTCAACATCAATTTCGGCCCTCAACACCCTGCGGCGCATGGTGTTTTGAGGTTGGTTCTCGAACTCGACGGCGAAGTCGTCGACCGCGTCGATCCGCATATCGGCCTGCTGCATCGTGGTACGGAAAAGCTGATCGAGGCCAAGACCTATCTGCAGGCGGTGCCTTATCTCGATCGGCTCGACTATTGCGCCCCGATGAACCAGGAGCATGCCTTCGCGCTCGCCGCCGAGCGCCTGCTCGGCATCGAGGTGCCGAGGCGCGGCCAGCTGATCCGCGTGCTCTATTGCGAAATCGGCCGCATCATGTCGCACATCCTCAATGTGACGACGCAGGCGATGGACGTCGGCGCTCTGACGCCGCCGCTGTGGGGTTTCGTCGAGCGCGAAAAGCTGATGGTGTTTTATGAGCGGGCCTCCGGCTCGCGCATGCATGCGGCCTATTTCCGTCCCGGCGGCGTCCACCAGGACCTGCCGCGCCAACTGGTCGAGGACATCGGCAAGTGGATCGACCCGTTCCTGAAATCGCTCGATGACCTCGACAAGCTGCTCACCGGCAACCGCATCTTCAAGCAGCGCAATGTCGATATCGGCATTGTTTCGCTGGCCGACGCCTGGGCCTGGGGCTTTTCGGGCGTCATGGTGCGCGGCTCGGGTTCGCCTTGGGACCTGCGCAAGTCGCAGCCCTATGAATGCTATTCGGAAATGGATTTCGACATCCCGATCGGCAAGAACGGCGACTGCTTCGACCGTTATCTCCTGCGCATGGAAGAAATGCGCCAGTCGGCGCGGATCATGCGCCAATGCGTCGACCTGCTGCTCGGCAAGGAGAGCACCGGTCCGGTGTCGAACCTCGACGGCAAGGTAGTGCCGCCCAAGCGTGCCGCGATGAAGCGTTCGATGGAAGCGCTCATCCATCACTTCAAGCTCTACACCGAAGGCTATCGCGTGCCGGCCGGCGAGGTCTATGCGGCGGTCGAGGCGCCGAAGGGCGAGTTCGGCGTCTATCTGGTCTCCGACGGCACCAACAAGCCCTACCGCTGCAAGCTGCGCGCACCCGGTTTCGCGCATCTGCAAGCCATGGATTTCCTCTGCCGCGGCCACCTGCTGGCAGACGTCACCGCCGTTCTTGGCTCCCTCGACATCGTGTTTGGTGAGGTCGATCGCTAAATGTCAGTCCGCCGTCTCGCAGAAGCCAGCGTCCAGCCAGCCTCCTTCGCCTTCAACCGGGCGAACGTGGCGGCTGCCAAGCAATGGATCAAGAAGTATCCCAAGGGCCGCGAGCAGTCGGCGATCATTCCGCTTTTGATGCTTGCGCAGGAGCAGGAAGGCTGGGTCACCAAAGCGGCGATCGAGACTATCTCCGACATGCTCGACATGCCCCGCATCCGCGGGCTCGAGGTCGCGACCTTCTACACGCAGTATCAGTTGAATCCCGTTGGTACCCGCGCCCACATCCAGGTCTGCGGCACCACGCCGTGCATGCTGCGCGGCTCGGAAGCGCTGATGGATGTGTGCCGCTCGAAAATCCACCACGACCAGTTCCACACCAATGACAAGGGCACCTTGTCGTGGGAGGAGGTGGAGTGCCTCGGTGCCTGCGTCAACGCGCCGATGGTCATGGTGTTCAAGGATACGTTCGAGGATCTGACACCCGAGCGTCTGGCCGAAATCATCGATCTCTATGATGCCGGCAAGGGGGCCTCGGTGGCGCCCGGACCGCAGAATGGCCGTACAGGCTCGGAGCCGGCCTCCGGTTTGACGACGCTGAAGAGCGAAAAGGCGATCCTCAAGTCGACCCGCGACCGGGAGGCCCGGGAAGCAGCCAAGGCTGCCAAGGCAGCACCCGGCGCGATCATCGCGGCGCCGGTGCCGCCACCGGCGGCTGGTGCTCCTGCCGCCCCTGTCGCGCCGTCCAATGCCAGCAAGCCGAAGACCGACGCGCCTGAGACCAGCCCGGCGTTGAAGACGCCTTCAAAGGCCAAGGTGGCGCCGGCCACGGAGAAGGCGGCGAGCGTTTCTGCGCCGCTGCATTCGGCCGCCAATGCCAACAAAGCGGCGCCGGAAGTGGAGAAGGTCTCCAAGCAGCGCAGTGGACCGACGGTCAGGGCCGAACCGGCATCGGCCTTCAAGGCGCCGGAAGCCAAGGTGCCAGTCGCAAAGCCGGCAAAACCATCGCTGGAGGACAAGAACCGTCCGGCCGGTATCGACAGGCCGGCCGCGGTCGACGATCTCAAGTTGATCTCCGGGGTCGGTCCGAAGATCGAGGGTATCCTGCACACGCTGGGCATCTTCACCTTCGCGCAGGTCGCGTCGTGGAAGAAGGCCGAACGAGAGTGGGTCGACGGCTATCTCTCCTTCCAGGGCCGCATCGACCGCGACGACTGGGTCCGCCAAGCCAAGGCGCTCGCCAAGGGCGGCGTCGCCGAATACATCCGCGTCTTCGGCAAGAAGCCGGTCTGAGGGACGAAAAATGCTTCAGGACAAAGACCGCATCTTCACCAATATCTACGGCCTCTTCGACAAGTCGCTGGCCGGTGCGATGGCGCGCGGCGCCTGGGACAACACGCCCGGCATCGTCGCCAAGGGGCGTGAGTGGATCGTCAACGAGATGAAGGCGTCGGGCCTGCGCGGACGCGGCGGGGCCGGCTTTCCGACCGGGCTGAAATGGTCGTTCATGCCCAAGCAGAGCGACGGCCGGCCGAGCTATCTCGTCATCAACGCCGACGAATCCGAACCCGGCACCTGCAAGGACCGCGATATCCTGCGCAACGACCCGCACACGCTGGTCGAAGGCGCGTTCCTGGCCGGCTTCGCCATGGGCGCGATTGCCGCCTACATCTATGTGCGCGGCGAGTTCATCCGCGAGCGCGAGGCGCTGCAGCGGGCGATCGATGAGGCCTACGAGGCCAAGCTGATCGGCAAGAACAATACGTCGGGCTACGATTTCGAAATCTATATGCATCACGGCGCCGGCGCCTATATCTGCGGCGAGGAAACGGCGCTGCTGGAAAGCCTCGAAGGCAAGAAGGGCCAGCCCCGGCTGAAGCCGCCATTCCCGGCCAATGTCGGCCTTTATGGTTGCCCGACGACGGTCAACAATGTCGAATCGATCGCGGTGGCGCCGACCATCCTGCGCCGCGGGGCTGCGTGGTTCTCGTCCTTCGGCCGGCCCAACAATGTCGGCACCAAGCTGTTCTGCGTCTCCGGCCACGTCAACAATCCGTGCACCGTCGAGGAAGCGATGTCGATCCCGTTCCGCGAACTGATCGAGACGCATTGCGGCGGTATCCGCGGCGGCTGGGACAATCTGCTCGCGGTCATTCCGGGCGGCGCCTCGGTGCCGCTGGTGCTGGCGGAGCAGATCATCGACACGCCGATGGATTTCGACGCGTTGCGCGATCTCAAATCCGGCCTCGGCACGGCGGCCGTCATCGTCATGGACAAGTCGACCGATGTCGTGAAGGCGATCGCGCGGCTTTCCTACTTCTACAAGCATGAAAGCTGCGGCCAGTGCACGCCGTGCCGCGAAGGCACCGGCTGGATGTGGCGGGTGATGGAGCGGCTGGTGCGCGGCGAGGCGCAGAAGCGCGAGATCGACATGCTGCTCGACGTCACCAAGCAGGTCGAGGGCCACACGATCTGCGCCTTGGGCGATGCGGCGGCATGGCCGATCCAGGGCCTGATGCGGCATTTCCGCGGCGAGGTGGAGCGGCGCATCGACGAATTTTCGCGCAACGCGCACCGGGCCGAACCGGTGATGGTGGCGGCGGAATAAAAAGAAACTTTTGAACTCGGGAAGAAAACGGGGCGGGACGAACGAAGAATCGACCAGGAGAACTCTATGGCGCCGTATTCGACACCCTACCCATTGATGCCCAATTTGGACCAGATCGAGAAGATGAACCAAGACCTGACCAGGATGCTGCCGAAGGAGATGGCCAACGCCGTCAACCTTTTCGCGCACCCTGTCGCGGGTGCGGTGGCGATGTCGGCGCTTGGCATGGGGCTCGCCAATCATGCGTTCGGCGTCTGGATGGGCGCGCTTTCGGGGGCAGCCGAGGCGTCACAGCGCCTCATGCAGCCGCTGATCGAGGATTTCGAAGCACGCGTCGAGCAATTCGAGGATGCGAACTCGTCGTCCACCAGGGCGCGGGCGACGGCGAAGACCATGATTGCCGAGGCGCAGTCCTTCGCCCAGGAAGTCACCGATATCGCAGCCAGGGAAGACGCCATCATCGCGCCGACCGCAAGTGCCGCTCCGGCAACAAGCGAGGCCGCCGATGTGCTGCTGCCCGAGGATTTCCGCCAGCCCAAGGCCATGGCGAAGCCGGCGAAGCCGTCCGACCTCAAGGCGATATCGGGCATCGGTCCGAAGCTGGAAAAAGTGCTGAACGGCCTCGGTATCTGGACGTTCGCCCAGATCGCGGCATGGTCGCCGCAAGAGATCGCCTGGGTCGACGATTATCTGTCGTTCAACGGCCGTATCGGCCGCGACGGCTGGACTGCCCAGGCCGTGGCGCTGGCCGCCAAGAAGTAAACGGAATGTCGGGCGCTGCTTCTGTCGCGCCCGGGAAATGAGATTGCGGGAAATCCGCAGGGGTTTGAGACGAATGGCAAAGCTCAAGGTCGACGGGAAAGAAATCACTGTACCCGACCATTACACGCTGCTGCAGGCGGCCGAGGACGCGGGCGCGGAAGTGCCGCGCTTCTGCTTCCACGAGCGGCTGTCGATCGCCGGCAATTGCCGCATGTGCCTGATCGAGGTGAAGGGCGGGCCGCCCAAGCCGCAGGCCTCCTGCGCCATGGGCGTGCGCGACCTGCGCCCCGGTCCGAACGGCGAGCCGCCGGAAATCTTCACCAACACGCCCATGGTCAAGAAGGCCCGGGAAGGCGTGATGGAATTCCTGCTGATCAACCACCCGCTGGATTGCCCGATCTGCGACCAGGGCGGCGAGTGCGACCTGCAGGACCAGGCGATGGCCTTCGGCGTCGATTCCTCGCGCTATCACGAGAACAAGCGCGCGGTGGAAGACAAGTATATCGGCCCGCTGGTCAAGACGGTGATGAACCGCTGCATCCACTGCACGCGTTGCGTCCGCTTCACCACCGAGGTAGCCGGCATTTCTGAACTTGGCCTGATCGGCCGTGGCGAGGATGCCGAGATCACCACCTATCTCGAACAGGCAATGACCTCGGAACTGCAGGGCAATGTCATCGATCTCTGCCCGGTCGGCGCACTGACCTCGAAGCCTTTCGCCTTCCAGGCGCGGCCGTGGGAGCTGACCAAGACCGAATCCATCGACGTCATGGATGCCGTCGGCTCGGCGATCCGCGTCGATAGTCGTGGGCGCGAAGTGATGCGCATCCTGCCGCGCGTCAACGAGGCCGTGAACGAGGAATGGATTTCCGACAAGACCCGCTTCATTTGGGACGGCCTGCGCACGCAGCGACTCGACCGCCCCTATGTGCGCAAGGACGGCAAGCTGGTTCCGGCGAGCTGGGCCGAAGCGTTCGCATCGATCAAGGACGCTGTTTCGAAGACGACGCCTGAGAAGATCGGTGCGATCGCGGGCGATCTCGCCGCGGTCGAGGAAATCTTTGCGCTGAAGCTTTTGATGGCTTCGCTCGGTTCGAAGAACATCGATTGCCGCCAGGATGGCGCCGCGCTCGATCCGGCGCTCGGACGCGCCAGCTATATCTTCAACCCGACCATCGAAGGCATCGAGCAGGCCGACGCGGTGCTGATCGTCGGCGCCAATCCGCGCTTCGAGGCCTCGGTGCTCAATGCCCGCATCCGCAAGCGCTGGCGCCTGGGCAATCTGCCGGTCGGCGTCATCGGCGATGTCGGCGATACGCGCTATGACTACGAACAGCTGGGCGCCGGGCCGGATTCGCTGAAGGATCTGGCGGATGGCAACGGCAAGTTCTTCCAGACGCTGAAGAAGGCGACGCACCCCCTGATCATCGTCGGCCAGGGCGCCCTGGCGCGCGCCGATGGCGCGGCCGTGCTCGGCCAGGCGGCCAGGCTCGCCGCTGCCGTCAATGCCGCCCGCGCCGACTGGAACGGCTTCGCCGTGCTGCACACTGCGGCGGCGCGCGTCGGCGGCCTCGACCTCGGCTTCGTACCGGGCGAGGGCGGCAAGGCCGTTGCCGGCATGCTGGGCGAGACGGATGTGCTGTTCCTGCTCGGTGCCGACGAGATCGACATGAGCAAGACCGGCGGCGCCTTCGTCGTCTATGTCGGCACGCATGGCGACGCCGGCGCGCACCGCGCCAATGTCATCCTGCCGGCGGCGGCCTATACCGAAAAGTCCGGCACCTATGTCAACACGGAAGGGCGCGTGCAGCAGACCAACCGCGCCGGCTTCGCACCGGGCGATGCGCGCGAGGACTGGGCGATCCTCAGGGCACTGTCCGACGTGCTGGGCAAGAAACTGCCGTTCGATTCGCTGCCGCAGCTGCGTGCCAAGCTCTATGGCGAATACCCGCATCTCGCCCGCATCGACCAGGTCGCGGCTGGTAATGCCGAGGACATCGCCAGGGTCGCGAAGCTAGGCGGACGGCTGAACAAGGGCACCTTCACCTCGCCGGTCAAGGATTTCTACCTGACCAATCCGATCGCGCGGGCATCGGCCGTGATGGCGGAATGCTCGGCACTGGCCAAGAGCGGCTTCAAGCAGGCGGCGGAATAAGCATGGATACCTTCTTCTCCTTCTACGTGCTGCCGGCGCTGCTGATCCTTCTGAAGTCAGTCGTGCTGATCGTGGTGCTGCTGATCTTCGTCGCCTACATCCTCTACGCCGACCGCAAGATCTGGGCGGCCGTGCAGTTGCGCCGTGGCCCGAACGTCGTCGGCCCCTGGGGCACGCTGCAGGCCTTCGCCGACCTGTTGAAGTTCGTCTTCAAGGAACCGGTCATTCCGTCCGGCGCCAATAAGGGCGTCTTCCTGCTGGCGCCGCTGGTCTCGGCCGTGCTGGCGATCTCGGCCTGGGCGGTCATTCCGGTCAGCCAGGGTTGGGCGATCGCCAACGTCAATGTCGGCATCCTTTATGTCTTCGCCATCTCCTCGCTGGAGGTCTATGGCGTGATCATGGGCGGCTGGGCGTCCAACTCGAAATATCCGTTCCTCGGTGCGCTGCGCTCGGCCGCGCAGATGGTGTCCTATGAAGTCTCGATCGGCTTCGTCATCGTCACCGTGCTGCTCACCGCCGGTTCGCTCAACCTCAGCGATATCGTGTTGTCGCAGCAGGGTGGGCTCGGTACGCGGCTTGGCCTGCCCAACACGTTCCTCGACTGGAACTGGCTGGCGCTGTTCCCGATGTTCATCATCTTCTTCATCTCGGCGCTGGCCGAGACGAACCGTCCGCCCTTCGATCTGGTCGAAGCCGAATCGGAGCTGGTCGCCGGCCACATGGTCGAATATTCGTCGACGCCGTTCCTGCTGTTCTTCCTCGGTGAATATGTCGCCATCGTGCTGATGTGCGCGCTGGCTACCATCCTGTTCCTCGGCGGCTGGCTGCCCCCGTTCGACTTCGCGCCTTTCACCTGGGTGCCCGGCGTGATCTGGTTCGTGCTGAAGGTCTGCTTCGTCTTCTTCGGCATCTCGATGGTGAAGGCCTTCGTGCCGCGCTACCGCTACGACCAGCTGATGCGGCTGGGCTGGAAAGTGTTCCTGCCGATCTCGCTGTTCATGGTCGTCGCCACGGCGGCCTTCCTCAAGATCACGGGGTTTGCGTGATGTCCGCTTTGTCTCAAGCCGCAAAATCGCTGCTGCTGCAGGATTTCGTCAGCGCCTTCTTCCTGTCGATGCGCCAGTTCTTCGCGCCGAAGGAGACGATCAACTATCCGCACGAAAAGGGGCCGATCAGCCCGCGCTTCCGCGGCGAGCATGCGCTGCGCCGCTATCCCAATGGCGAGGAACGCTGCATCGCCTGCAAGCTGTGCGAGGCGATCTGCCCGGCGCAGGCGATCACCATCGAGGCCGGCCCGCGCCGCAATGACGGCACGCGCCGCACGGTGCGTTACGACATCGACATGGTGAAGTGCATCTATTGCGGCTTCTGCCAGGAAGCCTGCCCGGTCGACGCCATCGTCGAGGGGCCGAATTTCGAATTCGCGACGGAGACGCGCGAGGAACTCTACTACGACAAGGACAGGCTGCTGGCGAATGGCGACCGGTGGGAGCGCGAACTGGCGCGCAACATCTCGCTGGATGCGCCGTATCGCTGACATTTGACGCATGGACGGGGCGAGGGGCCTCGTCTAAGGACAAGCAACTTGCCAGCCGGAGGCGGCGGCAGAAAATCGGATAGGCGCAAGCGTCGTGTCCGGACAGGAACCCGGGGGATCCCCAATGCTGAGTGGACTAGAGGCGGCCTTTTTCTACCTCTTCGCCTTTGTCGCGGTGGCATCGGCGTTCATGGTCATTTCGTCGCGCAACCCCGTGCATTCGGTGCTGTTCCTGATCCTGACCTTCTTCAACGCGGCCGGCCTGTTCATGCTGACCGGCGCCGAGTTCCTGGCGATGATCCTGCTTGTCGTCTATGTCGGCGCCGTCATGGTGCTGTTCCTGTTCGTCGTCATGATGCTCGACGTCGACTTCGCCGAGATGAAGGAAGGAGCCCTGCAATACGCGCCGATCGGTGCGATGGTCGGGCTGATCCTGGCGGCGGAGCTGATCGTCGTGCTGGGCGGCTACACCTTCGCGCCGAAGCTCGCCTCGACGGTCGCAAAGCCCATTCCGGATCTCGCCGCGCGCTCGAACACGGCAGCGCTCGGCGACATCCTCTATACCGACTACCTCTATTACTTCCAGATTTCGGGCCTCATCCTGCTGGTCGCCATGATCGGCGCCATCGTCCTGACGCTACGCCACAAGGAAGGGGTCAAGCGGCAGTCGATCGCAGCCCAGGTCGGCCGCACGCCGGCGACCGGCATGGAAATCCGCAAGGTCAAGTCGGGCGAAGGAGTCTGAGATGGTCGTCGGCATCGCACATTATCTGGCCGTATCGGCGATCCTGTTCACGCTCGGCGTGTTCGGCATCTTCCTCAACCGCCGCAACATCATCGTCATCCTGATGTCGATCGAATTGATCCTGCTCGCCGTCAATATCAACTTCGTCGCCTTTTCGGCAGCGCTCGGCGATCTGGTCGGCCAGGTGTTCGCGCTGTTCGTGTTGACGGTCGCGGCGGCTGAAGCCGCAATCGGACTTGCCATTCTCGTCGTCTTCTTCCGCAACCGTGGCTCGATCGCGGTCGAAGACGTGAACGCCATGAAGGGTTGACGGAACCACCATGTATCAGGCCATCGTCTTCCTTCCACTGCTCGGCTTCCTGATCGTCGGCCTGTTCGGCACGTCGCTCGGTGCCAAGGCATCCGAATACATCACATCCGGCTTCCTGGTGATCGCGGCCGTGCTGTCATGGGTCGCCTTCTTCAGCGTCGGTTTCGGCCATGGCGAGGTGTTCACCGTGCCGGTGCTGCACTGGATCCAGTCCGGCGGCCTGGACGTCTCCTGGGCGCTGCGGATCGACACGCTGACAGTGGTGATGCTGGTGGTGGTCAACACCGTGTCGGCGCTGGTTCACATCTATTCGATCGGCTACATGCACCACGATTCGAACCGGCCGCGATTCTTCGCCTATCTGTCGCTGTTCACCTTCGCCATGCTGATGCTGGTGACGGCCGATAACCTCGTGCAGATGTTCTTCGGCTGGGAAGGGGTGGGCCTCGCGTCCTACCTGCTGATCGGCTTCTGGTACAAGAAGCCGTCGGCCAATGCCGCCGCCATCAAGGCCTTCGTCGTCAACCGCGTTGGCGATTTCGGCTTCGCGCTCGGCATTTTCGGCCTGTTCGTGCTGTTCGGCTCGGTCAATCTCGGCACGATCTTCGCCAATGCGGCGACGTTCATTCCTGCTGAAGGCGCGCCGCAGGATGCCGCCGTGCTCACTTTCCTCGGCCATGCGCTGGACAAGCAGGCGGCGATGACCGTCGTCTGCCTGCTGCTGTTCATGGGCGCCATGGGCAAGTCGGCGCAGGTGCCGCTGCACACCTGGCTGCCGGACGCCATGGAAGGCCCGACCCCGGTGTCGGCGCTCATCCATGCCGCCACCATGGTGACCGCAGGTGTGTTCATGCTGGCGCGGCTTTCGCCGCTGTTCGAATTGTCGCATTCGGCGCTGACGGTGGTAACCTTCATCGGTGCCTTCACCGCCTTCTTCGCGGCGACCGTCGGCCTGGTCCAGAACGACATCAAGCGCGTCATCGCCTATTCGACCTGCTCGCAGCTCGGCTACATGTTCGTGGCGCTCGGCGTCGGCGCCTATGGCGCGGCGATCTTCCACCTGTTCACGCACGCCTTCTTCAAGGCGCTGCTGTTCCTTGGCTCGGGCTCGGTCATCCATGCCGTCTCCGACGAGCAGGACATGCGCAAGATGGGCGGCTTGAGGAAGCTGATCCCGACCACCTACTGGATGATGGTGATCGGCACGCTGGCGCTGACCGGCGTCGGCATTCCGGTGACCGTCATCGGCACCGCCGGCTTCTTCTCCAAGGACGCCATCATCGAGACGGCCTTTGCCGGGCACAATTCGGTCGCGGGGCTGGCCTTCGTGGCGCTGGTCATCGCCGCCGGCTTCACCTCCTTCTACTCCTGGCGGCTGATCTTCATGACCTTCCATGGCGAGCCACGGGCGAGCCACGAGGTGATGCATCACGTCCATGAATCACCGCCGGTGATGCTGGTGCCGCTGTTCATCCTGGCGGCCGGCGCTTTGTTTGCCGGCATCATCTTCCACGGCGCCTTCATCGGCGAGGGCTATGCCGAATTCTGGAAGGCGTCGCTGTTCACGCTGGCGGACAACCACATCCTGCACGAGATCCACGAACTGCCACTTTGGGTCGAGCTCTCGCCCTTCATCGCCATGCTGATCGGGCTCGCGGTGGCCTGGCAGTTCTACATCCGGTCGCCGGAAATGCCGAGGAATCTCGCTGCCCAGCATCGCGGGCTCTACGCCTTCCTGCTCAACAAGTGGTATTTCGACGAGCTTTACGACTTCCTGTTCGTGCGGCCGGCCAAGCGTCTCGGTTCCTTCCTGTGGAAGACCGGTGACGGAACCATCATCGATGGGCTCGGGCCGGACGGCATTTCGGCGCGCGTCGTCGATGTCACCAACCGCGTCGTCAAGCTGCAGACCGGCTATCTCTACCACTATGCCTTCGCCATGCTGATCGGCGTTGCCGCACTCGTCACCTGGATGATGCTCTGATGACCGCCTGGCCAATCCTCTCGCTGGTCACCTTCCTGCCGCTGGTTGGTGTGCTGCTGATCCTGTTCATCAACGATGACAGCGAAAACGCGCGACGCAACATCCGCGCCATTGCGTTGATAACCACGGCATTCACCTTCCTGGTGTCGCTGTTGATCTGGACCGGCTTCGACAATTCGCAGGCCGGCTTCCAGTTCGTCGAAAAGGTCGCCTGGCTGGACTCCGGCATTTCCTACCATATAGGCGTCGACGGCATTTCCATGCTGTTCGTCATCCTGACGACCTTCCTGATGCCGCTTTGCATCCTGGCGTCGTGGGAAGCGATCGAGAAGCGCGTCAAGGCCTACATGATCGCCTTCCTGCTTCTGGAAACGCTGATGATCGGCGTGTTCTGCGCGTTGGACATCGTGCTGTTCTACGTCTTCTTCGAAGCCGGCCTGATCCCGATGTTCATCATCATCGGCGTGTGGGGCGGCAAGCGGCGCGTCTACGCCTCGTTCAAATTCTTCCTCTACACGCTGGCCGGCTCGGTGCTGATGCTGCTCGCCATCATGGCGATGTTCTTCCAGTCCGGCACCACCGACATCCCGACGCTTTTGACGCACAACTTCCCGGCCAACATGCAGACCTGGTTGTGGCTTGCCTTCTTCGCCTCGTTCGCGGTGAAGATGCCGATGTGGCCGGTACATACCTGGCTGCCCGACGCACACGTCGAGGCGCCGACGGCAGGCTCGGTCATCCTGGCCGCCATCCTCTTGAAAATGGGCGGGTACGGCTTCCTGCGCTTCTCCCTGCCGATGTTCCCGCTGGCGTCCGAGATGTTCGCGCCGCTGGTGTTCACACTGTCGGTCGTCGCCATCATCTACACCTCGCTGGTGGCGCTGATGCAGGAGGACATGAAGAAGCTGATCGCCTATTCCTCGGTCGCCCATATGGGCTTCGTCACCATGGGCATCTTCGCCATGAACCAGGAAGGCGTGCAGGGCGCGATCTTCCAGATGCTCAGCCACGGCCTGGTCTCGGGCGCGCTGTTCCTTTGCGTCGGCGTCATCTATGACCGCATGCATACCCGCGAGATCGCCGCCTATGGCGGCCTCGTCAACAACATGCCGAAATACGCCACAGTGTTCATGATCTTCACCATGGCCAATGTCGGCCTGCCTGGCACGTCAGGCTTCGTCGGCGAGTTCCTGACCATGCTCGGCGTGTTCCGCGTCAACACCTGGGTGGCGTTCTTCGCCGCCACCGGCGTCATCCTGTCGGCCGCCTACGCGCTTTGGCTCTATCGTCGGGTGATCTTCGGCGCACTGACCAAGGACAGCCTGAAGGGACTGCTCGATCTGTCGACCCGCGAGAAGGCGATCATCTATCCGCTGGTCGTGCTGGTCATCTTCTTCGGCGTCTATCCCGCACCCGTCTTCGACGCGACGGCCCAGTCGGTCAAGTCGCTCGTCACCAATGTCACCGCATCCATCGGCGCCGCGCAGACCGCGGCGGCGAACTGACCCAGGGGTTTTGCGAACCATGACGCCGGACCTTCTCTCCAGCCTGTCGCTCTCGACGCCCGAGCTGATCCTTGCCATCGGCGCGCTCGCGCTGCTGATGGTCGGGGCCTATTCGCGTTCCAACACCGCCAATACGGTGACCGGCCTTGCCGTCGCCGTGCTGGTGATCGCAGGCGCCTGGCTGATCTTCCACGCCGGGCAGGGCACCGCCTATGGCAACGCCTTCATCCAGGATTCCTTCGCCCGCTTCATGAAGGTGCTGGCGCTGGTCGGCTCGGCGGTGACGCTCATCATGTCGATGCGCTTTGCCAAGGCGGAGCGTTTCGACAAATTCGAATATCCGGTGCTGATCCTGCTTTGCACGCTCGGCATGATGCTGATGATCTCGGCCAACGGCATGATC
This sequence comes from Mesorhizobium sp. WSM3626, assembly GCF_000513935.1. Taxonomy (GTDB): domain Bacteria; phylum Pseudomonadota; class Alphaproteobacteria; order Rhizobiales; family Rhizobiaceae; genus Mesorhizobium; species Mesorhizobium salmacidum. The sequence goes on along the minus strand of NZ_AZUY01000036.1, from coordinate 14,424 downwards.
GGGCTCTATCTCGGCCTCGAACTGCAGTCGCTGGCGATCTACGTGCTGGCGGCGATCAATCGCGACAATCTGCGTTCGACCGAGGCCGGCCTGAAATATTTCGTCCTCGGCGCGCTGTCCTCGGGCATGCTGCTCTACGGTATCAGCCTGGTCTATGGTTACACCGGCAACACCGGTTTCCAGGAGATCGCCACCGCACTTGGCGGCGGCGAGCGCCAGCTTGGCCTCGTCGTCGGCCTCGTCTTCGTGCTGGCCGGGCTTGCCTTCAAGATCTCGGCGGTGCCGTTCCACATGTGGACGCCAGACGTCTATGAAGGTGCGCCGACGCCGGTGACGGCCTTCCTGGCGGCAGCGCCGAAAATGGCGGCTATGGCGCTGATCGTGCGCGTCACCATGGGCGCGTTCAAGCCGATCGCTTCCGACTGGCAGCAGATCATCGTCTTCATCTCGATCGCCTCGATGGCGCTTGGCGCTTTCGCCGCCATCGGCCAGACCAACATCAAGCGGCTGATGGCCTATTCCTCGATCGGCCATATGGGCTACGCGCTGGTCGGCCTTGCCGCCAACAGCCAGGCCGGTGTGCGCGGCGTCGCCATCTATATGCTGATTTACCTGGTGATGACGCTCGGCACCTTCGCCTTCATCCTCGCGATGCGGCGCAAGGAAGGCAATGTCGAGCAGATCAGCGATCTCGCCGGCCTGTCGTCGACCAACCCGGTGATGGCGACGATCCTGACCATCCTGATGTTCTCGCTGGCCGGCATTCCGCCGCTCGCCGGCTTCTGGGGAAAATGGTACGTCTTCCTCGCCGCCATCAACGCCAATCTCTATGCGCTGGCGGTCATCGGCGTACTGGCCTCGGTGGTGGGCGCCTACTATTATCTGCGCATAATCAAGATCATGTGGTTCGATGAGCCGGTCGGCGGCTTCGTGCCGATGGCCAGCGAATTGCGTGTCGTGCTCGGCGTCAGTGGCGCGTTCGTGCTGTTCTATGTGCTGATCGGCGGGCCGATCGGCACCTATGCCGAAGCCGCCGCCAAGACATTTTTCTGACGGGATGGCATTTCGGCTGGCTCCAACCTCGGCGTCGGAAGGGTTCCGGCTCGAAGCGCATGACAGTGTCGGCTCCACCAACGCGCTGGCGCTGGACCATGCCCGGGCGGGCGACCCGGGCAAGCTCTGGGTCGTTTCCAAAAAGCAGGAAAGCGGCCGCGGCCGGCGTGGCCGTGCCTGGGCAACGCCGGAAGGCAATCTGGCGGCGACGCTGCTTGTCATCACCGCCGGCGAGCTTCGCCTTGCCGCGACGCTCGGCTTTGTCGCCGGGCTGGCGCTGGCCGACGCGCTCGACGCGGTGGTGTCGAAGAGCCGCATCGCGATAGGCCTCGACGGTGCGAGCCAGGGACAGAACCGCTTCGAGCTGAAATGGCCGAACGACGTGCTCGCCTCCGGGGCCAAACTCGCCGGTATCCTCTTGGAATCGGCGATGCTTGATGGTGGCCGTTTCGCGGTGGCGGTGGGCATCGGCGTCAACGTGGTGGCACACCCGCAGGATTTGCCGTATCCCGCGACATCGCTTCATGCGTTGGGCGCGGCTTGCGATGCCGAAACGCTGTTTCTGGCGCTGTCGGATGCCTGGAGCGAGAATGCCCGCCTTTGGGACGAAGGGCGTGGCCTTGCCGCCATCCGGGAGCGTTGGCTTGCCCGCGCAGCTGGCCTTGGCGGCGAGGTTGCTGTCAGAATTGACGGTAATGTGGTGCGCGGCGTCTTCGAGACCATTGACGAGGACTGCCGTTTCGTGATCCGCGACGATGAAGGGTCTGTTCTGACGATCGCCGCCGGAGATGTGCATTTCGGCGCGGTCGCGTCCGCGCGGGTATAGTTTTGTTTTTGAGCAATTCCGGGCTGAAAACGGTTAGACACTTTTGCTGGAATTGCTTTAACGGCTTGGCCTGAGGGCCAGGAAGGGAAAAATCATGGCGAAAGCGGACAACGCCGAACTCGTCTTCGTGCCGCTTGGCGGCGTCGGCGAGATCGGCATGAACTTCGCCCTCTACGGCTACGGCCCGCCGAGCGCGCGCGAGTGGATCGTCATCGACGTCGGCGTCACTTTTCCCGATGCGGCCCATCCGGGCGTCGACCTGATCCTGCCCGACACGCGCTTTATCGAGGAGAACCTCGCCAATTTGCGCGGCATCATCATCACCCACGCGCATGAGGACCATTACGGTGCGCTGCTCGACACCTGGCCGAAGCTGAAGGCGCCGGTCTGGATGACGCCATTCAGCGCCGGGCTGCTGGAAGCCAAGCGGCAGGGCGAGCAGGGCGCACCGAAGATCCCGCTGTCGATCTACCGGGCCGGCGAAAAGTTCACCGTCGGTCCCTTCGAAATCGAAGCCATTCCGGTGGCGCATTCCATTCCCGAGCCGATGTCGCTGGCGATCACCTCGCCGGCCGGCACCGTCATCCATACCGGCGACTGGAAGATCGATCCGGAACCGACGATCGGACCCAAGACCGATGAGGCGCGTTTCCGCGCCTATGGCGACAAGGGCGTGCTGGCGCTGATCTGCGATTCGACCAACGCGCTGCGCGAAGGCGATTCACCCTCGGAAGTGGCCGTGGGCGAGGGCCTGAAAGGCGTCATCCAGGCCGCCAAGGGCCGCGTCGCCGTCACCACCTTTTCCTCCAATGTCGGACGTATCGTCTCGATCGCCCGGGCGGCGCGCGATGCCGGCCGCCAGTGCCTGGTGCTCGGCCGCTCGCTGAAGCGCGTCATCGATGTCGCTGACGAGCTTGGCTATATGGACGGTCTGCCGGAGTTCATCGCCGAGGAGGATTTCGGTTTCATCCCGCGCGAGAACCTTGTCATCATCTGCACCGGCAGCCAGGGCGAGCCGCTGGCGGCGCTGGCGAAACTGTCGCGCGATGAGATGAAATCGGTGTCGCTGACGGCGGGCGACACGGTGGTGTTTTCTTCGCGCACCATTCCCGGCAACGAGAAGGCGATCCTCGAAATCAAGAACCGCCTGATCGATCTCGGCATCAAGATCATCGAGGACGGCGATGCGCTGGTGCATGTCTCCGGCCATCCCCGGCGCAGCGAACTGCGCAAGATGTATGAATGGGTGCGTCCGCAGATCGGCGTTCCCGTGCATGGCGAGGCCGCGCATCTGGTGGCGCAGGGTTCGCTGATGTCGATGTCGGGCATCGGCCAGGTGGCGCAGGTGCGCGATGGCGACATGCTGCGGCTCGCGCCAGGTCCCGCCACCATCATCGACCAGGTGCCGTTCGGCCGCGTCTACAAGGACGGCAATCTGATCGGCACCGACCAGGCGATGGGTATTCGCGACCGGCGCAAATTGTCCTTTGCCGGTCATGTCGCGGTCAATGTCGTTCTCGACGATAAGTATGAACTGGCCGGCGATCCCGATCTGGTCGCAATCGGCGTCGCCGAGGCCGATGCCCGTGGCGAGACGCTCGAGGATCTGATGATCGATGCGGCCGTCGGCGCGGTCGATTCGATCCCCCGTCAGCGCCGCAAGGATCTCGATCTCGTGCAGGAGGCGGTGCGGCGCGCGGTGCGCGGCGCGGCCAACGAAGCCTGGGGCAAGAAACCGCTGGTGACTGTTTTCGTAACCCGTTGAGAGGGGCAGGGTCTGGTCAGACGTTCAACTGATAGCTGACCGGAATCCAGCGAAAGGACCCGCCTGTCTGCCCGACATAGCCCAGGCCCGGAAACGGCATGTGATGACCTGCAACGAGCAGCCGCCGCTCTGAAGCCATCCTCAGCAGCCGCTTGCGGGTCTCGATTGCCCTTTCCTTGTCGTCGTCGAAATCGGCATGCCACTCCGGACGCTGAATGGATACGACATAGTGCAGGAAAGCGTCCGACCAGATCAGCAATTGCTGCCCGTCGCTTTCGACAAGGAAGGCCAAAAGCCCGGGTGAGTGACCGGCTGCATCGATGGCAGTGATGCCCGGCACCACTTCGTCTCCAGGCGCTATGAATGTCGCGCGATCGGCCAGTCCGGTGCAAATCCGCCTGAAGAGATCACGATTGGCCAACCTGGCCGGGCGCACCGCATTTCCTTCGGTCCAGAAGGCGAATTCCGTCGCGCCGAATACATAGCGCGCCCGGCTGAAAACCGGTTCGCCGTTCCGGACAAGCCCGCCAATGTGGTCCGGATGCCCGTGCGTGATGACCACCACATCGATGTCATCGGAGCCGAGCCCAAGGGCTTGCAGACAGTCCAGCAGTGAACTGTCTTCATCTCCGCAGCCAGTGTCGAACAGGATCTTTTCGGAACCGGTGTCGATCAGCGTCGGGATGAAGCAATGCTCGTAGCGATCCTGGTCGATGAAGTTCGAGACCGCGAGTTCGTGCACGGCCGCCGGCGGCTGTCCGGCCGCGAAGGCCGATGCAAGCTTGTCTCTGATATCGACGGCGTCGAGCAAAGCGGCAACTTTGAACGATCCGAGATCGAAGGTAAACACGCGGGCGCGGGCAGGGCTGATTCCGGACATTGCCGTTTGTACTTCGCTGATGTCGTTTGCAACAGGTGCGACAGTGCGCGCTTCCTGAAAGGCTGTCGGTCTCGGTTGATTTGACGTATGACGCCAACCTTGGACCTGGGAGAAAAAAAGCTTGCCATGCTCGGACGGCTGAACCATGTCGCGCTTGCGGTGCCGGATTTGACGGCCGCCATTGCCGCTTACCGCAACACACTCGGCGCCGAAGTGACCGAGCCGCAGGCTTTGCCGGAGCATGGCGTCACCGTGGTGTTCGTCAATGTCGGCAACACCAAGATCGAATTGCTGGAGCCGCTCGGCGAGAACTCGCCGATCGCGGCATTCCTGGCGAAGAACCCATCAGGCGGCATGCATCATCTCTGCTACGAGGTCGACGATATCCTGGCCGCGCGCGACCAACTCAAGGCTGCCGGCGCCCGCGTGCTTGGCGACGGCAATCCCAAGTCAGGTGCGCATGGCAAGCCGGTGTTGTTCCTGCATCCGAAGGATTTCTTCGGTACGCTGATCGAATTGGAGCAATCATGAGCTGGGTCTCGTTCACCGCCCTGTTTTTCGCGACCTGGTGGGTGGTGCTGTTTGCCGTTCTGCCGTTCAGCGTCAAGACGCAGGATGACGATCATGACGTGACGCTGGGCACGGTTGCGAGCGCGCCGCGCGGGCCGCATATGTTGCGTGCCGTGATCCGCACCACCGTCGCGACGGCGATCCTGATGGGCACTTTCTACGGTTTGACGCACGGGCTGGGATATAGCCTCAACGACATTCCGCACATCGTGCCGGATTTCGGCCAGACCCCAGCGAAATAGAGAGCCCGGCAAGGCTGCTCCCCAAGGGTGCTCCCCAAGGGTGCTCCAACGAGATCGGAGCGCTGCGGATGGTATTGAGATGCCGCCCCGCCTGCCGGCCATGGGCTGCTGACGCAAGGTCATGTAGCCTGGCAATTCGCGGCGCTAACCAGATGATTGCACAAAAAAAATGCAAGGCACAAGGCCTTGCAATTAAACGCGTCCGATCTGTTTCCGGTGTCCGGCGGCAGCGAATAACCGCGCCTAGATCGCATCCTCCCAAGACTTTGACCGCGTAGGAAGGCAGATTTGTTTCCGCCCTCTCGGTTATCGGGGCACATTAGCCTAACGGAAATGAAAATGTCACGAAGAATTTTGCCTTGAAACGGGCATTCTCGTGCTGCACTGCACAATAGTGCGGCAGGCTTTGCTTTTGAAACGGACAGCCAAGGTCGATAGAGCCTTTGCGGCATGTTCGCGATTGACGCGCGCAAAGAATTGGTGGGCAAATCCGAAGAGGTTCGGTGCGTTCCATTGTCGGCGCGGACTGATCCGAAGCGCGGGATTCCGGGAAGGAAGGGGCTGATGTGGTGGGATGGCCGGGTTTCCATTCGGTCATGAAATCGCTATGAAGCCGGGGCAAGCAAGCCTGCGCCCCGCCGATTCTGGCGTGGCCATTCTCATTCACGGACCAGTCCATGCGTTTGTCGCGCTATTTCCTGCCTATCCTTAAAGAAAATCCGCGCGAGGCCGAAATCGTCTCGCATCGGCTGATGCTGCGCGCCGGCATGATCCGTCAGCAGGGGCAGGGCAGTTTTTCCTGGCTGCCGCTGGGCAAGCGGGTGCTGGACAAGGTCTGCAAGATCATCCGCGAGGAGCAGAACCGCGCCGGTGCGCTGGAGATCCTGATGCCGACCATCCAGTCGGCCGATCTGTGGCGCGAGAGCGGCCGTTACAACGACTACGGCAAGGAGATGCTGCGCATCAAGGACCGCCAGGACCGCGACATGCTCTACGGACCGACCAACGAGGAAATGGTCACCGAGATTTTTCGTGCCTACGTCAAGTCCTACAAGGACCTGCCGCTCAACCTCTACCACATCCAGTGGAAGTTCCGTGACGAGGTGCGGCCGCGCTTCGGCGTGATGCGTTCGCGCGAATTCCTGATGAAGGACGCCTATTCCTTCGATCTCGACTTCGAGGGCGCGCGAGCCGCCTATAACAGGATGTTCGTGTCCTATCTCCGGACCTTCACCCGCATGGGCCTGCAGGCAATCCCGATGCGGGCCGACACCGGACCGATCGGCGGCGATCTCAGCCATGAGTTCATCATCCTGGCCGATACAGGCGAGAGCCAGGTTTTCTGCCATCGCGATTATCTGTCGCTTGCCGTGCCCGGCGCGAACACCGACTTCGCCAATGACGGCGAGATATCGGATATCGTCAAGACGTGGACGACGCCTTACGCCGCCACCGACGAGATGCATGACGAGGCGGCCTGGGAGAAGGTCCCGACAGGCGACCGGGTCTCGGCGCGCGGCATCGAGGTCGGCCATATCTTCCACTTCGGCGAGAAATACTCCAAGCCGATGGGCGCCAAGGTGACCGGCCCCGACGGCAAGGATCATTTCGCCTCCGGCGGCTCCTACGGCATCGGCCCGTCGCGGCTGGTCGCGGCGATCATCGAGGCCAGCCACGACGAGAACGGCATTATCTGGCCGGAAGCGGTGGCGCCGTTCGATATCGGCCTGATCAACATGAAGGCGGGCGACGCCGACTGCGACCGCGTCTGCGATGAGCTCAACGCTGCCTTCACCGCCGCCGGCAAGGACGTGCTCTACGACGATACCGACCAGCGGCCGGGCGGCAAATTCGCCACCGCCGACCTGATCGGGCTGCCCTGGCAAGTGATTGTCGGGCCGCGCGGCGTGGCCGCCGGCGAAGTCGAGATCAAGAATCGCAAGAGCGGCGAGCGCGTGACGCTGCCGATCGCCGACGCGGCAAAACGCTTCGGTGCCACCGCATGAGCGAGGCGGCGGCAGCGAGATCGGCGGGCGCCGGCCCGTTCTCAATCTTCGAGCGCACGGTTGCGTGGCGCTATTTGCGCTCGCGGCGCAAGGAGACGGTGATCTCGGTGATCGCCTCGATCTCCTTTCTCGGCATCATGCTGGGCGTCGCCACGCTGATCGTGGTCATGGCCGTGATGAACGGATTCCGCGCCGAGCTTTTGACGCGCATACTCGGCGTCAACGGCCATCTGATCGTGCAGCCGCTCGATTCGCCACTCGAGGACTATGCCCAGGTCGCCAGCCGCATCAACGGCGTGTCCGGCGTCAAATACGCTATTCCGCTGATCGATGGCCAGGTGCTGGCGCAAGGCAATGTCGGCGGCGGCACCGGCGCGCTGGTGCGCGGTATCAGGGGTGAAGACCTCGGCAAGATCGCCATTGTTGCCAGCAACATCAAGCAAGGCACGCTCGCCGATTTCGATACCGGCGAGGGCGTCGCCATCGGCAAGCGCATGGCCGAGAATCTCGGCTTGGCGCTCGGCGATACCATCACCTTGATCTCGCCGGACGGGGATGTGACGCCGCTCGGCACCACGCCGCGCATGAAGGGCTACAAGATCGCCGCGATCTTCGAAGTCGGCATGTCGGAGTATGACAGCTCCATCGTCTACATGCCGTTCTCCGAAGCGCAGCTCTATTTCAACATGGACGGCCGGGCGCAGACGATCGAGATCTATGTCGACAATCCCGATGATGTCGATGCGCTGAAACCGAAGGTGGAAGAGGCGGCGCAACGCCCCATCGACCTCGTCGACTGGCGCCAGCGCAACGAGACCTTCTTTTCCGCCCTTCAGGTCGAGCGCAACGTGATGTTCATGATCCTGACGCTGATCGTGCTGGTGGCGGCGCTCAACATCATTTCCGGACTGATCATGCTGGTGAAGGACAAGGGGCATGACATCGCCATCCTGCGCACCATGGGCGCCTCGCGCAGCGCCATCCTGCGCATCTTCCTGATGACGGGAGCGGCGATCGGCGTGACGGGCACGCTCGCCGGCGTGCTGCTCGGCGTCCTGATCTGCACCAACATCGAATCGATCCGCCAGTTCTTCTCCTGGATGACCGGCAAGGTGCTGTTCAATCCGGAGCTGTATTTCCTCAGCCAGTTGCCGGCCAAGATGGATCCGCGCGAGACGACCTATGTCATCATCATGGCGCTGGCGCTGTCCTTCCTGGCAACGGTGTTTCCAGCGTGGCGGGCGGCCCGTCTCGATCCGGTCGAAGCCTTGAGGTACGAGTAGTGGCCGAGGTCATTATCGAGTTGAAGAGCGTCGAGCGGCACTACGTCCAGGGCCCGCGCAAGCTCACCATCCTGAACGGCGCCGACTTCTCGCTGCGGCGCGGCGAGATGGTGGCGCTGGTGGCTCCGTCGGGCACCGGCAAGTCGACGCTGCTGCATACGGCGGGCCTGCTGGAGCGTCCCGACGCCGGAGACGTGATCTTGTCCGGCCGCGCCTGCGGCCGGTTGTCCGACGACGAGCGCACCTCGATTCGCCGCAACGATGTCGGCTTCGTCTACCAGTTCCATCATTTGCTGCCGGAGTTTTCGGCGCTGGAAAACATCATGATGCCGCAGCTCATCAAGGGGCTGCCGCGCAAGGAAGCGGGCGAGCGCGCCGCGCAACTGCTCGACTACATGCAGATCGGCAAGCGGGCGTCGCACCGACCATCCGAGCTGTCCGGCGGCGAGCAGCAGCGTGTCGCCATTGCCCGTGCCGTCGCCAATGCGCCGCTGGTGCTGCTCGCCGACGAGCCGACGGGCAACCTCGACCCGGTCACCGCCTCCTACGTCTTCGAGGCGCTGGAGGCGCTGGTGCGGCAATCGGGTCTCGCCGCGCTGATCGCCACCCACAATCACGAACTGGCATCACGCATGGACCGGCGCGTCACGCTCTCCGACGGCAAGGTGGTGCCGCTTTAGCCTGTGCGTCAGGTGTTGCCGGCCTGACCTGAAACTCAACACCTGCGTGTTTCGCGAGTGCCCCACGCCCGCCATTTCCCCTGCCTGTTGATAGGCGGCGGGCTGTCAATCTTTTCTTAACCCTGCCGAGCTGATCGCCCGGAGATTTTGGATGCGGTCGGATTCTGTTCGTTGACAATGGAACAAAATTAGAACAAATTAGAAACATATCCACAACAGGAGAGAGTTATGACCGATCTGGTTCAGGATGTCATCTCGCTGGTTTGCATGAGTGCGTTTCTTGTTTCCATGGCGATCTGGATCGGAGCCATGTGAGTTGGCGGCATTCGCCATTCGCTGTTTCCCGATGGCCGTAAGCCGCTCCGCCGTTAAGCTTTTCTTGCCGCCGCGAGGTTAGGGTACGCCTCCAGGCAGGAGCAACGTCCAGGTGTCGCCCATCGTCACGGCCATTCTCGTGGCCAGCAATCTCGGGCTGATCTTTCTCTTGATGACCGTGCCGCTCGGCTTGCGCACGGTCCGGTCGAGCCGCGTCGTCGCAATGGACCGGCAGCGCCTGTGGCAGGCGCTGTGGCCGCTTGGCAGCGACGCCGGCTGGTCCGGCGAGATCCTGTCGGCGCAGCCGCTGGACGAAGAGGGCGTGGCCCGCATCATGCTGTCGTGGGAAGGCCGCGACGGCAAGCCGATCGAGCGCAGGGCGCGGTTTGAAGATGTCGTCGAGGGCAGCCGCTTCTCGATGCGGGTGATTGAGGACACCGCGCTTGATGGCTCGTTCTGGAAGGATTATGGCGAGACCGCCGAACTGGTTTCGCAGGGCAGCGGCACACGCGTGACGCTCAGCCGCACAGACCGGTATCGCGGCGTCGCTTTCCTGGTGTTCCGGTACTTCGCCATGCGCCGCGAGCTGTCCAAGCTGCAGCGTTGGGCAAAGACCGGGCGGTACCGCAAGGGTGGCTGGTTCGAGCATCCGCTGAGCCAGGTCGGCTTTGCCGTGCTGTCGGCGTTGATGCTGTGGCCGTTCTTCGGCCTTCATCTTGGCGGGCTGGCGTTGGCCGCGATCCTGACGTCGGTGGTGGCACTGCACGAACTGGGCCACATGGCGGCGTTTCGGCTGACGGGCCATCGCAGGGCGCGGATGATCTTCATCCCGCTGCTTGGCGGCATCGCCATTGGAGGCCGGCCCTACAACAGCCGTTTCGAAGTGGCCTTCGTGGCGTTGATGGGGGCGGGGTTCTCCGCCTTCCTGGTACCGATCGTCATTGCCGCCAGCGTGCTTGCCGGCGGAGAGGGCCACAAGGCCGCGGCCGCGCTGCTGGCCGCGCTTGCGGGCTGCGTGGCCCTGTTCAACATCGCCAATCTGGTGCCGGTGTGGAAATTCGACGGCGGCCAGGTGCTGCGCCAGATCTGCCCGGGGCCGGTCGTCCTGGCGCTAGCGTCCTTCTCGCTGCTTTCGGCCTTTCTGGCGCTCGGCTGGCGGGCTGGTTTTTCGTCGGGCTTCCTCCTGGCGGCCGGTGCGGTGTTTTCGATCCTCAGCCTGCTCACCGTCGGCAGCGGCGTGAAGCCACGTCACGAACTGGAGCCGATCGGCACCGTCGACCGTCTCGTCATCGCAGTGGCCTTGCTGGCGGTGTTCGCCATCCATGGCTGCGGCGTGTTGTGGGCGTCGGCCCAACTGATCTGATGCGCGGTCAGCCGGTCTTGCGGGCCACTTCGGCGGGCAAGGCCGCGGCTGCGCCGAACACATCCTCAAACGCGGATTTCAGCGCCAGGTCGAGATCGGCCATCGTCAGCGGAAGGCCGAGATCGACGAGGCTGGTGACGCCGTGATCCTGCACGCCGCAGGGCACGATGCCGCCGAAATGGGAGAGGTCCGGCTCGACATTGATGGCGATGCCGTGAAAACTGACCCAGCGCCGCAGCCTGATGCCGATTGCCGCGATCTTGTCCTCGCCCAGTGAGCCGTCCGGCAAGGCAGGGCGATCGGGCCGCACCACCCAGACACCGACCCGGTCCTCGCGGCGCTCGCCGCGCACGTTGAAGGCGGCGAGCGTACCGATGATCCACTGTTCGAGTGCGGCGACGAAGGCGCGCACGTCCTCGCGCCGGCGCTTCAGGTCGAGCATGACATAGGCAACCCGCTGGCCGGGCCCGTGATAGGTGTATTCGCCGCCGCGACCGGCCGCGAAGACCGGAAAGCGGTCAGGCTCGATCAGGTCCTCGATGCGGGCGCTGGTGCCGGCGGTGTAGAGCGACGGATGTTCGACCAGCCAGACCATCTCGCCGGCGGCTCCGCTGCGGATCGCCTCGGCGCGCGCCTCCATGAAGGCCAGCGCATCGGGATAGGCGGTAAGGCCAGGTTCAACCAGCCATTCTACCGGCGCCGAACCGGGCAAGGGGAGGAACGACGTGGCGATCTGGCTGCGTTCTGTCATGGCGTGTCGCTTTTACTTATACATGTCGTGGCCCCAAAACCGCCTTGCACTTTTGGGCGACATGCCTTTGGCCTCCATATGGCGACATCAGGCGTAAACGTCCAGTTCCGGATGCTCATTGCAATCCTGTGGAACGTTATGCCAATTGCCGGACATTATTGCTCATCGCGCACTTGTTTCGCCGGAAACGATTTGCTACACGCCGCGAGCCGGTCGGTTCCGGCTCCTACCACGTGCGGTCGTGGCGGAATTGGTAGACGCGCAGCGTTGAGGTCGCTGTGGGGCAACCCGTGGAAGTTCGAGTCTTCTCGACCGCACCATTGCCGGATTTGTCGAGCCGAAAAGGCTGCTGGCAACTGGCGGCAAGGCTGAACCTCTCCTGCCGGAGCAGTGCGGGAGAGGGTGACTGCGTCTCGCTGTCCGAGTTCGATTTCTCCTGTGGTTACTTATGAGCGACACATAGTCTAGCGACGCTGCGTTCGAAAGACCTCTCAGCCGTGCGTGCGGCGATCGGCGGCAAAGGCGTACAAATAGGATGGTTTGCAGGTGTGCCAGCCCGAACAAAGAAGATTGACAACCGCGTCAGCCTTTGACGCCACAGCGTAGTGCACGTCGCCTTTGCTCCGACGCATTTGCCCTTCGCCTGTCAGAAGCCAGTTTCGACGATCGTTTGCACCATGTCAGCGTCGCGGAGGCTCGCCAAAAAGGCGCTTGTACTCCCGGCTGAATTGCGAAGTGCTTTTGTAGCCGACAGCAAAACCAGCAGAGGCCGCATCACCCTGCTTGGCAACGAGGCGGCGGCGGGCTTCTTGCAGTCGGATGTGCTTTTGATACTGCAGTGGGCTTAGCGCCGTCACGGCCTTGAAGCGGCGATGGAACACGGACGCGCTCATGCCGGCAACCGCGGCCATGTCCTCAACGCTGAGCTGCTCGGTATAGTGCTCGCGTATCCAGCCCATCACCTGGCGGATGTGGGACAGCCGGGAGTCGACTCCAGCAATCTGGCGCAGCATCTCGGCGTGCGGGCTCAGCATCAGCCGAAACATCAGTTCATGCTCCAAATGGAGTCCCATCACGGGGATCTCCTTCGGGCGCTCATACATTTCCAGCAACCTTTGCCAGGCCCCTATCAACTCGGAATTGGCCATGCTGAAACCGAATCCGGGCTGCATCTGCAGCTCGGGCGTCTGGGACAGATAGAGCACCACGTTGGTTATTACAGCGGGATCGAGATTGAGGTTTATCGCCAGGAACGGGCTGTCCACCGATGCCTCGAGGATCTGGCCCATGGCCGTGATTTCGGCGGCAACGACCATGGTCTGACCCGGTCCGTATTCGAACACCTTATCCCCGATGATCGTGCGCTTGGTTCCCTGAAGTACGATGAAGGCCATCGGAACATAAACCAGGGCCATCATTTCTGTCGGTTCAGCAATGCTGTGGACACTCAGCCGCGGCATACCGGGGTGTTGGACTCCGGCATGACGGATCGCCAAGGATCGGAGTTCGTCGAGTTTTTCCATGGTCTCATCAGGTGCCAGTTACCTGAAAAAATCAACCTGTCGGCAGGATCAGGCAATTAATCAGGACCATCAGGCATCGCAAAAGTCTGACGACTGACCACATTCCTCCCGTACCACGGAAGGATACAAAACATGCAAAAACGCAAATTGGGCACTAACGGCCCGGAAGTCTCCGCCATCGGATACGGCGCCATGGGTTTTCACCTGGCCTATGGTGCCGCCGATGAGCAGGCCGGGCTTGCAACGATCCGCCGCGCCTATGACCTGGGCGTGACCTTGTTCGACACCGCCGAGCTCTATGGCTGGGGAGAAAACGAGAAGTTCATCGGCCGCGCCGTCAAGGGCTTCCGTGATAAGGTCGTCTTGGCGACCAAATTCGGGTTCACCCGATCCTGGGGATCCGACAGCCGTCCAGAACACATTCGTGAGGTCACCGAGAATAGCCTGCGCAATCTCGGCGTCGATCATATCGACGTCCTCTACCAGCACCGCGTCGATCCAAACGTGCCGATTGAGGATGTTGCAGGCACGGTCAAGGATCTGATCGCTGAGGGAAAGGTCAAGTATTTCGGGCTGAGCGAAGCAGGCACCCAGACGATCCGCAAGGCCCACACCGTGCAGGAAGTTGCAATGCTGCAGACCGAACATTCAGTGTTCGAGCGCGATGTCGAAGTCCTGTTTCCGACCTTGAGAGAGCTTGGCATCGGCTTCGTCCCGTACTCACCGCTCGGCCGTGGCTTTCTGACTGGAGCGGTCAAGCCCGCCGCTGAGTACGAGGAAAGCGACATGCGCCGAGGCGATCCACGCTGGCAGCCCGGCAATTTCGAGAAGAACCTCGAAGCCGTGCGCCAGTTGACGGAACTGGCCAAAACCAAAGGGGCCACCGTGTCACAGCTGGCACTAGCCTGGCTTTTGGCTCAAGGCAACGACATCGTGCCGATTCCGGGCTCGCGTCGACAGGACCGTGTGGCTGAAAACGTCGGCGCTGCCGATCTGGTGCTGTCCGCAGAAGACCTGGCCAGGATCAAGGAGATCCTTCCGGAAGGCGGCTTCGGCGAGCGCTATGCCGCTGAATTCACGCCGACCTGGATCTAGGGCGTAGTGACGATTTAACTACCTGAGCCAGATAGCGATAGCGGCAAGTTTGACAAAGCCCATGAAGTTGGC
>NZ_AZUY01000035.1 GCF_000513935.1 Mesorhizobium sp. WSM3626 | reverse complement strand
ACAGTGGGCGACCACATCACCAACGACACCTCACTGACGATCAACGGAACGGCGGAGGCCAACAGCACGGTCACGGTGTTCCAGAACGGCGTGTCCATCGGCACGGCGTTGGCGGATGGCAGCGGCAACTGGAGCAAAATTGATAGCAACGTTCTGGTGAACGGCACCACATATCAGTTCACGGCGACGCAGACTGACGTGGCCGGCAACACCAGTGCCGTCTCGGCCAGCTACGCGGCTATCATCGACACCACCACACCCACAGTAAGTTCAATTGTATTCTTAACACCTAACCCGGATGCCAGTGGCTACACGGACGTCAGTATCACGTTCTCAGAAGCGGTAAGCAACTTCGATGCCAGCGACCTTCAATGGCAAACTAACGGTTCTGGATCCCCAGTAACACTCAGCGCCACCTCTACCCCCGTGAAGGTCATATCCCTGACAACAGCGGACAACATCCACTGGGCCCTTCAACTCGATTATTCTGGTGGCAGTTCGAGTGGGAAAGATAACGGAAGGTTGATTGTCACAGCGTCCTACACCGACATTTCCGGTAATATTGGGGCAACAGCTCAAACCTCATCGACGAATGAGAAAGTGGCCCCTGCGGGGGTTGCGGGGCAGCTTATTAATCTTGCTCTAACAGATCCGGGAACTGTGCATGGTGACATTGCAGTAACAGTTGCGGGCGTTCCGCTGGGTTGGAGCCTGAGCGAAGGCGTTGACAACGGCGACGGTTCTTGGACGGTGCAGACTAACAACATCGCCACTCTCTCTATCATCTCGCCCGACGGCTACACTGGTGCTCTAACGCTCAATATCACTGAATACTGGACGAATGCCGACGGCAGCATGGCCAATGTTTTGATCGCCGACAATGTCGAGGCCTACGCGCCGGGCTCGCCGATCTTCGCCTGGTCGGGCGACGACGTGCTCACCGGCTCCAGCGGCAACGATCTGTTCGTCTTCTCGCAACCGATCGGCGCCGACACAGTGCACAATTTCGATGCGGCGGCCGACCAGATCGATCTCATCGGCTATAACGGATTGGCGGATTTCGCCGACCTCCAGACGCATATCGCCGATGACGCCCACGGCAATGCGGTGATAACGCTCGGCGATGGACAGTCGATCACGTTGGACGGCGTCCACTCGAGCGCGCTGACTGGAAGCAATTTCGTCTTCGACCAGACACCGGTGGTCAACAATTCGGGCACCATGACGATCGGCGACGGCGCTCTGCTGCCGCTGAGCGGCATAGTCAACAACAGCGGCCTCATCTCGCTCGACTCGGCCGGCGGCGATACGCTGCTGCAGGTCATCCAGCATGGGGTGACCCTGCAAGGCGGCGGACAGATTGACCTGTCCGACAGTGCCTTCAACGTCATCTCCGGCACCGGTCCGGACGTCTCGCTGACCAATATAGACAACACGATCTCGGGCGCCGGCCAGCTGGGCGATGGTATGCTCGGCCTCGACAACAGGGGCACCATCATCGCTTCGGGCACCAACGCCCTGGTCATCGACACCGGCGGCAGCGTCGTCATCAACTCCGGCACGCTTGAGGCAACCGGTTCGGGCGGCTTGATCGTCGCCGGCGGGATCGCGAATTCCGGCATGCTCTCGGCCAACGGCGGCAACATCGTCATCCACGGTGAAGTCACCGGCGACGGCGATGCCACGATCGGCAACCTGTCGAAGCTGGAATTCGGCGCAGCGTCGTCGACGGATGTCACCTTCGCGCAGAACGCGGCCGGCACGCTGGAACTCGACGATTCCTTCGACTACAGCGGACGGATCGGCGGCATCACCAACGACGACAAGCTGGACCTCAACGATGTCTTGTTCGGCACCGGCACGACGGTTGCCTATCAGGCCAGCCAGGACGGCAGCGGCGGCACGTTGACGGTCTCCGACGGCGCCCACAATGCCACGCTGCATTTGCTCGGCACCTATGATGCAAACAGCTTCAAGCTTGCCGATGATGGCGAAGGCCATACCGTCGTTACCTACAATCCGGAGTTCACTTTGACGGGCGTAGCCGGGGGGACGAGCGAGTTCCTGTGACGGGAAGAGAGCGAGCCCGCAATCACGCGCGGCTCGCCCGGTTTCTGCGCCGGCCGAGCGTTTAGCTTACGAATTAAGGTTTACGGAAGCTTTACGTGCGCATCGGGTGGCCCGTTGAAGGATCGGGAGTAGTATCGGGTTCGGGCATGCATTTTGGACAGGGGGCGGTTCTCCGCTAGGTATTTTGGGTCTCGACAGCAAATCCAAGGTGGTGAGGGAAGCGCTTCGCGCCTGCGGCCGTTATTTCCTGTTTGCGGCGGCGTTCAGCCTGGCGATCAATCTGCTTTATCTCGCATCCCCGCTCTACATGCTGCAGATCTACGACCGGGTGGTCACCAGCGGCAGCGAGACCACGCTGGTGATGCTCACCCTGGTGTTGCTTGCCGCTTTCCTGGCTCTTGCCGGCCTCGACCTTGTGCGCGCCGCCATCCTGACACGCGCCAGCGCGCGGCTCGACCGGCTGCTTTCGGCAAAGATCCTCGCCGCGTCCGTCGAAACTCCGTCGCCCGGCTCCTCGCCCAGCCAGCCAATCCGCGACTTCGATACGTTCAGGCAGGTCATCACCGGCAGCGGCATCCACGCCCTGTTCGACCTGCCATGGTCGCCCATCTATATCGGCATCATCTTCCTGCTGCATCCGTGGCTCGGCTTCTTCGCATTGGGCTGCTCGTTGCTCTTGATAGGCATGGCCGTGCTCAACGAGTATCTCGTGCGCTCGCCGCTAAAGCAGGCCAACGAGCTGGCGACGAACAACTATAACTTCACCGAAATGAGCCTCAGGAACTCGGAAGTCGTTCGCGCCATGGGGATGATCGACGGTCTCATCCGCCGCTGGGGCCGCGACCGCAACCTGGCACTGCGGCGCCAGGCGGAGGCAAGCGACCGTGCCGCCCTGATGTCGGGCCTGATCCGCTTCCTGCGGCTCACCATGCAATCGCTGATCCTCGGCCTCGGCGCGTATCTGGTCATCGAAAGGCAGATTACCGGCGGCACCATGTTTGCGGCGAGTCTCCTGCTGGGCAGGGGGTTGCAGCCTGTCGAGCAGATCGTCGGCCTCTGGCGCAGCCTGATCCTGGCTCGGGCAGCGTTTGCAAGGGTCGAGAAGCTGGTCGACGGGGGCGCTCGGAACGAACGAGCGTTCAACCTGCCCAAGCCCAGCGGCACGATCTCCGTCGAGCAGGTAAGCTTTGCAATTCAAAGCCAGCAGAAAGTGCTTCTGCGCGACGTGTCGTTTCGGTTGGAGGCTGGCGAGGCGCTCGGAATCGTTGGCCCTTCCGGCGCCGGCAAGTCTACCCTGGCGCGCCACCTTGCCGGCGTCATGCAACCCAGCCGCGGCACAGTCAGGCTGGATGGTGCCGACCTGTCGCAATGGGGGCACGACGCACTCGGTGATCACATTGGCTACCTGCCGCAGGATATCGAACTCTTCTCCGATACGATCGCGGCCAACATCGGCCGCTTCAAGACCAATGTCGACCAGGAGGTGATCGATGCCGCGCGGCTCGCCGGCGTGCACGAGATGATCATTCGCCTGCCGCAGGGTTACGAGACTCAGATCGGCGAAGGCGGCGCAGTGCTGTCGGGAGGATACCGGCAACGGATCGCTCTTGCCCGGGCGGTGTTCGGAACGCCAAAACTGATCATTCTCGATGAGCCGAGCTCCAATCTAGACGCTGATGGCGACCGCGCGCTGACTGACTGCGCGATTGAGCTGAAGCGCCGCGGCAGCACGGTGATCATCGTCTCGCACCGGCCCTCGACCTTGGCGAATGTCGACAAGATCCTGCTGTTGCGCGATGGCGCCGTCGACGCCTTCGGGGTGAGAAACGAGATTGTGGCGCTGCTCAACCAGCGCGCGGCTCCAATCGCGGTGGCGACCCAATGAACTGTGGTCGGAGAGTTCGATGAGTGACAGCGCCCTCACTTACCATAGCCTGCCCGGCGAGGCCGGCATCCCGGCTCCGGATTCCATCCGGGTGCCGGCCTATATCGGTCTGCTGATCATAATGGCCTTTTTCGGAATTTTCGGCGGCTGGGCAGCTTTTGCCCCTCTGAACGGCGCCGTGCTCGCCGACGCCATCGTCAAGGTGGAAGGCAATCGAAAGAGCGTACAGCATTTCGACGGCGGTACGGTGAGAGAGATCCGGGTAAAGGATGGCGACGTCGTCAGGAAAGGCGACATAATGCTGAAGCTGGACGACACCAGGACCCGGTCCGAATTCAATCTCTATGCCCAGCAATATGCGCTCTTGCGCGCGACCGATGCTAGGATCAGGGCCGAACTGGACGGCAGCGAGGCTGTTGCCTTCCCCGAGGACACTCTCAAAGAGCACGAGGACTACCTCAAGGATGCGATGGCCAATCAGATCGCCGATCTGGAAACCCAGCGTGCCTCGATGGCCGGCGCCAAACAGATACTCGAGCGTCGCATTGCTGAGCTCGAGGAGCAGATACGGGGCAAGCAGTCTCGGGTCGAATCCTACCAGGCTCAGCTCAAGTCGACGATCGAGGAGAAGGCCAGCCTGTCGAAGCTGCTCAAGGCCGGATTGACGACCCGGCCACGCATCCTGGAACTGGAAAGGTCCGCCTCGGATTTGCAAGGCCTGATCGACGATAACCTCGGCGCAATCGGCGGCAGCCAACAGAGCAAAGCCGAACTCGAGAGCCAGATCGCCCAATTGACCAATGAGCGTCGGACCAAGCTGTCGGCCATGCTGATCGATACGCAATCGAATCTTTCCGACCTCGTACCCAAGATGTTCGCCGCCCGGGCTGCCATGGACCGGGCCGAAGTGCGCGCGCCCTATGATGGCCAAGTGATGGATCTCAGCGTCTTTTCGATCGGTGCGATCGTGGCGCCGGGCCAGACCATCCTCGACATCGTGCCGACCGAGAACTCGCTGATCGTCCAGGCACAGGTTCGCGTCGAGGATATATCGAACCTGCGGCCCAACATGGCCGCCGAAGTTCGCTTCACATCATACAAGCAGCGTTCGATACCCACAATTCATGGACGCGTCACCCGCATTTCGGCGGATCGCATTACCGACACCAAAACCGGCTTTCCCTATTACCTCGCGGACATAGCGGTCGATCCAGTGGAATTGGCCGCGGCCTCACAGATCGCGCTTTATCCGGGCATGCCGGCGTCAGTCATGATCGTTACCGACCAACGCACGGCACTCGACTACATTTTAGGCCCGCTGGTTGTGTCGTTCCACTCAGCGTTTCGCCAGAAATGACGGAGCAGTCCACCACCGCCCGCGGCGAGAACTCCCGCTAACCAGTCCTGAAAAATGCTTCTCTCCGCGTTGCGGCGCGCCTGGCCATCTTGTGATAAATCCAGGAGACAGTCGGATATAGGCGCGGACGTATATTAAGTGTGCGCTGAATTGGCTCAGCCGTTTACCAAGCTCCGCATCGAGGGCTGTATGCCGCCCCGAGTAATGTCGACCGTCGCAAGGGTGACAGGCAGCTTGAACCGTCGTGGGCCAGCGCTGCCCGGATTCAAATAAAGCACGCCATCCACTGTCTCCATCCTCGGCACATGCGAGTGACCGGACACGATCAAATCGATGCCCTGGACAACCGGATCGATCTGCAGCGTCTTGAGATCATGAAGCACGTAGATTGCTCGCCCGGCGAGGCGTACGAGCTTGGTTTCTGCGTATTCCACAGCCCACCCACCGGTGTCCACGTTACCTCTGATTGCGGTAACCGGTGCGATACCGCGAAGCGCTGTGATGATCTCGGGGCGGCCGATGTCTCCCCCATGAATGATGTGGTCGACCCCGGCCAGGCAACGCACCGCCTCCGGCCTCAGCAAGCCGTGCGTATCCGAGATGATGCCAATTCTGAACGTCATACCTCTGTCACTAGACGGTGAGGGTCGTGAAATCCGTTGCGATAAGGCTGTTCGTAAATGTCCGGACGGCTTCCGCCAGAATTTCTTCGTCGCGATAGCGGCCGGAGATGTGCGTAAGAACGAGCTGCTTTACCTCACTGGTCACTGCCAGCGAAGCTGCCTCCGCAGCTGTCAGATGTCCGTAGTCGCGCGCCATCGTTGCATCTCGTTCCAGGAATGTGGCTTCGATGACCAGCAGGTCGGCGCCGCTCACCTGGTCGGCCAATCCATCGGTGGTTTCGACGTCGCCTACAATGACCAGTTTCTTGCCGGCTTCGGGTGGTCCGAGGACGGCTTCGGGAGCAATCATTCTGCCGTCGGGGAGAGAAATTGGGCGGCCTTCGGCCAAGTCCTTCCGGATCGGACCGTCTGGCACGCCCAGAGCTGCCAAGCGGTCCGGACGGAGATGACGGCGCGCCGGCGTCTCGAAGATGAAGCCGTAGCTGTCGGTGTCGCGATGGCGCACTTGAAAGCAATCGACCGTGAACTCATCCACCTCGAACACGCGTCCGGGGACAAGCGGCACGAGTTGCAGCGGGATCGGCGCGCGTCCCTCACCCCAAAGGCCAGCGAGCATGCGGGCGACGACGTCGAGGGTGTCGGCGCTGCCATGAATGATTACAAGGTCCTCGCTATGCCGAAGCCGAAGCGTCGAGAACAAGCCTGGAATCCCGAGCACGTGGTCGAGATGCGCGTGCGTGAGGAGCAGGCGATCAAGTCGCCTGAATCCGGCGCCGCTACGCAGAAGCTGACGCTGGGTGCCTTCCCCGCAATCGACCAGCACCCGCTGACTGCCGGCTTCAACGAGCAGCGCCGGGTGATTGCGCTCGGCCGAGGGCACGCTGGCCGAGGTGCCAAGCAAGATAAGCCTGAAGGTCATGCGAGCAGTCTACCTCGCGGGCAACGAGACCTCAAAGCGGGCGAAAGAGCGGTCCTGGATAGACTTCGCGTAGCCGGCTTGGCGCCGGAGATCTGGACATTGTGCATGGTGCTCTGGACATCGTTGGCGACCTCGATCTGTCCAAGCTTCACTGTCGGAATTCGACGAAGCGCGATTTCGTATCTGCGCATACCGGCCACAAGCCCATTTGGCATGCTGGTCCAATCTCAATGGGACAGCATTGCCGCAACCTGGTTTCTCGTCCGCTCCTCTTGTGAGGCACTGAAAAAAGGGAAAACAGCCATGGCATCAGCCAAAAAAAGGCCTCTACCAAAGGCCTGAACGAACTCGTCGTCGACACTTTGTAGGACATCTATTTTCGCCGAGAAGACGATTCTCTCCACCTTGCCGAAGAGCAATAGCACAAACCCCGGACCTCAAAGTGCATCGATGACGGTACTTTTCAAGACGGGAGCGAGCATGTCGCCGGGTGGCGAGAGGTTGAAATCGTCCGATTGATCCCGATAGTCGAGGGAAAAAGGCTTTTCCCTTAATCGACTGCCTGGCGAAATCTCAAATATATTTTCTGATCGATTTTCCCTTTAAAATAAAAAGCCTAATTTTTCAGCGGCCACGCGGCGTCAACGTCCTCGGTAGAGAAAAATCGCCTTCAGATGATGTTTCAGTGCGGACGGTTTAGCTAGCCTAAGATGGCTCTCACGAAATCTTTGGCGGCGTTGAAGTTGTGTTTTAGATTTCGGTGGCGGTTGCCTCGGCTCTCGGCCACTGCCACATATTACAACATCAAGGTCACGTGAGGGTCCAGTGTCTCCCGAGAACAGTCAGCAGATGCGCGTGCTCGCCACGCGGCGACACGATGAGATCCTGAAGCGCCTCAGCGCCCAAGGTTCCGTTAGCATTGCCGAACTTGCCGGGTTCTTCGATGTCTCGCGCGAAACCATCCGCCGCGACCTGAAGCTGCTGTCGGATAAGGGACAGCTCGGCATCGTGCATGGCGGCGCCGCCCGTTTCGAGCCGAGTGAGCCGGCAATGAACTTGCGCAGCCGAGAAAATGCCCGGGGCAAGGCCGCGATCGGCAGGGCGGCCGCAGGACTCATCCACAACGGCATGGTGGTTTTCCTCGATTCCGGCACCACGACGCTGGCCGTCGCGCAAGCCATGAGCGACCTGCGCGATCTCACCATCTGTACGGCCAGCCTGCCGATTGCGCTTCACCTGTGCCACATTCCAGGCATGCGCGTGCATATGCTGGGTGGCGAAATCGATCCCGGCGAGGAAGCGGCCGCCGGCATCGACATGCCCGAGGCAATGGCGCGCTTTCGCGTCGACATCGCCTTCCTCGGCGGTGGCGCACTCTCGCCCGACGGCGAAGTGACCGATTTCACCCGCGCGGGCGCCGAACAGCGCGGACGGATGATCGCGCTCGCAGCCAAAACCTACTTCGTTCTCGACAGCAGCAAGTTCGCAAAACTGACGCCGCTCAGGATCCCGAACTTCCAGCGCGCCGCCGGCTTGATCGTCGATGCGAAGCCGCAGGCTGATATCGCGGAAGCGGTGGTGCGCAAAGGACCTGAACTGATGGTTGCATCTTAATGTGATATTTTGTGGCATTATGTGTTGATATTTGGGATTCGCCTGCTATGATCCAGCCGGTGTCAAAACGGCAGGATGTCCCATGGCAAACGAATTCCCCACGCAAGCGCGCGTCGTCATTGTCGGCGGCGGCATCACCGGCTGTTCGGTCGCCTATCATCTCACCAAGCTCGGCTGGACCGATGTCGTGTTGCTCGAGCAAGGCCAACTCAGCGGCGGCACCACCTGGCATGCCGCCGGCCTTGTCGGGCAATTGCGCAGCCATGCCAACATGACCAGCCTGATCCGATATTCGACCCAGCTCTACAGTGAACTGGAGTCCGAGACCGGTCTTGCCACCGGCTGGAAGAATTGCGGCTCGCTGTCGGTGGCGCGCACATCAGACCGTATGACAGTGCTGAAGCGTACGGCCGCGTCGGCGCGTGCTCAAGGGGTGGAGATCGATGTTATTTCGCCGAAAGAGGCGGCCGATCTGTGGCCGGTGATGGCGACGGACGATCTGGTCGGCGCCGTCTGGCTGCCGGGAGACGGCAAGGCCATTCCGACGGACTTGACACAGTCGCTCGCCAAGGGCGCGCGCAACGGCGGTGCGAAAGTTTTCGAGCGGGTGAAGGTCACCGGGATCACGGTAAAAAACGGCGTTGCCTGCGGCGTTGAGACGGACCGTGGCGACATCGCCGCAGAGATCGTCGTCAACTGCGCCGGCCAATGGGCGCGCAAGGTCGGGTTGATGTGTGGCGTATCGGTGCCGCTGCATTCGGCCGAGCATATGTACATCGTCACCGGCAGGATCGAGGGCGTGCATCCGGACCTGCCTGTCATGCGTGACCCTGATGGTTTCATCTACTTCAAGGAAGAGGTCGGCGGCCTGGTGATGGGCGGCTTCGAGCCGCATGCCAAACCGTGGGGCATGAACGGCATCCCGGAAAATTTCGAGTTCGCGCTGCTGCCCGACGATTGGGACCAGTTCGAGATACTGATGGAAAACGCGCTTGTCCGCGTGCCGCAATTGGCGCAGGCCGAGGTGAAGAAATTCTACAACGGCCCGGAAAGCTTCACGCCCGACAACAATTTTCTCCTCGGCGAGACGCCGGAGCTGAAAAATTTCTATGTCGGCGCCGGCTTCAACTCGATGGGCATCGCCAGCGCCGGCGGCGCGGGTAGGGCGCTGGCCGAATGGATCGTCAACAGCGCACCGACCATGGATTTGTGGCCGGTCGATATCAGGCGCTTCGCCTCCTTCAACAACAATCCGCGCTGGCTGCATGACCGCGTCAAGGAGACGCTCGGCCTGCACTACGCCATGCCCTGGCCGAACCGCGAACTCGACACCGCACGGCCCTTCCGCCGCTCGCCGCTCTATGACCGGCTTGCCGCCAAGGGCGCCTGCTTCGGCTCCAAAATGGGCTGGGAGCGCGCCAACTGGTTTGCCGCTCCAGGAGAGAAAGCCGAGAACGACTACGCCTTAGGCTGCCAGAACTGGCATGGGGCGGTCAGACGCGAGATGAAGGCGACGCGTGAAGCCGTCGCCATTTTCGACCAGACTTCCTTCGCCAAGCTTCTCGTCCAGGGCCGCGATGCCTGCGCCGTGCTCAACCGCATCTGCGCCGGCAATGTCGACGTACCGGTCGGTGCGTCCGTTTACACAGGCGTGCTCAATGCCCGTGGCGGCTACGAAAGCGATCTCACCGTGATGCGGCTGGGCGCGGAAAAATTCCTCATCGTCACCGGTTCCGCACAAGCGGTGCACGATGCCGACTGGATCGTGAAGAACACCCCTGCTGGCGCCCATGCCATCCTGACCGACGTCACCTCGTCCTACGCGGTGCTGGCGTTGATGGGGCCGCGATCGCGCGATGTGCTGGGCAAACTGTCCTCGGCTGATCTTTCCAACGCCGGCTTCCCTTTTGCCACCATCCGCGAGATCGATATCGGCTACGCCACTGCTTATGCCAATCGAATGACCTATGTCGGGGAACTCGGCTGGGAACTGATCGTGCCGACCGAATTCGCCGTCGGCGTCTATGAGGCGCTGCATGAGGCCGGTCACGAATTCGGCTTGACCGATGCCGGTTACTACGCGCTCGATGCCTTGCGCATCGAAAAGGGTTTTCGCGCCTGGGGTCGTGAATTGACGCCTGATATCAACCCCTGGCAGGCCGGGCTTGGCTTCGCTGTCGCGATGGACAAGCCTGATGGCTTCATCGGCCACGAAGCGCTGGTCGAGGTAAAGCCGTCAGCGGCACCGGTTAGGCGCATCGTGCTGTTCACGCTCGATGATGCCGAACCAATGCTTTGGGGCGGTGAACTGATCCTGCGCGACGGCAAACCGGTCGGCGAGGTCCGCTCGGCGGCATACGGCCACACGCTTGGCCGTTCGGTGGCGCTCGGCTTGATCGAGAACGAGACCGGCGTCGACGCAGCGTTTCTCACCGGCGGCCGGTTCGAGATCGACCTAGCTGGTGATCGCCATGCCGCGACACCGCATTTGCGCAGCCCCTACGATCCGAAGTCGGAGCGGGTGAAGGCCGATGTGGTGGAGATAAGGGTCGCAGCTTAATCCACCGACATCGAGCGCGCCATGTCGAGAAAGGCGCGCACGAGTTTGCCGCCGCTGCGTTCTCGCAAGCAGATCAGCGCCTCGTCCATCAGCGTCTCAGGCGCTTCGATGGCGATCGGGACGAGCCGCGAATCCTGGCCGAATTCAGCCGCCGAGACGAAGCCGATGCCAGCGCCCGAGGCGACGATTTCGCGGACGGCTTCGCGGCCTTCGGCCTCGATCACGGGCCTCAGTTCAATCTTTGAAGCGGCTGCGAGGTCTTCGAGCTTCTGACGCGTCTTCGACCCGCGCTCGCGCATGACCAGTGATTCCTGCGCGAGCTGCTTGAGGGTCAGCGATTTGCTCGCGGCCAGCGGATGGTCGACGGAGGCGAAGGCGATGATCGGCGTCGAGTTGAGTTTCAAGACCTCGAAATCGCGCCCGGTCGGCACCTCGCCCAGCACGCCGATGTCGGCGTCGTAGCTGAAGAGGCTGCTGATCACCGTCTCGGTGTTGCCGGCTCGCACCGAAACCTGGACGCCCGGATAGCGGGCCCGGAAGCTGCCCAGGATGTGCAACAGATGATGCGCCGCATCGGCGACGATGCGCAGCGTGCCGGAGCGCAGCGCGCGCGACTCCGTCAGCAACTCGAGCGCCTGCTGCTCGGTGTCGAACATGCGGTGGGTTATTTCGAGCAGCTTCTGGCCCGAATGGGTCAGCGTCACCTGCTTTTTGTTGCGGTTGAACAGCAGCACATCATACTCTTCCTCGAGCTTGCGGACCTGGTCGGATATCGCCGGCTGGGTCAGGAACAGCGCTTCTGCAGCCCGCGAAAAGCCACCTGAGATTGCCACCTGGTGAAAGGCCCGAAGCTGAACATAGCGCATTTCCCGTGCCTCCGAGATGCCAAGATAGACAGCAGATTACCATAAGGTATAGTAACTGAAAGATCGAAACGAACGATTTGACTTATGTTTAGCCGAGCCTCAGCCTGAATGAGGTCGACGTCTTGCGGCCATGAATACCGGAGGCGCGCCATGCAATTTTCAATCATCCTGCTGCATCTGGCGGGTGCCGTCATGCTCCTGCTCTGGGCTGTGCGCATGGTGCGTACAGGCGCCGAGCGGGCCTGCGGTCCGGCGTTGCGCGGTGCCTTGAGACAGGCGCGCAACGCCCGGATCAGGTCAGCGGGCGCCGGCACCGTGCTCGCCGTGCTGCTGCAGAGTTCCACCGCCGTCGCCATGCTGGCTGCCGGATTTGCCGCGAGCGGCATGATCTCGGTGTCGGCCGGGCTGGCGATCCTGCTTGGTGCCGACCTTGGTTCGGCACTGGTCGTGCAGGTGCTGTCCTTCGACCTCAATTGGTTGGTGCCGGCGTTGATCCTGGTCGGCGGCGCGATGGCCCTGAAGTTCGAGGCGCGCGGTATCAAGCAAGGCGGGCGCATTCTGATGGGTGTGGCGTTTGTTCTGCTGTCGTTGCACATGATCGGGGAGGCGACCGCGCCGATGCGGCAGAGCGCATTGCTGCCCCTGGTGATCTCCTATTTGCGCGCCGATTACTTCACCGCCTTTGCCGCCGCTGCCCTGTTCACATGGCTGATCCATTCCAGCGTAGCGGCGATCCTGTTGTTCGTGACGCTGGCCGCGCAAGGCGTCTTGCCGGTCGAGGTCGGTCTGTTCTTCATCCTCGGCGCCAATTGCGGCGGTGCACTGATTGCGGTGTGGCTGACGCGCGGCGAACCTGTCGAGGCGCGCCGTGTCCCGCTCGGCAATCTGATCTTCCGTGGCGCGGCGGCACTCGCCGCTCTGTTTGTGCTTCAGGTCGTGATGTTTCCGACGCATTCGTTCGGCGCAACCGAGGGCCGGCAACTGGTCAATCTGCACCTCGCCTTCAATCTGGCACTGGTCGTCTGTTGCTTGCCCTTCACCGGCACAATGGAAAAGTTGGTCACGCTGTTGATTGCCGACAGGCCGGCGGCGAAGGTGAAGGAGGGCAGGGATCTTCTCATGTCGCGCCGAACCAGTGCGCTTGACCGCACCGTCATGCGCACGCCAGGTCTGGCGCTGGCAAGCGCGACCCGCGAGTTGCTGCGCATGGGCGAGGTCGTCGAGGTGATGCTTCGACCCGTGATGGATTTCTTCGATGCCGGCACCACAGACCAGATCCGCAAGGCGCAGAAGCTCGATGACGACGTCAACCGCGCGCACACCGAGATCAAGCTCTACATTGCCGAAGTCAATCGCGGCAGCATGACCGCGGCCGAGGCCCAGCGCGGCGTAGAACTCACCGATTTCGCCATCAATCTCGAACGCGCCGGCGATATCGTCGCCAAGAACCTGCTCGTGCTTACCCAGGAGCTGCGCGACAAGAATCTGCGCTTTTCACGCGCCGGCTGGAGCGAACTGGCCGGGCTTCACAACCGTGTCATGGCCAACATGCAGCTTGCGCTCAACGTGCTGGTGTCGAGCGATCTTGTTTCGGCGCGGCAACTCGTCGTCGAGAAGGAGCGGATGCGCAAGCCGGAACGCATGAGCCATGACCGTCACCTCAAGCGCCTGCAATCGGGAATGACGCAAAGCGTCGATACCAGCGACATCCATTTGGAGGCGGTCAGGGCGCTGAAGGAAATCAACTCGCTGATGGCCTCGGTCGCCTATCCCCTGCTGACGCAAAGCGGCGATCTGCTTGAGAGCCGGCTGGCGAGAAGCGGTGAGGCCGCGGACTCAATAGCTGCCGCGCTGGCCTGACGGGAGGCATTCGCCGCTCGCGAGCTGCAATTGTTACCATCGTAATAATCGATATGTCGATACAAAATAACGATTTTACAAATATATCGTTCGGACCAAGAATTAGGCGACATCGAAAAGCAGATCTTGCGGAGGACAATATGCTCGCCGAGACGAAATTTGCCGCGGAGCCGCTGGCCAGCCCGGCGCTGGGTGAGCCGTATCTGCTCACCCCGGGACCGCTCACCACGGCTTATTCGGTCAAACAGGCTATGCTGCGGGACTGGGGGTCCTGGGACGGCGACTTCCGCGCCATGACATCAGACATGCGCCGCCGCTTGTTGGCGCTGACCGGCGATGCGCGTGGCGAGTTCGATTGCGTGCCGATGCAAGGCAGCGGTTCCTTCTGCGTCGAAGCGATGCTGGGTTCGTTCGTGCCCAGGGACGGCAAGGTTCTGGTTCTGGCCAACGGCGCCTATGGCCTGCGCGCCGCGCAGACCATGCAGTATCTCGGCCGAGCCTACACGCTGATCGACAAGGGCGACTACCTGCCACCGCGCGGCGACGAAGTGGCGGCAGCACTTGAGGCCGACGGCGCCATCACGCATGTGATCGCGATCCATTGCGAGACAAGTTCCGGCATCCTCAATCCCGTCGCCGAGATTGCTGAAGTCGTATACGCCAAGGGCCGCAAGCTGCTGGTTGATTCCATGAGCGCCTTCGGTGCCATCCCACTCGACGTTAACGAGATCCGTTACGAGGCGATGGTCTCGTCCGCCAACAAATGCATCGAGGGCGTGCCGGGCTTCGGCTTCATCATCGCCCGCAAGAGCGAGTTCGAGGCCGCCAAGGGCCGCAGCCACTCGCTGTCACTCGACGTCCACGCGCAGTGGGCGCACATGAACAAGACAGGCCAGTGGCGCTACACGCCGCCGACGCATGTGGTCGCCGCCTTCCTCGAAGCGTTGCGCCAGCACGAGGGCGAGGGCGGCGTTGCCGGCCGTGGCGCCCGCTACACCAGGAACCGCGACGTCATGGTGGCCGGCATGCGTGAGCTCGGTTTTGAGACATTGCTGAAAGATCGCTGGCTGTCGCCGATCATTGTCACCTTCTTCAACCCGGCCCACGCCAACTTCGCCTTCGATCGGTTCTACGACCTGATGAAGGACAAGGGCTTCATCATTTATCCAGGCAAGCTGACCGCCGTCGATAGCTTCCGCGTCGGCTGCATCGGCCAGATGGACGAACATGTCATGCGCCGCGTCGTCGAGGCGGCGGCTTTCTCGTTGAATGAAATGGGCGTCGACACCGCCGCTCCACCCGCCGCGGCAATCGCCGAGCGCGCCAAACTCGCCGCCTGAAGCGGCAGATTTCGAGGATTTCGATGAACCAGATGTCTCCCATCAATGTCGCTGTCAATGGCCGCACCTACGCCTGGCCGCGCGTGCCGGCCATCGCCATCTGCCTTGACGGCTGCGAGCCAGCCTATCTCGACGAGGCAATCCATGCCGGGCTGATGCCGGCCCTAGTCAGGATCAAGGAGAAGGGCACGGTGCGCTTTGCACACTCGGTCATCCCGAGCTTCACCAATCCCAACAATCTGTCGATCGCCACCGGCCGCCCGCCATCAGTGCACGGCATCTGCGGCAACTATCTCTACGAGCGCGAGACCGGCAAGGAAGTGATGATGAACGACCCGCGCTTCCTGCGTGCGCCGACCATTTTCCAGGCCTTCTACGATGCCGGCGCCAAGGTGGCGGTGGTCACCGCCAAAGACAAGCTGCGTGCGCTGCTCGGCAAGGGGCTTGCTTTCGATGAAGGCCGGGCGCTGTGTTTCTCGGCCGAAAAGTCGGACACCACCACCAAGGCCGAGCACGGCATCGACAATGCGTCGAAGCATTTCGGGCTGCCGGTGCCGGAGGTTTATTCGGCCGAACTGTCGGAATTCGTCTTCGCCGCCGGCGTCCAGTTGCTGAAGGAGTTCCGCCCCGACATCATGTACCTGACGACCACCGACTATGTGCAGCACAAATACGCGCCCGGCGTGCCGCAGGCCAACGCCTTCTACGAGATGTTCGACAAGTACCTGACCGAGCTTGATGCGCTGGGCGCTGCGATCGTCGTTACCGCCGACCACGGCATGAAGCCCAAGCACAAGGCGGACGGTTCGCCCGACGTTGTGTATGTCCAGGACCTGCTCGATGAGTGGCTGGGCAAGGACGCCGCGCGCGTCATCCTGCCGATCACCGATCCCTATGTCGTGCATCACGGCGCGCTTGGCTCGTTTGCCACCGCCTATCTGCCTGATGGCGCCGATCAGGCCGGCATCATGGCGCGGCTGGCCAAGGTCGACGGCATCATGCTGGTCGTCGACAGCCCGACGGCCTGCGAGCGCTTCGAACTGCCGGTCGACCGGATCGGCGACATCGTGCTGATCTCGACTGAAAACAGGACGATCGGCACCAGTGAACACCGCCATGATCTGGCGGCGCTCAACGAACCGCTACGCTCCCATGGCGGCCTGACTGAGCAGGAAGTGCCTTTCATCGTCAATCGCGTGCTGCCGGACCTGCCGAACGAACCGATCTTGCGCAACTTCGATGCCTTCTACTACGCCACCATGGCGGCGGCGCTGGCGGGCTGAGTGCCACTGTCGACCTCCACTCCGCCTCGCTTCGCTCGGCACCTCTCCCCCGTCGATCGGGGGAGAAGTGGCCCGAAGGGCCCGAGTGGGGGTCGATCCTCCGCCGCGCCGCGTCCAAGAATCTGCTGGAGCAGAGCACATGACCAAGCTTGACCCTGCCATCAAAGTTCGCCACGAGCCGATGCGCATCGCCGGCAAGGAAGTCGATGCCGACGGCGTCGTCGAGGTGCGCTACCCCTGGAACGACACCGTAATCGGGACAGTGCCGGCTGGCCGCGCCGAGCATGCGCGCCAGGCGTTCGAGATCGCTGCCGGCTATAAGTCCAAACTGACCCGCTACGAGCGCCAGCAGATACTGTTCCGTACAGCTGAAGCGCTGGCGTCGCGCCGGGAAGAAATATCCGATCTCATCACGCTGGAACTCGGCATCTCCAAGACCGACTCGCTCTATGAAGTCGGCCGCGCCTATGACGTTTTCACGCTGTCGGCGCAAATGTGCATCCAGGATGACGGCCAGATATTCTCCTGCGATCTCACCCCGCATGGCAAGGCGCGCAAGATCTTCACCACCCGTGAGCCGCTGAAGGCGATCTCGGCGATCACGCCCTTCAACCATCCGCTCAACATGGTCTCGCACAAGGTGGCGCCGGCGATTGCCACCAACAATTGCGTGGTGGTGAAGCCGACCGAGCTGACGCCGATGACGGCGCTGCTGTTGGCCGACATCCTCTACGAAGCCGGCCTGCCGCCGGAAATGCTGTCGGTGGTGACCGGCTGGCCGGCCGACATTGGCAACGAGATGATCACCAACGAGAATATCGACCTGATCACCTTCACCGGTGGTGTGCCGGTAGGCAAGATGATCGCCCGCACGGCCGGCTACAAGCGTCAGGTGCTCGAACTCGGCGGCAACGATCCGCTGATTGTCCTCAACGACCTCTCCGACGCCGATCTGGCCAAGGCAGCCGATCTCGCCGTTGCGGGTGCCACGAAAAACTCCGGCCAGCGCTGCACCGCGGTCAAGCGCATCCTCGTCCAGGAAAGCGTCGCCGATCGCTTTGTGCCGCTGGTGCTTGAGCGGGCGAAGAAGATCCGTTTCGGCGACCCGATGGATCGTTCGACCGACCTCGGCACTGTCGTGCATGAGAAGGCGGCGGCGCTGTTCGAGGCGCGTGTCCATATGGCCGCCGAGCAGGGCGCCGACATTCTCTACAATCCGGGCCGGCAAGGCGCGCTGCTGCCGCCGATCGTCGTCGATCGCGTTCTGCACAAATCCGAACTGGTGATGGAAGAAACCTTCGGACCGATCATTCCGATCGTGCGCGCGCCGGACGATGACGAGGCGCTGATCGCACTCTCCAACTCGACCGCCTTCGGCCTGTCGTCGGGCGTCTGCACCAATTCCTTCCCCCGTATGCAGAAATACATCGCCGGTCTACAGGTCGGCACGGTCAACATCTGGGAAGTGCCGGGCTACCGCATCGAGATGTCGCCGTTCGGCGGCATCAAGGACAGCGGCAATGGCTACAAGGAAGGCGTCGTCGAAGCGATGAAGAGCTACACCAATGTGAAGACATTTTCGCTGCCCTGGTCCTGACCGGACCATAGCAACCGGCAGACCAACCGAGGGGGCATTTCACGCTCCCTCATTCGCGTTGCGGAGACCATGATGGCCACGATATCTGAGCTTGTGCATACCGAGGGCGATTCCAACACCACAGCGGCGCGCGGCCGCTGGGACGCAAGCCAGGACGATCCGCGGATCCGTCGCCTGCTCGATCGCGATGCTGCCGCCTTCATGCATCAGAGCCTGTCCAGTCCCTGCCTGTCGACGATCGCCAAGGCTGAAGGCATCTGGATCGAGGACACCGCCGGCCGCCGCTTCATGGATTTCCACGGCAACAGCGTGCATCACCTTGGTTACGGCCATCCAAGGTTGGTCGCCGCGATCAAGAAGCAGCTCGACGAGCTCTGCTTCGCGCCGCGCCGCTTCACCTGCGAGCCCGCTGTCGACTTGGCCGAAAAGCTGGCAGCACTTGCGCCCGGTGATCTCGGCAAGGTGCTGTTCACTACTGGCGGCTCGGACGCCATTGAGGTGGCGCTGAAGATCGCGCGCGCCGCGACTGGCCGCTTCAAGACAGTATCGTTCTGGGATGCCTTTCACGGCGCCGGCTTCGGGGCGGCGAGTGTCGGCGGCGAGGCGACCTTCCGCTCCCACATCGCCGGACCCATGATGACCGGCACCGAGCACGTCGCGCCCTGGGACGGCTATCGGTGCCCGTACGGCCACGATTCGCTGGAAGCATCCGGGCTCGCCTGCGCCAACATGCTCGCTTACGTGCTCGGCCGCGAACAGGACGTGGCGGCGGTCGTCGCCGAGCCGATGCGGGCGACGCCCAACCCGCCGCCGCCCGGCTTCTGGAAACGGGTACGCGAGGCCTGCGACCGGCACGGCACACTGCTGATCTTCGATGAGATCCCGACCGGCCTTGGCAAGACCGGAAAGTTCTTTGCCCACGAGCATGATGGCGTAACGCCCGACATCGTCGTTCTCGGCAAGTCTCTCGGCGGCGGCATCCTGCCGATCGCCGCCGTCATCGCGCGCCGCGACCTCGACGTCACCGGCGGCTTTGCCATCGGTCACTACACCCATGAGAAGAACCCGGTGACGACGCGCGCGGCGCTGACGACGATCGACATCATCCTGGAGGAAGGACTGGTCGATCGTTCGGCCGAGCTTGGCCAACATATGCTGGGACGCATGCAAGACCTGATGACACGCTCGCCCCATGTCGGCGACGTCAGGGGCAGGGGGCTCATGGTCGGTGTCGAACTGGTCGAGGACCGCATTACGCGCCAGCCCGCGCGCGATCTCGCCGAGAGGGTCTTCTATACCTGCCTGGAGCAGGGCCTGAGCTTCAAGGTCAGCCAGGGCAATGTGCTGACGCTGTCGCCGCCGCTGGTCATTTCGAAGACTGATCTCGACCGCGCTCTCGATAGTGTCGAGCGCGCCGTGCTGGCCGCCTGATCGTGAAAGCCATCCGCACCGATCGGGAACTTGAGTGTCCAGAGATCGACGCCGGCCTGCGGGCAAGAGGTGTCGATCTGGTGACGCTGCCCGACGGCATTCCCGAAGCTGACCTGATCCAAGCTGTCACCGACGCCGATCTTCTGCTGATGTGCTACACGCCGATTACCGCACGGGTGATCGAGGCGGCTTCCAGATTGAAGGGCATCGTCAAATATGGCGTCGGCGTCGACGCCATCGACATCCCTGCCGCGATGCGGCGCGGCATCCCTGTCGTCAACGTACCGGAATATGCCGAGGAAACCGTCGCCGAAGGCGCCTTCGCCCTGATGATCGCGCTGGCCAAGCGGCTGCCGGCGATTACGTCCGCAATGTCGCGCGACGGCTGGATCTGGCCCGAGCAGCTCTGGCTGGGGCGAGACATTTCCGGCGCCACGCTGGGGTTAGTCGGCTGCGGCAAGATCGGCCGCAGCATGGCGCGCATGGCCGGGCAGGGATTTCGCGCCCGGGTTCTTGGTTTTGATCCCGGTGTCGATGCCGCAACCATGCATGCCGCCGGCGTCGAGAAGGCCGATAATCTCCGCGCCATGCTGCGGGCCTGCGACTTCATTTCCCTGCATTGTGTGCTGAATGACAAGACACGCGGACTGATCGGCAAAGCAGAGCTCGCCTGCCTGAAGCCGTCCGCCATCATCATCAACGTCTCGCGCGGCGCGCTTATCGATGAGCGGGCGCTTGTCGAGGCGGTCGTTGCCGGGCGCATCGGTGGCGTAGGGCTCGACGTTTATTCGGCGGAGCCGCTCTCCAAGTCGGACCATCCGATGCGCGCGCTTTTCGATCGCGACAACGTGATCCTTTTTCCGCATCTCACCTTCTTCACGCATGAGGCGATGCGCAGGCTCGAGGACGACACGCTGGCGCGCTGTTTCGAGATCCTCGAGGGCCGGCCAGTGATCATCCGCTCGCAGGATCCGCGTTTGCGGGCTCAGACATCGGGCGTCTTATTCGGCTGATAACGGATATATTTCCAATCAGATCGTCTACTCCGCGCAGCCGCGACCGCACCCACGACAATGATGCGACACTTCCAAGACAAATATCAGAGGAAATTTGGCTCTCATAAAATAAATAGATTTTACTTATCGATCGCCAGTCCCCAGAGTTGACACAACGACGACATCCACCAGCGCTACAAGGCCGGAAGGTCCCGACGGCGCGATCGTCCTAGTGCATCGCAGAATGTGCCATCAATCACAGGGGAACTGATCATGAAATCGCGCAATGCAACCATCGTTACGGCCTTCGCCGCGTCGCTATTGGCGTCCTCGGCTCTTGTTGGACCGGCATTCGCCGACGGCGTTGTCACCATCTATTCCGCCGACGGCCTGCATGACGGCAATGGCAGCTGGTACGAGACCGAATTCGCCGCCTTCACCAAGGCCACCGGCATCACCGTGCAGTATATCGAGGCAGGCTCGGGCGGTGTCGTCGAGCGTGTCGCCAAGGAGAAGTCCAACCCGCAGGCCGACGTGCTGGTGACCTTGCCGCCCTTCGTCCAGCGCGCGGCCGCCGATGGCTTGCTGCAGGACTACAGGCCGCAAGCCGCCGACCAGATCGACGGCGGCACCGACAAGTACCGGCCGCTGGTCAACAACTACATGAATTTCATCTACAACAGCGCCGTGCTTTCGGAAGCGCCGAAAAGCTACAACGATCTGCTCGATCCGAAGTTCAAGGGCAAGATCCAGTATTCCACGCCGGGCCAGGCCGGTGACGGCACCGCCGTCATGCTGCAGATCATCCATGCCTTCGGCGGCGAGGACAAAGGCTTCGAGTTCATGAAGAAGCTGCAGGACAACAATGTCGGCCCGTCCGCTTCGACCGGCAAGCTGACCGCGCTGGTCAACAAGGGCGAACTGCACGTCGCCAACGGCGATCTGCAGATGAACATGTCGCAGATGGCCGACAACCCGAATATCAAGGTGTTCTGGCCCGCCGGTCCTGACGGTGTGCGCTCCACTTTCGCACTGCCCTATGAAATCGGCCTGGTCACTGGCGCACCCAATGCCGACAATGGGAGGAAGCTGATCGACTTCCTGCTCGCCAAGGAAGCCCAGTCCACCATAAGCTCGGTAGCGCTCGGTATGCCCGCCCGCAAGGACGTGAAGCCGGATGACGCCAACTTCGCCAAAGCGCAGGAGGCCATGAAGGGTGTGACCGTCTGGGCTCCGAACTGGGACGAAGCGCTGAGCAAGCTTCCCGACTATGTCAAGAAATGGAACGAGGCGACCGGAAGCTGACACCCGGGGGCAAAAATCCGGAGGATCAAGCCATGTCGGCCGTCGCCTTTACTGGTACCAGTGTCATGGACATCGACGCCGCGAAAATTCGCGGCGCCGGTTCCAACGTCCACTTCGACAAGGTCAGCGTCGCCTATGGCGCACATGTCGTCCTGCATCCGCTGACCCTGGATATTGCGCCGGGTGAAATCCTGGCGATGATCGGGCCTTCGGGTTCCGGCAAGACCACAGCCCTGCGCGCCGTGGCCGGGTTCGTGCGCCCGGCAAGCGGCCGCATCCGCATCGGCGCGGCCGATGTGACGGATCTGCCACCCTACGAGCGCGGTCTCGGCATGGTGGTGCAGAACTACGCGCTGTTTCCGCATATGCGGGTCGAGGACAACGTTGCCTTCGGCCTCAGGGCACAAGGCGCCGACAAGGCGTTGATTGGCGAACGGGTGAAAGAAGCGCTCGCCACCGTCGGCATGGCGACTTTTGCCCGGCGTTATCCCCGCGAGCTTTCGGGTGGCCAGCAGCAGCGCGTCGCGATTGCGCGTGCTTTGGCCGTGCGGCCACGCGTGCTGCTGCTCGATGAGCCGCTTTCGGCGCTCGACGCGCAGATCCGCCGCAACATGGTCGAGGAGATTGCCCGCCTGCACCGCAGCCTGCCTGGCCTGACGATCCTCTACGTCACCCATGACCAGACCGAAGCGCTGACGCTTGCCGACAAGATCGCCATTATGCGCGACGGCAGGGTCTGTTCGCATGGACCGACAACCGAACTCTACCGTCGCCCGCCAAACCGTTTCACCGCTGAGTTCCTCGGCCGCGCCAACCTTCTGCCGGTGACGGTCGCCGAGCCTGCCGGGTCGAAGGGCTTTGCCACGGCAAGGCATCGCGACGCGGTGCTGACAGGTGCCGGCCGCGATGAGAAGGCCGGCGACAGGAGCCTGCTCTGCATCAGGCCGCAGCATCTCAGCCTGACCGCCGACAGCGAGCATACCAACCGCATCGTCGGTACGTTGAGGGAAGTGCACTGGCAGGGCGAACTCACCCACCTCGTGCTCGATGTCGACGGTACGCCGGTGCGGGTCTCGGCAACGAAACTGCCTGTCGCCTTGCCTGAACCCGGCGCCGAGGTGCCATTGTTCTTCGCGCCCGCCGACACCTCGCTCCTTCCGGAAGACGCCGGTGGCTGAGGCGGTCGCACTTTGCGCGCCGGCGATCAGGAGAGAACCCGGCAAGTTCTGGATCGTACCGCCGGCGGCCCTGCTGGCGCTGCTGTTTTTCTACCCCCTGGCGCTCATCGCCCGACAGGCCTTCCTCGACGACAGCGGCGTCGCCAATGCCGCCGAGATCATCCGCGTCCTGCATTCGCGCTTCTTCCTCAACGCGCTGATCAACACCGTGACGATCTCGGTCACGGCGACGGCCGGATGCCTGATTGTCGGCCTCGTGCTGGCGTTGATCCTTGCCTTCGTGCCATTCCCCGGCAGCGGCTTCATCGCCCGGCTGATCGATACCTTCATCGCTCTTCCGACCTTCCTGGTGACGCTTGCCTTCACCTTCCTCTACGGTTCCGCCGGCATGCTCAACTCTGGGCTGATGGAGGCCTTCTCGCTGCCGCTGCCGCCGGTCGATTTCCTTTATTCGACCTGGGGCGTGGTGCTCGCCGAAGTCACCGTCTATACG
This sequence comes from Mesorhizobium sp. WSM3626, assembly GCF_000513935.1. Lineage (GTDB taxonomy): Bacteria > Pseudomonadota > Alphaproteobacteria > Rhizobiales > Rhizobiaceae > Mesorhizobium > Mesorhizobium salmacidum. The sequence continues at coordinate 41,366 of NZ_AZUY01000035.1, read as the reverse complement.
CCCTTCATCCTGCGGCCGCTCCTAGCCGCCTTTTCGCTGGTCGATCGCGGCCAGATCGAAGCGGCAAGCGTGCATGGCGCGCGCCCGTTTCGCATCGTTCGCCAGGTCATCTTGCCGGCCGCGATTCCGGCGCTCATCGCCGGCGGAAGCCTCTGCCTGTTGTTGACCGTCAATGAATTCGGCATCGTGCTGTTCATCGGCGCCAAGGGCGTCATCACTCTGCCACTGCTAATCTATGGCAAGGCAATCCAGGAATCGGCCTACCAGGTTGCCTGCGTCATAGCCGTCGTCAACATCGCCCTGTCGCTCGGGTTGTTCGGCCTCTACCGTTTCGCCGCCGGTCGGTTGGGAGTCTAGCCATGCTGGTCTGGTCGCGCCCTAGTCGCATCGTGTTGTGGCTGCTTTTCGCGCTGCTGTTCGGCGTGCTGTTCCTGGCGCCGCTCGCAGTGATCCTGCTGTCAAGCCTAGCCGACCAATGGAACGGCGTGCTGCCGAGTGGCCTGACGACGGAGCACTACACCGATGTCATTTCCGGCTCCGCCGGTAGAGCGGTAAAGGCCAGTCTGGTCACCGGTTTCCTGGCCAGCGCACTGGCGCTGGTCAGCGGCACCTGGGCAGCATTGTCGCTGCGCCTCCAGGGTCATGCCTTGCGGCGATTGCTCGGCCTTTTGTTCTTCATCCCCAGCGCGGTGCCTTCGGTGTCCGTCGGTCTTGGCCTGCTGGTGGCGTTCAGCCATCCGCCGCTGCTGCTCAACGGCACGGTGGCAATCGTCATGATCGCGCATTTCGTGCTGATCTCGGCCTTTACATTCGGCAATGTCTCGGCCGGCTTGGCACGGCTCTCGCCCGATTTCGAGCAGGTGGCGTCGAGCCTTGGAGCGCGGCCGGCATATCGGCTCTGGCATGTCACGCTGCCGTTGCTGGCGCCCTACCTGGTCGCTGCCTTCGGCTTGAGCTTCGCGCTGTCCATGGGCGAACTCGGCGCCACCGTCATGGTCTATCCGCCGGGCTGGGTGACGCTTCCGGTGTCGATCTTCAGCCTCACCGATCGCGGCGACATCTTCGCCGGTGCGGCACTCACCATGATCCTTGTGGCGGCAACGCTGGTCCTGCTGCTCGGGCTGGAGCGCATCACCGCGCGCGCGACCGGCGCATAGGCCGACGTCCAGAAAATTAATTGAGGTGCTTCGTAAAGCGGCGAAGCGCTTCAGTTGAAGCTCTTCCGGCCGATGGAAGACCTGGCGAAGCTCTTCGAAGGATAGCGAACGGCGATCACCTGGAGAGCCCGCTCTTTGAAGACTTGGCTGAGCGGAGACGTGTCGAAACGACTGGCGCTGGGCGGTGACGCCGAGACTGCGCACGAACTTGAGCTCGAGATTGAGCAGGTTCTTGCGCAGCATGTCTGCCATTCCTGGCGAAGCGCAGCCTTTTTCGAAAGCGGTCGTCGCTCAATCAATGCTTAGTCTAAAGGCCTGTTCCGGAGGGGCTCTGCCGGTCGACTTTCGAGCAGACATGTGCTCGCTTGGTGCTCAGGCGCAAGCCCTAATCGGCTCTGCATGTCTCCCCAGGTTTCGCAATGTCCCAGCGCAACGCCATGGTCAATTCTGAAGGCCGTCACGGATGGACGAGAAATAGCGGTCGGTTCCTACCTGCCCGCCCTTCAACGCGACCTCCAGCCCGTCGATCGCATCGATGCTGGAATGGGCTACGCAAAGCGGGGAACCGGGCGAGGCGGGCAGGGGCATCCTGACGGTCAGCGCGTCTACACCCATTTGTCCCAGCGCATGGCTTGACGTGTCACCGCCTGCGATGATCACGCGCCGCAAGTTTTGCTCCTCCGTCAATTGGCGCAGCAGCGCACCAAGGCCGCGGCCAAGCTTGTGGCGGGCACCATCCTCCCGGTCGATTTCGGCGCCCCTGTCGGCGGTGGGGCCAAGTGCCGTATAGAGGATGACGCTGCGCCCGGCTTGCAGACTGGCGCGGCCCTTTGCTGCCGCACGCGCAATCGCCTGCACCGACCCCTCCGAAACCAATTCGACAGGGTCGACCTCAATGCCGTCGAAACCGTCGGACAGGGCATGCCGGATCTGTCGTTCGGTGGTCGGCGAGCAACTGCCCGACACGACGGCCAGCCGGTCGACGGCACCCGGCGGCGCAAAGCGTGGCCCAGCGTTGGCGATGCCCCTCGACGCCCACTCGGTCAACAGCGCATATTCGATTCCGGACGAGCCGACGACGATGGAACCGCCCGGTTTGCGAACCCGCCATATTTCCTTGCCAGCAAGGGCTTGGGTCTCCCGGTTGTCGACGTCGATAAGAACGATGGCGGCACCGTTCTCCACGAGGCGATCGAATGCCTGCGATCGCGATGTGGACTGCAGCGTCGCCAGGTCAAGCAATCCCAAGGAGAGTCCGGTCTGTCGCGACATATGAATCAGCAGGTCGGACTCATTCATCGGCGTCGTCGGATGGCGGCTCATCACCGGATGACGGTCGATGCGGAAATACTGGTCGCGATAGGCCGCGAACAGGTGGCCAAAGGCAGTGTAGCGTCTGAGCTGCGGTGCGCCGACCAGCATGGGCACGCTGTCCTGTGCGAAGACCGAGCGGCCGATCTCGATTGCCCGGCCGATACTGCCGATTACCGGACTGGAATCGAAGGTCGAGCAGACCTTGTAATGGCAGATATCGGCTCTCAGCGCCTTCAGCCAGGCGAACGCGTCACGCAAATGCGTGTCCATCCACTGCGGGGTCTCGCTGCGGCTGGTGCCAGCGAGGCCAACCGCACGACAGTGCGAAAACCGTGCAAGCTGCTCGGCGTCCGGCTGGCGCATGAACAACACGGTCGGGACGCCACCAAGCTCGAGTGCTTCCATCACATCGGTCGAGCCGGTGAGGTCGTCGCCATAGTAGCTGAGCAGCAGGTCTTGCATGGGTGTCAGGCCGCCCTGCCATCGCCGAATTTTTCAATCGACCGCGCTAGTTCGGCATGGCTGCGGGCATAGTCGGCCAGCGGAATGCCGTCCACAGCCGCCTGCCAGGCCTGACGCACGGCGCGCACGCCGGCGCCCGGTCCGTCCGGATGGCTGACGATGCCGCCGCCGCAGAGATAAAGGAGATCGACCGTTCGCCCGGTGCGTTCATAGGTCTCGGGTGCCTGTCCACCCCACTGGCCGGAACCGGCCACCGGCAGCGCGCAATCGTCAGGCGAGAAGATCGGCGTGGTTACCGCCTTGAAGGAGCGGACGAAGGATGCATCTGGTTCCCAGTATTTCGAGGCAATGCCATTAATCTGGAACTGGTCGACGCCGAGCAGCCGCCAGAACTGCTGCCAGACCTTGAAATCCATGCCGAGGCCGGGATGGCGGGTGAGGATGTCCCAGCCATTGCGGTGGGCGTGCAGCACCAGGCCGGAGCGCTTCCTCAAGAACGCCATGCCGCCGAAGCCGATCGAGTTGATGTTGACCACGGCACAATTGCCGCCAGCCTTGATCACCAGATCGTGGTTGCGCATCATCTCGTCGGGATCGGCATGCGAGATGCCGAAGGCATACATCACCTTCTTGCCGGTCTTCTGTTCATGGTCGAGGACGAGCGGCATGATCGCCTTTACCCGCTCCGCCAGCGGCGAATAGGCAGGGCTCATCAGCTTCTCGTCGTCCTTGATGAAATCGACGCCGGCCTCGATCAGTTCGCCCACCATCGCGGCCGTCTCATGCGGCCGGAGGCCCAGCGCCGGCTTGACGATGGTGCCGATGATCGGACGGTCCTCGACGCCGGTCAGCCTGCGGCTGCCAGCGAGGCCGAATTGCGGGCCTGGATGGGCGCCCCGGTATTGTTCCGGCAGCTTCATATCGATGACACGAATGCCGGTGAGCCCCTTGATCGAATATGTGCCGCCGATGGCAATGGTTATCAGTGCGGCAAGATCGGTGCCGATGGCATCGAACGGAAAGGCGATGTCGACATCAGCGCGCCTGAAGGGCCCGTTGCCGGATCCCGGGAGAGACGGCTGCGCGGCATCAGGCAGGTGACGGATTGCCAGCACGCGCGCTGCCACGCGAGCCTTCAGTTCCTCCGTCTCGCCGGGCAGTTCGACGAAGGTACCCGTCGACTGGTCGCTGGCGATCTTGGCCGCCAGCGACTCGATGCTGCCTGGCGTCTCGATGCGGTAGGTCAAGGTGATCATGGACGTCGGCCGGTCGAAAAGGGTTCGAAAAAAGTTTCGTCGCGCAGGAAATCTGGTATAATGAGTACATAAGTATTGCAAGCAATATCCGAATTGGCGGCTACAGTCCGGTCAGCGGACGGGCATTCCAGGAATCGCAGCGGCAATGCTAGATAGGGCCGGGTCAAGGGAGTGATTCGCGACGATGAACCGTTCGGAGCCGATCGTCCGGCGCAAACTTTCCGACGAAGTCTTTGCAAGACTGAAGCGGCTGATCACCAGCGGCGAACTGCAGCCCGGCGACGACATGCCGTCCGAGCGCGAGTTGATGGAGCGCTTCGAGGTCGGCCGGCCGGCGATCCGTGAAGCCATGCAGGCGCTGAGCAATATGGGGCTCGTCGCCATCTCGCATGGCGAGCGCGCCAAGGTGCTGCAACTGACCGCCAAGTCGATCATCAAGCAGGTCGACGGCGCGGCCAAGATCATCCTGTCTTCGTCCAGGGACACGCTGGAGCACCTGAAGACCGCGCGCATCTTTTTCGAACGCGGCATGGTCAGGGAAGCCGCGGAAAAGGCTACATCGGAGGATGTGCAACTGCTGAAGGCAACCGTGGCCGAGCAGCGCGCCGCGCGCGGCGATTCGGAAGCCTTCATCTCCGCCGACATGAAGTTTCATACCCAGATCGCGTCCATTTCAGGCAATCCGATCTATGTCGCCGTCAGCGAAGCCACGCTGGGCTGGCTGAAGGAATACCACACTGAAATGCTTATCTGGACCGGCAAGGAAAAATACACGCTGACCGAGCACGAGGAGATCATCGATCGCATCGAGCACGGGGATGCCGACGGCGCCGAGAAGGCGATGATCAAGCACCTCGAGCGCTCGCGTGCGCTCTATGTGATGAATTCCGAGAAGTAACCGATCCTGGTAATCGCATAGGGCGGCATTGCGAGATTGCCCTGGCCAAGCGCGGAAGCGTCGACCGGGACATCGTTCGATGTCAGATTCGCCAGCCAGACGATGATCTTGCCCGAGACAGAGCGGCCGGCCAGCGCCAGGACCCGCGTCTCGTCGCTCGTCGTGGCGGAAACATGCGTCAGTCCAGCCAACTCACAAAGCCCTTCGATGGCCTGGAAGATCGGCCGCGGCGTTCCTTGCGCGAGGGGTTCGCCTGATCCCGCGACCACGCCGAACGGCCCGCTGAAGCTGGACAGTGTCAGCATCTCCAGGCCCGGCGCGACGCGCGCGGCATAGCCGATCGTCCATGCGGCGGCGAACTGTGCGGCATGGCGGGGATCGCGGTTCGCCATGGCGATGCGTTGCCCCTGAGGATTGTTCTTGGTCGCGCCACCATAGGGGTTCTGGCGCATGGCTATCGTCGATGGCCCTATCCGGTACGGCTTTGTCCCGAAGATCGCCCGGGTGGACCGGATGATGAAGGGCAGCGCCTCCAGCGATTGCATGACGCTGAGATCATCGGCGGCATGCACGATCGGACAGGTGCAGTGGGTGATGAAATCGAGCTGGTGTGCCGGAACGCGCTTGCGGTTGAGCTCGGTGAAATAGCTGAACATGCCGCCGCCGAGACGGATATCGGGAAAGGCGCGTCGCGCCGCGGTGTAGACGTCCTCGAGCGGCGGGCATGCCGGCCAGGCACTGCCCGGCGGCGTCGACTGGCGGTCGACCGCAGGAGACACCGCGACAGCATCGAGCCGCAGGCCTGCCCGACGTACCATATCGGCGACATCGGAAAGTTCGGCGTTGAGATCGCCGGCGCAGGCGACCACGCATTCCAGCGTCGTCGAAACAGGGTAGGCGGCGGCGAGCCGGGCATGGGCGCGCAGCGCGTTGAGGCCGTGGCCTCGCGTCGGATCAAAGTGGAAAAGCAGCTGCCGCGGACCGAGCCTCCCCAGCATCGGCAGGTCGGCAAGTGCCGCCTCGACATCCTCGGGATAGATCACCACGCCGATGTCAGGCAGCTTCGAGCCGGCCTTGCCGAGTTCGACGCGAACCGGTTCGGCCGCCGCTGCCGAGGCAGGCACGTTGGCGTCGCCGGTGATTTGCAAGCTGATCGTCTGGCGCAGGGGTTGTCTGGCCGGCAGCACATAGGGCCATGGCAGCGCCAGCGGCCTCACATAGGTCTTGTAGGAAGCGTCAGACCAGTTGCGCTGGTCTTCCATCTCGAATGTGTCGCCATCCATCCGGCATTGCGCGACAACGCCGGGCCGCACCTGATGCGTGATGGCGCGCAAATTCTTGAACGGCTGCCAGGGGTCGATCAGATCGGGCAGTTCCGTCTCGACTACCTCGCCATCGGCATGCTCGACCGTCACCGGGCTGCCGGCAAGGCCGGCGATCGGGTGCAGGATGCAGAAGCCGCAGCGGTTGGTTTCGAAATCGCTCTCTGGCAATGCGGTCACGTCGAACACCAGCCTGCCGTCGGCGGAGCCTTCGATCGTGGCACGGAAGCCGAGCCGGCTGCCGTTCGCGCCGAGGCAGCTTGCCGTGTAGCTGACCGAGAAACGGTCATCCTTCTGGTCGATCGCCAGATCTGTCAGATCAGGCTCGTATGTGCCCCAGTCGCGGTCGCGCACGATATAGGCGATGGCGCGCAGCACTTCGGTGCCGCCATGGCGGATGGTGCGCAGATTGCCGTTGACCAGCTCCGTACTCAGCGCGCCCGCGCGCAACGTGACCGGCTTGGGCTCGGCCGCGCACGTGCCGTAGAGATGGAAAGCCTCAGCCGTCATCTGAGCAAGGCGTCGATTTGCACCGGCCCGCGGCTGGCGGCACCCGCATAGGCGGCCTCGACCAGGGCAAATGTCTTGAGATTGTCGGCGCCTGAAGTAGCCGGTTCCTGGCCTGATGCAAGGCAGTCGATCCAGTGCCGCTGGATGGCGGCAACGCTCTCCTGGATGTTGTGCCATGGTCGCGAGGCCCAGGGCAGCAGTGGTGGCGATACGTCGCTCACCTTGGTTCCGGTTTTGCCTGTGACGGTCAGCCGGTAGCCTTGCGCCAGCCGGATCGTGCCGTCGCTGCCGTCGAGTTCGATGAGTGTTTCCGGGAACGGCTCCACGGCGAGCTTGGTCGCATAGCTGCAATCGACCACCGAAGTGGCGCCGCCGGCGTGGTCCATGAGCATCGTGGCGACATCCTCGCCGGCGATGGCCGGGTTGATGCGTGCGGTCCGCGCGGTCAGGCTCGACACATCGCCGAGCAGGAAGCGGGCGATGTCGAGAATATGAATGCCGAGATCCTCGATGATGAAGCGTTTGCCCGTCGCCAGATAGGGCTGGCCGGAAAACACGTCATAGCCGGAGCGAAAGGAGATGCGGCCGAAGAAGGGCGTGCCGATCTCGCCGCTGTCGAGTACGGCGCGCACCGCCTGGATCGGCGACTGCCAGCGAAAGTTCTCATGCACCATCAATGGCACGCCGGCTGTTTGGCAGGCCTCCACTATCGCCCTGGCATCACTGAGCGTCGGCGCGAACGGCTTCTGGCAGATGACGGGAACGCCGTGCGCGGCGGCCATCTCGACCAGCTCACGATGGCTGCCCACCGTGGTGGCGACGTCGACGAAGTCGAGTTTCTCCGCCGCAAACATCGCCGCTGCGTCCGTGTAGCGCCGTGCGACATCGAACTGGTCGCCGACGATCTGCAGTCGCTCGGCATTGCGGTCGCAGACCGCGACGATCGAGGCGCCCTTGATGTCGCGCCAGGCATGCATCTGGTTGACGGCGAAGAAGCCGCAGCCGATCAGCGCTCCACTTAGGCTCTCCATGCTCAACCCACCCTTGCCATCTGCATCAGCGTGACGCGCTGCTGCAGCCGGCGCTGCGCCTGGTCGACGACGACGGCGACGATGATGACCAGGCCCTTGATCACCATCTGCCAGAAGGAACTCACGCCCATCATCACCAGCCCGTCCGACAGGATGCCGATGACAAAGGCGCCGACGATTGTGCCGCCGATCGTGCCGCGTCCGCCCGACATCGAAGTGCCGCCGAGCACCGCCGCGGCAATGGCGTTCAATTCGAAGCTCTCGCCCGTCGCCGGGTGCGAGGCCATCAGTTCCGAGGAGATGATCAGGCCGACGATCGCGGCGCAGAAGCCGGAGAACATGTAGACGAACATCTTGACCATGTTGACGCGCACGCCCGAGATCCGCGCCGCGCGCTCATTGCCGCCGACGGCGAAGATGTGGCGGCCGAGCGGGGTGTAGCGCGCGAGGTAGGCAGCCCCCAGCGCCACCACGATCAGGATCCAAATCGACACCGGCAAGCCGAGCAGCCGGCCGGCGCCGAGGAAGCCGAAGCCGGTGGTGCCGAGTTCCGGTTTGCCGACGAGGTTGGGAAAGGTGCGGCCGTCGGAGGACAGCAGCGCGAAACCGCGCGCGACATAGAGCACGCCGAGCGTGGCGATGAAGGGCGCGACGTTGAGCCTGGTGATCAGCAGCCCGTTGACGGCGCCGATCGCTATGCCGACCAGAAGCGTGATCACGATGATCTCGAAGACGTTGAAATAGACGGTGTAGCCGATCTGCAGGTCGATACCGTTGAGCACGAGATAGCCGGCCACCATGCCGCACAGGCCGACGATCGAACCGACCGAAAGGTCAATGCCGCCGGTGATGATGACGAAGGTCATGCCCATGGCGAGGAAGGCGTTGAGCGCCACGTGCTTGGCCATCAGGATCAAATTGGCGGCCGAGAGGAAGTTCGGCGCGGCGATCGAGAAGAATACCAGCACCGCGATCAGCGCGATGAAGGTCCTGAGCTTCATCAGCGTCAGCAGCGCGGAACCGCTGGAGGCGGAAGGAGCGGCCGCCTTGGCCGGAATGTCAGTCATCAGCGTTGCTCTCCATGTGCCGGTCCGTGGCCCAGCGCCGACGCAGCGACGATCGCCGCTTCCGTCGCCTCGGCGCGGTCGAACATGCCGGTCAGTCTGCCATTGCTCATCACCGCGATGCGGTCGGACAGCGCCATCACCTCGTCGAGATCGGAGGTGGCGAACAGGATGCCGAGCCCGTCGCGCGAAAGCTTGCGCATGGTGCGGAAGACGTCGGCCTTGGCGCCGACATCGATACCGCGGCTGGGTTCGTCCATCAAAAGCACTTTCGGTTCGGTGAGCAGTGCCTTGCCGATCACCACCTTCTGCTGGTTGCCGCCCGACAGTGACGAGACTTCCTGCGCCGGATCGGCGACCTTGATCGCCAGTTCCCGAACCATCTGGACGACGGCCTGCCGCTCGGCGCCGCCCCGGATATGGAACAGGCTGACGAAGCGCGACAAGCTCGCCAGCGTCAGGTTGCTGGCGACCGAGAGGATCGACACCAGCCCTTCGCGCTGGCGGTCCTCGGGGATCAATGCCAGCCCGCGCTGGATGCGGCGCGTCGTGTCGCGCTCCTTCACCTGCTTGCCGGCGATGAAGATCTTGCCGCTGGCATGGCCATGACGGCCCATGATGCAGTCAAACAGCTCGCTGCGCCCAGCGCCCATCAGCCCGTATATGCCGAGGATTTCGCCGGCGCGCAGCGACAGCGAGACATGGTCGACCGCCAGTCCGCCGGTAACGCGCGGCAGGCAGATCTCCTCGGCACGGAAGATTTCCTCGCCGGGCTGATGTCCGTCGGCCTTGGCGAAATCCTTGGCATCCGAGCCGATCATCTGCCGCACGATCCACTGCGTGTCGACTCGTCTCATTTCCTCCTGGCCGGTGATGCGGCCGTCGCGCAGCACGGTGACGGTGTCGCCGATGCGGATCAGTTCTTCCAGCCGGTGGGAGATGTAGACGATGGCGACGCCGCGCGCCTTGAGGTCGGCGATCACCTTGAACAGGATTTCGACTTCCGCCGCACTCAACGCCGAGGTCGGCTCGTCCATGATCAGGATCTTGGCGTCGAGCGAAACCGCCTTGGCGATCTCGACCAGCTGTTGCTGGCCGATGCGCAGGTCCTCGACCAGCATGTCCGGCCGGATGCCGGCTTCGAGCCGGTCGAGGAATTCGCTCGCCCGCTTTTCCTGCTCCTTGCGGTCGATCTTGCCCAGCCGGTTGGTGATTTCGCGTGTGGCGAAGATGTTCTCGGCGACGGTCATGTTGCCGAACAGGTTCAGTTCCTGGAACACCATGCCGATGCCGCGCGCCACCGCATCTCCCGATGAGGAGAAGGAAACCTCTTCGCCTTCGAGCAGGATGCGGCCGGCGGTCGGCTGCTCGACGCCGGCGATGATCTTCATCAGCGTCGACTTGCCGGCGCCGTTTTCACCGACCAGCACGTTGACGGCACCCTTGCGCACCTCGAAGTTCGCCTGCTTGACCGCCACCGTGCCGGCATAGACCTTCGAGACGTCCTCCAGCTTGAGGATGACCTCGCGACCGGGGCTCATGGCTTCGGCCCGATCTCGGCCTCCGCCGGAGTCACCAGCGGCAGGTCCTGGCCACCTTCGATCGTATAAGCGCCGACCATCTTGGCAGCGCGGCCTTCAAGTGCCTCGCGCGGCAGTTTGGACAGCACGGCCTTGTCCGCATAGGCGTTGAAAGCCTTGCCGAACTGGGCGAAGTCGATCTGGTTGGTGAAGTCGTTGAACTGGACGAAATCGAGGCTGTCGCGCAGTGCCGTGCCGCGCATCGCTGGCCCGATCTGGACGCGCGCATCGGCTTTGCCGTCGCCATCCACGTCAATGTCCATCGTTGCCGCGCGCGACTGCGTGTTGGCGGCGATGATCTTGCCCTCGACACGCACCGCGAAGGTCCATGGCGAATTCGCCTGCTTCCTGGGGTTGCCGTATTTGGCGCCGGCCGCCGCCGGATCGGTCTTCGCCAACGCATGGACCTCGGCAAACGGCCCGGCCTTCTGCTTGAGATAGGGTATGACCTTCGAGGCCCAGATGTCCTCGACCATCTTGTCCGGTTTGAAGGCAGGCGCATTGTTTTCGCTTTGCGCCACGGGCGTCGGCAGGATCTTGCAGGCGCTGAGGCCAAGGCCCACGAGCACCGCAAGCATCATCCCGGTGAAACGGGTCAGCCAGGTCAATCTGTTCGGCATGGCGGTCAAAGAATCACCCGGAACGTGAAACTGGAGCAATCCAGAAAAAGTGTGAACGGTTTTCCGTCCGAAATCGCGTCAAAACAAAACTGGGCGAGGGGCGAACACGGGTCCGCCCCTCGCCGTTGCGTTGAGACGGCTCAGTTCTTCAGCGCGAAGGTTTCCAGCTTGGCGGCATTTTCGCCATTGACGAGCACGCAGTCCATCAGCTGTTTTTCCTTCTCGGGCGACTTCTTGTTCTTGATGAAGTCGTTGGCCTGTTCGACCGCCATCTGCGCCTGGGCAAAGGCAGGCTGCAGCACTGTCGCCTTGATGCCGCCCGAGGTGATGGAATCGCGCACGTCGTTCGAGCCGTCGAAGCCGACGACGATCACATCCTTGCGGTTCGCGGCGGCGAGCGCGGCATAGGCGCCCATCGCCATCGTGTCGTTGCCGGAGATGACGCCCTTGATGTCGGGATTGGCCTGCAGGATCGATTCCATCTTGGAATAGGCCTCGGTCTGGCTCCAGTTGGCCGACTGCTGCGTGACCATCTTCAGATCCGGATAGTCGTCGATGACATCATGATAGCCCTTGGAGCGGATGCCGGCATTGGTGTCGGATTCCTTGCCGACCAGCTCGACGAAGTTGCCCTTTTCGCCCATCAGCTTGACGAACTCCTGCGCGCCGAGCTGGGCGCCCTGGTAGTTGTTGGAGACGATCTGCGCCACGGCGACGCCGGTGGCGTTGATCTCGCGGTCGATCAGGAACGAGGGAATGCCCGCGTCCTTGGCCTTCTGCACGGCGGCGACGGTGGCGTCGGCGCCGGCATTGTCGAGGATGATCGCCTTGGCGCCGCGGCCGATCGCGGTGTCGATCAGTTCGGACTGCTTGTTGGCATCGTCGTCATGCACCAGCACCAGCGCCTCGTAGCCGAGTTCCTTGGCCTTGGCCTCGGCGCCGACCGCTTCCGCCTTGAAGAACGGATTGTCATGCGATGGCGTGATGATGGCGATGAGGTCCGCCGCGTAGGCGGGCATCGCCGTGCCGAGTGCCAGCACGCCGGCGAACGCCGCAAGCGTTATTCTGCGAGTCAGTTTCATGAAGTCCTCCCGTTTGAAAAGCCTGTGTCTCGACGATCGAGGCCACTGTCTGCGTTTGAATCCATCAGGCTGTGAAGGTTGCGGAACGCCTGGCCCAAGCCGTCAGTCGGCCTCCCAAGCAAGTTCCTGTTCCCCGCCATCCTCCACCCGTCTCAGCTTCGAACTCCCGGCGAAGCGTGGTTGATCCGAGCGAAGATTAGCTTAGCCAACTGGTATGATGAGTCAACCACAAATTCAGGTAATCTGTACCCAAGTCGAGTCAGGTGATCCGCTGAATGCTGGCTGCGATCTCTTCCGGCTCGAAGACCCGCTTCCAGTCGTCGCGCATCAGCACCGGCTTGCCGAATTCGATCGCCTTGTTGCAGGCGTCAGAGAACACGCCCTTGGTTTCGCCGAAGATGACGGCGCCGAGCACGTTCATGTGGCCAAGCAGGAAATCGAGCGCCGCCTGCCGGTCGACGCCACGCGCCACGACCTCGTCGACCGCCTCCTTCATGACGACCAGCAGCGAAGCGCAGACGGTTTCCGAAAGACCTGGCTCGAGCAGCGCCATCTGTTTGACGGAAACGCGGTGCGAGCGCATCACCGGCGCCCAGATGATCTTGGCGATGGCCTCGCCCTTGGCGTAGTCGGCTTCCGGTCCCTGCATCAGGGCGCTGACCATGTGCTGCTTGGCCTTCACACCGCCGAAATAGTCCTTCTTCGCCGCCATGTCGGTCTCGTCGTTGAAGATCGGCGGATGGCAGGGATGGGTGACGAAGTAGGTCAGGTCGGGACGATCGGGCAAATGCCCGGCGAACGGCGCGGCTGCGTCGAGTACGATGACCATCGTGCCCGGCGCAAGCTTGCTTTCGATGCTTGTCGCGACCTTGCCGATATGGGTGTCCGGCACGGCCAGGATCACCACGTCGACGCCTTCCAGCGCCTCGTCGGCGCTGACCGTGTCGAAGCCCAGTCCGGTCTTCAGCCGCTCACGCCCGGCCTCGCTGACCTCGACATGGCGGATCGTATAGGGCGAGCCGCGGAAATTGGTCGAAAGGCGGTAGCCCATTTTGCCGCCGGCACCGAACAGCGCAATCGTCGTCATCTAGCCCTTGCTCCCTGGTCGTGGACGATGGCGTTACCGATCGTCAGCTTATCTACTGGTATGATCACTCTACCACATTGGCAAGAGAAATCATCATCCGCTTGTCATTGCCGGCGGACAGCCGCCGCATTTGGCTCGGATTTCAGTGTGCCGTCGTCGTCGGTGCGGTCGACGGCGGCTCGGCGCGACAGCACTTGCCGGCCGGCCAGCGCCAGAACGAAGATGACGACGATGCCTTGCACGATGTCCTGCGCACCTGGCGGCAGGCCGAGGATCTGCATGGTGGTGACGATGAGGATCAGCAGGATACTTGCGAACAGCGTGCCGACGGCGCTCGCCGAGCCGCCAAAGATCAGCGTGCCGCCCAGCACCACCGCGGCGATCGACTGCAAGAGATAGGGCTGGCCCATTTCGAGGAAGGCGCCACCTATATAGGCGCCGAGCAGCAGCCCATTGAGCGAAGCCAGCACCGACGAGATGATGAAGGCCGAAGCGATGACCCGGTTGTTGCGGATCGCGGCCAGCCGCGCGGCGGTGCGGTTCTGGCCGACCGCCGACAGCAATTGTCCGAAAACCGTGTAGCGCAGCACGAAGGAGGTCGCGGCCACGCCAACGATGGCGATGGCGGCCATGATCGGCACGCCGGCAATGCGGCCCGTCGCCAGCGTCTTCAAGAGCGGGCTGACGGCGAAGCCCGCTATGGCGCGGTTCGAAAGCAGTGTCCCGGTCGCCAGTACATAACCTGTCGCCAGCGTGGCGATGATGGCCGGTATGTTCAGCCCGACGACGAGCAGCGAATTCAACCCGCCGACCGCGAGGCCGAGCAGGATCGCGGCGCCGACGCCGATGGCAAGGTTGGCGTCCTGGCCCCTGATGGTGAGCAGCGCCACGAAGGCGCTGAGCGTGATCACCGAGGCCACCGAAAGGTCGATATTGCCGCGCCCGGTGGTGACGACGAACATCTGGCCGATGCCGACGACGGTCAGGAACGAGGCCGACAGCATGATGCCCGACAGGCTGGAGAGGCTGAAGCGGTTGGTGACCACGGACAGCACCAGCCAAAGCAAAAGCACGCCGATCGCCGACCAGACCCAGCGGTTCTTCTGTGCCCAGAGGCTGGAGGCGGCGAGGCCGTTCATTGTTCGCTCCTGCGGTCTGCGGTCAGGCCGCGCAGCGTCAAAAGGGCGATGAGGATCAGCCCTTGCGTTGCGGCGTTGAAGTCGCTGCTCACGTTCAGCGTGCCGAGCAGGGCGCCGATCAAGGCCAGCGTGACCGCGCCGGCGATGGTGCCGACCGGCGAGATGACACCGCCCAGCAGCGAGCAGCCACCCATCACCACGGCGGCGACGCTGAGCAGCGTGAACGAATTGCCGGAATTGATGTCGCTTGCCGTGTTGATCGCCGTCAGCGACAGGCCGGCGGCAGCGGCGAACAATCCGGCGACGAGGTAACGCACCAGTGCATAGCGCGTCGGCGACCAGCCGGAGCGGATCATGGCGGTCGGATTGTTGCCGAAGCCGCGCAGCACCACGCCAAGCGGCAGCCGGTCGATCACCAGCACCACCAGCGCGACGGCGGCGATGAGGATGATGGAGGTGGGCAGGAAAACCAGCGACCAGCTGAACATCGCCGACAACCATTCGGGGCTGGTGCCGCCCGGTGTCGGCTGCAGTGCGTAGCCTAGTCCCATCCAGATGAAGGAGGCGCCGAGCGTGACGACGATGGCCGGGATCTTGCGCGCCTGGATCAGGCCGCCAAGCCCAGCATAGGCGGCGATCGCCGCCGCCAGCGCCAGCGCACCGAGCCATGGCTGATCGTAGAGCAGCGTGGCGGAGAGCACGCTGACCAGACCAGCAAAGGCGCCGACGCCGAGATCGATCTCGCTGCCGCCGACGATGAACATCTGCGCCGCCGTCACCAGCACCAGGGACAGCGCCGGCATCAAGAGCAGGTCGAGCCCGAAGATCGAGGCCACCGCCGGGTTGGCCGAGATCATCACCGCCAGCACGGCGGCGAGCCCGATGAAGGGGGCCGCGTTGACCAGCCGGCGGGCAAGGCCGGCGCCGGCGGCGCTGTGCCCCGCGCCGGCACGGGTGTCCGCCTGCTGGGCAAAGGATGCGCCGACGACGGCCGATTCCGTGATCGCTTCGCCGCTCAATTCCTTGACAATGCGCCCGCCTGAAAACACCAGCACGCGGTCGCAGGCCAAAAGCTCGGCGTCTTCGGTCGTGTGCCAAACCAGCGTGCGACCACTGCGCGCGATCTCGTTGCAGAGCCTGTAGAAGTCTTGTTTCGTGGCAATGTCGACGCCGCGCGTCGGATCGTCGAGCAGCAGGATCGGCGTGTCGGCGACGAGCGCGCGGGCAACCAGCGCCTTCTGCTGGTTGCCGCCGCTGAGTTCGAGGATGTTGGAGCCGAAGCGTTTGTCGTCGAGCCGCAACCGGCCGGCTGCAACGCCCGCCGCCTCGCGGCAGGCGCGTTCCGAAACAAGGCCCAGTGCCGGACGGCGGGCAAGGCTGCCGATGCTGATGTTTCCAAGCACGCTCCACAGCGGGAACACGCCTTCCTTCTGGCGGTCGCCGGCAATGAAACCGGCATCGCCGCTCCTGGTGATCGCGGTTCCCCGGGTGGAATCCGGCTCGAAGATGGCGTGCAGCAACTCCTTCTGGCCGCTGCCCTCGAGCCCCGCCAGTCCGATGATCTCGCCGCGGCCGATCTCGATATCGCGGCCGAGTCCGGCGGTCAGGGAACCGGACAATTTAACCAGCGCCTCGCCGCTGCTGGCGGCGGCGGCGCTGTGCTGGTGGATTGAATTGGCGTCGCCGCCCATGAGCTGCACCAGTTGGCCGATCGAGGTGTCGGCGACATCGCCGCGCCAGGCGGTGCGTCCGTTGCGCAGCACCATCACCTGCGTGGCGATGTCGATGATTTCCTGCAGCTTGTGGCTGATGAAGATGAAGGCGAAGCCGGATTTGGCACGCTCACGAATAAAGGCCCGCAACTGTCTGGAGCGGTCGAGGTCGAGCGAGGAGGTCGGCTCGTCGAGCACGATCAGCTTGACGCCGGGCGTGGCGGCGGCGCGCGCGATCTCGACCATCTGCCGCTCGGCGATGGAGAGATGGCCGACTTCGGCGTTCACATCGATGCCGTTGGCGTGAAAGACGGCGTCCAGCGCTGCGCGGGCGCGGTCCCTGTAGAGTGCGCGCCAGCCCGGCCTGTTGGCCGCGTCGCCGGGTGTCTCCAGGAAGAAGTTCTCGGCGACGGAAAGGTTGGCGCACAGCGACAGTTCCTGGTGAACCATGCGGATGCCGCGCCTTTGCGCCTCCGCCGTGCCATAGGCGCCGAAGCTCACGCCCTGTCCGGCGAACGAAATCGAGCCGAGGGTCGGCGACGTCGCCCCGCACAGGATGCGCATCAGTGTCGACTTGCCGGCGCCGTTGCCGCCGACCAGGCCGATGATTTCACCGGCCGAGACGGCGAGGTCGATCTGCGCGTTCGCCAGCGTCGGCCCGAAGCTCTTGGTGATCCGCGACAGCGAGACGACGTTTGACCTGATGTCGGGTATCGTAGCGGCTGCGCCTTCCGGATCGGCTACGGCAAGATGGGACATTCGTCCTCCGTTTCTTTACGGGCAAGGACCGGGCGCGGCCGTCTGGGCGGCGCCCGGTCCTTGGCAATGACAAGCTTTACTTGCTGAGCAGGTTCTGCTTGACCCAGTCGAGCGAATAGCTGGGGCTGATGATCTGGCCCCCCGGCAGCTTCGCATACTCCTTGAGATTGCTGGCATCGACGGTCGCCACCGGCATGATCATCAGCTTCGGTGCCTTGCCACCCTTGAGCAGCGAAAGGCCGAGCCAGAATGCGGCGCCGCCAATGCCCGGCGTGGTGTTCATCGAGACCGTCTGGTAGCTGTTCTTGGCATTCTCCTCGGCCCACCATTTGACGAAGTCGGTGCCGCCGCCGCCTTCGATGATCGGCATCTTGCCGGCATAATCACCGCCATATTGGACGAAGGCCTGAGCAATGCCGACATCGTCGCTGCCGCCTTGGCCGAGCACGGCGTCGACATGTGGCAGCGAGGGCAGGACGTTGGCGATCGCCGCCTGCGCGACCGAGGCGGTCGCCTGACCATAGACGGTGGCGACAACCTTGATGTCGGGATATTTCGCCAGCACCGACTGCTGCGCGTTGAACATGTCGTTGTCGGGCGCTGACCCCTTCACGCCGCGCACTTGGATGACGTTGCCCTTGCCGCCGATCATCTTGAAGATGGCTTCGGCCTGGGCCGCCTTGTAGCCCTTGAAGTCGAAGTTGAGCTGGTAGTTGCAGGGCGCCGAAGCAACCGAATCGAAGGAAACCACGATGATGCCGGCCTTGCAGGCCTTTTCGATGATGCCGTTGACCGCGGTTTCCGAGGCGGCGTCGACGGCGAGCACGTCGACCTTCTTGAGGATCAGTTCGGCGATCTGGCTGTTCTGTTGCGCCACCGAGCCGTCACCGTTCATGACGACGTAGTCGGCGATCCGACCGGCCGCCTTGGCTTCCTTGGCCGAGGCCTCGAAAGCCTCCACCATCTGATGCCGCCAGGTGTTGCCGTAATAGGCGTTGGCGAGTGCGATCACCGGTGCGTCCGGCGACGCCATCACCGGCAAAACCGAAACACTGGCTAGCGCGGCGCCGGCAAGCGCCGCCACAATTGAAAACTTCATGATATCTCCTCCCAAAAACACCGGCCGACCTGATCGGCTCGTCTGTTCATTCCGTGACGATGGCTCTTTTCGAAAGACACCATACCATCTACATATTATACCAGCATACCAAGTAGGCAAGCTTTTTGCTGCTCTGGTCGGACCGCTGCTGAGCGTAGGCTCGCCAATTGCGTTGAATTGGGATGTCATCCGGTAAGGGACCCCCCGAGTCCGAGGGTCAGGACGAGACTTCCAGCGTTCCATGCCGCTATCGCCATCCCGATGCTGTTGCGCTGTCATTCCGCTTTCGTGAAGAGTTTCGGGCACCGGAAGGCGTACGAAAGTCCCCGAGGAAGGAACCCGCCGCACGGTTGCGATCAATAAAAGTGACTTGGGGGCGGTCAGCGCATTGATTAAATCAGATTCCAAGATATACAGGGGCAATTTCGGATATGGATTTCATACAGACTGGCCAATCGATGAGTCGCAATTTTCTGGTGATCGAACCTGAGGAAGGCATGGCCGTCCTCAAGGGGCTGGCCTCTTCGGCGCGCATCTCGATGCTGAAACTGCTGCATGAGAAAGGGCCGATGAATGTCAATGACATCGCCGCCCTGCTGTCGCTGCCGCAGTCGACGGTCTCGACCAATATACAGGTGCTCGAGGATGCTGGCCTGATCCGCACCGAGAACCAGAAGGCGAAGAAGGGCAGCCAAAAGATCTGCTATCCGACCGCTGAGGAAGTGCTCGTGGTCTTCAAGAGCGAATATCGTTCGCTCAAGAACGACGCGATCGAAGTGTCGATGCCGATTGGGCTCTACACTGGATTCGAGGTCACCGCGCCCTGCGGTCTCTGCTCGCCGGACGGGATCATCGGTCTCCTCGATGTGCCCAACACCTTCCTTGATCCGGACCGCATGAAGGCTGGTCTGTTGTGGTTCACGCGCGGCTTTGTCGAATACCAGTTCCCCAACAATGCCAAGCTCGCCAATGCCGAGATTACCGAACTCGAACTGGTGACCGAGCTGTCCTCGGAAGTGCCTGGCACCAGCGCCGATTGGCCCTCCGACATCACGCTGACGATCAATGGCGTCGATGTCGGAACGTGGACGTCACCCGGCGATTTCGGCGACAAGCGCGGCGTCTTCACGCCCTCCTGGTGGAAGCTCAAGGGCTCGCAATATGGCAAGCTGAAGAATTGGCGAATTTCCACCGACGGCACCTATGTCGACGGTGTCAGGATTTCAGAAACCAGCCTCGCCGCCCTCGACCTCAAGGGCCATCATTCAATCCGGGTCCGTATTGGCGTCAAGGACGATGCCAAGCGTCCCGGCGGCATCAATATTTTCGGCAAGGGATTTGGAAATTACGATCAGGACATCCTGCTCAGGATCAAAACCGGTTGATAATCATCAAATCGGGTCTAAAAAATAACGAAGTGATTTCAATATATTGATTCCATTTACGACGGAGGCTGTCGGTCAATTGTCAGACTTTTGCTAGTTTTTCGCTTGACGAATGGGTCCTGCTTCTCTTTGATATCGAGTAAGATGATTTAAATCATCATTTGTGATATTTAGGGAGGAATTGCATGAAGGCAGCCATAACGGCGCATCCGCACTATGTCGTCTCGGAAATCGATCCGAGGCTCTACGGATCCTTTATCGAGCATCTTGGGCGGGCGATCTACACCGGCATCTATGAGCCCGGCCATCCGACGGCAGATACCAACGGCATGCGTCAAGACGTCATTGATCTCGTCAGGGAACTTAACGTCCCGATCGTCCGCTATCCCGGCGGCAATTTCGTGTCAGCTTACAATTGGGAGGACGGTGTCGGCCCCAAGGAAGAACGCCCGGTGCGCCTCGACCTCGCCTGGCACACGTCGGAAAGCAACGAAGTCGGCCTGCATGAATTTGCCAACTGGTGCGCGTCCGCCAACACCGAGATGATGCTTGCCGTCAATCTCGGCTCGCGTGGCCTCGATGAAGCCCGCAATTTTCTGGAATACACCAACCATCCAGGCGGAAGTGAGTGGAGCGACAAGCGTATCGCCAACGGCCGCAAGGAGCCCTTCGACGTCAAGCTGTGGTGCCTCGGCAACGAAATGGACGGCCCCTGGCAGATCGGCCACAAGACCGCCGACGAGTATGGCCGCCTGGCCCATGAGACCGCCAAGGCCATGCGCGCTTTTTCCAAGTCGCTCGAACTGGTGGTCTGCGGCTCATCGAATGCCAAGATGCCAACCTATCCTGAATGGGAGGCGACCGTTCTCGACCATACCTATAACGAGGTCGACTATATCTCGCTGCACATGTATTTCGACAATGAAGCCAATGACGCGCCGAATTATCTCGCGATGAACGAGAAGCTCGACGGCTACATCGTCTCGGTCGCCGGCGTGATCGAGTATATCAAGGCCAAGAAGCGCTCCAGCAAGCAGGTCTACATCTCGTTCGACGAATGGAACGTCTGGTATCATTCCAAAGAGCAGGACAAGAAGATCCTTGGGGGCAATGACGGCTGGCCCTTCGCCCCACCATTGCTCGAAGACATCTACAATTTCGAGGACGTGCTGCAGGTTGGCCTGATCCTCAACACCTTCATCCGTCGATCCGATGTGGTCAAGATCGCCTGCCTGGCGCAGCTGGTAAACGTCATTGCGCCGATCATGACCGTTCCGGATGGCCCGGCATGGCGCCAGACAATATTCTATCCCTATCTCTATGCCTCGATCTACGGCCGTGGCAATGCACTGGATCTCAAGCTGGACAGCCCGACCTACAAGTCCACCGTCGCGGGTGAGGTTTCCTGCGTCGACGTGGCCGGCGTGCATGACACCAAAACCGGCCATGTCACCTTCTTCGCCGTCAACCGCCATTCGAGCGAGGCGATCGAAACCGTGATCGACATCAGCGGTTTCGGTGCGGCTGACGTCGTTGATCACCAGGTGATAACGCACGCGGATTTGAAAGCCGTCAATTCGGCCGGGAATCCCGGCAATGTCGGGCCCAAGAGGGGGGAGGGCGCCTCGGTGGCTGGCGGCAGACTGAGCCTATCGCTGCCGGCCTATTCCTACCAGATGATCCGCCTGAAACTCTGATCTCGGGCGGACCATCGAAAAGTGCATGCGCTGAGGAGGAGCGTCGACGTGACGGCCGAAATCGAAATCAGGAATGTGAGCAAGCATTTCGGTGCCATGGCGGTGCTGGAGGATCTGTCGCTCTCCATCAAGGCACGCGAATTCATCGTGTTTCTTGGGCCGTCCGGATGCGGGAAATCGACGCTTCTGCGAATGATCGCAGGCCTCGAAACTGTTGATAGCGGCGAGATCGCCATCAACAACGAGCGTATCGATCATCTGCCGCCGGGTAAGCGCGGCATTGCCATGGTGTTTCAGTCCTATGCGCTTTATCCGCATATGAGCGTGCGCGACAACATGGCCTTCGGGCTTGAGAATATCGGCATGTCGCGCGAAGTCATTGACGCGCGGATCAACGAAGCCGCCCGCATCCTCGAAATGGCTCACTTGCTCGAGCGCAAGCCGGGCCAGCTCTCGGGCGGCCAGCGCCAGCGCGTCGCCATTGGCCGTGCGATCGTAAAGGAGCCGAAGGCGTTCCTGTTCGACGAGCCGCTCTCCAATCTCGATGCGGCTTTGCGGACCCGCACACGCATCGAACTTGCCCAGCTTCACCAGCGCTTGCAATCGACAATGATCTTCGTCACCCACGACCAGGTCGAGGCGATGACGCTCGCCGACCGCATCGTCGTCATGAATAATCGCAGGATCGAGCAAATAGGCTCTCCCATGGAGATCTATGAACGCCCCGCGACCAAATTCGTCGCAGGCTTCGTCGGCGCACCGGCGATGAATTTTGTCGAGGCGACGGTCGACAGATCGGCTGGGAACGCCACGGTCAGGTTTGCGGACGGAATGTCGGTTCGCACCGAGATCGCCTCCAGCCAGTTGACCGGTGGCAAGCACAGCTTCGGCATCCGTTCGGAAGATGTCCGCATCGTTCCTGTAGGGCAGGGCAATACCGACGGCGTGGTCGATGTGCTCGAGCGGCTCGGCGAACGCACCTTGATCTACGCACGGCTGGGGGATGGCCAGCAGATCGTCGGTTCCGATGTCGGCAACAGCCGCGTCGCCGTCGGCCACAAGGTCGGGCTAGCCTTCGACGGCCAGAAATCGCATCTGTTCAACGAGACAGGCCGCGCCTGGCACGCGAGGGAGGCCTGACGTGGCCGACGGTTTGACGATCCCGCGGACCTCGACGCCGGCCGCCGGCGTCAGGGCCCCAAGCGTCGATATCTACGCGCCGCAATGGCGAAATTTCATTTTCGTCGCGCCATTCCTGTTCTTCTTTACAACGCTGCTCATCTTCCCGCTCCTTTGGGGGATGTGGCTGAGCTTCCACAAGGCCGACACTTTCTCATCCGGAAATTTTGTCGGTCTCGGTAACTATATCAGGCTGTTTAACGACAAGGTGTTCCTGCAATCGGTCTGGAACACCTTCTACTTCGTGCTCCTGACGGTGCCGACGCTGGCGCTGATCGGCCTTTTCCTCGCGCTTTGCCTCAACCGCCGCACGCGCACTGCCGCTGTGCTGCGGACCCTGTTCTTTTCCTCCTCGGTGCTGTCGGTTACCATCGTCACACTGATCTGGCGCATCGTGTTCATTCCGAATGTCGGCCTGCTGTCGACGATCTACGGATGGTTTGGTGCCACCGCCCCAGCCTTCATTTCCGATCCAAGCCTTGCCATGATCGGTATCGCCATTGCCACTGTCTGGTGGTGCATCGGCCTGCCGATGATGCTCTTTCTCTCGGCCCTGCAGCAGATCCCGCAGGATATCTACGAAGCGGCGGCCCTCGACAATGCCAATCGCTGGCAGACCTTGCGCTCAATCACGCTGCCGTCGATCAAACGCACTTTCGTCCTGGTGATCATCATCCAGATCGTGCTGCAATTCCAGCTGTTCGGCCAAGCCTGGCTGATGACGCGCGGCGGTCCCAACAATCTGACCAAGCCGATCGTGCTCTACATCTATGACACCGCATTCCGCCGCTGGGATCTCGGCATGGGTGCCGCGGCATCGGAAATCCTGTTCATCCTCATCCTGATCGCGGCCATGGCCCAGTACCTCGTCGCACGCAACAAGGCAGACCAGGCATGAGTGCTCCAGCCACTTCCATCAAGGGGCGGGCATTTGGCGACCGCGTGTTGTTGGCCCTCGTCATCCTGCTTTCGATCGTCATGATCGCCCCGGTTCTGTGGGTCATCGGCCTGTCGCTCAAGGAAAATGCCGAGCTGATGGCCGATCCGAATTCGGTGTTTCACGCGCCCTACACCCTCAAGAACTACCTCAACACCATCGGCACCTCGTCGGTATTCCTCTGGGTGGGCAACAGCATCATCGTCTCGGGCGGATTGACAATCGGCACGCTGGTTTTGTCATCGCTCGCCGGCTACGGTTTTGCACGGCTGAACTTTCCCGGCCGAAACGTCCTGTTCGTGATCGTGCTCTTCGGTCTGGCGGTTCCGGAACAGGCCGTGCTTGTCGCCCGCCACCAGATATTCAGCATACTGAAGTTCCACAATACCTATCACGGACTCATTCTCCCCGGCCTGTCGGCTTCGTTCGGCGTCTTCCTGATGACCCAATATTTCAAGGCCATCCCGAAGGAGCTGGACGAAGCCGCCATGCTGGACAATGCCAGCCGGTTCAGGATTTTCTGGAAGGTGCTTTTGCCACTCACGGTGCCTGCACAGGCAACCCTCGGCATCTTCACCTTCCTTGGCGCGTGGAACGACTATTTGTGGCCGCTGATCTCGGCAACCAAGAAGGACATGTACACGCTGACCGTCGGTATGGCTTCGACACAGACCAATTTCGCCCAGTCTGAAGGCATCGGCTTCCTGATGGCGCAGGCGGTGTTCGCCGGCGCACCGATCCTGATCGTCTACCTCTTTTTCCAGAAATATATCGTCACGGCCGTCTCTGGCGCCGCGGTCCGATAACGAAAATTGCCCTACGGCAGGCGGCGAGGGAGTGCGCCGAAGCGATGGAAAAGCATGAAGCCAATCCAGGGTGGAGCGGCGGAAACTCAGTAGGAGGAACTGAAATGAAAATGCAGAAAATACTGTTTGCCGCGGTCTCCGCGGGGGTAATGATGCTCGCCAGCCCGAGCCTTGCAGCGACGGAACTGACCGTGCAGCGCTTCTTCGGTGCCTGCGATGCCAATTTCGGCACCAACGCCGATGTCGGCAAGGCCGTCGGCGAATGCGGCATCATCACGTCGCTGATCAACAAGTTCAACGCCGACAATCCCGACGTGCACGTCAATGTCACCACCGTGGAATGGCCGGGCTATGACCAGCTGACTGCGCAGTTCGCTTCGGGCGATGCTCCAGACATCGTCACGATCCACGAATCCGCCCTGTCGGACTATCAGTCCAAGGGCCTGTTGATGCCACTCGATGATCTCTTGAAGTCCGTCGGCGTCGCACCTGAAGCCTTCACGGACGCCGCGCGCACCGGCGCCACCAAGGATGGCAAGATCTACGGCTTGCCGATCGACAGCTGGACGATGCTCTATCACATCAATATGGATCTCTTCAAACAGGCCGGTCTCGTCAATGCCGACGGCACTCCGATGCTTCCGAAATCGCCTGAGGAACTGCTCGCCCAGGCCGAACAGTTCAAACAGAAGACCGGCAAGCCCTACTTCGTTCAAAACCTGGCCAACGAGACGGCACTCTACACGCGCAATCTCTACACCTATCTCTTCCAGCAGGATTCCGACTTTTTTGCCGATCCCAAGCATGTGAAGCTGAATACGCCGGAAGCCAAGAAGGTCGTCGAGATGTACAAGGCGATCTTCGACAAGGGCTACACCACCAAGGACCTCGACTACGGCGGCGCTATCAACGCCTTCCTTGCCGGTGACGGTGGCGTTCAGCTCAACGGCACGTGGGTGGTCGGCGACAACAATGCCCAGTCCGAAACCAAGGGCACGGCGCTCAACAAGGGCGGCTACGCGGTCTACCCGTATCCGCAGCTGTTTGGCGGCGCCCATGCGCAATATGCCGATGGCCACACCTGGGCAGTCTCGCAGAAGGACCGCACGCCTGAACAGACTGCGGCCATCGGAAAGTTCCTGAAGTTCTTCGCCGACAACGATTTCGAATGGTCGCGCACCGGTCACCTGCCGGCATACAAGGCCATCATCACCTCGGACGCCTTCAAGGCGCTGCCGCATCGCAACACGATTGCCGCCATCTCCGATCTCGGCAGGCCGCTGCCGTCAGCGGTGCAGCGTCAGTTTGCGATCCAGGACATTGTCGGCGAAGAGATGAGCGCCGCAATCACTGGCCAGAAAGACGTCGATGCCGCGCTTGCGGACATGGAAAGCCGAGTCAACGAATTGCTCGCCAACATCTGACCACGGGTTTCCGGGAAGTTATCCCGACGCCCCCGCGGCTGGAACAGTCGTGGGGGCCCATCTAGATCAATGACATAGCTGGTCTCAAAACAATCGAGTGAGGGGAGGGTGTTGCTAAGGAAAATCCCTGTCGATTCAGCGGTTTACACGCGATCTCTTCCTGACGCCCTACACGCTTAGGCGACGAAGCGGACCACGCCGCCATCCACGCGCAGAGCCGCGCCAGTGGTTGCGGAGGCCTGCTCTGAGCACACATAGATGATCATGTTGGCGACCTCGTCGGTGGTCGCGAACCGCTGGATGAGGGTGGTCGGACGCATCGCCTTCAGGAAGCCCTGCTCGGCTTCTTCCTGCGTGATTCCGGTTGCCTCAGCCTGCTTCGCCATGAAGTCACCCAGGATCTCGGACCGGGTAGGTCCCGGCAGGACGGCGTTGACGGTGACGCCCGTGCCCGCGACCGCCTCGGCAAGACCGCGCGAGACCGCCAGCTGCGCGGTCTTGGTCATGCCGTAGTCGAGCATCTCCTTGGGAATGTTGACTGCGGACTCGCTGCTCACGAAGACGACGCGGCCCCAGCCCTTCGCCACCATGCGCGGCACGTAGTGGCGCGTCATGCGCACGCCGCTCATCACGTTCAGCTGGAACAGGCCAAGCCAGTCCTCGTCGGGGATCTTGGCGATGTCCTCGACGCTGTTATAGTCCCGGATGTGAGCCGTACCGACGTTGTTCACGAGTATATCGGCGTCGGGCACTTTCGCGAAGAATGTGTCGGCGCCCTCCGCTGTCGACAGATCGGCGGCGACGCCGGAGATCTCGCTGTCCGGGAAAGACTGGCGCATCTGCCGCACCGCCTCGTCGACCCGGGCATTTCCACGGCCATTAATGACGACCGACGCCCCGGCACGAGCTAAACCCTCTGCGGTGGCGCGCCCGATGCCTGCCGTCGACCCGGTGACGATCGCCGTGCGGCCCTTGAGTTCGATATTCATGTCATTCATCTCCTGTTGTGAACGGCTAAGCCGATCGATGTGCGGAACCAGACCAGAAGCGTGTCGTCCCCTTCGATCGAGAGCCTTGAAGCCCGGCCCGTGCGGGCCAGGCTTCAAGGCAAATGCGCTAACCTGCCTGTTTCGCGACTTCCGCCTCCGCCGCGCGGGCGAGGCTTTCGACCCATTCCTGGTGATAGCGGTAGACCGCACCGGGATGCTTGCGTCCGAGCTCTTCGAGGAACCAGGGGCCTTGCTGTGTCTCCTCGGTCAGCACATGACAACCATCGCTCGTGGGAGTGATGACCCAGCCGTGGTACGCGCTCGAGCCGGTCTCGTCGCCATCGACGGTCGTCGCCCACGCAAGCCTGCGGAACGGCTCGCATTCCGTCACGACCAGACTCATCGGGAATCCAACCGTCACCCGGCTATACTTGGTTCCGAGCGCAAGTTCCGGATCGTCGGTCAGAACTTTGACCTGATCCTCGGCCGGAAAGTAGCTCGACCAATTCTCAGCGTCGACGAGCAGCTTCCAAACCACTTCAGGGGGCGCCTTCACGTCGATGTCGTTGAGCGCGTAGAGAGTCGACGTTCCCGGATCATACCGCTCGGGCCAAATTACATGGTCGTACACCGGTCATTGCTCCTTCTTGAACAAATCCTGGAAGATGAGCTGGCCCCAAATGCGGCCGCGTGCGTGCACCAGCGCGCCACCCTCGTTGAGCTTTCCCAGCTTGACGGGTGCGAACCCGAGTTGTTTGGCCAGGGCCGCCACGGGACCAATCGCGTCCTCGTCGTCGCTCGACAGAAAGACGACCCGGTGGCCGCCCTCGACGATCGGATCGGCAGCCAGGGTGGCCGCAATCAGGTGATTGAAACCTTTCACGAACTTGGCGCCGATGAACGCCTTCGCGACGAAGGCGGAGGACGGGAGACCGTCCAACTCCTCAGGGGGAACTAACGCGTTCATCGCGTCGATGACCGTCTTGCTTTTCCAGCTCGGCAGGGCCTTCGCAACCTCGCGATGCTCCCCGAACGGGACCGCCAAGATGATTGTGTCGGCCTCGAGTGCATCCCGCAGCGACCTGGCGACGACCGTGGGTCCAATCGCCCGAGCCTGCGGCGCCAGCGCCTCGGCCGGCCGGCGGCTCGCGACCGCCACTTCGATGTTTTTACGGGCAAAGGCGTGGGCGAGGGCCTGGCCTATCTTACCGAATCCTACAATCGCATAGCTCATGATACTTCTCCGATCCATGTTGATATTGCTTCCCCGGCCTTCAACGGCGCCGGGTTGTCCGTTCTGCTGTGTGGCGACCTTTGCACAGACGTCCCGTCGTGAACGACGGCGCGGCCGGACCGACCGTTCAGCGCGGAAGTCGTTCCACCATGGACACGCTGGTTCCCGCCGATCCGGGGCTCAGACCTGCGCCATGCCTCCATCGACGGCGAGATCCACGCCGGTGATGAAAGAACTTTCATTGGAGGCGAGGAACGTGACGGCGGCCGCGATTTCCTCTGGCTTGCCCCTGCGACCCATTGGGATCTGTGAAGCAAACTGGGCGGCCGCTTGCTCGGCTTGCTCGGGGGTAAGGCCCGTCGTTGTCTCTAGGGCGGGGGTCTCGATCGCTCCGGGGCTCATCGTATTCACTCGGATTTTGCGGTCTTTCAGCTCTAGAGTCCAAGCGCGCGAAAAGTTGCGCACTGCCGCCTTACTCGCGGCGTATGTGCTAAACCCTGGCAATCCCAACACGTTCGAAACCGAAGAATTCAGAATAATCGAACCGCCGTCCTTAAAGAGGGGAAGGGCCTTCTGCACCGTGAAGAACAGCCCCTTCACGTTCACGTCGAAGGTCTGGTCAAAGTGGGCCTCGGTGGCTACCGCGAGCGGTGCGATTGTCCCCGCGCCAGCGTTCGCGAAGAGAACGTCGATGTGACCGTGTTTCTCTTTCACGATGGCATAAAGCCGGTCCAGATCTTCCAAGCGTGACACGTCACCCACCACCGTCGTAATATTACTCTTGATGAGGGCTGCGGCCTCCTTCAGCTCTTTCTCTCGTCGCCCGGTGATCACGACGTGCGCACCTTCTTCCACGAAGCGCTTGGCTGTGGCCAATCCGATCCCGCTGCTCCCGCCCGTGATGACTGCGATCTTGCCTTCCAGCTTTTTCATAGTCCTTCATCCTTCGTTTGTGTGTGGGCCAGGCACGGGACCGCGCCGGCGTCAGAGTTGTGCTAGGCCACCGTCGACGGCGACTTCGCTGGCGGTCATGAAGCTGCTGTCCGACGATGCGAGAAAGGCGGCAACCGCTCCGATCTCCGCCGGATCGGCCATGCGCTGGAGCGGAGTCATCGCGGCGAAGACCTTCTGGCCCTCCTCGCCCAGCGCTTCCTTCGCGAGTTCGGTCGCCGTCGCCCCGGGCGACAGCACGTTTACGCGGATGCCGGTGCCCTTCAGGTCCTCAGCCCAGGTCCGCGCGAGGTTGCGCACTGCCGCCTTGCTCGCGCTGTAGGCGGTGAATGCCGGAGCGCCCGTGGTGCCGGCGCTCGATCCGGTCAGGATGATCGAACCGCCCGGGCCCATCAGCGGCAACGCCTTCTGGACCGTGAAGATCGTACCCTTCACATTGGTGTCGAAGGTTTCCTCGATGTGCTCGGCGGTGATCTTGCCGAGCGGTAGCGGGCCTCCGGCCCCTGCATTGGCGAAGACGATGTCGAGGCTTCCGCGCTCGGCCTTCACCGCCGCGTAGAGCCGGTCGAGGTCGGCCTCATCCGAGACCGAGCCTTTCACCGCGCGGGCATTGGCTCCGAGGTCGGCCACAGCGGCGTCGAGCGCTTCCTGCCGGCGGCCGAAGATGAAGACGAAGGCGCCCTCGTCGATGAAGCGCTTTGCAGCGGCGCGGCCGATGCCGGTAGCGCCGCCGGTGACCACAGCGGTCTTTCCATTCAGTCTGTTCATGTCATGCATCCTTCGTTTCGCCGTCTCGAGCCTTTGGCTGTATGGGGAGGTCCCCCGGAGAGCCTCAAGATGGGTCCGCCGAAGTCGGTCGGTGAGTGCGGAATCGCGCACATCGGTGGTGCAAAATCGATCCGGCTGGACGACTGACGCCAGCCGCGACGATCGGTTTCCGCCGTTCGGAACTGGGCAGCGCTCGTTGACATGAGTTATGATCACCGCCGTACTGCTGTACGATGCGGTAGATACGGGCTTTGGAAGGCGCACCGCGCGGTGCGGGATTGCACCATGATCGACTGGGATGACATTCGCCACTTTCTTGCCGTGGCACGCGGTGGCTCGGTGCGGGCTGCCGCCGAGGGCCTCGGGGTGTATCACTCGACCGTGCTGCGACGCATCGCTCAGCTCGAGGAACGTCTCGGGGCTCAGATGTTCGAAAAGCTGCCTTCGGGCTACCGCCTGACGACTGCTGGCGAGGAGGTCCTCGAGCTCGCGAACCAGATGGAAGCGTCGTCGCACCAGCTGGAGACCCGCATCTTCGGGCGCGACCAGAGCGTGCGCGGGCTTCTGCGGGTGACGTTGGCTCCGATCAGGCGCGCCCGCACGCCATGCCGCCTCCCATCCGGTGGATCGTCATAAGCATTCATGGAGTTCCGGATTGGGCCAGCGAGGGCGAGGTTCGCACCACGGAGGTTCCATTCAGGACCACGGACGCCGAGGCGCAGATCGTTGCTGTACGGCAAGGGCTCGGGATCACGACGCTGCCGTGCTTCGTCGGAGATGCCGACCCCCTGCTGGTGAGGGTGCCGGGCACCGACCTGCACATGTACGGAACGCTCTGGCTTCTCACGCAGGGGGAGACACGCAAGACGAAGCGCGTGCAGCTCTTTACGGAGTTCGTATCCCGCAGGCTCGCCGCATACGCTGCGCTTCTCGCGGGGCTCTCCATATCGCGCGACTGACGCCCCACGGGTCGCCGGCGACGCTTGCCGTAATGCGGAGAACTCCGAGTAAATAGACCGACCGTCTTTTGAAGTCGATCAGATCGAGGATCGGCGAAATTCTGCTCTGAATTCAAGAGCGAGAATTTCCGACGGATCCGGATACGGTTCTCTGTCGTCAGCGGAAGGATGTCCTCTATGGATCAACGCGTTAGCATGCTTCAGAACACTCGAATGGGAGTAGCGGGAAAGACTGCGAAACGGTCCTTTTAGCGTTACATGACACACCCGGTCTGAGGCCGGACCGATGGCGCTCACTTTCACTTGAACCGCTGCGTACGCAACAGGTCCTGCAAGCGGCGCGGCAGTTGCGGCGAGGCGTGCAATTGCTTGCAGCTGTTTTCCCATTGTCGGAGATATTCGGCGATCGGAATACTGGTTCGGCCGGGCCAGCGGTTGAGTGCGCCCAGCGCCTCGACGCAGCCCGGCGCGCGGTCGTATTCGGCGAGGATGGTCATGGACATCGCCTGGGCAAATGGATTGAGGGCGGGCATTTCGATTTCGCCGCGATGGTCGGCGAACCACGCAGCGGCGTCACGCGTGAGCCCCTGGCTTTCAGCGAGGGCCGCATAGCGGTCGATAATGTCCTGGCGATACCGGGCGATGGCATCGCCGAAGGCGTTGTCGCCGGCGAAGGGCGGGTTCTCTTTCCAACTCTTCGCCAGGCGCCCCAGGCCGCGCAGAGAGAATGCCTCGACCGTCGCTTCCTCGAGCCACTGGCAGGGCGGCGCCGGCTTGGCGTCGGCCTGCCAGCTGTTGGCGATGACGTGGCCGAGCTCGTGCCCGAACTGGTAGGCAAGCTTCGACCAGTCGCGCTCACCGATGTCGACAATGATCCAGGCCATGCTGCTGCCGTCCGGATGCAGCCAGACGGCCGGCGTACCGGAAGTGTGCTCGTCGACACGCAGCCGCGTCGGCTGGCGGTCGGAGAGCAGGCGTATACCGTCAAGGCATGCATGCCGCATGCGCTCGACGACCTGATCAGCCGCGCCCTCAAGCATGCGGCCCCAGTCGCCGGCGAGCTCGATAGGCGCGGTGAGGAGGGTTGGCGATGGGCGGGCCTTGGCAGATTTGGGAGACATGGCTGCGTAGCCTTTCCGCGAATGACTCAACAGCGTAGCCAAGCTGGTAGCCAGTGAGACGGCAGCTAGTATGCCAAACTGTCGCCTGTTCGTCAGCTGATGCTCCTTGGTCCAAACATACATATCGAGGTATGGCCGGAGCGTCATCGGGAACCTTCTCCTAGGATGATGCGCTTCATTATTTGTCCAACAAACTTTTCCGTTGGACAACAACTACTTCTCGGCCCTATCGCAGGGCGTAGCGCAACTCCACAACCATAGAACAACGCTTAAGGCGGTGTATGAGTTGCTAGTTGCCTCGCAGCGGCGGCAAGCATCTGAATTGGTTTGGTAATGGCACTGGGTTTTCTCATGCACCGATTTGCGTCATGTCCCACAGACACATCGCCTTCGATGCGTAGTGTTCTTCCGGCATGATCAGGAGTGGCAGCGGCAATGAGAATGGCGGTTGCTGTAAGTTGAGAAATCCGAATCCGCCCGTTTCCGGCGCAATGTCCTGTGCCGAGGTCGAATGGCTTGAGGTGAACAGCCAGCGAGCGCCGCACTTCTTGAAGTTGCGCAGCGCGCGCCAGATATCGGGCTCGGTCAGATGTTGCAGACAGTCGCGTGAAAAAATGAGGTCGACGTTCGGCAGTGGTTCGGCGACCAGATCGAGCACGAGGAATTCGCGATCCGCGTATCGCATGCGATTTGTTTCGACGACTTCCGGAACGATATCGCAACCGATGTAGTGCGTTTTGCCCAAGTCGACGAAGCGCATCCAATTGAAGTCGCCGCAGGGCGCATCGAGCATGGACTTCACATCCAGTGCGCGCAAAAGCATCGGCAATACAGTTCGCACGCGATGCGTCGTCGCGTGCGTTGAACCGAGTCCGGAGCGCGATTCCGCGGAGCCCCACTCATTGCTTTGGTAAATGCGCGCGAAGGCTTCGCGGGAATCATCGGGTGTGCTTTGCGTCATCGAATGCACCTCATTGCAGGCTTCGCCCGATCAAGAATCTCGTCAATCGTGATTTGCCACCTCGGAAACCTTCCACCACACCGCACAGCCATCGATTGGAATTAATGGCGAGGTAATACCCTCTCTAGCCCGGAATTCATTTACAGCTTGAGCGCATGGAGCGAGAAAGTAGTCGTCAACGACTACAAATCCACCATACGATAGCTTGCGATAAAGTGCGTCGAGAGCTTGAATCGTTGATTCATACATGTCTCCGTCGAGCCTGAGAATCGCCAATTTTTGTATTGGAGCATGAGGGAGTGTGTCCTTGAACCAGCCTTCAAGGAAGACAACTTGCTCGTCAAGCAAGTCATATCTGCGGAAATTTTCTTCTACATCCTTCCGGGAAATCGCCAGTTGGGTATGCGTGTGGTGGGTGTCCCCAGCGTCCGCCGTATAGATTTCCGGGCTGGGGGGAGGAAGGCCCGCGAAACTATCAGCGACAAAGACCCGACGTCGAGTATCGGCGTATGAGGCAAGAATGCCTCTCATAAAAATACATGCCCCGCCGCGCCAAACTCCGGTCTCGATGAAGTCGCCAGGAACATCATTTAAGATCACAGTTTCGCATAAATGCCGCAGATTTCGCATCCTTGCTGAGCCAATCATGGTTTGCGCCAGTCCTGGCCAATCCCGCCCAAGAGCCCGCCTGTTCGGGTCGTATTCCCCACCCGTCCACGGATCAATGGGCGCGTCGCCATATAAGGTTCCGGTCAGCGATGCTTCCAGAACATTAAGGTATCTATTTCGCATTTTCATTGCGGCGGTCAAGAAATCATCACTGTCATTCAACGTTCGTCTCCTTCTTAAGAAAGGGTCATCACAGCAGCCAAATTCGAGAAGCAAGCAGCTTGCGTCGAATTTCACGCACGCCCATCGCCCCTCATTTGGCGCCCATGGGCACGCTCAGCCTCGGTTAGTTGTCGCTTGCGCAGCACCACGTGCATCTCGTCTACCGCCCGCGGGCCGCGCAAAATCTCGTCATGTGATACACCCCGTGCTGCCAGTTCGCGGCCAAAGGAACTGTAGTGAAAGGTCAGCTCAATCAATTCGAATCGAGCTTGGGTCCATCCCAGATACCAGTACCAGTCACAATAGTAGAGCCAACTCCGTTCATTAAAGGCGTGCACATGGGCAGGATCTTGCCATGCGCCATACGATAGATCGTATGGCACAGTTATCTTAAGCACGCCGCCGTAAGTTAATAAATCCAAGCAGTTCGTCATAGCAAAAACAAGGCCCGAGATATTCTGTAGAACGTTTGAAGCAGTTATACTTACAAACAGCTCAGGCTTGAGGCGAACCGCACCAAAACGCGCTGATCTAAATTCGCGGGTCAATAGGTCCGGATCTGATACATCGGCGACAATATCAGGATTCCATTGGCCGCTAATATCGATATTGAGCAAGTGTGGATCATACATCTTGCCACTGCCGATCGCCATATCCCCCGGAAGGCGTGGTAAACTACTCCAGGCCAGTGCTTCAGGAAGTATTTTTTTGGCGCTGCGTTGACTAAATGCCTCGAAGCCCGCTGCTGCTACTTTATGACGTCGAACTGGGTCGTTAACTAGCGCCTCAGTTACATCGACGAGGTTCTCGTAAGTGGCTGCAACAAAGGCGCCGGCCAAATCGGCATCCACCTGTTCACCCGCGTTTACTTCGCTCACTACAACGCGCTTGTTCGCCAGCAGATCGAAAATACGAATAATTTCAAGCTGTCCACTATCATAGAAGTGCAAATTAAGTACCACTTTTGATCGCGCGATTAGGCCGTCAAGCCGGTCGCCGAATACGTTGTACACTGCTTCGACACGTAGCCCACGCCCGCGCATTTCATCAAGTATTTTAGATCGTCTTTCATTGAAAGAGCCGTAGAATAGAACGTCTATATCGTCGATTGTATCAACGATTCGTAAAAGGTATGGAACATAGAACGGACGTATATAATATACGTCTCGACTTATTATCCCAGATAAAAATAGAGAATTGCTACTGCTATAATCCCACACCGGAAATCGACGAAGTATATTTGTGTATTCGTTCGACATCCAGCTCGATGTGTGATTTTCAACATTAAATATGATAGAATTAATTGGCAAATTGGCTAGGCTGGCCTCCCCGTACAGGTTAGCACCAAGTACGATTGCCTGCCCGTCGAATCCCTGCGGCAATTCATGGGCGATATCAGTTTCGATGGAAATCTCACGCAGCCCTTCGGCGAGCATTTGAATCAGGCTTGCGAGCACCTTCACCATCCCTGGATGAACGAGAAGAGTGATGTGACCTGCTATATTCACGCCGTTCTCCCGGGGGATTGGTATCTTACCTGCTACCGATGCCTGCCTGCGAAGGTTCTGGCTTTCGCCGGCCTTAGCACCTGATCGAATCTGACTCGTCGCGTCGACATTGGCGTGCGACAGCATCGAGAGGCGGGCTTTGTCAGGAACTTGCGTGTCGGGCTATGGCGGTCCGTTGTGCTTCCAAATGACTAGCTAGCTCAGTTCTCGGTGATCTGCGTCTGTCCGGTCTGACGCCTCGTCGTCATCATGGACAACGAGTGGTGGGATGCAAAGGAAAGCTTGCATCGAACCATATGCTGCACACATCGCGCAGTCGATACCCGTGTCGTTGAGGACGACGGCAGTTCCGGGAAATGGGATAAGTCTGCTTCGTAGCGGTAGACACTTTTCCAGAAGTATCCGCGCGCCTCTTGGTGTGATTGTGTAGGCCTGAAGCCCAAATGAATGCTCGACCTTGATGAGGGATCTGGCGAATTTCTCGGACTGAAACAAGGCAGTTCTATTGGTATATCGGCGATCGTAGAAATCCAGCTTGGCCTTCGAGAAACCAAAATCCAGCCATAGAAAAAATGGATCTGTAAGATAGCCCCACTGTATAATGTCCCAATTATTTGGCGCATTAGAGATAATATTGGTTGATTCATCAATAAATCGAAATGACGATCGAGCATCGTCTTCAAAAATAGTTATCGTTTTGTTTTCTGTATCTGACAGCTTCCACAAGTTGATATGCGATAGAGCGCATCCCAGCGTGCCCGGGGGATACGGACAATCACTGGTAATCAGCCCTTCCTCGACGAGCGCCCCCCTGTCGAGAGAAGTGCCGTCAACGGCCGATACGCGAACCGTATTGTGCATCAGATGCCAGTTGTTGCTTTGATACCTGCTCCAGCGCTCGACGCTGCGGTCGAGATTTATCAGGTGAATTTTCGGCGAACCCGTAGGCTCGACAGGCCGGGCTGGCATCGTCCCGGAGACAGAGGGCGGGGCGGCAGTGAATGCGGGGGTATCGCCCGCACCGTGCAACAGCGCTCGAGCGCGCTCGATCCCGTCACTCACATGGTATTGGCCGTCGCCAAAGGTGATGTAGCCATAGACCTGTCGATTATCCATATACTGGACGATGCCGGCCTTCCTGGCGCTGTCGGCAAAGATGACGTACTCATACCGCGATGTGGCGTCCTCATATGTCAGCTCGGTCAGCACGTCGGCGCGGACGAGATAGGTGCAGTGCACGAGCGGCATCTCGATAATGCCGCGCACATGGCGGTTGAGCACCCAGCCATATTGATCGCACTGCACATAATAGCCGTTCGCATCGATCTCGGCGTGGTAGTTCGAATAGTATTGGCCGGGCGAGATGGAGCGAAGCAGGGGAGCGACGATTGGCAAGTCGAGCGCGACAAGTTCCCGCAGCGTGGCCGGCCGCACGAAATTGTCGACGTCGACAACGAAATAGAAATCGCAGCCGTGCTGGAGAGTTTTCCGCAAGCTTATGTTGCGGATTCGGCCGAGCACCCTGAAGCGCGTCTCGTTCCATTCGTGCTCGCCAAACTGCTCCACACGATCGGCCACGTCTGAGGCATCGAACTCAACCGCCGCATAGAGGTGGCCAACACGCTCTACCCATTCGCGCAATATGTGCTCGGTCCTGTCGGTGTTGTTGTTCGTCCTGATGTAGAGGACGATCGACGCCTTCGGGTAGTCGAGCGCCTCGATGCACTCAAGGTAAAGCGGCAGTGCCGGCTCCTTCTGCTTTGCCAAGATTGCTATGAGGATGCGTGGCGTGCCTTTCATGCGCGACCGCAACGAACGCTGCCGCACAAGCTTGTGCTGATCGATCAAGCTCTCGGCTCCGAACGCCCCAAGTTTCGGCGCCTCGTGGAACGGAAGTTTGTCGGTGGCGAAACGCGCGTTGGCCAGCACACGCTTCGCCATTTGCGCAGGCAATTTTTCAGTGGCGAGCAATTTCAGGCAGGCATCGAGCGATTCCCGGTAAGCGCCTGTCCAGTAGGCATTGACAGCAAACTCGTCGAGCACTCCGTAATCGTAGACCCAGGGCTGCACGAAAAGCC
Source organism: Mesorhizobium sp. WSM3626 (assembly GCF_000513935.1). GTDB lineage: Bacteria > Pseudomonadota > Alphaproteobacteria > Rhizobiales > Rhizobiaceae > Mesorhizobium > Mesorhizobium salmacidum. The sequence goes on along the minus strand of NZ_AZUY01000035.1, from coordinate 4,446 downwards.
CGGCGGGTTGGATAAGGTCGAGCCCTCGACGCGCAAATTCCATTCCTTCCGCATTCCGACCCTGGTTGCGGCAATAGAGGCTCGCGGCGTGAAGAGCCTCCGCGCGGGTGGGAACGACCTGCGTCGCACGCTCAAAGACGGCAACGACCTCGTCGAATGGCCGTGCCAGCGCCGCCATGAGATTGCCCGCCTCGAGCAGGCTAACGTAGACCTCCTCGTCCCAGAAACCCAGCTCGGCACGCTTCAGATAGTTCGCCAGAGATTTTTCACGTTCACCGCAATCCCTGTAGCTCTGCGCCAAATAGAAAGTGTATCGCGAAACAAGGAAGGGGTCGGTCTCCGTCGCAAGCGCATTTTCAAGAACAGCCGCGTCGTCTTGGTACTTTCGCGGGTTTTGGCTGCGTGCTCCGCCACGCCCCGTCGCCACGCGAAACCCCTTGGCGGTCTCGCGTGTGAGATTGCCAGGAGGGGCCTCGAGATATTCGTGCAGCACGCCCTTGAAAGAGAACGGCAGCCGGTTGCGGCAGATCTGCGGGCGATAAAACGAAATGCCACCATGGGACACCTCGATGTCGTATAGATCGTGTTCCATCCTCGACTTGAACTCGATCGGATCGAAGCCGGGGTCTTGGACCACAAAATCATCCGCGTCGATGATCATGGCGTAGTCGACAGTCTCGACTTCACGCAGCCGGTCAAGGGCAAAGGTCCGGTTGTACGCGAAGTCCCGCCAGGGCTCGTCGATGACTGCGCCCTTGACATTGTGCGTCGTCAGGAAGGCACGGATGAGATCCTGCGTGCCATCCCCGGAACCTGTGTCGACGACGAGCACATAGTCAACGAGAGGAAGCGCGCTGGCGAGGCATTGCAGGATGACCTGTGCCTCGTTCTTGACGATCATGCATAGGCCGATGGTGCTCATGCTAATCCCTCGGCAGAGCGGCGCTCGTTACACGCTGCTCGAAATTGTTGAAGGGCGACAGTTCGCAAAACACATTCCGCGCGGCCTCGGCCATTTGCATGGCGTTTGTTGCAGAGATCGATCGCCCCTTCCTGTTCAGCATCTCAACCCTATCCATTGTTAGCCAGCGGTTTCCGTCACAGCAAGGGAGCTCGTGTTCACCCTCGGACCGGGGGGTGCGAACAAACGTTCCCGTCGGTCCAATCGCTGACGCACAAATTCCTCCGCGACGTCGAGGGTTCGACGCGAGCCAAGGGGACGTCTTTAAGCCTCGGTTTTTCAAGGCGTTTGGGCCATGCGCGCCATTTCGATCTCGACCGAAAAGTAGTTGCTGTCCTCAACAATTAATAAATTGTTAACTTGGTTATTTACAAGTTGCTAATTTTAGATTTTACTAATGTCTTGTGCATGGGAAGGTAGCCGCGGACCGGGCAGAGGGCCTGTCGGCTGCGCAGTCTGCAAGGCCAGGAGAGTATCTGGAGCAAATTACTTTGTGCGTGAGGGCGCGCAGGGCCAAGTCACTTCGTGCGTTAGGGCGCATGGGGCGTTTGTTGGCGTGCTGGAGAAGACGTCGTACCGCCTTGAACTCAAGGCCAGCGTTTTCCTAACCTGATATTCCTTCGCGAGTAGTCGGTTCCCTCGCAAGTCGTCGTCGAGAAATCGACACGTGCGTCACGGGAGTTGGCTGTGGTTGGCGTGATACCAAGTACGAAACGATGCGCTCGCGACGCGGGTTCGGCTTCGATCGGTCCCCCAATTATCCGCACCGGGCCGCTAGCCGGGATTGTCCCGAGATTGACGGGTTTTCCTCTGCGCCCCGTGGATCGCAGCATGCCAGCGAACTTCACACCCACCTCATTGAAGACGTTCGATCGAGCGGCGCGAAGACGCCGTCAAGTCTTGCGCTCCGGTCTCGTCACCCTGCGCGTCGCCGGTTGGCTTGCGGAGCTGCAGCCACCGTGGGTCCAGACTTTGTCGATCCGCCGATGCGCGCGAGTTATCTGGGCTCGGCGGCGATTGAAATCAGCAGTTGAAATCTAAGGATACGAAACAAGAGGAAGCCGCGGCATGGCCGCGGCGACGAGGAGGACATGATGAGCTACACAGCAGGATTTGCGGTCATGGAAGTCACTGTTCGGGGTGTTTTGCCGATCGGCGACACGACCGAAAATGCAACGTATTTCATTCTGGACACGGCCAAGAGCGCGATCGTCGGTCAGGTCATTCTGCCCAAAGCCGTCAAGCGAAGCCTCGCCGTCGCTCTCACCGTCAAGGTCCCGAGCACCGCCGGCTCACTTGCCATTGGAACGTTTGATGATGGCGGGAATTTCCAGGCCGCCAGCTTCCTTCGTGTCGAGACCCCAGCCGTAGAACGTCCCGACGGCGCCGTCGGGTCGTTCGGAAGGTGACGCGTCTCAAGCCCCTTGTCCCCAGCGCTCGCCGGCCAGGCCGGTGGGCTGTGTTCCCGTGAATTGAATTCGAAGCCAACAGGAGCCAGTCATGGCCCGTGCCTCTGAAATTCTTTTTGTCGATCCTTCAGTCTCCGACCTCCAGACGGTTCTTGGCAATCTGCGGCCCGAAGTCCGGGCAATTGTGCTCGATGGCCGCCGGCCGGCGGAGCAGCAGATTGCTGCGGCACTCGCAGGCCGCGAGGGCCTCGATGCGATCCACATTATGGCGCACGGCGCGCCTGGCCGCGTCAGCTTCTCCGCAGGAGAGTGGTCAGCCCGTATGCTGGAAGAAGCGGCTGACGATTTCACCGCAATTGGCAGAGCGCTTGCCGCGCACGGCGAGCTCCGGCTGTGGAGCTGCGAGACGGCGTTAGGGTATGCGGGCGATGCGTTCATAGCAGCGCTGGAAGAGGCCCTCGGCGCGGACGTCTGCGCATCGAGATCGCTGGTTGGCGCAGCCGCCCTGGGCGGCGCCTGGGAACTGTCCGCACGCGTGAACGCGTCCACGCCCCTGCCGCCACTGACCCCGGATGGGATGGCAAATTATACCGGGGTGCTTGTAGCGGGTGATCTGACACTCACGGGGACGATAACTGGCCCTGGCAACAGCAGTAACGTCAACACCTATTATCTGGTGGACACCACACTCAACCCCGATACAGTTGTTGGGAGCTTTCAACTTCCATCAGCAACTAACGGTTTGGTTTTTGCGTTTAGTGTAACCATAGTAATTCCTATAGTCGGTGATAACTACACGATATACAATGCTAATTTTGGCGTAATGGGCACGCTTACTCAAACTGGTCCTAATACTTATCTTTTCACGTCCGGTGCTGCCAATCCCACTAACAACAATAACTTTAGTGGGGGTAGTTTGACTATCACGAGTCAAGTGGGCGCCACCGGTGCCACCGGCGCTGGCGGAGCCACGGGCGCGACGGGTGCGACGGGCGCCACCGGAGCGGGCGCGACAGGAGCCACAGGTGCAACCGGTGCCACAGGTGCCACCGGAGCAACCGGAACAGGCACTACAGGCGCCACAGGTGCGACGGGCTCTACTGGCGCAACAGGTGCAACCGGTGATACCGGAGCGACTGGCTCTACCGGTTCGACCGGCTCGACCGGATCGACTGGAGCAACCGGCTCGACCGGTTCTACGGGAGCCACAGGTGCAACCGGTGACACGGGAGCAACTGGCTCCACCGGTTCGACCGGATCGACTGGGGCAACCGGCTCGACCGGCTCTACGGGAGCCACAGGTGCAACCGGTGATACCGGAGCGACAGGCTCTACCGGATCGACCGGATCGACCGGCTCGACTGGAGCAACCGGAGCAACCGGCTCGACCGGAGCCACAGGTGCAACCGGTGACACGGGAGCAACTGGCTCCACCGGTTCGACTGGTTCGACCGGCTCTACTGGTGCGACCGGCTCTACCGGTTCGACCGGCTCGACCGGCTCGACTGGCTCGACTGGCTCTACTGGCTCTACTGGTTCGACCGGCTCGACTGGCTCGACCGGTTCGACCGGTGCGACAGGCTCGACCGGTGCGACTGGCTCGACTGGCTCCACCGGCTCGACTGGCTCGACTGGTGCGACGGGCTCGACTGGCTCGACCGGCTCGACCGGATCGACTGGAGCAACCGGCTCGACCGGCTCTACGGGAGCCACAGGTGCAACCGGCGATACCGGAGCGACTGGTTCGACCGGTTCGACTGGAGCAACTGGTTCGACCGGATCGACCGGTGCGACGGGCTCGACTGGTTCGACTGGTTCGACCGGCTCGACTGGCTCTACTGGAGCAACCGGCTCGACCGGCTCTACGGGAGCCACAGGTGCAACCGGCGATACCGGAGCGACTGGTTCGACTGGGGCAACCGGCTCGACTGGTTCGACCGGATCGACCGGTGCGACAGGCGCGACTGGTTCGACAGGTTCGACCGGCTCGACCGGTGCGACTGGCTCTACTGGTTCGACCGGCTCGACTGGCTCGACTGGCTCTACTGGTGCGACCGGTTCGACAGGCTCTACTGG
>NZ_AZUY01000034.1 GCF_000513935.1 Mesorhizobium sp. WSM3626 | reverse complement strand
AGTTCCGCCGCGTCGCAACACGATACGACAAGTTGCTCGCCAACTTCATGGGCTTTGTCAAACTTGCCGCTATCGCTATCTGGCTCAGGTAGTTAAATCGTCACTACGCCCTGGGGAGCAAGCCACGATCTTGACGCAAATCGGCGTGCTGATCTCGACGGCGGAGACAGCACCGCCGGCGCCGTGAAAATAATGCGTCTCCCGGTTCAGGCTGCCGACAAACACCGAGACAGGCCATTCCAGGCACCGCGCATGATTTGCTCCTGCCCTGCCCGCGCTTCCGCGCGCAAAACCGGCCAAATTTCGCCTGTCCTCGCTTGCAACATAGCCCCATATGTGAAAATAGTATTTACAAAAGAAGATTGGCGAGGAGGAGACATCGTGCAATCAGGCGCTTCGATGCGTGCTCGAATGATCACCTGGGCGCTCCCGCGAGACCGGTGGATTGAGCCATGAACGATTTCGCGCCAACCGTCGGCATTGCCTCGACGTACCCCAAGAATATGCCTGCAGATCATGCCGCGCTACCGGTGTGGAACGCCGAGAACTGGTTCTACGAAGATTGGCCCGTCGGCCAGAAGATCCGTTCGTTGCGACGCACCATGGCGGAAGGCGACAGCCACCTCTTCAACACGCTGGTGCTTGATATCCACCCTTACGTGCAGGACCAGATGTTCGCCGAGAGCGAGGGCATTTTCGGCAAGCGGCTGATCGCCGGCGCGTTCGTCTTTTCGGCTGGGCTGGGGCTGGTCGCCACCAACTGCGTCAACGCCTTCTCCTACGGCTATGACAAGCTCCGCTTCATAAAGCCCGTCTTCATCGGCGATACGATCTATTCGATCCGTTCCAACCTCGACAAGAAGCCCCGCTATAGAGAGATGGGGCTGATCCGCGCCAGCTATGAGGTGTTCAAGGGCGAAGGCGAGCTGGTGCTCTATTGCGAGCATCTGCAGACGGTGAAGTACCGCAACCCTGCCGATTTCGTCGGCAAGACGGAGAAATAGAGATGCCGGCAGCAGCCGAATTGCCGCTGGCCGGCCTCGTCGTCGTCGACATGAGCCAATTCCTGTCCGGGCCGTACTGCTCGCTCAGGCTGCTCGATCTCGGCGCCCGCGTCATCAAGGTCGAGCGTCCTGACGGAGGCGATCTGTCGCGCCGGCTCTATCTCAGCGACACCGAGATCGGCGGCGATTCGACGATCTTCCATGCCATCAACCGGGCCAAGGAAAGCCTCGCCATCGATTTGAAGAAGGAAGCGGACCTCAAGGCATTGCGCGGGCTGCTGGCCAAGGCCGATGTGCTGATCCAGAATTTCCGGCCCGGCGTCATCGAACGCCTTGGCCTCGACTACGAGGCCGTCCGCCAGATCAACCCGCGCCTGGTCTATGCCTCGATCAGCGGCTATGGCGAGGAGGGTCCGTGGGTGAAGCGCCCGGGCCAGGATCTGCTGGCACAGTCGCGCTCCGGCGTGATGTGGCTGAATGGCGACGAAGACCAGGGGCCGGTGCCGTTCGGGCTCGCCATCGGCGACATGCTGGCGGGTGCGGCCTGCGCGCAAGGCATCCTGGCCGCACTGGTGCGGCGCGGCATCACCGGTCAGGGAAGCCATATAGAGACCAGCCTTCTGGAAGCGCTGGTCGACTTCCAGTTCGAGGTGCTGACCACGCATCTCAATGACGGTCGTCGCCTGCCCAGGCGCTCAAGTTTCCGCAGCGCGCATGCCTATCTCTCCGCGCCTTATGGCGTCTATCCGGCCAAGGACGGATATCTCGCCATCGCCATGACGCCTATCCCCAAGCTCGCCGACCTCTTGTCGCTCAGCGAGTTGGCCCCCTATCGCGACAAGCCGGCATCCTGGTTCACCGCGCGCGACGATATCAAGGCGATCATCGCCCAGAGGATCGCCACCAGGACCATCGACGAATGGCTCGAAATCCTGGAGCCGGCCGACATCTGGTGCGCCAAGGTGTTGAACTGGCCGGAGATGCTGGCAAGCCAGGGTTTCCAGTCGCTCGACATGCTGCAGACGGTGACGCGTGAGGATGATGTCTCGATCCTGACCACCAGTTCGCCGCTCAGGGTTGATGGGATCAGAGCCAAGGTCGACCGCGCGGCGCCGCGCATCGGCGAGCACAGTGCGAAAATCCGCGAGGAGTTCGGCCTGTGAGCACGCGCTTCCTTAAGCCCACACTCAGGGGCATGACCTGGAGCCACCCGCGCGGCTATGATCCGATGATCGCGTGTTCATCTCTGTGGGAGCGGAAAACCGGCGTTGCGATCGGGTGGGATAAGCGTTCGCTGCAGGATTTCGAATCCTTCCCGGTCGAGGAGCTGGCGCGCGCCTATGATTTGATCGTCATCGACCATCCGCATGTCGGCCAGATCACGGCGGAGCGCTGTCTTGAGCCTCTCGACGTCACCGGCCGCGAGGCGCAGCGCGCCGCGCTTGCCTCGGGCAGCGTCGGCCAGTCCTATCCGAGTTACACCTGGCAGGGCCGGCAATGGGCGTTTCCGATCGACGCGGCGGCGCAGGTGCAGGCCTGGCGGCCGGACGCGCTCGATGCGCCGGCAGCGACGTGGAGCGAGATGCTCGATCTTGCCCGGCAGGGCCGCGTGTTGCTGCCACTGCGGCCACCGCATTGCCTGATGACATTCTACACGCTGGCCGGCAATCTCGGACGCCCTTGCGCGACCGAGCCGTCGGGCGATCTTATCGACGTCGAGATGGGCTGCGAAGTCTTCGAGACGATGCGAGAGATCGCGGCGCTGGTCGACCCCACCTGCTTCGACATGGACCCGATCGCCGTTTCGGAGCGCATGGCCGAGGCCGGCTCCCGAATTGTCTGTGCGCCGCTGATCTATGGCTATGTCTCTTATGCGGCGTCGGGTTTTCGCGCGAACAGGCTGGCCTTTGCCGATATCCCGGTCATTGGTTCCAATGGCCCGATCGGCTCGGCGCTCGGCGGCACAGGCATTGCGGTCTCGGCCTTTTCCAAGGCGAAAGACGCCGCGATCGATTTCGCCTACTGGGTCGCCAGCGGCGGTGTCCAGCGCGGCATCTATGCTGCCGCCGGCGGCCAGCCGGGCCATGCGGCTGCCTGGGAAGACCAGACGGTCAATGAAGCGACCGGCAATTTCTATCGGGACACGCGCGCGACGCTGGACGGCGCCTGGGTGCGGCCGCGCCGTGACGGCTACATGGCGTTCCAGCAGGCGGCATCCGACCGCATCAATTCCGGCCTGACCTCCGGCCACCCGGCCGGCCAGGTCGTCGCCGATCTCATCAGCCTGTTCCGGGCCAGTACGCAGGCGGCCACCTGAGGGACCTGAACTGGATCGTTACTTCAACCGCCACAGCTTTCGGGCGTTACCCGACAACAGCTTGTCGCGTTCCGAGACACTGCAGCCGGCAAGCAGCGCATGTGTCGCCGCCACCCATGTCGAGAGACCACCACCAAGCGTACAGACCGGCCAGTCGCTACCCCAGACCACACGGTCCCAGCCGAATGAATTGATGGTGTGTTCGACGTAAGGCCGGAGTGTCTCGACCGTCCAACTGCCGGAGTCCGAATAGGCGACCACGCCGGAGACCTTGGCCATCACGTTCGGGCGCCGTGCGATCCCGCTCATGTGTTCACGCCAGGGATGCTCAGCGTTGCCCTTGATGTCGGGGACACCGCAATGATCGAGCACGAACTGGACATCGGGAGCCAGATCGGCGAGCGCCATCGCCTTGGGAATCTGGTGCGGCAGCACGACGAGGTCGAACGTCAGACCGGTGCCGCCAAGCCGCTTGATGTTGTCACGGAACAATGCCCCTTCCGAAAGATCGTCCGGCACGACGTGGAGGACACGGCGAAAGCCTTTGACGAAGGGATTTGCCCGCTGGCGTTCAAGATAGGCAGGGAAATCCGCCTCCTCGGGACGGCAAGATGCAATCGCCCCGGTGAGCATGCTGCCCGCTTGCCGCGACAGGCCCTCGACACGGGCGGTTTCCGCCTCGATGTCAGCCGGGTCGACATCCACCTCCATATGCAGCACGCACCCGACGCCGACACGCTGGGCCTCCGTGGCGTATTCTTCATAGGAGAAATCGCGGTTCAGTGCCGGCTCGCCGGCCAGCCAGGGATAGCGCAGCACCGAGCGATCGATGAGATGCAAATGGGTATCGATGATCATGACGATGCTCCTCCGCTGGTTTTCTCAGATCATCTCACGGGGGAATTCTTCATTCAAATAAGAATTCATGCCGATGAACCGACGGCCGACCCGGCCAGGTGCGACAGCTTTTCGCAGGTTGCCAGCAACAGCTCGATGGTCCGGGTGATATCGGGCGCGGACGGCGCGTTGACCACGGTTATGTAGGGGATCGACAGCGCCGCGATGGCCTTGCCGTCGGAACCGCGCACCGGGGCGGAGAGATTGAAGACGCCTGCGGTCTGCATGGAAGCCATCATCTCGTAGCCGCGGTCGCGGATCTGGTCGAGACGGGCGAAGAACTCGGCCGGCTGCGCGGTCTTGTCGGTGCTGCGGACATGCTCCGAGATCATCATCTGCCGCTCTTCCGGCGAACGGAAGGCGAGCAGGACGTGGCCTGAACCGGTATCGAACAGGCTAATGTGGGAGCCGACACGGATCGAAATCCCCCAGTAGTTCGGCGCCTCCTGCTGGCCGATCACGACAGCGGAACCGCGATCAAAAACAACGAGTTGGTTGGCTTGCTGCGAGGTCTCGGCCAACTCGCGCATCAGCGGCGTCGCATAGGAAACCAGCCGCCGCACCGGCGCGTGCAATTGCGCCAGGCCAAACAGCTTGAGCGTCAGCGAATAGCGGTCGCCGTCCAGCCGCGTGACGTAGCCACGCCGCACCAGCCGGTCCAGCATGCGATAAAATTCATTGGGGCTGCGGTCGAGTTTCTTGGCGATTTCCGCCTGCGTCAGGCCGCCGTCGACGCCAGCCAGCAGTTCGAGGATGTCGAGCCCCTTGTCGAGCGCCGGCGCGCGGTAGCGCTCGTCTTCGCTGTCGTCCATGGCTCGTCCCTCCAGTGAATTCAGCTCTTCATATACGCAGGAACGCGGCTGGCGGAAACAAATTTCGCCCTTGACGTGTCTATGAATGTTTTGTTTGTATATGAATGTAGGACTTCTTGTCATCAGACGAGTTGCGGTCGCCGCTGAGGCGCACCAAGGGAGGATATCAATGAACAGACTGCTTTCCGGCGTGTCCGCCGGCGCATTGGCACTCGCATTTGGCGCGGGAGCTGCCCTTGCCGGCGACCTGCCCGGCAAGTTCGAAGGCGTGACCGTCGACGTAAAGCTGATCGGCGGCCAGCAATATGAAAAGCTCTACGAGCGCATCCCGGAATGGGAGAAGGTGACCGGCGCCAAGGTCAATATCCTGACCAAGAAAAACGGCTTCGACATCGACAAGGAGCTCAAGTCCGACATCGCCTCGGGCAGCACCAACTGGTGCGTCGGCTGGAACCATTCCTCCTTCGCGCCGCAGTACACCGGCCTCTACACCGATCTCAGCAAGCTCCTGCCGAAGTCGGAGATCGACGGCTTCGTGCCGTCGACGATCAAGGCGGCAACCATCGACGGCAAGCTGGAGATGCTGCCGCGTGCGCAGTTCGACGTTTCGGCGCTCTACTACCAGAAGAGCCTGTACGAAAACGCCGACAACAAGACCAAATTCAAGGCCAAATACGGCTACGACCTGGTGCCACCGGACACCTGGAAGGAAGTCACCGACCAGGCCGAGTTCTTCGCCAATCCACCCAATTTCTACGGCACCCAGTTCGCCGGCAAGGAAGAGGCGATCAACGGCCGCTTCTACGAAATGGTCGTCGCCGAGGGCGGCGAATATCTCGACAAGGACGGCAAGCCGGTCTTCAATTCCGAGGCCGGCATCCGGGCGCTCGACTGGTTCGTCAACCTCTACAAGGCCAAGGCCGTGCCGGCCGGAACCACCAACTACCTCTGGGACGATCTCGGCCAGGGCTTTGCTTCGGGCACCGTCGCCATCAATCTGGACTGGCCGGGCTGGGCCGGATTCTTCAACGACCCGAAGTCGTCGAAGGTCGCCGGGAATGTCGGCGTCAAGGTCGCGCCGAAAGGCTCCGCTGGAGTGCGCACGGGCTGGTCGGGCTTCCATGGTTTCTCGGTGACCGAGAATTGCCCGAACAAGGAGGCCGCCGCGTCGCTCGTATGGTGGCTGACCAACGAGGACAGCCAGAAGCTCGAGGCCGCCGCCGGCCCGCTGCCAACGCGCACCGCGGTCTGGGATTGGGACCTGCAGCAGGCCGCGAACGATCCTTACAAGAAGGAGGTTCTGTCGGCTTTCCAGGAAGAAGCCAAGCACGCCTTTGCCGTGCCGCAGACGCCTGAGTGGATCGAGATCTCGAACGCCGTCTATCCCGAGTTGCAGGCCGCTATCCTCGGCGACAAGACCTCCAAGCAGGCACTGGATGAAGCCGCCGCCAAGGCGACGCAGATCCTGCAGGACGCCGGCAAACTCTAGGCATTGTTCCCAAGACCGCCTCCCCCACTGTCAATGGGGGAGACGATCGCGTCTTGCCGGTGCTGTCCATTCACCGGTCAGGCCCCGGCCCCAAAATTGCATGCCAGATACCAAAGGACCCCGATGAAGGGCTTCAAGCCATCCGCACCATTCCTGCTGCTGCTTCCGGCGTTCATCGTGCTGGCGGCGGTCGTGGTGGTGCCGTTGCTTCTCTCGCTCTATTCCAGCTTCACGCCTTTCCGGCTGACCAAGCCCGAGACGTTTTTCGTCTTCATCGGCTTGCGGAACTATCTTTCGATCCTGGCCAATATCGATTTCTGGTGGGCGTTCGGGCGCACGGTTCTGCTGCTGACGATCGCGCTCAATCTTGAAATGCTGCTTGGCCTCGGCCTCGCCATGCTGGTCGAGAAGGCGACGCGCGGCCAGCGCATCCTGCGCACGCTGATGATGTTTCCGATGATGTTCTCGCCGATCCTCGTCGGCTTTCAGTTCAAGTTCATGTTCAACGACAATATCGGCTTGGTGAACAACGCGCTGCAGTCGCTCGGCATCACCAGCGACGCCATCCCGTGGCTGATCGAAGGCCATCTCGCCTTCATCGCCATTTCAGTCGCCGAGATCTGGTCGTCGACGGCGATCTTCGCCATCCTGATCTTGGCGGGGCTGCTCGCCATGCCCAAGGAACCAATCGAGGCGGCTCGCGTCGATGGCTGCACGCCGTGGCAGACATTCCGCTATGTGACGTGGCCGTTCGTCATGCCCTTCGCCTACATCGCCATGACCATCCGCTCGCTCGACGTGGCTCGCGCCTATGACATCGTCAAGATCATGACCGATGGTGGGCCGGCCGGCCGCACCGAACTGCTTTGGACGCTGGTGGCGCGCACCGCCTATAGCGACGGACGCATGGGAATGGCCAACGCCATGGCCTATTTCTCGATCCTGCTGTCGATCGCCTTCACCGTCTACTTCTTCAACAAGCTCGCCGCGGCGCGCACGCAGATCGGTGCCGAGTGGTGAAGGGCGGGGTGGTGAAGATGGACGAGAATTCTTCCGCCCGCCTCAAGCGCCGGCTGCTTGATATCCTCTATTGTATCGGCCTGTTCCTGGCGATGCTGACGATCTGCCTGCCCGGCCTCTGGATCGTTCTGTCGTCGCTGCGGCCGACGGTCGAGATCATGGCCAAGCCGCCGGTGTGGATCCCGCAGGACATTTCGTTCGATGCCTATCTCACGATGTTCTCGGGCATCGGCAAGGGCGGCATTCCGGTCATCGAGTATTTCCGCAACTCGCTGATCATCTCGGTGACCTCGACGGTTATCGCGGTCGCCATCGGCATGGCCGGTGGCTATGCCTTCGCGCGCTACCGCTTCCGCGGCAAGTCGAGCGTCTTCCTCGGCCTGATGCTGACGCGCACGGTGCCGGGCGTCGCGCTGTCGCTGCCGCTGTTCTTCCTCTATGTGCGGCTCGGCATCATCGACACGCATTTCGGGCTGATCCTCGCCTATGTCGCACTCAATGTGCCTTTCACCATCTGGCTGATCGACGGCTTCTTCCGCCAGGTGCCGAAGGACCTCGCGGAAGCAGCGCAGATCGATGGCTGCACGCGCTGGCAGGCCTTCTGGCAGGTCGAGTTTCCGCTCGCCGGACCGGGCATTGCGTCGGCGGCGATCTTCGCCTTCCTGACCTGCTGGAACGAGTTCGCGCTGGCTTCCCAACTAACCCGCTCGGTCAGCGCCAAGACGCTGCCGGTCGGCCTGCTCGACTACACGGCCGAGTTCACCATCGACTGGCGCGGCATGTGCGCGCTCGCCGTTGTGATGATCATCCCGGCGCTCACCCTCACTTTTATCGTCCAGAAACACCTTGTCGGCGGCCTGACCTCCGGCGCGGTGAAAGGCTGATCCAATGGCAACGGTTTCCCTCAAAAAGCTGACCAAGCGCTACGGCAATATCCAGATCGTGCATGGCATCGACCTCGACATCACGGACCGCGAATTCATCGCGCTGGTCGGCCCGTCAGGCTGCGGCAAGTCGACGACGTTGCGCATGATCGCCGGGCTGGAAGAGATCAGCGCCGGCTCGATCGAGATCGGCGGGCGCGTCGTCAACGACCTGCCGCCGCGCTCGCGCAACATCTCGATGGTGTTCCAGTCCTATGCGCTCTACCCGCATATGACGGTGCGCGAGAACCTCGGCTTCTCGCTGAAGATCGCCGGTGCCGCCAAGGAGGATATGGACACCCGTGTCGCCGAGGCTTCAGCCATCCTCGGGCTCGATACTTTGCTCGACCGCCGCCCGTCGCAACTCTCCGGCGGACAACGCCAGCGCGTCGCCATGGGCCGCGCCATCGTGCGCGACCCCGATGTCTTCCTGTTCGACGAGCCGCTTTCCAATCTCGATGCCAAGCTTCGCACGCAGATGCGCACCGAGATCAAGAAGCTGCATGCAAAGGTCCAATCGACGGTGATCTACGTCACCCACGACCAGGTCGAGGCGATGACGCTTGCCGACCGCATCGTCATCATGCGCGACGGCTACATCGAACAGGTCGGCACGCCAGACGAGGTTTTCCGGCGCCCGGCGACACGCTTTGTCGCCGGCTTCATCGGCTCGCCGCCTATGAACCTGCATGAGGCCACGATAGACGATGGCCAGCTGGCTTTCGCCAGCGGCGCCAAGCTGCCGCTGCCCAGCCAGTTCAAGGCCAATGTCGCCATCGGCGACAAGGTCGTGTTCGGGCTGCGACCCGACGACATCTACCCGACCGGCCATGGCATCAGTTCGGGAAGTTCCGCCGACGTGCACCAGATCGAATTGCCGATCACCGTCACCGAACCGCTCGGCAACGAGACGCTGGTGTTCGTCGAGTTCAACGGCAGCGATTGGGTCTCGCGCATGCTGAACCCCCGCCCGCTGCGATCCGGCGAGCGCGTAGCCATGAGTCTCGACCTGTCGCAGGCGCATCTGTTTGCCACCGAGACCGGAAAGACATTGCGGAGCTGACCGACATGGCAAGGATCGAGAAAATCGAACTGCGGATGGTGGACCTTGTACCAAAGGTCAAGCGCACAGACGCCATCCAGAGCTTCGTCAGCCAGGAAACGCCTATCGTGACGATCACCGATTCCGACGGCGCGGTCGGCACCGGTTACAGCTACACGATCGGCACCGGCGGTTCGTCGGTGATGCGGCTCTTGTCCGACCACCTGGTGCCGCGCCTGATCGGCCGCGATCCTGATATGATCGAGGCGATCTGGCACGATCTCGAATTCGCCACCCACGCCACCACGATCGGTGCGATCACCGCGATCGCCATCGCGGCGATTGACACCGCACTATGGGACCTCAGGGCGAAGAAACAGAACCTGCCGTTATGGAAGCTCGCCGGTGGCGCCAAGGACCGCTGCCCGCTCTACACGACCGAAGGCGGCTGGCTGCATATCGATACGCAGGCGCTGGTCGACGATGCGCTGGCCGCCAAGGCGAAGGGATTTCGTGGCTCGAAGGTGAAGATCGGCAGGCCGCATGGGTCTGAGGATCTCGCGCGCCTGTCGGCGGTGCGAAAGGCGGTCGGCGACGGCTACGAGATCATGACCGACGCCAATCAGGGCTTCTCGGTGGACGAGGCGATCCGGCGTGCGGCGAGGTTGCGCGAACTCGATCTCGCATGGATCGAGGAGCCGCTGCCGGCCGACGACATCGACGGACATATCAGGTTGTCGAGCTCGACGCCGACGCCGATCGCGGTTGGCGAATCGCTCTATTCCATGCGCCACTTCCGCGAATACATGCAGAAAGGCGCCTGCTCGGTCGTGCAGGTCGATGTCGGCCGCATCGGCGGCATCACCCCCTGGCTCAAGATCGCCCATGCGGCGGAAGCCTTCGACATTCCGGTTTGCCCGCATTTCCTGATGGAATTGCATGTCAGCCTGACCTGTGCTGTTCAGAACGGCAGGTATGTCGAGTACATTCCGCAACTCGACCAGTTGACCGGCAGGCACATGCGCATCGAGGATGGGCATGCGCTGGCGCCCGACGAGCCCGGTATCGGCATCGATTGGGACTGGGACGCGGTCAAGGCCATGAGCATCGCCGAATTCACCACGGCGATCACGAAATAGGGGAACGAACATGCAGCGGATGGGAATGGTTCTGGGGCTGAAGCCGGAAAAGGTCGAGGAATATGTCCGCCTCCATGCCGCCGTCTGGCCGGATGTGCTGACCATGATCTCGGCCTGCAACATCAAGAATTATTCGATCTACCTGAAGCGGCCGGAGAACCTGTTGTTTTCCTATTACGAATATCACGGCACCGACTACGCGGCCGATATGGCCAAGATGGCGGCCGACCCGAAGACGCAGGAATGGTGGTCCGTCTGCGTGCCCTGCCAAGAGCCGCTTGCAACCCGCAAGGAAGGTGAGTGGTGGGCTTCGATGGACGAAGTCTTCCACCATGACTGAGGCCGGTTTCGACCCCGCCTCGCTCATCCAGTCCTGGCCAAAACCCTCAAAACCCCGGCCGATCGTCACCTTCGGTGCCGGATCTATCGTCGGCGACGCGCATTTTCCGGCCTACCGGAAGGCGGGATTTCCGATCGCAGGCCTCTACGATCCGGACCAGGCCAAGGCGCAGGCCCTGGCCGATAGATGGAGCGTGACGGCGTTCCGCTCGGTGGAAGAGGCCGCTGAAGCGAAGGACGCGATCTTCGATCTGGCAACACCACCGGGGCGGCACGCCGAGATCCTGAAGGTCCTGCCCGACGGTGCGTTCGCGCTGGTCCAGAAGCCGATGGGCAATTATCTCGGCGAGGCAACCGAAATCCTCGAAATCTGCCGCGCTGGGAATCTCAAGGCGGCCGTGAATTTCCAGTTGCGCTTTGCGCCGATGATGCTGGCGCTGAAGGACGCGATCGCCAAGGGCTGGCTCGGCGAGGTCGTCGACTTCGACGCCTGGCTGGCGCTGGCGACGCCGTGGCAATTGTGGGAATTCCTGCTCAAGGCGCCGCGCGTCGAGATCGCCATGCATTCGATCCATTATCTCGACCTGATCCGGCAATTGCTCGGCGACCCCAGGGGCGTCCACGCCAAGACACTCGGCCATCCCAACCACAAGGTGGCGCAGACGCGCACCAGCGCCATTCTCGACTATGGCGATACGGTGCGTTGCGCGCTGTCGATCAATCACGACCACAAGTTCGGGCGCCGGCATCAGGCCTGCGAGTTCCGCATCTGCGGCACGGAAGGTGCCGCTTATCTCAAGCTCGGCCTCAACCTCGACTATCCCCGTGGCGAGCCGGACATTCTGGAGATCTATCCGAAAGGCGGGACCGATTGGATTGCCGTGCCTTTGGCCGGCGAATGGTTTCCCGACGCCTTTGTCGGGCGCATGGCCAATGTCCAGCGCTTTGCTTGCGGAGAGGACGACAAGCTGGTCAGTTCGGTCGAGGACGCCTGGACCACCATGGCGCTGGTGGAAGCCGCCTATAAATCGAGCGCGGCGCCGGCGACGCCGCTGGCCGAAAAGCCGTAAGGCAGGACATGGAACAGATCACCTATTTCGAAGACTACGAGATCGGCTCGACGCGGCTGACCAGCGGCCGCACGATCACCGAGACCGACTTCATCGTCCATGCCGGCCACACCGGCGATTTCTTCCCGCACCACATGGACGCCGAGTTCATGAAGACGACGCCGTTCGGCCAGCGCATCGCGCACGGCACGCTGGTGTTCTCGGTCGGCATCGGGCTGACGGCGAACGTGATCAACCCTGTCGCCTTTTCCTATGGCTATGACCGGCTGCGCTTCATCAAGCCGGTGTTCATCGGCGACACGATCCGCACGCGCACCACCATCGCGGCCAAGGAGGACGACCCCAAGCGGCCCACCTCGGGGCGGGTGATCGAGCGCTGCGAGGTGATCAACCAGCGCGGCGAGGTGGTGCTGGCGGCCGACCACATCTACATCGTCGAACGCAAGCCAGCGCAGGGCTGAAACTCCGCGCAATTCCTACGAACCGGTGGCAGGCGGTGATTCGCTCCAGAGCAAGCAGCAGCGAACCGGTCCGCTGGCAGCGGCGTCCGCCCGGCATGGTCCGGGCGGGGAAATCACATCAGTCAATCGACCTTCACGGCGACCACCGCGGCGCAGTCGCCAGCCTTGACCAGGCCAGGAAAATGCCGCGCCGCCAGCATGCCCGACATTTTCGCCCGGATATCCTGCGGAGCAACGCCGGTGCGGCCGGTGGAATGGATACGCGCCAGAACCACGCCCGCTTCGACGGGCTCGCCGAGATCGATCATGGTTTCGATCATGCCGTCGTCCTCGGCGAAGCAGAAGCAATCTCCCGAGGGCATGTCCAGCCACTGGGTTTTGCCCGTCTCGACCGCCCCGGCGACGATACCGGCACGACGCAACACGTTGAGGATGCCGCGCCGGGCGATCCGCACCGTCTCGGCTCGCGAGGTGCCGCCGCCGCCGAGCTCGGTGGTGACGAAGACCTTGCCCATTTCTTCGGCCGCCGTGTCATACATGCCGATTGCGTCGATCTCGGTCATGCGCATCGAGAACGGTGCCGAGAATGCCGCCACCGCGGCAAAGGCTTTCTGCTCCAGCGCCTTGTCGGGCAAGGTATGGGCGGCGCAGAACGGCACGAAATCCAGCGTTTTGCCACCGGAATGGAAGTCGAAGACGATGTCGGCGCGGGGAAGCAGCTCGCGTTGGAAATAATCGGCGATCTTCTGCGTCACCGTGCCGTCGGGCCGGCCGGGAAAGCTGCGGTTCATGTTGCCCTTGTCGATCGGCGAGGTGCGCGTGCCGGCCCGAAAGGCCGGATAGTTCATCGCCGGCACGATGATCACCGTGCCGCTGACCTGGTCGGGATCGAGCGTCCTGGCAAGTTCGTAGAGCGCCAGCGGCCCTTCATACTCGTCGCCATGATTGCCGCCGGTCAGCAGCGCCGTCGGCCCCTTGCCGTTGCGGATGACGCAGATCGGGATCATCACCGAGCCCCAGGCCGAGTCGTCGCGGCTATGGGGCAGGCGCAGGAATCCATGCTGGACGCCGCCGCGATCGAAATCGACGGTCGGCGCGATCGGCGACGGGCGAAGACTGGACATCGGGCTCAATCCTTCACCACCAGCTTGCGCGGCACATTGGCCAGGCACTCCACACCGGTTTCGGTGATCAGGATGGACTCGGTGATCTCCAGTCCCATTGTCTCCAGCCAGAGGCCGGTCATGAAATGGAAAGTCATGCCGGGCTTGAGCTCGGTGCGATCGCCGGGACGCAGGCTCATCGTGCGTTCGCCCCAGTCCGGCGGATAGGAAATACCGATCGGATAGCCCGTGCGGTTGTCCTTGACGATGCCGTATTTCTTCAGGACGGCAAAAAAGGCGTTGGCGATATCCTCGCATGTGTTGCCCGGCCTGGCGGCGGCAAGACCTGCTTCCATGCCTTCCAGCGTCGCCTTCTCGGCATCAAGGAATTCCTGCGTCGGTTTGCCGAGAAAGACGGTGCGCGATAGCGGGCAATGGTATCTGTTGTAGCAGCCGGCGATCTCGAAGAACGTGCCCTCGCCCCGCTTCATCGGCTTGTCGTCCCAGGTCAGATGCGGCGCCGAGGCGTCCGCGCCCGACGGCAGCAGCGGAACGATCGCGGGATAATCGCCGCCGATGCCGTCGACGCCGCGCGTGCCGGCATCGTAGATCTCGGCGACCAGATCGCATTTGCGCATGCCGACTTCTATCTTGTCGACGATACGCTGGTGCATCGCCTCGACGATGCGGGCGGCCTTGCGCATATAGTCGATTTCGGTCGGGCTCTTCACCGCGCGCTGCCAGTTGACCAACGCGGTGGCATCGACGAAGCGGGCGTTGGGCAGATGTTTCTGTAAAGAGGCGAAGGCGGCGGCGGAGAACCAGTAATTGTCCATCTCGACGCCGACGGTGAGCTTGCCCCAGCCGCGATTTGTCAGCACGCTTGACAGGAAATCCATCGGATGGCGCTCGGTCGACTGCACGTAATGGTCGGCGTAGCCGACGATGTTGTCATGCGCGAGATAGGCGGTACGCTTGGCGCCGTTGGCGTCCTGGCCACGGCCATACCAGACCGGCTCGCCCGACGGCGGCACGATGACCGCCTGATGGACGTAAAACGACCAGCCGTCATAGCCGGTCAGCCAGGCCATGTTGGAGGGATCGCTGACGATCAAAAGATCGACGCCCTTCGCCTCCATGGCTTTCCGCGTCTTGGCGAGGCGTTCCGCATATTCGCTTCGCGAGAATTTCAGGTTCGGCTGCATAGTGTTGGTCCTCGTTTTTTGGGGCTGGAGCCGTTTCAACTTTGTTGAATCCGGCTCCAGGTAATTCTTTTTGTCGGAGCATGATCTGCCGGGAAAACCGGTCGCCGTTTTTTCCGGATCATGCTCCTGCGGCCGGCATCAGCTTTCAAAGATCGTTCCGGCTTTCGCGGCCAGCGCGCGGTCGCGGGCGAGCGTGGCGATCGCCGTATCCTGCACGCCGGTGCCGGTAAGATCGGCGATGGTGATGTCGCTGGCCGAGCGCCGGCCATGCTTCGCGCCGGCGATGATCTGGCCGAGCTCGGTCACATCCGTGTCAGCGGCCATCACGCCTGCCGCGATGGCATGGTGCAATTCACCCAGCCGCCGCGTCTGCTTCGCGCTGTCGGCGACATAGAGATCAGCCATGCGCAGGATCGCCGGCGCGATCTCGTTCTTGTGCTCGGCGTCGGAACCCATGGCGGTGATATGCTGGCCGGCTGAGACAAACCCGGCTTTGATCAGCGGTTCGGTCGACGGCGTGGTGGTGACGACGATGTCGGCGCCGGCAACAGCGTTGGCCGCGTCGGGTTCGGCACGCACGTCGATGCCGAGCCTTTCGCGCAAGGCAGCCGCGGCGGTCTCCGCCTTGGCGGCATCGCGCGCCCAGATGCGCGCCTGCCTGATCGGCCGCACCAGCATCAGCGCTTCCAGCTGCAGCCCTGCCTGGACCCCGGCGCCGAAGATCGCGGCGACGGATGAGGCCGGCCGTGACAAGTGTTTGGCCGCGACTGCTCCCGCAGCAGCGGTACGGACGTCGGTGAGATAGCCGTTGTCGAGCAGCAAGGCTTCGACCAGGCCG
The DNA here is from genome assembly GCF_000513935.1 of Mesorhizobium sp. WSM3626. Lineage (GTDB taxonomy): Bacteria > Pseudomonadota > Alphaproteobacteria > Rhizobiales > Rhizobiaceae > Mesorhizobium > Mesorhizobium salmacidum. Next base: position 50,275 of record NZ_AZUY01000034.1, on the reverse strand, counting down.
GTTCTGGCTGACAAAAGCACCATCATGCCGTTTACGCTGGGCAGGCCGAGCTTGGGATTGTCGAAGAAGCCGGGGCTGATCTTGATGGCGAAGCCATCGATACCAGGCACATAGGCGGTCTTCACATCAACCTCGCCGCGATGCTGCGGAATATCGAGCCGCAGGATCGGCGGCATCGCCACGGGCAGCGTGGCAAGCGCGCGAAAGGCATTCTCGACACAGGCGACGGCATCGAGATCGAGCGTCACGATTGTGCGCAGTTCAGCTTCGGTGAGGATGGTCATCCTGCTCATGCGGCGCGCTCCGAAATCGATGGTATCTTCCCGCAGACGATCTTCCTGTGCAGTTCCATGTCGATGTTGCGGCCGGAAAGCAGAACCACCACTGGCCCCTCCGCCTTGACTTTGCCAGCGAGCAGCGCCGCGATGCCTACCGCACCTGCTCCTTCGACGATCTCGCGTTCCTGTTCATAGCCATGGCGAATGCCGGCGGCGATCTCGTCCTCACTGAGCAGGACGACATCGTCGAGCAGGTCGCGGCACATGGCGAAGGTCAGCCGGTTGTCGAGGCCGATGCCGCCACCGAGCGAATCCGCCAGCGTCGGCAGTTCCTCGACCAGCACGGGGTGGCCGGCATCGAGGCTCGCCTTCATCGCGGCGCCGCGCGCCATCGAGATGCCGACGACTTTTGTCCCGGGACGAACGCCCTTGATGGCGGCGGCGACACCGGAAGCCAAGCCACCTCCGGAGAGTTGCACCAGCACCAGAGCGGCATCCGGGACCTGCTCCATCATCTCCAGCCCGAGCGTGCCTTGCCCGGCGATGATCGCGGGATGGTCGAAGGGTGGCAGCATCACCAGCCCCTCCTCCGCCACCAGCCGCTCGACCTCCTGCTGGGCATCGTCCTGGCTGTTGCCGACAATACGGATTTCCGCGCCGAGGCGGCGGATTTCGTCGAGCTTATTCTGGGGTACCAACCGCGACATGCAGATAACCGCGCGCATACCCTCGAGCTTCGCCGCGTGGGCGAGCGCACGGCCATGATTGCCGGTCGATGCCGCGACGACGCCGCGCGCCTTCTCCTCGGCATCCAGCGAAGCGATGGCGTTCGAAGCGCCGCGCAATTTGAAGCTGCCGGTGGTCTGGCGGTGCTCGAGCTTGAGATGAACCGGGACGCCCAGCCGCTCGGAGAGACTCGCCGAAAGCACGATCGAAGTGCGCTCGACCTTGCCTGCAATTCGCTCACGTGCGGCGCGGATATCGCCAAGGGTTACTGTTGCCATAATCGTCAGTCGCGCGGCAGGGGCAGCGTCATCAGACGGCCGAATTCGGGATGGGCTGTCTCGTCGCCGCAAAGGCGCAGACAGTTCCAGGCGGTCGCCTGGTTGCTGGTCACCACCGGGCGGCCGATCGCCTCTTCCATGCCGGTGACCGCGAGTGCGCCGCGCAGTGCCGTGCAGGACACGAACAGCGCATCGGCCTGCGGGTGCATCGCCTGGCGCGCGAGATCGACAAGCGCTGCCGGAGCAATGCGCGCCATCTCGCGATCGTCCTCAAAGCCGAGGCAGGTAAAGCTTAGGATTTCGAAGCCACGTTCGGCGAAATAGGTCGCCATCGGCCTGGAGGTTTCCATGGTATAGGGTGTGAGGATGCTGATCCTGCGCACGCCGAACGCGTTCAGCGCGCGCACGCCGGCCATTGTTGGCATGACGACGGGCACGCTTGGTTTGGCGGCCTGGATCGCAGCCTCGACCTCTCCATCGCCAATCACCACCGAGGCCGACGTGCAGGAATAGCAGATGGCGTCGAGCGGCTCGTCCGGCAGGATCAAGGCCGCGCCCGCCGTCAGCGCCGGCTGCATCTTGCGCAGGTTCTCAGGCGTCGTCGGATTGGCATAGGGGATGCGCGCGACATAGACGCCGATCCGTTCGCTCGCCACCATGCGGCGAAAATCCGGCTCGGTCGTATGGTCGGTGGCCAGGATGATGAGGCCGACGCGCCGCTCCATCGGACGCTCATCGAGCGCTGGCCGGTTGGGCACAAGCTTGATCTCGGGCAAGGGCTTCATCTTTTATCTTTCGATCTTGCCATAGCGGCGTTCCAGCCAGCGCAGCAGCACGACCGAAATCAGGCTGATGGCGAGGAAGAAGGCACCGACCAACGTGATCGGCTCGAGGTAGCGATAATAGGTGTTGGCGACGCTTTTTGCCTGGTTCATCAGTTCCAGAACGGTGATCGCGGAGAGCAGCGGCGTCTCCTTGAACATGGCGATGAAGTAGTTGGCCAATGCCGGGATCATCGGCGGAATGGCCTGCGGGATGATAATATGCGTCCAGGTCTGCCGGGCGCTGAGATTGCAGGCCTTGGCGGCTTCCCACTGGCCACGCGGCACATTGTCGATGCCGGCGCGGTAGACCTCCGCCGTGTAGGTGCCGTAGTGCAGGCCGAGCCCGATGACGCCGGCGACCAGGGGCGGCAGCAGGATGCCGATGTCGGGCAGCACATAGAAGATGAAATAGAGCTGCACCAGGAGCGGTGTGCCGCGGATGAATTCGGCCACCCAACCGACGGTACGCGCCACCGCTTTGTTGGGCGAGCGGCGCGCCAGCGCGATGCCCAAGCCGACGATCGCCGCCAGCACCGAGCCGAGCAGCGTCGCCAGGATGGTGATCTTCACCCCCTGGATCAGGGTCGGCAGGATCTGCCGGACAAAATCCCAATCCCAATCCATCAGCGAACCCAATTCATCAGGAATGCTCCGGCCATCAGACCCGCACCCCGTCGAGGCCGCGCGCCATGCGGCGTTCCAGCGAGCGCACACCCCACGAGATGAGCAGCGCGAGGATGAAATAGATGAGAAGAATGGTGGTGAACGGCACCATGGTGTTGCCCGTCTGGGCGCGCACCACCTGTGCCTGGAAAGTGAGGTCGGCAAGCGAGATCAGCGAGACGACCGATGTCGCCTTGAGCAGCTCGATGGCATTGTTGCCGAAGGTCGGCAGCATCACCAGAAACGCCTGCGGCAGGATGACGTGGCGCATGCCTTGCCAGCGGCCCAGATTGAGCGCGATGCAGGCCTCATGCTGTTCGCGGCCGATCGATTGCACGGCGCCGCGCACCACCTCCGCGGCATAGGCTCCGACATTCAGGCCCAGCGCCAATACGCCGGCCTGCAATGGGGTCAGTTCAAGACCCAGCAGGGGCAACACGAAATAGGCGAAGAACAGCTGCACGAAGATCGATGTGCCGCGGAAGAATTCGATATAGGCCGTCGCCAGGGCCCGCAGCGCGAAGAAGCGCGACAGTCGCCCCAAGCCGGCGAGAAAGGCCATGATCAGGGCCAGCACGGACCCCATCAGCGTCAGCTCGATGGTGACAAGCGCTCCCTGCAATATCAGGCCGAAATAGCCGGACCACTGGGTCATTGAGATTCCAACGTTGTGATTCTAGCCCCTTCTCCCCGTTTACGGGGAGAAGATGCCGGCAGGCAGATGTAGGGCAGCGCTAGCTCGGCAAAACCTGGCGCCGCCCCTCATCGGTCCCTTCGTGCCACCTTCTCCCCGTGAACGGGGAGAAGGTGAGAAATGCGCGCGCTACTTCGCCGAGCAGAGCTTGTCGCGCGTGGTCGACATTGCCGCCGCCGCCGAGAAGCCGTAGGGCTCGATGATCTTGGCGAACTCACCCGACTTCTTCATCTTGGCCAGTTCGACATCATAGGCATCACGCAGAGCCTCGTCGCCCTTCTTGAAGGCGGCGCCGTCGCAATAGACCGGCGCGCCCTGCACCGGAGCGATGACTTCGAGGTTCGGATCGGCGGCCTTCTTCATCAGATCATTGATCGACAGCACAGGCAGCGAATAGGCATCGATGCGGCCGTCCTGCACCATCTTCAGGCCGCTCTGGCCGTCCGGCACGACGATGACGCGCTCGCGCGGCACGCCGGCGTTGAGCGCCAGCTTCTCCTCGGTGCCGCCGCCGGGCGCGCCGATGGTGGCGGACGTGTCCTTGGCGACATCCTCATAGCTCTTGAAGCCCTTCGGATTGCCCTTCTTCACCAGCATCGCCTCGGCGTCGCACAGCACCGGCTCCGAATAGGCGACCGCCGCGCAGCGCTCCGGCTTCATGAACAGGCCGGCGGTGACGACGTCGAAGCGACCAGCCTGCAGGCCGGGGATCATGGCGCCGTATTCGGAAATGGAGGCAACAATATCGCCGACGCCGAGACGCTTGAAGATTTCGCGCGCCACGTCAGGCGCGGCGCCCGAAACCTTGCCGTCGGCCGCGACCGCCGTATAGGGCGGCTCGTTGGCGATAGCGACGCGTGCGAACCCTTGCGCCTTGAGTTGTTCGAGCTTCTTGTCCGCGGCCGAGCCCACGCTTGATGTCGCAAGCACCGCAGTCAGTGCGAGGCCAGCGACGCCGGCGAGAATGCCAAGTTTCTTCATTGTTCCCAACTCCTTGTTCTTGTCCTGGTTTGCGTGATTTCAAGACGGCTTGGCCGCCTTTGGCATGCGGTCAGACACGGTGTCCGGCCGCGATGATCTTCTTCAGGAAGCCTTGCGTGCGTTCCTGCTTGGGATTGCGGAAAATCTCGTCTGGCTTGCCTTCCTCGACTATGCGGCCGCGATCGAAGAACAGCACCCGGTCGGCGAAGTCGTGGGCGAAACCCATCTCGTGCGTGACCAGCAGCATGGTCATGTCGGTCTCGGCGCAGAGCCGCCACAAGACGTTGAGCACTTCCTCGACCAGTTCCGGGTCGAGCGCCGACGTCACCTCGTCAAACAGCATGATCTTCGGCTGCAAAGCGAGCGCGCGGGCGATCGCCACGCGCTGCTTCTGGCCGCCGGACAATTGGGCCGGCATCGCCTTCGCCTTGTCGGCCATGCCGACCATCTCGAGCAGTTCCATCGCCCGCTTCTCGGCAGCGGCGCGCGGCGTGCCCTTGGTCAGCATCGGTGCCAGCGTCACATTGTCGATGACGCTCTTGTGCGGAAACAGGTTGAACAGCTGGAAGACCATGCCGGTCTTCTGGCGCATCCGCGCCAGGTGGCGCTCGTCGGCCGGCAACAGCTGGCCGTTGCGCTCCATATGGTAGAGCTGCTCGCCGTCGATCTGGATGTGACCGCCGTCGATGCGCTCCAGCGTCATCAGGATGCGCAGGATCGTCGTCTTGCCCGAGCCGGACGGGCCGATCAGCGCCAGCTTCTCGCGCGGCATGACCTGCATCGACAGGCCGTCCAGGACCTTGAAGCTGCCAAAGCTCTTCGAGATGCTGTCGACCTTGATGATGGGTGCGGATGCGGACAAATGAATTTCCCCGTGCTGGAGAAGGCTGGTGCCCTTAACGATGCGGAACGTGCCAAATCATGTCAATTGGGAAAATAATATCATGACAATTATTCCGATTGCGCACATTTTTCAGTCAAGCACAGCCGGCTTTTTGGGCATGCTTAGATTGCGAGCAGCAAATGCTCGGGATCGCCAAGCAAGAGCTTGGTGACAACGCCGAGACCGGCGCGCAGTTCCCCCTCGGTGGTAGAACCGAGCGAGATGCGCACCGCCGGATGCCAGGGCGCATCCGAAATGCGGAAGGAGGTGCCCGGCGCGATGGCCACGCCTTGCAACCGGGCCTGAGCGACAAAGCTCTCCTCGGAGCGGTCGGCCGGCAGTTGCAGCCAGATATGCAATCCGTCGCGGCGGGCACGGTAGTCGACGCCTGAGAGTACCTCGTCAGCGATATCCTGCCGGCGACGCAACGCCGCGCGCTGCCAGCGCACCAGCTCCATCGCGGTGCCGTCGGTCACCCATTTGGTGGCGATCTCGGCCACCATTGGTGTCGCCATCCAGTTCGAGACAAGATGCCGGTTGGCGACGGCCGCAACGTAACGATCGGGCGCGGCGAGATAACCGATGCGCAGGCCGGGCACGGTGATCTTGGTGAAGGAGGTGACGTAGAGCGTCCGCTCCGGTGCGAAAGCTGCGACCGGCGGCGGTCGATCCTCGACCAGCGGACCCAGCACATCGTTCTCGATAATTGCGATGTCGTGCTTGCGCGCCACCGCCGCGATCTGCTCGCGGCGCGCCGCATCCATGAGCGTTGCCGTGGGATTTATGACGGAAGGCTGGACGAATACGGCGCGGATGTCGGAAAGCCGGCAGGCCTCGTCCAGCGCTTCCGGAATCAGGCCATTGCCGTCAATCGGCAGGCCTTCGAGATTGAAGCCGAGATAACGGGCGAGCGGCACCAGCGTGTGATGGCCGATCGCCTCGGTGGCGACGGTGGAGCCCGGCGGCGCCACGCTCATCAGCGCCACCGTCATGCCGGCGGTGGCGCCATTGGTCAGGCTGATGTTCTGCGGGGAGACATCGAGGCCGCACAGTTTCAGCCACTCGACCGCCACGGCGCGGTGGCGCGGGAATACCATGTTTGGCCGGAACGACAGTACCGAACTCGAGGGCAGGTTTTCGGCGAGCCAGCCCAGCGCCTGCTTCATGCGCTCCAGGTGCATCGGCTCGCAGACCGGTTTCAGAATCGACAGGTCGATGACCTCGCCGAGGCGCTCGGGCAGATAAGGCGGCTCCGGTTCGCGGCGCTGCGTCTGGACGAAGCTGCCACGGCCGATCTCGCCCGAAATCAGGCCGCGCCGGATCAACTCCTCGTAGGCGCGGCTCACCGTCTGCACTGACAGCTTGAGATCGTCCGCCAGCCTGCGATGCGTCGGCAGCCGCGCGCCATTGGCAAGGCGTCCGTCGTGGATGGCGCGCGCGAACTGATCGGCCAACGATTGATAGGCTGGCCGCCGGATGAGCGTGGGATCGGGTTGCCACAATGTCATGACTTATTAGAGATCGAAATCAGTGCAATTGACAATCGAAATAATGCGCCGTCATGGTACGATCGACGAAAAAGTGAGCGCTGATGACTGCTGCGAAACTCGACGCGATCGACCTCAAAATCCTCGACGCCATCCAGCGTGACGGACGTATCACCAAGCTGGCGCTGGCCGAGCAGGTCGGGCTGTCGCCGACACCGTGCTGGATGCGGCTGCGCAAGCTCGAAAAAGCCGGCATCGTTTCGGGCTATCACGCCCGGATCGCCATGCGCGTCGTGGCGCCGGTCGCCACGGTGCTGATGGAGGTGACGCTGGCCAGCCACCGCCAGGCCGATTTCGACCGCTTCGAGCGCGTCATCCGCGACATCCCCAAGATCGTCGCCTGCTGGTCGGTGGGTGGCGGCGTCGACTATGTGTTGAAGGTGATGGCACGCGACATCGACGCCTATCAGCGGCTGGTCGACGGCTTGCTCGATCGCGAGATCGGCATCGACCGCTACTTCACTTACATCGTCATCAAGACGGTAAAAGATGATGTCGCGCTGCCGATAGCGGACCTGCTGCCGGCACCGACATAGCGCCGGAGAAATGGGCTGCCCTCTCGGTGCAATAGAGAGATTCTCTCTACAGTCGGGCGCCGAAACAGCCTCTCTGTCTGTCGCTGATGGATAGTCTCCCGGCATCAAACCGAACCGGGAGGCTTCGACCATGTCCGCGCATTTCGCCCGCTCGCACCGCCACGAAGCGCTAGACCGGCTCGCCGACCGTCGGCTGCTGCGCGAACTCGCTTACGTCGACGGCCATTGGACGGGGAGTGAGGCTGCGGAGAGCTTCGAGATCACCGATCCGGCGACCGGCGCCACCGTGGCCTTCGTTGCGGCGCTCGATGCCGGGCAGACCACAAAGGCAATCGACGCCGCCGCGCGCGCCTTTCCGGCCTGGCGGGTGCTGTTGCCGCAGGAGCGCTCGAAAATCCTGCGGAAATGGTTCGACCTGATCATCGCGGCGAAAGACGACCTCGCCCTGCTGATGACATTGGAGCAGGGCAAACCGTTGAAGGAGTCGCTCGGCGAGATCGACTACGCCGCCTCCTTCATCGAATGGTATGCCGAGGAAGCGAAACGTCTCAACGCCGAGAGTGTCACCAGCCATCTGCCGAACGCGGAGATGATGGTGCGGCGCGAACCGCTCGGCGTCGTCGGCGTGGTCACGCCGTGGAATTTTCCGTCGGCCATGCTGACGCGCAAGGCAGCTGCCGCACTCGCCGCCGGCTGCACCGTCGTCGCGCATCCCTCCTCGGAGACGCCACTTTCGGCACTGGCGCTGGCCGAACTCGGCGAACGCGCCGGCCTGCCCGCCGGCATTTTCAACATCATCACCGGCAAGGCCGCGACGATCGTTGGACGCATGTGCGAAGATCCGCGCGTGCGTGCCATGAGTTTCACCGGCTCGACCGAGGTCGGCCGGCTGATCGCCGCGCAAAGTGCGCCGACGATGAAGCGGCTGGTGATGGAGCTTGGCGGCCACGCGCCGCTGATCGTCTTTGCCGACGCCGATATCGACAAAGCGGTGGCCATCGCTATCGACGCCAAATTCGCCACCTCGGGCCAGGACTGCCTTGCGGCCAACCGCATCTATGTCCAGCGTCCGCTCTACGACCGATTCTGCATCGCTTTCGCCAAGCGCATCGAGGCGCTGCGGGCCGGCAATGGCCTGGCCGATGACATCGACATCGGGCCGCTGATGCATGAGCGCGCCATCAAGAAGGTCGAGGAACAGGTTGCTGACGCCATGGCCCTTGGCGCGCGTTGCCTCACCGGCGGCAAGCGGCATCAGGCCGGGCCGCTGTTCTACCAGCCGACACTGCTCGCCGATGTCGCCGACGAAGCGCTGGTCATGCGCGAGGAGACCTTTGGTCCGGTCGCCGCGGTGACACCATTCGACGACGAGGACAAGGTGATCGCCCGCGCCAATGCGACCGAATATGGCCTCGTCGCCTATGTGGTGACAGAGAACGGCGCCCGCCAACAGCGCATGGGCCGCGCGCTCGATTATGGCATGGTCGCCATCAACCGTGTGAAGATCACCGGCGCGCCGATCCCGTTCGGCGGCGTCAAGCAGTCCGGCATCGGCCGCGAAGGCTCGCGCCACGGGCTGGAAGCTTTCACCGACCTCAAATACCTTTGCCTGGATGTGGCGTAGGCTCGCACCCGGATCTCTTTCAAGGAGTCAAAAAAGATGCTCGATCAGTCCAACGAACTCGCCGCCTGGGATCGCGACCACTTCTTCCATCCCTCGACGCATATGGGCACGCATGCCCGTGGCGAGAGCCCGACGCGGATCATGGCCGGTGGTGAAGGCGTCACGGTCTGGGACAACAACGGCAAGAAGAGCATCGATGCCTTCGCCGGCCTCTATTGCGTCAATGTCGGCTATGGCCGCCAGAAGATCGCCGATGCCATCGCGACCCAGGCGAAGAACCTCGCCTATTACCACGCCTATGTCGGGCACGGCACCGAGGCCTCGATCACGCTGGCCAAGATGATCATCGACCGCGCGCCGAAGGGCATGTCGAGGGTCTATTTCGGCCTGTCCGGTTCGGATGCCAACGAAACCAACATCAAGCTGATCTGGTACTACAACAACGTCCTGGGCCGCCCGGAGAAGAAGAAGATCATCTCGCGCTGGCGCGGCTATCACGGCTCGGGCGTGATGACGGGCTCGCTGACCGGGCTCGACCTGTTCCACAACGCCTTCGACCTGCCGCGCGCGCCGATCCTGCACACCGAGGCGCCCTATTATTTCCGCCGCGCCGACCGCTCGATGAGCGAGGAGCAGTTCTCGCAGCATTGCGCCGACAAGCTCGAGGAGATGATCCTGGCCGAAGGTCCCGACACGGTTGCCGCCTTCATCGGCGAGCCGATCCTCGGCACCGGCGGCATCGTGCCGCCGCCCGCCGGCTACTGGGAAAAGATCCAGGCGGTGCTGAAAAAGTATGATGTGCTCCTGGTCGCCGACGAGGTGGTGACGGGCTTCGGCCGGCTGGGCACGATGTTCGGGTCCGATCACTACGGCATCAAGCCGGACCTGATCACCATCGCCAAGGGTCTGACCTCCGCCTATGCCCCGCTGTCGGGCGTGATCGTCGCCGACAAGATGTGGCAGGTGCTGGTGCAGGGCTCCGACAAGCTCGGCTCGCTCGGCCATGGCTGGACCTATTCGGCGCATCCGATCTGCGTCGCCGCCGGGGTCGCCAATCTCGAACTGATCGACGAGATGGACCTGGTGCGGAATGCCGGCGAGACCGGCGCTTATTTCCGTGCCGAACTGGCCAAGGCCGTCGGCGGTCACAAACACGTCGGTGAGGTGCGCGGCGACGGCATGCTGGCAGCGGTCGAATTCGTGAGAGATCGTGACGACCGTGTCTTCTTCGACCCTTCGCTGAAGATCGGACCGCAAATTGCCGCGGCCCTTGCCGCAAGCGGCGTCATAGGCCGCGCGATGCCGCAGGGCGACATTCTCGGCTTCGCGCCGCCGCTGTGCCTGACCCGCGAGGAGGCCGACATCGTGGTGGCCAAGACCGCCGATGCCGTGAACAGCGTATTCGCCAATCTCTGAGACCGACCGATGAATGCCATGACCAAAACGCTCCCCGCCACCATGGCCGCCGTGCTGCTCACCGGGCACGGCGGACCGGAAAAGCTCGTCTACCGCACCGATGTCAAAGTGCCTGCCCCCGCTTCAAGTGAAGTGCTGATAAGGGTCAGCGCTTGCGGGATGAACAACACCGATGTCTGGGTTCGCCAGGGCGCCTATGGTACCGAGGAGGATGCGGACGCGGTGTCGACCTGGCGAAGGCAGGGCAATACGCTGACCTTCCCGCGCATCCAGGGCACCGACACGGTCGGCACCATCGTTGCCGTCGGCGAAGGCGTTTCGCCCGATCGCATCGGCGAACGGGTGATGGTCGACTTCTCCATCTACAACCGCGACGACGATTCACTCGCCGACATCGACTATATGGGCCATGGCCGCGATGGCGGTTATGCCGAATACCAAACCGTCCCGGCTGACAACGCGCATGTCGTCGACACCACCTTGAGCGACGTCGAACTCGCCACGTTCTGCTGCGCTTACCTTACCGGCGAGCAGATGCTGGAACGCGCCGCACTTAAGGCCGGAGAACGGGTGCTGGTCACCGGCGCCTCGGGCGGCGTCGGTTCCGGCATCGTGCAGCTGGCGCGGGCACGTGGCGCCATTCCCTATGCCGTCGTCGGCAAGGGCAAGGAACAGGCCGTGCTCGACATCGGCGCCGAGGCGGTCATCACCCGTGGCGTCGCAGACCTGCCGCGAGCCGTGACCGAAGCGACCGGCGGCCAGTCGATCGACGTGGTCGCCGATCTCGTCGGCGGCGCGATCTTCAACGATCTGCTGCGCATCCTGCGACCCGAAGGCCGCTACACCACTGCCGGCGCGATTGCAGGCCCGGTCGTCCAACTCGACCTCAGGACCATGTATCTCAAGCAGCTGCAGTTGCATGGTTCGAGCCAGGGCACGCGCGCCGATTTCCGCCGCATCGTTCGCTACATCGAGGAGGGCAAGGTCAGGCCGTTGGTCGGCGGCGTCTACAAGCTGTCCGATTTCCACCACGCGCAGGCCGATTTCATCGCCAAGGATTTCGTCGGCAAGCTGGTGGTGGTGCCCGACGCTGTCGCGGAGCGCCTCGCCTAGCGCCGGAACCCCGGCCTTTCGCCCGAAACTCCCTTCGCCTGCTGCTGTCATAATCGGAAGGGCTTGCAGTCGTGCCAGCAAGGCGCCACAAACGGTGACGCTCGCAGCGCCACCGGCCCGGGCATCCGGTCACGGGATACAGGCGAGACATGACAGCCCGAATGATACTGCTCGACGCCAAGCCGCTCCGCGCGGCTGACGGCCTGGGAGCAGCTTGGCCAGGCGCTCGCGCATTGCGCGGTGGGCACCGCCAACCGCTGCATGAAGCTGATGTCGCCGACAATTGCGGAGCTGCCGCGCTTTCTGTCAGCCAGGGGCGGCAGCCGCCAGGGCTACGCTGAACTGCAAAAGCCGCTCGCAGCGCTGGAAGCCGAGATCCGGCATCTGGCCAACCCGATGTCGCTCAGCCCGCTTGCCGTATCGGACGGCATCGAGGACCAGTCCTCGATGGCGCCACGGGTGGTGGCCAAGACCGCCGAGATTGTCGAACGCCTACGCTATCTCGTGGCGATGGAGCTGATCTTCGCGGCGACAGGCGTGGAGTTGCGTGGCGTCGTCGACAGCATGGGCGAAGGACCGCAGAGCACCTTTGCCGCCATCCGTGCGCTCGTCAGCCCGCTCGACGACGATCGTGAGATGAGTGCCGACATGATGCGAGTCGCCCGTATGGTGGCCGGTCCCCGGAACTGAGCGCTCCGGCCTATTGCTGGAAAGGTCCCCTGAGATCGAGGTTCTCGGCCAGAAGGCAGAAGCGGTCGATCAACCGGACAAGGTCTTCGCCCTGTTCGGCGACAATCGCGCCTCGCTCGGCAGGCGGAGTATTCGAGAGAGCTTTCCACAACCGGCTTTGGCGATCACAGAGATCCGCCAATTCGGAGCATTCGCTGGCGGTCAGTTTCAAAAGGTGGTCGGAGGTCACCGGTCCGATGCCTGGAGGCGTGGTCGCACCAACGGAAAGATAGTTTGGCGGCACGGTGCCTTTTGCGTTCGTCACCGTCTTGCGGCAGATGACATCGAAGATCTGGTCGACGGCCTGCTTGGCGCCGGCGACGCGCGAGGGATGATCCGTGTCGGCCGCCGCATGCGGCAGAAGCTCGAGCCTGGCGCCATGCCTCTCGACGAGATCGAGATAAGGCAGCATCGGGCCAGACAAGCTGCCAGTGGAGGCATCCCTGAACAGGTCGGCATCGATCGCGGCGTGGCGCACCTGCCCTGCATTCAGGGCGTCGCCCAAGGCCGCGACGTCGACGAGCTCGCCGCGATCGTAGTTGACCAGCACCGCGCCGCCTTTCATGCGAGACAAAATGTCCGCGCCGATGAGCCCGGCATTGGCATAGCGGCCGGTCCGCGCATCCTGGTTGCCCAGGCCGACGTGAACGCTCAGCACATCGGCGCCTGCAGCCGCGTCGGCGAGGTCCGCCGCAAAGGCAAAACCCTCGGCTTCTATCCAGTCCCGATGCCGGGGCCGCGCGTGGATCACCACGCGCATGCCGAAGGCGCGGGCAAGCTTGGCCACCTCCCTGCCGATATTGCCATAGCCGATGATCGCGATGGTCTTGCCTTCGAGCTTTCCGGTAGGGAAATCGCGCAGCTCCCTGCCGGTGTCGAAGAGGCCCCGCGCCACCCGGTCGTGAAGCAAGTCCACCGGGAGATCCGGCAGCACTTTCAGGATCGCCTTCATCACCATCTGCGCGGTTGCGCGGCTGTTGATGCCGGGCGTGTTCATCAGGACCGCCGAGCCGCCCTCGCCACTGCCGCCGCCCCACGAGCGCGAGCCCATATTGCCGGTGCCGGCGCCGATCCGCACACCGGCCAGCGGAAAGACGGTCTCTACCGGCAGGAAGGTGGCGGCGGCAATGACGGCGTCATAGCGTCCGTCGCCGGCGGCTCCGATCAGCTCTTCGCGGGTGCTGAGATCCGGCTGGTAGAAGAAATGCACTCGGCCAGGTTCGAGAGCGGTCTTGTCGCCAAGTCCGGTCGCATGAAAGCGGCCGCCCTTGGCCTCGATATGGGCACGCACCTCCGAAGGGTCGGGTTTTCCGTCAGCATCAAAGCGCAGGCCGATCAGATCGCAGATCAGAACGGCGTAGGCGCGTTGCGGATCGATCGATTCAACGGCGTGTGTGTCTGTTGTCGCGGTCACGTCGTTCCCTCATGAAGGATGGAAGCCTACTGGAAGAGCAGGCGCTGAATAATCAGAACCTATCCGCCCGCAAAGTCGCGAGATCGATCACCGGCGGCAGACCAGCGGCGAGTTGCGACACGATCTTGCCGCTGACCGCTCCGCAGATCAGGCGCTGATGACCCGGCCGAGATGGCACCCGGCACCGCCTTTCAGGAACAGTGCGATGCCGTCATTGGCCCCTTGAACGGGCAAGCCGGACGCGCGTAAAATCGCGCTATCTGATTGAGTCTGCTACATTCGTTCGGGCTAATGTCCGGATTGGTCTGGGTATTTTCCTTGCACACGGATGCAACCAGCGCGGCCAAGCGCGGCAAATCATTTGCCCATGTGGCGGAAGCCTCCTGGGGCAAGGGCCTCAGTACGTTGCTGCGCATTGTGCGCATGACGCTGCGCCATCCCTGGCAGGTTGCCATCACCCTCATCTCGACCTTTGTCGCAGCGACGCTGCAACTCTTCATTCCGCGCCTCTTGGGCCGCGCCATCGACCAGGCGCAAGGGGTGATGGCCGCGGGTGCCGGCATCGCGGCCGAGCAGGCGCTGTGGACTACCGCGCTGACGCTGCTGATCGTCAGCATCCTGCGCGGCCTCTTCACCATGGCGCAGAACTACTATGGCGAGGCCGTCGGCCATCAGACGGGCTATGAGCTGCGGCTCGCCTTCTACGAGAAGATCCAGCGGCTGAGCTTTTCCTTCCACGACAAGGTCCATACCGGCGACCTCATCACGCTCGGGCTGCTCGATCTCGACGGCGTGCGCATGTTCTTTTCCACCGGTATCCTGCGCGTGGTGCTGCTTGGCGTGCTGATCGGGGTCGGCGCCTATTTGTTGATCAGCACCGATCTCGTGCTCGGATTGTTGAGCCTCAGCTTCGTGCCATTCGTCGCCTGGCGCTCCTCGGTGACGCAGCTCCGGCTGCGCAGCACCTGGCTGACGCTGCAGGAGCGGCTGTCGGTGCTGAGCCGGGTGATGGATGAGAATCTCGGGGGCATCCGTGTCGTGCGCGCCTTCGCGGCACAGCGGCATGAGCTGGCAAAATTCGATCGTGCCAAACAGGATGCGCTGGAGCTCGCCAATGAGCGCGTCGAAATCCGCGTCTCCAACACCAGCGCCATGAACTTTTCCTTCCTTGCCGCCATGGGCCTGGTACTGTGGTTCGGCGGCCAGAAGGTGATCGCGGGCCAGATCAGCGTCGGAACGCTGGCCCAGTTCCTCACCTTCATGACCATATTGCAGATGCCGGTGCGCCAGCTCGGCCTGATGGTCAACTCCTTCGCGCGCGCCTCGACCTGTGGCACGCGGCTGTTCGAATTGCTCGACACGGAGCTCGACATCAAGGATGCGTCCGATGCCAAAGATCTCGTCATCTCCGACGGCGTGCTGCGCTTCGACAATGTCGGTTTCCGCTACGAGGGCGCGGGCGAACGCCCGACGCTTTCCGGCGTTTCCTTCGAAGCCAGGCCCGGCGAGACCGTCGGCATCGTCGGCCCGCCGGGCAGCGGCAAGTCGACCATCGCGCATCTGATCCCGCGCTTCTACGACGTGACCTCGGGCGCGATCACCATTGACGGGCAGGACATCCGCAAAGTCACGCTGCAATCGCTGCGCAAGGCGGTCGGCGTCGTGCAGCAGGACGCGTTCCTGTTCACCACCTCGATCGAGAACAACATCGCCTATGGCAATCCCTGGGCGCGCGAGACCCGCATCGGGCAAGCCGCCGAGTATGCCCAGTTGCACAATTACATTATCGGCCTTCCGGCCGGCTACACCACGGTCGTCGGGGAACGTGGGGCGTCGCTTTCCGGTGGCCAGCGGCAGCGCCTGACCATCGCGCGCAGCCTGATGCTGCGGCCATCAGTGCTGGTCTTCGACGATTCCACCGCAGCCGTCGACGCCGGCACCGAGCAGCGTATCCGGGTGGCGATGAAGCGCTTCGCCAGGGATCGCGTGACGCTCATCATTTCGCATCGGCTGAGTTCGTTGATGCATGCCGACCAGATTCTGTTCGTCGAGGGCGGCCGGATCGTGGAACGCGGCACGCATGAGGAATTGCTGGCGCTCGGCGGACGCTACCGCGCGCTTTACGACCTGCAGCTGCGGCCGGACGAAGATCGGCTCGAGGGAGCCGCCTGATGTCGACGCAGGACGAGGACGAGAAGGAAGACACAAGCCGGCGCCCGACCAAGGCGGTCGTCGGCTCGCACCGCGATGAGGAAGAGGTCTTCGGCAAGGCCTACGATCCGCGCATCGTCAGGCGCATCTGGAGCTTCGTCAGACCATATCAGGGCCGGATCTTCATCTCGGTCGCCGCGGTGCTGGTGTTCACGCTGACGCAGCTGGCGATCCCGCTGGTCATCCGCTACGCCATCGATCACGGCATGGCGCCAGGCAGGCTCGACCGATCGGTGATGGTCTCCGCGATCGTCGCTTTTGCCGTCATCATCCTCATCAACTACGCCGCCAGTCATGTCCAGGAGAGCGTCGTCGGCAAGGTGGCCGAGAACGTGCTATCCGACCTGCGCCGTGCCATGTTCAGCCACCTGCAGCGGGTCTCTCTAGGCTTCATGGACAGGACCGAGGTCGGCCGGCTGATGTCGCGCCTGCAGGGCGACGTCAATTCGATGCAGGAATTCCTCGAGACCTCCGTGATGTCGGTGGGCGACATCGTGCTGTTGTTCGGCATCGTCACCGTCCTGCTGTGGCTCGACTTCCGGCTCGGCCTGCTGACGCTGTCGACCATGCCGATGCTGTTCATCGTGCGCCTGTTCTGGCTGCCGCGCGCCAAGGTCGCCTTCATGGCCGCCCACGAGACCAACTCCATCGCCAACGGCGCGCTTGCCGAAGGCATCCATGGCGTGCGCACCGTGCAGAGCCTGGAGCGCCAGCACGTCAATTTCGACCTCTACGACGAGAAGGTGCTGGCCAATCTCAACGCGCATCTGCGATCGGCGAGATACGCGCAGGTGATGGTGCCGATCGTCGATACGCTGACCGGCATCGCCATGGCGACCGTGATCGTCGTCGGCGGGTCGATGGTGCTGTCGCACAGTCTCGACATCGGCGTGATGGTGGCGTTCCTGTTCTACATCCAGCGCTTCTTCGACCCGATCCGCTCGCTCACCATGCAATACAGCGTCATGCAGCGCGCCATGGCTTCGGGCCAGCGTATCTCCGAAGTGCTCGACGTGCCGGTGGATGTCAGCGACAAGGAAGGCGCCATCGCGCTGTCGCGCGACATGGACGGTTCGGTCGAGTTCCGGAATGTCACTTTCGGTTACCGGCCGAACCAGCCGGTGCTGAAGAACATCTCCTTTCGGGTCAATCCCGGCGAAACGGTCGCGCTTGTCGGGCCGACCGGATCGGGCAAGTCGAGCTCGATGGCGCTTGTGCACCGCTTCTACGATGTCTGGTCGGGCGAGGTCCTGGTCGGCCGGCACGATGTGCGCGACCTGACGCAGGACTCGCTCGGCGACCAGGTGGCCATGGTGCTGCAGGAACCGTTCCTGTTCTCCGGCACGGTGCTGGAGAACATCCGCTATCACAAGACCGGTGCCAGCCGTGAAGAGGTGGTGCGCGCCGCCCAAGCCGTCGGTGCGCACGACTTCATCGAGCAATTGCCTGACGGCTACGACACCGAGCTCGGGCAACGCGGCGGCAACCTCTCGCTCGGCCAGCGCCAGTTGATCAGCTTCGCGCGGGCGCTGGTGGCCGACGCCAAGATCCTCGTCCTCGACGAGGCCACGGCCAGCATCGATTCCTACACCGAGATGCTGATCCAGAAGGCGCTGATCAAACTGCTGGAGGGCCGCACCGGGCTGGTCATCGCGCATCGCCTGGCCACCATCCGCGGCGCCGACCGCATCATCGTGCTGCAGAATGGCGAGATCGTCGAAAGCGGCAACCATGAGCAGCTGATGAAGAGGAAAGGCCTTTACGCCCGCCTCTACAACATGAACTACGCTTCCTTCGACGACATTTCCGAGGAAGAGATGGAAATGGACGCGGCGGCCGGCAATGCAACGTAAACCCGTGCTGGCGGGTTCGAACGTACGGATTGCTTCCATACCTTTGCCGAGAAGACCTTATTTGCGAGATCCCCTGATGTGACCGCTGACCTGCACGCCGTCCTCGGGACCGTGAAGGCCCGATTTCGTGAAGGAACGTGTGCAGGGAGGCGCGCGTTCTTCCCAATGTCTCGAATGAAAAGGAGACATGCTTATGGAAAAGCGAAACGTATTCCTCGGTTCCATCGTGTTGACGTTGGCCACGAGCGCTGTCCCGTTTGCCACAGTCGCCGAAGCCGCCGTCGCCAGGCACCATTATGTCCGCGTCACCACCGCCCATAATGGCCACACGCAGACCGCGAACCGCGGACACAGACACCGTTACGGTTGGGTTGATGCCGGTTGGACTGGCGAGAATTCGACCGACAACAGCAACTGGATGGACAGCTATTACAATGGTTACGGCAGTTACCGTGGGTATGCCGGCGACTTTTGCGGCACCATCGCATGGACGCTCGGCATATGCAGTCCCCACGGCCCCTGATTCCTGACCGCCGGTGGGGCCAACGAAGTTGCTGGCATTACGCCATTTCGGGTCGTCTTGATGCCTCGCGGATCGCCTTGTGCACGCCGCGCTGCAAATCCATGAAGGCAGGGGTTTCCATCACCTCTTCCCGGCGCGGTCGCTCGATGTCGACGTTGAAGGTTTGCATGATGCGTCCCGGGCCGATCCCCATGACGACGATGCGATCCGAGAGGTAGACGGCCTCCTCGACGTCATGCGTGACGAACAGCACTGTGAGCCGATGCTCTTCCCAGATCTGGGTCAGCAGTTCCTGCATCTGGTGCCGCGTCAGGGCATCGAGCGCGCCGAAGGGCTCGTCCATCAGCAGCATCTTCGGGCGATAGGAAAGCGCGCGCGCGATGGCGACGCGCTGCTTCATGCCGCCCGACAGTTCGGACGGGAAGCGATCAGCGCTTTGCGACAGCTTGACGAGGTCGAGATGCTCGAGCGCGATCTCACGGCAGGCGGAGCGATCATAGCCGGCGGCCTTGAGGGCAAACTCGATATTCTGCCGCGCCGTCAGCCAGGGAAGCAGCGTGTAGGACTGGAAGACGACACCACGGTCGAGACCCGGTTGCAAGATCGGTGCGCCGTCGATGCTGAGATCGCCGGCGTCAAAATCCTGCAGTCCGGCGACGATCGACAGCAACGTGCTCTTGCCGCAGCCCGACGTGCCGACGAGGGAGACGAACTCATTGTCGGCAAGGTCGAGGTTGATGTCCCGCAGCACTTGCGTACGCCGCTCTCCGGTGCCGAAGCTCTTGTCGAGACCGGCGATGCGCAATTTGGGAACTGTCATCGGCGGTTCCTCATTGCGGGTGGCCTTCCTGCCGGAACAGTACCTTCTCCAACGCTTTCATGACCTGGTCGGTAATGAGGCCGAGCACGCCCAGGAGCAGGATGTAGCCGATGATGGTGTTTGTCTGGAAATAGCGCTGCGACACGGTGATGCGATAGCCCAGGCCGGATGTCGCCGCGACGAGCTCGGCCAGCACCAGCCAGGTCCATGCCCAGCCGAGGCTGATGCGCAGCGTGTCCCAGATGCCCGGCAAGGCACTGGGCACGACGATGCGCGTCAGGATCTTGCGGTCCGGCAGACCGAGCGTGCGGCCAAGGCCGATGAAGTCGGCGGGAACCCGTTTCACATTGTCCATGACCATCAGCACCTGCTGGAAGAAGGTGCCGATGAAGATAATCAGGAATTTCTGGGTGTCGCCGGTACCGGCCCACAGGATGGAGAGCGGCACGAAGGCGACAACCGGCATATAGCGGATGAAATCCACCAGCGGCTCGATGGCCGCCTCCCAGGAGCGGAAACTGCCGATCAGCACGCCGATCGGTATGGACAATGCCGAGGCGAGGAGAAAGCCGATGGAAATGCGGTACATCGAGGCCCTGAGGTCCAGCCACAAGGTGCCGTCGGCCGCGAGCTTGGTGATCTGGGTCGCGACGCTGCCTGGCGACGGCAGGAAGATGGGTTTCACCCATTCCAGCCCGGTCGCCGCCCACCAGGCGAGACCAAGGCCGACAAAGACAGCCACCGCTATCGCCAGGAAACGCGACCTGGCGATGGGCACGCCGATCCCGGAGGATCGGCGACGCCTCGCCGGTTTTGCGGCGGGCGCCGGCGTCGGGCGGGCCAAACCGGTTTTCGCGGGAGGCTCCCCGGACATCTGCGTTACCACCGCGATCCGGATCTCGTCATTGCGCCGCCTTGACGAAGGACGGGTCGATCATCTGCTCCGGCGTCACATCGGCCTGAAGCAGCTTGGCGTTCTTGGCCGCCGCTTCGACGTCGGCGAATGTCTTGGTGGTAAAATCGCCGGTGAGCGCCGTCTTGTTTTCGGCCAGGGAGTAGTAGCGCACGCCGTCGAAGGCGGTATTGAGGTCCTTGACATCGGAACCGACGGCTTTGGCGATGATGGCGCGACCGCCTGATGTATCGGCCTTATAGTCCTTGAGTGCGGCGTCCCAGCTCTTGATCATCGCCAGCACCTGGCCGGGCCGCGACTTGATCACCTCGTCGCGCACCACCAGCACGTCGCTGATCAGGCCGGGATCCTCGCCGGCGGTGAACAACAGCTTGACGTCCTTGTTCTGCGCCATGGCGACAGTGAGGTACGGCTCGTAGGTGACCGCGACCGGCACCTGGCCCGCGATCAAGGCGCTGCCGGCGTCGGCGGCAGGCATTGGAACCGGCTGGATATCGGCTACCGACATGCCGTTCCTGGCGAGCGCGTATTTGAGCAGGATGTCGCTCGTCGTGCCTTCCTCAAAAGCGACCTGCTTGCCCTTGAGATCGGCGATGGATGCGACGTCCTTGCCGGCGACGATGGCGTCGGCCGTCATGGAGACATCGAGCAGCAGCACGATCTTCACCGGCAGGCCGGCCGCAACCATGCCCATCGCCGTGTGAGTGGCGATGTTGGCGGCGTCGAGCTGGCCGCTTGCGAGTGCGGCGTTGATATCCTTATCCTCGGCGAAATTGACGATCTGGACGTCCGACAGGCCGTTTGTCTTGAACAGGCCCTTGGCGTCGGCGACGTGCCACTGGCCATATCCAAGCCAGGGCTCGATCCCGATCTTGAACGGACCGGCCTCGGGCGTCGTGGGAATGGCCGCATCGGCCGCATGGGCCGCCGGGGCTGCGATGAGCCCGACGGCAACGGCCATCACCAATGCGCGAAATTGTCCTGCTAGGTTGAGCATCATCTTTCGTTCCCCTTGATGATCAGACCGCTTTTTACCCAGGCATCCGGTCTGATGAGACTGCGGGGTTCTGCTCTTGCGGCACTGTGCCTCGGCGTCTTGCCCGCCACTTCATGGTTGAAGTGCCGACATATCTCAACGTCAGCGGCCGCGGATGTCAAGGCTGAAATACATACATGCATATACAAGTTGGTGGAGTCCAATTTTACGTTGATCCGGCGGGTCCCCAGCCCGACTACTCACGCTTTTTCAGGATCGATCCGATCGAGAAAACCGGTCATCCGGTCGGTTCTGCCATCGGGCTTACTGCCGACCCTCTCTTGCCGTTGGAACTCGACCGTCGCGGCATGCTGCCGGTGGATTGGCGAGCAATGCTGCGATCAGGACTTTTCCTGTCGCCGTGAAACCTCGGCTTGCATTGGCTCGTCGACTTCAGCTTGCTTTGGAAGGCGAGTAGCGGCTGCCGAGCGAATAGCGGCTGCCGGCATAGGTCAGCTTGCTGATCGTGGCCACGACTGCTCCCGTCCATGTCCGGCGATGCAGGAAAAGGCAGCAACTTCCGACATCGATGCCCAGATGCTGCGCCGTCTCCTTGTCGGCCGGGATGGCGGAGATGATATGCTCGACCTCGGTCACCGGGGTCTTCTGCATGAGGTAGTCGTAGGTCGCCGTCCTCGCAAAGTCTTGCTTGTCATAGTCGGGAATCAGGCCCGGATTGACGAAACGCTCCTCCAGTTGCACCGGCAGGTCGTTCTCGAAATTGACGACGACGGAGTGATAGACCGAGGTGCGCTTGGCAAACTCGAACGACAGCGCGAGTTCCTTCGTGGGCACGATGGTTTCGAGGACGAGAACTTCGGAGCGATGCCTGTTGCCGCGCTCGACTATCTCGGCGGCGATGTTGTTGATCTCGATCAGCGTCGATTGTGGCCGGGGTGGCGCGATGAACGTGCCGACACCTTGCAGCCGGATCAGGAATCCTGCGGCGGTCAGTTCCCGCAGGGCCCGGTGAACCGTCATCCGCGACACACCCAGCGAAACCACCAGCTCGTTCTCGGACGGCAGCTTGCGATCCTTGCCCCATTTGCCCGTTCCGATGTTGATCAGGATGTAATCCTTCACCTTCTCGTAAAGGGGGCTCGCCGTATCGGGCAAATCGATCATTTCAAAAATCCTTTCCGGCAGGTTGCCGCATGCGGATGATTGTCTTCAAGCCATCGCTCTTCCCGGCCAGCAGCCGCTCATAGGCGGCTGGAATCTCGTCCAGGCCGATCTCGCGATCGATCAGGGCCAGCAGCGGTTCACTCAGTTCGCCCAGCATCCGCACGGCCTCTGGCAATTCGTCGGCGAAGGCATGGCATCCGAGCAATGCGATCTCGCGCTCGACCAGAACATTGGGGTCGATGTCGAGCCGGCCATGGAAGATGCCGACCATCGCCACCGCGCCGCCGGGATCGAGAAGGTCTAGCAGCTGGTTGAATGCGGCGATGCTGCCCGTCGCCTCGACGGCCGCGAGCAGCGGGGCATTGGCGGTCGCGGCTGCAATGGCATCGCGGTCGAGATCGACGATGGTGGCGCCGGTCACCCGCGCCACCCGGGCGCAGCGGTCCCGGTTGCGGTCAGCGACAAGCACCGTGCCGGCGAAGGTTCGGGAGAGCAGCATCGCGGCGAGACCACCGATCGGACCGCAACCGACGACAAGCACCGAGCCCGCCGTTCTCGGCAACCGTCGCACCGCGTGCAGCGCGACCGCGAGCGGCTCGGCCATGGCAGCGACCCGCTCGTCGAGACCGGCGTCGATGACATGCAGCAGACGTGCGGGCAGCACCGCCTGTTCGGCAAAGCCGCCATCGCAGATTTCGCCGACGAAGCCCAGCGAAGTGCAGAGATGCCGCTTGCCGGCGCGGCATTGCGCGCAATCTCCGCACCAGAAGCGGGAATCTGCGACCACCCTGTGGCCGACGGCGACGGTATCGACGCCCTCGCCCAGCGCGATCACCGTGCCGGTCAGCTCATGGCCAGCTGTCGAAGGCGACCGGCTGATCCATTGGCCGGTGCGGAAATTGTGCAGGTCCGAACCGCAGATGCCTGCCGCATCGACCCTGAGCTTCACCCAGCCGGCATCCGGAATGCCTGGCGCGGCGACGTCCTCGACGCGCAGATCGCCCGGTCCATAAAGTCGTGCCGCCTTCATCGCGATCGTCTCCGCTCAGCCGGCGAGATAGCTGTCGCGGATTTCCGAAACCGCGTTTTCGTGCGAGCTGAAGCCCTCGTAGCGGGCGAGCCTGCGGGCATGCAGCGCCAGTTCCGGATAGGCGGCCGAGGTGACATAGCCGACCGACGAACGCTTGACGAAATCCGTCACCGAAAGCGGCCCATAGGTCCGCGCCCAGCGGCTGGTCGGCAGCACGGCATTCGGCCCGAGGACAAAATTGGCGAGGGTGACCGGCGTGTGCGGACCCATCAGGATTTCGGCCGCTTCGGTGATGTGGCCGAGATGCGCGAACGGCTCCTTCGAGAGTATCTCGAGATGTTCGGGCGCATAGTCGTTGATGAAGCGGTAAGAGTCTTCCAACGACGCGGTCAGCACGATGCCGCCGCGCTCTCCCGTCAGCACCGCGCGCGAGAAATCCACACGCTGCTCGGTCATGCGCGACCAGTGGTCGGGAAGTGCAGCAAGTGCTGCCTCGGCAACCTTGCGGCTGTGCGTCACCAGATAGGCCGAGGAATCCGGCCCGTGCTCAGCCTCGATCAAAAGGTCGAGCGCGGCAAGGCCTCCGTCGACGCTGTCGTCGGCAAAGATAATGGCCTCCGACGGCCCGGCCGGCAGACCCGTGTTGATGATCGAGGACAGCACGCTCTTGGCCGCCACCACCCATGGGCTGCCTGGGCCGACGATCTTGAGCGCCGGCTTCACCGTCTCGGTGCCGTAGGCGACCGCGGCGACGGCTTGCGCGCCGCCGCATTTGTACACGGTCTCGACGCCGGCGAGGCGAGCGGCGACCAGCGTGGCCGCGTCCACGGAACCATCCGAGGTTGGCGGCGTCACGATGGCGATCTGCGGCACGCCGGCAATGACGGCCGGAACCGACGTCATCATCGTCACCGACGGAAAGGCGCCCTTTCCGCGCGGCACGTAGAGCGCGACCGATGCGATCGGCGTATATCTGTCGCCGGCATAGGCGCCCGGCCGGACTTCCTTGAGCCACATGGTTTCCGGCTTCTGCTCTTCATGAAAATGCCGGATGTTTTCGATGCCGAACCCGATGCTCTCCACGACATCCTTCTCGACCTTGTCGAAGGCCGCATCGAATTCCGCTTCCGACACTTTCAGTTCGCCTTCGGCCACATTGGCCTTGTCCAAGTCCCTGGCGAAGCGGATCAGGGCGGCGTCGCCCTCGTCCCTGACCGCCTGGATAATCGGGCGGACCTTTTCGACGAAGACCGACAGATCGCTCTCGGCGCGTTTCAGCAGACCGGCCCGCTGGGTGGCATCGAGGGATGACAGATCGTGGAAGCTGACGTCAGGCATGGTATTCCCTCCTGTTGGAACGCAATGTGCCGGCCGGTCACATTGCGGAAGACTCTGTTTTCGAACCTGGGCGAGCCGCCTCAGATCGATGCCAGGAAACCGCCATCCACCGGAATGGACTGGCCGGTTATGTAGGCTGCGGCATCCGAAGCAAGGAACACGGCGATGCCGTGCAGATCGCGCAGATCGCCGAAACGATGCTGCGGAATCTTGGCGAGCATGGATTGCTGCCACGCCTCGTTGCTGTAGAACACTTCCGTCATCGCCGTCCTGAAATAGCCCGGGGCGATGGCGTTGACCCTGATGCCAAGTTCCGCCCATTCCACTGCCAGCGCCCGTGTCATGCCGAGCAGGCCCGATTTCGACGAACCATATGGCACCGCCGTTGGAATGCCGACTTCTGAAGTCAGCGAGCAGAGATTGATGATAGCGCCGGGCCGCCCGGCGTCCCGCATCTGCCGCGCCGCCGCCTGGGCGCAGAAGAACGCCCCTTTGAGGTTGGTATCGATGATCCGGTCCCAGAGGGACTCGTCGACGTCGAGCGAGGGCCGGACCTCTTCCACCCCGGCATTGTTGACGAGAATGTCGAGGCCGCCAAGCAGGCGGGCTGCCTCGACGGTGGCCGCACGGCACCGGCCGACATTGGTCACGTCAAGGGCAATGGCATGCGCAACCCCGCCGGCCGCGCGGATGGCCGCCACCGTCTCATCGAGCGAGTCCAGGTTACGCGCCGTGACGGCGAGGTCGGCGCCGGCGGCGCTCAGCGCCTCGGCGATGCTGCGGCCAATGCCGCGGCTGGCGCCGGTGACAATCGCCTTCCTGCCGGAAAGGTCGAAAAGAGAAGCGTTGCGCATTGATCCTCCTTGGCCGCTCCGGTTGCGCGGCAGAGAGACTATCAGATCGACTTGCATATACAAGCATGTACAAACAGCCTCGGGTGAGATTGAGGGTGACGTTATCCGCCGCACGCGCGATCACAAAGTTAGCTCTTTCATACGAAATGCCACGGGCGGCGATTGTCGAGGTTTGTCCAAGACGATAATCGGCCGGCGATGGGGGAGACCAACATGTCCAAAGCTGTGATTTCCGAAAGCCCTGCAGAATTGCCTGGCGTATCCGACAAAAAAGTCTGGGTCTGCCGTGCGTGCCGGATATCGGGCAGTTGAAAGCCGGTTGCCCGTCAAGCCCGCCGCCCTATCGTGAGAGCCCGTCATATGCTGGAAAGCAGCCCGCCCAGGAGCCTCTATCGCGAAACGGCTGGCGGCGCCGGCAAGTACCCCGCCCTTGCCGGTCCGCAGCAGGCAAGGGTCGCCATCGTTGGCGGTGGCTTCACGGGCCTTTCCACCGCCTTGCATCTGGCGGAAGCCGGCGAAGACGTCTGCGTGATCGAGACCCATCAGCCTGGATGGGGAGCGTCGGGCAGAAATGGCGGCCAGGTCAATCCCGGCCTCAAATACGATCCGGACACCATCGAGGCGATGTTCGGCCCGGAGCTTGGGCCGCGGATGATCGAGTTCTCCTACGGCGCGCCGGATTTCACCTTCGGTCTCATCAGGCGCCTGTCGATCAATTGCGAGGCCCGGCAGAACGGCACCATACGCGCGGCGATCCGGCCGAAGCCGGCAGCCTCCGTGCGGGCCACGGCAACGCAATGCGAGCGGCGGGGAATGCCGGTTGAAATGCTCGACGCAAAGGCGATGGCGGCGCGTAGCGGCACGGACAGGTATATATCCGGCATGTTCGATGCCCGCGGCGGCGACCTCCATCCCTTGAAATACGCGCTTGGCCTGGCAGCCGCCGCGCAGATGGCCGGCGCGCGGATCTTCGGCGGCAGCGAGGTGCTCTCGCTGAGCAGGCAGGCCGCGCGCTGGGTCATCGAGACTGCAGGCGGTTCCGTCAGCGCCGAGAAGGTCGTGATCGCGACCAACGGCTATACCGGAAACCTGTGGCCGGGCCTGGAGCAGTCGCTCGTCCCGGTGTTCAGCGCCATCGCGGCGACCGAGCCGCTTGCGCCGGCAGTTGCGGCGGCAATCCTCCCCGAAAGGCCCGTCGTCTACGAAACCGGCAACATCACCGTGTACTATCGCATCGACGCCCAGAACCGGCTTCTCATGGGCGGTCGGGGCCCGATGAGCCCGATCGGCGATGCTTCCGCCATCCGCTACCTCACCGACCATGCGCTGCGGCTCTGGCCGGCGCTTGCTGGAACCGGGTGGACACATGGCTGGAACGGCCGGGTCGCGATCACCAAGGACCATCTTCCGCACGTTCACGAGCCGAAAGACGGCGTGCTGATCTGCCTTGGCTACAATGGCCGCGGTGTTGCCATGGCCTCGGCGATGGGCGCTGCCCTGGCGCGGCGCCTGCGGGGCGACGAGACATCGCCGTTTCCCATGCCGATATCGCCGCTCAAGCCAATCCGGTTCCATCGCTTCTGGCCGCTTGGCGTCAAGGCGGCGATCCTTTCGGGCCGGGTGAAGGACCGGTTCGGGCTTTGATGAGAAGAGCCCGCCGCTATGCTCCGGCTTCAGCGCCGGACAATCTTCGGGCGTGCCATCTCAGATGATCGTCCATGAATGTCGAGATGAAGAAATACGAGTGATCGTAGCCGTCCTGCATGCGCAGCGTCAGCGCAATGCCGGCCTTGGCGCATGCCGCTTCCAGAAGCCAGGGCCTCAGTCCATCATCAAGAAATCCGTCCGATGTCCCTTGGTCGACGAAAAGCTCCGGGAAGCGGTGGCCATCCTCGATGAGCAAGGTGGCATCGTAGCCCCGCCATGATTTCTCGTCCGCACCGAGATATTTTTCGAAGGCCGGCTTCGACCAGCCGGCGGTGCTGGGTTGCACGATCGGCGCGAAGGCCGAGCAGCTCTTGAAGCGTTCGGGATTCTTCAGCGCGATGGTCAATGCGCCATGTCCACCCATCGAGTGGCCGAAGATCGCCTGACGCATCATGTCGGCCGGAAACTCCCGCGCGATCAGCGCTGGTAATTCCTCGGCGACATAGGAATACATGCGAT
The DNA here is from genome assembly GCF_000513935.1 of Mesorhizobium sp. WSM3626. Lineage (GTDB taxonomy): Bacteria > Pseudomonadota > Alphaproteobacteria > Rhizobiales > Rhizobiaceae > Mesorhizobium > Mesorhizobium salmacidum. The sequence goes on along the minus strand of NZ_AZUY01000034.1, from coordinate 22,700 downwards.
AATTACTGGCATAGGGTTCCTGCGTGGCATCGACGTAGAATCCGGCGCCGCTGCCGAACTGCCAATTGTCCTTCTCGTCGGGAATGCCGGCGCCGCGGGGGCTGGTATCGGGACAGATTACGATCAGGCCAAGCTCGGCCGCCATGCGCCTGTACTCCCCCTTGTCCATGACATTGGCGTGGGTGCAGGTGAGACCGGATAGGTACCATATGACGGGGCAAGGTCTTTCACGGGCCTGTGGCGGCACGAAGACGGCAAAGGTCATGTCGCAGGCGCAGACATCCGAAGCGTGGGAATAGACGCCCTGGACGCCGCCATGCGACTTGGCAGCGGAGATGATTTTCATCCGATCCGACATGTGTTTCTTCTCCGCCAATGTGATTCACCGCCGCTTGTCTACGGCATCGGCCGGGACTACGGCAACCTCGACGGATTGGGCTTTGGATATCGGGCCAGGTCCGATCGGGCGTCGGCCATCGCCATCGAAATCGGCAGCCCGCATCATCCTGGCAACGCCGCTGACGGTCAGGTGGCACAGGCAGCGTGCTGGATGTCGCCCTACCGCGCGCTAAGCGCGTTCAGGGGCCGCTTCAGCGCGCTCATGGGTCGGAGTGGGAGATATTCCGCAGCTACTCGGCGGCGATCCTGGCGCGTTGCCGGCCAAAAAGCGCCAGGCCGACATCGTCCACCGCGAGACCGATACGGGCCCGGATCGCTTCGGATGCCAGCACGCCGTCGACGAAATCCTTTTCCGAGGCGTAGAGAGCCGTCGGCAGCGCAAGAGCCTCGAAGAAGCCGAACAGCGGCCGCAGCTGATGCTCGACGATCAGCGCATGGCGGTCGCCGCCGCCGGTCGCCGCCAGCAGCACCGGCTTGCCCCTGAGGGCCGCCGGGTCGACGAGATCGAAGAAATGCTTGAACAGACCGGTATAGCTGCCCTTGTAGGTGGGCGAGCCGACCACGAGGACATCGGCGGCCAGGATCCGCTCGAGAATGGCGCGAGCCTGTACATCCAGGTCGCGCGTCTTTTTGGCATTGCCAAGGCTGGGACCGAGATCAACGATATCATGGGTGCTGGCGGTAAGGCCGTATCGCCCGGCGATCTCCGTCACGATATGGTCCACGAAGCCGCGGGTCTTGGAGGGCCGCGTGAAATTGCCGGAGAAGCCGACAATGGCCGGGTTGGTCATGATGGATGCCCTGTGATCTTTTCGAACCAGCTGGCCGGAATGTCCCTAGTTTCTATAGACATTACTTCCGAACAAAAGGAATTGACGGTCGCCGTGGAGCGAAATCGGAAAAACATTTTTCTTCCGGAGCGCCATCCTTGAAAAAGGAGCATGGCTTGGCGAGCGTGCGGGCTGCAGCCGTGCACGCGAGGGCCGATGCGACGGCTGGCAAAAGAGTCGATCATCACCGTTTGTTCGGAACCTGATCGGCCCGCGGCTGTTTTCCGTTCAGGCAAACACGGAGGCGGCCATGGCACGCGAGAGGACCGAATACGAAACGGGCGCACGGAAATATCCGGCGAGGACCGGCTCGGATCCGAGCGATGATTTCTCGCCCGATGCAGCGGGCAACAAGCCGCCGGCGGGCGGAATGGGGCTCACGCGACCAGCGGATCAGACAAAGGAAGAAACACATCAGTCCGGAGGTCAGCCCGGCAAGGCGACACCCAGCCCGACAACTGAAAAGACATCCGGCGCAGGCCCGACGATCTCCGAACACTCGAAGGACGCGAAGTCTCCAAGATCGGGCCGCCAACCCGGAGCCTATGTCAAGGACTGACGCGGACGACAAGCTTTGGCATCGCGCAAACCTTTCGGTCCGCCGCGCGTTGAACTTTCTTCAGCCGAGGAGACAACCATGGAGACGAAATCCCAGACCGCCAGTGAAGCCGCCAAGCAACGCCATATCCAGCGCGGCATCGGCGCCAAGGACAAATCGAAGCGCAACGGAAAGGCTGAACACGCCATGCAGGCAGGCGCGCGCACCTATCCCGAGCCGCCCTTCCCCAAGCAACATCAGGCGAAACCCGGGTATGAAGCGGCGATCGAACCTGCCCCGCTCTACGATGCACCCTATTATCTCGGATCAAGGAAACTCGAGGAGAAGGTGGCTCTCATCACAGGCGGCGATTCCGGCATCGGTCGCGCGGTGGCGGTATTGTTCGCCCGCGAAGGCGCCGATATCGCGATCGTCTACCTGGCAGAGGACAGGGACGCCGAAGAGACAAAATCCGCCGTCGAAAAAGAAGGCCGACGCTGCATCCTCGTAAAGGCCGACGTCAGCGAACGGCAGGATTGCCACGATGCCGTGGCGGCAGCGGTCGAAACATTCGGCCGCATCGACGTTCTGGTCAACAATGCCGCCTTCCAGATCCATTCCAGCGACTTCGGCGACCTGACCGAAGAACATTTCGACACCACGCTCAAGACCAATCTCTACGGCTACTTCCATATGGCACAGGAAGCGGTGCCGCACATGAAGCCGGGCTCGGCGATCGTCAACACCGGTTCGGTTACCGGCATAGACGGCTCCAAGCAACTGGTCGACTATTCGATGACCAAGGGCGGCATCCACGCCTTCACGCGCGCGCTTTCGGGCAATCTCATCGCCAAGGGCATCAGGGTGAACGCGGTCGCGCCTGGCCCGGTGTGGACGCCGCTCAATCCGTCCGACAAGGAAGCCGACGACGTCTCGAAATTCGGCGCGGACACGCCGATGAAACGGCCGGCACAGCCGGAGGAAGTGGCTCCGGCCTATGTGTTCCTCGCCTCCCCGCACTGCTCGAGTTATGTCACCGGCGAGATCCTGCCGATCGTCGGCGGCTACTGAGGTCATCGCAATGTATTTCATTGCCTTGGCGACCGACTATGACGGGACGCTCGCACATGACGGAGTTGTCTCCAAGAAAACCCTCGCCGCACTGGAGCGGTTCAAGAAAAGTGGCCGCAAACTGCTTCTGGTCACCGGACGCGAGCTGCCCGACCTCAAGCGCGTGTTTCCCGACATCGGCATGTTCGACAAGGTCGTCGCCGAGAACGGCGCCCTGATCTACACCCCGGCGAGTGAGGAGGAGCGGGCGATCTCGCCATCGCCGGAGCCCAAATTCGTCGCCAGGCTGAAAAAACAGGGGGTAAAGCCACTTTCGGCGGGACGGTCGATCGTCGCCACCTGGGAGCCACATCAGGCGACCGTGCTCGAGGTGATCAAGAAGATGGGGCTCGAGCTCGAAATCATCTTCAACAAGGGCGCGGTTATGATCCTGCCGAGCGGCGTCAACAAAGCCACCGGGCTGGCCGCCGCACTCGAGGACCTTCACCTGTCGCCGCACAATGTGGTGGGTATCGGCGACGCCGAGAACGATCATGCCTTCCTGCAGGCCTGCGGCTGCAGCGTTGCGGTCGAAAATGCCATTCCCGCGGTCAAAGGCACCGCAAACCTGGTCACGCGCGGCGCACGCGGCAAAGGCGTCGAGGAACTGATCGCCAAGCTGATCGAACGCGACCACGGGATCGTGCCGAAACGTCACGACGGCATTGTTCTGGGATCGTCCGGTGGCGACGACATCTATCTGTCGCCGACCGAAAGCGTGCTCATCGCCGGCAGTTCGGGCATCGGCAAATCCACCCTGGCCACCGCGCTGACGGAACGCTTTGTCGAGAGCCGATTTCAGTTTTGCGTCTTCGACCCCGAGGGTGACTATGACGGCCTCGAGGGCGCCGTTCGGCTGGGGGATGGGTCGAGCGCGCCGACAAAGGCGCAGGTGCTGGATCTGATGGCCAAGGCCGACAGCAATATCGTCGTCAACGGGTTGGCGCTTCGTGTCGATGAACGGCCTGACTTCTTTGCCGACCTGCTGCCTGGCCTTGGCAGTTTTCGCCGCCGCACCGCAAGACCGCATTGGCTGGTCATCGACGAAGCGCACCATCTTCTTCCGAAGCGGCGCGACGATACGCGCTCCGTGCTCTCGCTGGAACTGCCGGGCACGATCCTGATCACCGTCCATCCCGAGGCGATTTCGACCGACGCCCTGCGTCTGGTTACAGCCGTCATCGCCCTTGGCCCAAAGGCGAAGGACGTGGTGAAGGCCTTCTGCCACGAGACCGGCATCGAGCCGCCGAAAGACATTCCCACGCCCAAGGGTGACCGGGTTCTGTTCTGGCGGCCGCAGGCGCGCAAAAAACTCACGACGGTCAAGGTCATCGAACCTCGTCAGTCTCTCAAGCGCCACAGCCGCAAATATGCCGAGGGCCAACTCGATGAGACCGGCAGCTTCTATTTCCGCGGTCCCGACGACGCGATGAACCTCAGGGCCCATAATCTGATGATCTTTGCCCAGATGGCCGAAGGCATAGACGACAAGACCTGGGAATTCCATCTGCGCGCGGGCGACTATTCGAAATGGTTCCGCCAGCAGATCAGGGACAAGGATCTCGCCCGCGAAACCACCGAGGCGGAAAAGGACAGGAAGCTTTCGGCGGAGGAGAGCCGCAAACGGGTGCTCGATGCCGTTCGGCGGCGCTACACCGCACCGGCAACGGCGCCTGAGGAATAGCAGCCCGGAAGCGGTCATGAACGATGTCGGAACGGGCCGGTTCGCCGATCGCGATTGGAACTTGGACGGCGACTTGACGTTCAACCTCCATCGAGAAGGAGAAACGATCATGCCACGAGGCGAGAAATCCAAATACACCGACAAGCAGGAACGCAAGGCCGACCATATTGCCGAAGGCTATGAGAAGCGTGGCGTGTCCGACAAGGAAGCCGAGCGACGCGCATGGGCGACGGTCAACAAGGACGATGGTGGCGGCAATAAGGAAGGCGGCTCCGGGCGTGGCAAGCACACAGGTCATCCGGCGGCGCACAAGGGCGGCAAGAGCGGCGGAAAGGCGTCCGCTTCCCGATCGGCCGCCAGCCGGTCCGAATCGGCAAGGAAGGCGGCGGCGACCCGCAAGAGGAATGCCGAACACCACGCCCACTGACCGGCCACAAGGATCGGAACACCGGCATGAAATCGCGACTGGTCAACGAGGCCAACGGCCAACGGACATTTGTCGTGGTGCTCGACCCGGGCGAGGAAGCATTTTCGGCGCTGACCAGCTTCGCGGTCGAGCAGACGATCGGCAGCGCTTCCCTAACGGCGATCGGCGCGTTCCAACGGGTTACTGTCGGCTGGTTCGACCTGGAGGCGAAGCGCTATCGAAAAATCCCGGTCGACGAGCAATGCGAGGTCCTGAGCGCGATCGGTGATGTCGCGACGGGCGATGATGGCAAGCCAAGTCTTCATGTCCACGCGGTGCTTGGCTTGAGCGACGGCACGACCAGGGGCGGCCATCTGCTCGAAGGCACCGTTCGGCCGACATTGGAAGTCACCGTGGTGGAAGCGCCGGGTCACCTGCGCCGCCGCAAGCGTGCCGAGTTCGGTGTGGCTTTGATCGATCTCGGCGGCTGAGGTGTCTTTGCGGGCGCTTCGCCGAGGGGCGCGACGCCCCGGAAAGCGATGGTTCAGGCAATGACGCACAGGTTCGCCCTACCCCTGGACACGCCGCCCATGGAGGCCAAGGCCGCCGACGCCCTGCCGGAGGGGGAAGGCCTTTGGCAATACGAGCCCAAATGGGACGGGTTTCGCTGCCTCGCCTTCAAGGGCGACACGGATGTCGACTTGCGCGCCAAATCCGGCAAACCTCTTGGCCGTTACTTCCCGGAACTCGTCGCCATGCTGCAGCAGGTGGAGGCCCGCAACTTCGTTGTCGATGGCGAAATCGTCATCGAACTCGATGGCCAGCTATCCTTCGACGCGCTGCAGATGCGGCTTCACCCGGCCGAAAGCCGTATCCGCAAGCTGAGTGCGCAAACCCCTGCCCGGCTGATCCTGTTCGACATGCCGGCCGCGCCGGGCGGGACGATCCTGCTTGGCGAGCCGTTGTCGCGACGCCGCCGGGCGGTCGAGGCCTTCGTTCGCGATTGCGCCAAGCCCGGCTTGCGGCTCTCGCCCAGCGCGACCGATCCGCCGGCCGCCAGGCGCTGGCTGGAAGGGGCCGGCCATGGCCCCACCGACGGCGTCGTCGCCAAATTGCTGACCGATCCCTACCGGCCGGGCGAACGCGCGATGGTCAAGGTCAAAAGGTTGCGCACGGCCGACTGCGTGGTTGGCGGATTCCGCTATCTGACCGGCAGCAGCGAGGTCGGCTCGCTCCTGCTCGGCCTTTACGACGAGAGCGGTAAACTCGACCATGTCGGCTTTACCTCGACCATCGGCAGGGATGACCGGGCCCGTGTCACCCGAGAGCTGGAAAAGCTGCGTGGCGGACCCGGCTTCACCGGCAAGGCGCCGGGCGGGCCGAGCCGCTGGAGTACGCAGCGCAGCGGCGAATGGGAGCCCCTGCGGCCGGAACTGGTGGTCGAGGTCCGCTTCGACCATGTCACCGGCGACAGGTTCCGGCATGGCACCAAACTGTTGCGCTGGCGCCCGGACAAGGCGCCGCGCCAGTGCACCATGCGGCAGATCGAGTGACGCAGTTCGCGCCACGGGCGCGCTCGCTGGCCGGAGGCGCCCTCCCGGCCGGCTCTTTGCGAAATGGCTGGAACAACCTTCCCGATGGCAAGTTGTGCCCCAGCTACACCGCTGGTGGGCTTCACGATAATTGATAGTTGGAGATGACAATCATGGCGACTGCGAAGAAAGCGGCACCGAAGGGCCTTGAAGCCCTGTTCCTCGACGGGCTGAAGGACATCTATTATGCCGAGAAGAAAATCCTGAAGGCGCTGCCGAAAATGGCGAAGGGCGCCGAATCCGAAGATGTTTCGGCGGCGTTCGAGAAACATCTGCAAGAGACCGAGGGCCAGGTCGACCGCCTCGAACAGATTTTCGAGCTTCTCGACAAGCCGGCCCGAGGCAAGACCTGTCCGGCCATCGACGGCATCATCGAGGAGGGTTCGGAAGTCCTCCAGGAATATAAGGGCGACCCCGCGCTGGATGCTGGGCTGGTCGGAGCGGCGCAGGCCGTCGAACACTACGAGATCGCGCGCTACGGTACGCTGATCGCCTGGGCCGAACAACTCGGCAAAAGCGACGTGGTCAAACTCCTCAACGAGACCCTTGAGGAAGAGACGGCGACCGACAAGGCACTCTCCAGCCTTGGCGAGGGCGGCGTCAATGAACGTGCCCTGAAACAGGCCGCCTAGCTGGCGAGCGGTTGCCCCGGGCGCCAGGCGATCCGGGGCAACTCCCCGGATTTCGGAGAACGACGATGGACCCCCGCAAAACAAAGCAACCCTCAGTGCAGCCCGACGACGCAGTGCAGGCCGAAGACGCGGCAGAAACCGAAGGTCCCGTGATCGAGCAGCAGGACTGGGACGCGCTCGCAGGCGCGAAAATCCTTCCCGACGACGCCGAGGTGGAAGACGAGGCTGAGGGCGACTTGCCCGAGGAAAATGACGACAACGCCTACCAGGAAAGCGACGAGGCCTTGCCCGACGATGTCGAGGAGGCGGTCATCTCACGCGATCCGTCACGGGAAGGCAACCGCTCCGACGACGAGTGACCGAACGACGTCCGCAATCGGGTCAGCCGGCCGCATGCAACGGGGGCTCTTCATTCTCATCAGGATTGGGCAACGGCGCCTCATCGGGCAATCCGTCCGGCTCCGGTTCTCCGATCGGCTTGGGCTTCCAGTTGGGAGCGGGCATGGGCACGTCGCGGTTGGGGTCGGGTTCTCTCGGATCGGGCATCAAATCTGTCTCTCTTTCGGCGGCCTCTCTTTCGCCGGACCGGGCGGGTTGACCGCAGCACCTATCACCACGCAGAGCCCGTCCCGAGCGCTCGGGACGGGCTCGATGCCACAGGGGTCGGCTAGCGATTCTTGTGGCTTTGCTCGCCAGCTCTCACATGCTGTTCATGGGTCCCGCCGCGCATATTGCCGGAGCTGTCGCCTGGCTGGCGCTGGTTGCCACCGGCCGCCTGCTGCTGACGGTTCTTGTCATCCATGTTCTTGTGGCTCTGCTGGCCTGCTTTCACATGTTGCTCATGGCTACCACCTTTATTGGGCATTCTTCTTCTCCTTTGAGTTACCGAGGCGAACGACCGCCTCGAGGGTCAAAGAAACCAGCGGCCCGGACGTTCCGTCACATAATATTTCGTGAACCGTGCCGCTGAAGCTTGAACGTGTCGAGAAACTCGATCGGAGTTGAGTTCGAGAGCCCGTCAGCGAAGCTGAAACCAACCGATCGCCGAGGCCAGGGAGCCGCGCTGAGGCTCGCAATTAGCCGCCACGATGCCGGTATCGCATCTCTCCTCTCCACGGATCTGAATTGCGCGCTACCCAGGCACCAACGTCTTCAGCATCGAAGCGACGCGCATAATGATCGGGACAAGGACGATTATCAGGCTCAGCGGAAACAGACATGTGGCCAGCGGAAAGAGCATCTTGATAGGCAGGGCATTGGCCTTTTCCTCGGCGCGCAGGATTCGCATCTGGCGCATTTCCTTGCTGTACACGCGAAGGCTCTTCGTTACGCTGGAGCCAAGTTCTTCCGATTGCCGGAACAGCACGGCAAGCGACCTGGCCTCGTCGATGCGCAGGCGGGTCGAAAGGTTCGTCAATGCATCGCGCAAGCGCCGGCCGCCGCGAACCTCAAGCATCATGATGGAAAGGTGCAGCCCGAAGTCGGGCCGGGTCGACATGAACTCTCGTGCAACACGATCGGCCGCCGCTTCGACGCTCAGGCCGGCGTCGACGCAAACGATCAACATATCCATGAAATCGGGAAAGATCCTGCGATAGGCTCTTTCCTTGGCAACTCCCATGCGTTCGAGCACGACGCCAGCGATGAAAAAAACAAGGCCACCGCACAACATGGATATCGAGATTGCGAGCGTCCGGGAAACGCTCACCAAATAGTGTTCCATAACCAGAAACGTGCCAAGCAACACCAGTAAGGATACCACGGCACGCGCGGTCTGAAATATTGCACTCGCCTGCGGCGAAAAGAACCCGGCTCGCAAGAGCCGGTTCGGCAAGGAATTGGAATTCGTGTCCTTCCTGACCACATTGAAATAGTGTTTGACGAAGGCACCATACTTGTCATCGATTATTTCGGAGGCAGGACCGTAATAGGAACTGCCTCCTGCCTCGCCGTCGGTCACGACATCTGCCAGCCTGGACGCCACTTCGCGTTGGCTCGCAATCCTTCCAACGACGACCGTTGAAAAGAGCAGAACGCCAGCGAAAGTAGCTAGGAGGATCAGTGTTTCAGTCATCTATCGCACTCAAAATTCGAAATTCACAAGTTTATAGAGAATATAATTCCCTATAGCCATCACAGTGAAGGCGATCGATAAAATAACGTTGCTATATCCACTTTGCCAGACAGGATCGAAATATGTCGGCACGAGTGTGCTGATCATGAGATAAAGGCCGAACGGGAATGCTGACATAATTATGGCTGTTATCCTGCCTTCAGAGGACAACGCCCTGACCTTCGCCCGAAGGATCGCTCGTTCGCGGACCACATTCGCTAGGTTCTCCAGGATCTCAACAAAATTGCCGCCTGTTCCACGCTGGACGCTCATCGAGATCGCCAGAAGCTTCAGGTCCTCCGCTCCGACGCGCTCGATCATGTTCAGCATTGCATCGTTGAGATCGGTTCCGTAGGTGAGTTCGTCACTGAGCATGCCGAACTCCGTCCCAATGGGATCGGGCAATTCCCGTGAGACCAGGGAAATCGATATCGGCAATGGATGCCCGGCCGAAAGGCTCCGGGTCACCACGTCTAGGGTGCCGGGTAACTGGGACGTGAATTTTCTTATCCGCGCCCCGCGCACGCGCATCATGTAGACAAACGGCAAGGCGACCAAAAAGAAGACTATGAGGATGATCTTCGGAATTGTCGAAACGCCGAAGTAGCTCAGCAACAACCAGACGAGCACCGCAGCCACGGGCGCATAGATCACCAACCTCAAAGCGTTTATTTTCAGCCCGGATTGTGCGAACAGCCGCCGCAGCTGGACCACCGGCTTAATGCCGCCTCGATCATAGTCGAGCGCCCTTTCGCGAACCATTCCCTTGAAGACGCCAAGGCCGTCCTCGTTGCCTTGCAGAAGTTTGAGTCGGTAGTTCAGCGCGCTGCTTCGCCGGAAGTGGTTCGCGATGGTCCCCGTGACCCGTTCGAATATGATCAGGCCACCAATAAAAACCGCTGCGTAGACGAGCATGAGTTCCATTGCACACCTACATCAGGGAGCGAGTCGGATCGAAAATATCGCCCGGCAGCTGGAAGCCCAGTTCGGCGATGTGCTCGAGGAACCGCGGACGGATGCCGGTTGCCCGGAACTGTCCGTTCACTCTGTTCAAGTCGTCGACACCAAGCTTCTGGAATTTCATGATCTCCTGCATCTGGACGACGTCGCCCTCCATGCCGGTGATTTCGGTAACTGAAACCAGACGCCGCGTGCCGTCGTGAAGACGCTCGACCTGGACGATCAGGGTGATTGCCGAAGCGATCTGGGACTTGATGCTCAGCTGCGACATCGGCATGCCCGCCATGCCGATCATTTGCTCAAGCCTGGAGACCGCATCCCGCGGCGTGTTGGCGTGAATCGTGGTCATCGATCCTTCGTGACCGGTATTCATGGCCTGCAGCATGTCGAAAGCTTCCTCGCCGCGGACCTCGCCCACGATAATCCTGTCGGGCCGCATGCGAAGTGCGTTCTTCAGGAGTTCGCGCTGGCGTATTTCGCCGCGTCCGTCCAGCGTCGGTGGCCGCGTTTCGAGTCGACCGACATGGGGTTGCTGCAGCTGCAATTCGGCAGCGTCTTCGATCGTGATCAGGCGCTCGCGATTTGAAATCTGCGACGAAAGCGCGTTGAGCATGGTGGTCTTTCCGGAGCCGGTTCCTCCAGAGATGATCATCGACACCTTGCCCTTGACGGCCGCGGTCAGCAGAACCTGCATCGCCTTGGCCATCGAATGACTTTCGACAAGGCGGTCGAGCGTATACGGCCGACGTGAAAACTTGCGGATCGAGACGAGCGGACCGTCGATCGCGACCGGCCTAATGGCGGCGTTCACGCGGGATCCGTCGGGAAGTCGCGCGTCGACCAGCGGCGAAGACTCGTCCACACGTCGCCCGACGGTCGTGACGATCTTGTTGATCACGCGCATAAGGTGATCTTCGTCCTTGAACCGGATAGGCGTATCCTCGATCTGGCCATAGCGCTCGATATAGACGTGCTCGTGGCCGTTGATCAGGATGTCGGAAATCGTATCGTCCTTGAGCAACGGCTCTATCGGACCCAGCCCGAGCATTTCGTCGGTGATATCGCTGATCAGGCCGTCGAGTTCACGCGCATTGAGCGGGAAATTCCGCGCCCGGACATATTCGCGCACCAGCGGCCGGATCTCGGCGGCGAGTTCGTCATTCTGCGCCGTTTCAAGCAGACCGAGATTGATACGGTCCAGAAGATAGCGGTGCAGGTTCACCCGCTCCGAAACCATGTCGGGGCCAAGAGAACCTCCCTCCACCGGTTTCGGGTCCTCGGTCGGCGGCGGCACGGAAGGAACGGCTTCGGTCTTCTCGATGAGCGCAAGGTCCGCGCCTGCGCCAAGTGCCTGTTCCGGCAGGCCCTCGGATCGTGACCTGTAAAATCGCCCAATGATCCCGTTGGCCATACCGCCCGCTCTTCCTATTCGACAATCACTTTTGCGCCAATGCGCACCTCGCCGTAGAGCTCCAGCACATCGGCGTTCGTCATGCGAAAACAGCCGGAAGAAACGAAGCCGCCGATCGAGGGCGCATCGTTGGTGCCGTGGATGCGGTAGAGAGTGTCGCGCTGCCCCTTGAACAGATAGATCGCACGCGCGCCGAGCGGATTGTAGGGACCCGCCGGCATCATTTCCGGCAGCCGCGGGTCGCGCTGGCGCATCTCGGCCGGCGGTCGCCATTCCGGCCATTCGGCCTTGTCGCCGACGCGCACTGTGCCGGTCCAAACGAACCCATCCTTGGCCACGCCGATCGAGTATCGGGCGACCTTGCCGGGCGCCACGACGAAGTCGAGCGTTCGCGCCGCGGTCGAGATCAGGATTGTTCCCGGCTTTTCCCTGGTCTCCGTCGCAACGACGCGCCTGGTGACCGGCCCAAGGCTCTTCGGCACCGGTTCGCTTCGTCGCTCCGTCGCGTCAGCTCTGCCGATACCGGCGACGGCCAATAACAAAAGACCGGCTCCGGCGCCGCCGCGCGTGAGGCGGCCTATCCGGCCCAGACCGGTCATTTGACGGCCTCGGCAAGTTTTTCGATCTGGCGGACGAATTTTGAGCGCGGGTTGACTTCGGCCGGCAGCATGCCTCGATTGATTGCCTCGTTCATGGTGCCCCAATCGTCCTCGACGACCATGGCGCTCGATTGCTTGAAGATGTTGTTGGCGTCCTTCTTGCCGATGCCGAAGCTGAAGAGACGCCTGCGATGCTTGTTGGCGATGACCTTGACGGCAATATCGTCGCTTCTGAGCTTCTTGATCCGGTTGTAGACTTCCTTGGCCTGCTGCAGGCCAGGGATGGTCAATTCGGTGACCAGATGGATGGAATTGACCGCGGCCAGCAGTTCATCCTTCCAGCTCGTCTCGTAATAGGGGATGTCGACCACGGTGTGATTGTTCTGGAGAGACACGACGTCCAGCATCCGCAGGACAAGCTCGCCGCCGGAGGGAGCCATGGAGACGCCGGGTTGCCGGAACGACAGCAGCGAAAAGCCGCGCTGGTGCTTTTTCTTGATAATGTCGATGAATTCCAGATCGACCCGCGATGGTTGGGCAATGATCGGCCGCAAATCGTAGTCATTGGGCGTATTCAGGTAATGACCGCAGGCGCCGGTGGTAAAATCGAGATCGAACAGGGCAACGCTGACTTGCGTCTTCTTCGCCGTACGGGCAAGCGCATCGGCCAGCGAGATGGCGACGGAGGTTCCGCCGGCTCCGCCCACCGCCGAGACGACCGCATGCACATGGTTGCCACCTGAATGCGCCATCTGCACATTTCCGGTCACGGCTTCCAGGAAGCTCTTGCGGTCCAGCGGCTTTCTCACCCAGTCGCTGCCGTTGAGCTTCAGCAGCAGCCGCATGCGCTGGTCGGTCAGCGGATCGGAAACCACGATCAGCGGAAGCGCGGCGAACTTGCGCCGCAGTTCCTGTGCGGCGCTGCTTTCGAGAAGGGCGCCATCGCCGGCGTCGAGCACCAGCAAATCGTAGCTTGCCGGATCGACCGCCAGGCGCTTGTCGAGCAGCGCGCCGTGATCCTTCACCTCGCAGTCGTATTGCGAGAGCGCCGACAGCGAGCTCTGCATGAACTCGGACGCCGCCTGATCCGCCGAGGCGATCAGCACCTTCACTCGTCTCGAAAAGTTCATATGGCTTGTCATCCGAGAATGCCCGATGTTTCCACTGCCGTGGTCAGCTGCCCGAGTTTGTGTCCAGGTCCTCGCTTGTGATGGTCACCGGCAAGGCTGGAATCGTAACATTATTGAGACCTAATAAAGCGCCAAGTAAAGGCAGATTGAAAGTGATGCCGAGAACTTCCATGCGTATGGTTAGCACGGCGCCTGCCGGCCTTCCGTAATAGCCAAGTCCCGACATCATATACGTGACGCGAACGTTGTTTATCCCGATGCGCGGGTTCAGTTGGCACATTGCGGGGCTTCCGGTGCCGATCGCTTGGCATGTTGTCGCCCCGGGGGCGCCATACACGATGCGGTTGAGTTCCGAGGTGCAGGCCGGCCTGCCGGTGCATGTCCAGGGGCCAAGCGCGCCGACCGGTATCGCCACGCCGCCGTTCGTGCCGCCGGACGCCACGGCTGTCACGGTGACGGGATCGAAACCGGTTACCATCGAACTCGAAACCGCCACCTTGCGCGCGCCAAATTGCAACGCCTTGACGGTCTGGTTCCACTGGAACATCGCGTAGCCGAACTCGACGAAGGCGGCGAAGACCAACAAGACCAAGGGAAATACGATCAGCCCTTCGGCGAGAACGGCACCGACCTCTTCACGAACAAAGGATCGGAACGGAGAGACCCTCACCATCCGATATACCTCTCTTCATGATAGGCCTGGATGGTGATGTTGGCGAGGCCAAGCCAGCCGAACAGCGGTGAATTGCTGTAAGCAAGTGACGTGCTCGCGACGTTGACCGTTTTCCCCGCACGCGTAACCGTGGCGAACACGATCGCACTTCCGCTTGGCCCCCATCCAGGCACCCGCAGCGCTGTGGCGGCGGGGTTGGACGTTCCGTAGTAGGCGATGCGCCGGGCAACGGTGTCGCTGCATTGCGACACGTAGCCGGAAACCGCATTGCTTGGCTGGCAACGCGCAAGATAGCGCGCCGCGTCACGCAGTCCGGTCTCGATTTGCTCCTTCTCCCAGAACATGTTGCCGAATTCCAGGATCCCAACGGAAAACAGCGTGACGAACGGCACGATTATCAGCGCTTCGGCGAGGACCGCGCCGCGCTCGTCGCGGTGGAATCGTTCGAGAGTCCGCTTCAGCCACGTGACCATCGGACCAATTGCGCCTCCTCGCGCAGGAACGTTTCCCAGGCTTCCGTTGCCGTGCAAGCCAATGACGTCGACAATTTCAGCCGTCTTGGTGCTCCCACTTGTGATCATCGGCCTTGTCACGAACATGCTGACGAATGCTTTCCGGGTGGTGGTCCAGTTCGACGCCGCCATGGTCATCATCGAACCAGATAGGATTCTTCACGCATGAACTGGTCCAGGGAGCCGTTGCCTTGGCCTCCGGTGACATCGACGATTTCGAACGTGATCGGCTTCACGGAGCCGGTGGAGGATTCAACATCGCTCTTGTCCGTTTTCTCGACGGGGTTCGTTAGAAAAACGCTAGCGAAGCTGTCTGGCTTCAGGGTCGTCTTGCCATTGATGGTGGAGTGTTTTGTGCTGTCTTGGAAGTCGTGGCAGTTGACGATCGCAGCGAAGATCACTCGCCTGTCCGGCAACTTGGTGACACTGGATGGGTCGTGACAGGCGACAGCCCCCGTTTCCTTGTTTTTACCGATTCCCGTCTCGTTGATCAAATTGTTGTCGATCTCGTATTTGTAGACATCATAGCGGGAGGGAGGGAAAGAGGTGCCCAAGGGGTTCGTTGCGCTCGGAATCGCCGGCATTGTCGACTGCGGATGGTTCGTCTTCCAATATAGGTCTCGGCTCTGGCTCCACGTGCTGTCGGTCATTCCGGTGCTCGAGTTGTAGTTGTTCCCCAGCGGGAAACCCATCGCGTTCGCGACAACGTCATCGGATGCAAACTTTGAACAATTACTGGATTTCGAGGCCCCCTTGCGGACGTTTATAGAGGGGCGCCACAGCGGGTCGTTTTTGTACTGAGGCTTGTTGATGCTGTTGGCATACACATCGAACCGAACATTAATGCCGGCGTAGACCGGGCCAAAATTCACGCCGGTTTTTGTCACGACTGACCGTTTGCTGTAACAGGCACCGGCTGCACCCTTTCCAAAGGACTCCCTCAGATCCATGTCGGTGTCCAATAGCCCGAAATTTCCGGCGCCAGGTGTCGCTCCCGCCTGAAGTGACAGTATCTCCCGGCCATAGGTCAGGCCTTGTTTGAACGCATCCGGCAGAGAAAGCCCCTGAGCTTCGAAAGGATTGCAGATGAACATCGGCGTTATGTCACAGGCCGAGGCGTCATAAACGGCTACCGCTTCAGCCTGGAAATTCACCGTGGATCTCGTCAACCCGACAGGTATCGGAAAGAGCGAGGTCATGGCGCGCGGCGTGGATCTCACAAGCAGATAGACTGCCTGCGTTCCATTCGTCGTCTGGTGCGCGGTTATCCAGGCGCTGTCGATCCGAGTGTCGTCGCTGACCGGAATGGTATCGAGGTAGATCGCGCTAACCTGCGTGTTGTCGATAATCGCCGCACCGCTGTTTCCGCCACGCGCCTGGTTCTTCACCAGAGCGGCGAGCGCGGCGTTGGCCCTTGTGATCGAATCCGTCCTGCCATCGAGTTCGCGGGCGCCGGCAAGCGCCAGCCCGTCGACGGCATTCTGCAGATCGGTATGGAGATTATTGCCGCGCGACACATCGATGACCAGCAGGCTGAAGCCCAGCAGCATCGGCATGGCAATCAGTGTCAACGCCGTGACATAGCCACGGTCGTCGAACAGCACATCGAGTATCTTCCGTCTCATACCAGACCCCAGTGTCGGCTTTCGCCGCACCCAGCTTCGCAAACCCCGGAGCCGCCGCCTGCTCCCTGTCCTGTCCTCGTTTGTTCGTCCTCAGTTCGTGGCCGCGGCCTCGGTCGTCGCTACCGCCGGCACTGGCACGATTACCGCGGTAGGCGCATAGCGCTGCTGCGCCCTTGCAACCACGCGTCCATCGCCGCCGATCCTGGTGTTCCAGGCTTCCGGCGGGAACGGATCGATCGTCTGGATGCCGATATTGGCCTGCGGGGCGTCGCCAAGGCCGAGCGTCACCGAATCCCTGTGCGCCATGTAATCGGCGCAACCGCTCATCAGCAGGCATGCGCCGAGCACGGCGCCGGCCGTCCTATTTCTTGCCGACGGCATACGCGCCTCCGAAATCGAGATCGATGATGTGACCGTAGGGGCCGATGACACCCTTTCCGTCCTTGAAGCCCCGCATCATGTCCTTGTCGACTTCCAGCATGCCGAGCATGAACATATCCACGTCGTTGCCCGGCCGCGTCTGGTCCAGCGGCGAATGCAGCTTCTCGTCGGGCGAGGCCGGCCGCACGATGCGCGGCGTCACCACGATCACCAGGTCGCTCTCCCGCTTCTGGAACGAGGTGGAGCGAAACAGCGTCCCAAGCACGGGGACCTGGCCAAGCCAGGGCATTTGCTGGACGTCGCCGGCGTTGACCGTCTGTAACAGGCCGGCCATGGCGAAGCTCTGCCCGTCACGCAGTTCGATCGTGGCGTAGGCCTTGCGCGAAATGAAGCCGGGATTACCGTTGACGGTAACCGACCGGTCGATTTCGCTGACTTCCGGCTCGATCACGAGATTGACGAGCCCATTGTCGAGGACGATCGGTGTGAAGGAGAGTTTCACGCCATAGGGTCGATAGCTGATTTCGGTCGCGAGCTGTCCGCCGGTGGTCACCGCGCGCGTGATTGGCACCTCTCCGCCGGCATGGAAGCTGGCCGTCGTTCCGCTCATCGTCACGAGATTCGGCTGAGCCAGCCGGCGGACGAGACCCTTTGCCTCCAGGGCGTTGATGACGACATCGATGCGCCAGCCGGAAACTTCCAGCACCTTGGCGATCATCTCCCCGAACGGGGTGCCGTTCTGCGTGGCGACGGCGCCGACTTCTGTCTGGAGTTGATGCGTGTCATCGTTGACGCCGATGTGAAGCCGGGGAGCCGCGGTAAAGAGACCGCCGCTCGCACTTACACCATTGAACCCGATCCCGAGATCCCGCCCCGCGCTGCGCGATGCCTCGATGATGCGCACCTCCAGCATCACCTGCTGGGCGTCGGAAACGCGAACCTGGTTCAACACGGGTTGGCTCGAATATTGCTGCGCGATCTCGAGCACCCGCGCAAGATCGACGCCGTCCTTGACCACGCCGGTAAGCCGAATGCGGTCGTTGACGTTGGTGACGGTCAGCTTCGAACTCGGCACCGCCGAGCGGATCGCCGTCTGGATTTCATCGAAATCGAGCATGATGCGCACGTCGATGACGCCGAGAAGATTTTTCGCGTCGTCATAGATCGAGATGTTGGTGGCACCCGATCCCTTTCCCTGGATGTAGAGCGAGCGTTCCGTCAGCGGCACGACGTCGGCTACCGCGGGATTGCCAACCACGAGATCGGCGAAACGGCGGCTGGTGGTGATCGTCATCGTGCTGCCGGGCGCGACCTTCACGTGGGCGACATTTCCACCGCCGATCGTGACGTTCTTCTCCTGGGCTTGCGCCGGCGCGACGAGGCCCGCGAGAAGAGAAGTGGCCAAAAAGACAACTGCACCGAGAACACGCGTCAGCCTCGATATCCCCGTGTCTTCAAGTTGGCGATTGCCCATGCGTCGTTACCCCGTCCTCGGCCGCTCCCGAATGGCTTCTTGTCAGTTTAGCGGCGGGACCCGGTATTCTTCCCGCTTGGTATTGCGCGAAACGCCAATTACCACGAAGTCCGGTTTCGGCGCCGCAACCAAAACCGGTTTCTCCACAATAACGGGTTTTTGCTTAAGGTTGTCTTCCATCGCGCCGAGCCGCGTGCCGAGCGTGTCACCGACGTTTCTTACGAGCTTCTCCAGATCGGTAAGTCTGTTTTGGTCGGCGCCATCATTCTTCAGCGTCTGCGCCATCGGTCCGCCGCCGAGATCGGCAAGCGTCACCGGCTGCGTCTGTTCCACGCCAGAGGAAGCAACATTGCGCAGCGCCAGCGACAGCGTGCCGACATTGGCGGCGAGCGTCAGCTTTTGCGCCTCGGTGGTCGTGACTTCGAAAGTCACGGTCTTGACGACGGAGGGCTTGTCGGTGCGGTCGTCCGCTGTCTGGTCGGCGGCCAGAACCTTGACCCCCTGAAGCAGCACGTCGACAAAAGTCTGGTCGCTTTTGGCCTCTTCATGAACTACCCGCGTCAGCAGGATGTCGACGCGGTCGCCAGGCAGGACGAAACCGGCGACGCCAAGCACGTCATTGACGCGGATCGACACCGCCTTCATACCTTCGGTGAGTGCCGCCGATAATGTCGCGCGCTGGCCGGCGCCGGTGATCTTGGAGGCGAGCACCGGCTCGTCCTTTTCCATCGCCGACATGACGTAGCGAAGCGTGCCGTCCGTGCCGAGCAGATCCTCCGGCTTGCGGAAGGCGCCGGCCGGCAGTTCTCCGGTCGGCCATGCGAGAGCCCTGACATCCTCGGGCTTGACCGGCTCGCCGAAGCGCAACGCGCGCGTGGCGACAACGATCGTATCCCCGGCCGCAGGTTCGGCCAGGCCGGCCTGCTGCGCGAGAATGTCGCGCTGGGTGGCGAGATAGGATCGGACGCCGAAGACCGCCAGCAACGCCAGCGCGACCGAGACAAGCAGACTTATGATGGTGGAGCTTTTCATCTAACGGCCCCCGCCGTAACTTTTTCGCCCAGACGAAAGAATCAATCAATCAAGATAATAACTAGATAACAAGCGGCCGACAAAGCCGCTTATTGTCTATGCAGCATGTTTGTGCCGCGGTCAAAAGGCGACAGGCAAGCCGCCTTTTGACGCCATCGATGTTAGGCCGGGGCGGAGAGGCTGGTGCTGAACCATGTACCCCAGCTCGTCCACGCGCCAGCCAGGTTGACACCGACCGCCAGCACTGCAGCGATCACGCCTCCAACAAGCAGGCCGAGGAGAACGAGGTATTCCGAAAGTGCGATGCCGTCCTCTTCGCGGGCGAAGGCACGGAACATGCTGATCAATTTGGTCACGATGATACTCCCTTACATGACGTTTCCATTTACCGGTCCGCGAGAGGAGCCCCCCTCAGCGCCAATTATTAATATCTCCTTAACAAGCGTTTCGTCAATTAGGGAATCCTAATGGTACATTTCCGACTTGGTTTATGGTAAATTAACAAAAGCCCCATGCATCTGGTCTTACTTGGCTGGCGAAGTAGCTCCAAGGAGTAGCTCTAGAGGAGGTGTGTCGAAACACGACAACGACCATCCGCTGGCGACTGCCACGCCGCCCCAAGGCTACGTTCAGCCTCAGGTATCCGCCCGCTACGCCCGCCGCTTCCCTTGGCCCCGATCAAATTGCCGATGGCTGCGATCACGGCGGATGCGCCGGAGGCTTTCGCCGGGCATAATCATTCTGCATGATTCGACCGGTCAGGCGTCCGGCAATGCGCCAAGATGGAAATGGGGGCAGGCGGGATGGAATTCCTCGGGGTGGTGGCCATCGTGGCAGCGGCGGGATTGATCCTCATCGCCGCATGGCAGGACTTCATAGCTTGGAAAATACGCAACTGGACGGTTCTGGCGCTTGTTGCGGACTATGCGCTTCTGGCTTTGATCCGCTGGGCGAACCCAGGGGCCGGCATTCTTGCGGGGATCGATAGCGCTTCACCGCTCCAGGGCGACCTTGCCGCCGGCCTGTTGCTGCTGACGATCGGCTTCGTGCTGTGGGCCTTGCGGATGCTGGGAGCCGGCGACGCGAAGCTGTTCTTCCCAATCGGCCTGTTCGTCGGGCTGAACCATCTGTTCTCGTTCGCCGTCGGGCTTGCCGCCGGAGGGGTTGTCGTCAGCCTCGCCTTGCAGTTTCCCGTGCCGCTGCAATACCAGGCATGGCCGGCGCTGTCCCGCATCGAGGAGATCAGGAAAACACGTAAGGTGCCCTATGGCGTCATCATGGCCGCGGCGGCACTGGTTGCGATGTACTTGCGTTATTTCACGGCTTGATAGGTGCAATGCAGCTTTTGTCGATTGGCTTCGGATTGCCAACTCTCCCGCGAATGCCCGTTGCGCGGCGGAGAGCCGAGTGGTTCAAATGGTCGACAGATACTTTGGGTGGGGGTTAGTGCCGAACGTGGATATTCTCGGGCTAAAGTCGCTGCTAATTTGCTTCGCGATCTTCGTTCCGCTGGAGAGGCTTCTAGCCGTTCGCCCCCAGAAGATACTGCGCAATGGCTTCGGCAACGACGTGATCTATGCTGTTCTGAACAGCGCCATCACCAAGATTTTCATTGTCATGGTCGCGGCCGCCGCAATGGGCGCGGCGGGCTTGCTAGTGCCGCGTGGCTTGCTGCTGGCCATCAGCGGCCAATCCATCTGGCTCCAGGTGATCGAGATGATCGTCATCGCCGATCTTGGCGTCTACGCCGCGCACCGCACCTTTCATGCCATCCCGGCGCTCTGGCGTTTCCACTCAATCCACCACGGGATCGAGGAACTTGACTGGCTCGCCTCCTTTCGCGCCCATCCGGTCGACCAGATCATCACAAAATCCGTCTCGCTGGCACCCATTTTCTTCCTTGGATTTTCAGATGAGGCGATCGCGATCTATTTCATCATTTACACCGGCCACGCGCTGCTCTTGCACGCCAACGTCAGGATCAATTTCGGCCCACTCAAGTGGCTGATCGCCAGCCCTCAGTTCCACCATTGGCATCACGCCGACCATCGAGCGGCTTACGACAAGAACTTTGCCAGCCAGATCGCGCTCTTTGACGTGCTGTTCGGCACGTTTCATGTTCCGGGTTCTGAGATGCCCGAGAAATACGGCGTGGAGGAGCCGGTCCCGACAAGCTACCTCGGCCAACTCGGATATCCTTTTCTGCGCAGGGATCGAAGACGAGAAGCCAGACCTCTTGTTCCGCACCGCCTGGACTGACCGGTGCGCTCTTAGACATCATGACCTTGGGAATTCAGCAACTGCCGGCGTGTAACCTGCGTCAGAGCCGCATTCAGCAACATTTCTGATACGCGTCTCGGGATGCCGGAGGTGAAGCGCTAAAAAGCGAGGGCGACCGGCGATCGGCAAGGATCCTCTCGTGGCATTCCGGGCGCCGGAAGACCTCCTGCGAGCGATCGATTCCTTTTCTGCCGACATGAACAACGCTGGGCGATCGGAGGCGATCCGCTTGATCTTGGCCGCATGGCTGCAGGAGAGGGGCTACATGCCCTAAGCAATGGCGGCCGAAGTACAGCGGCCCGAACTGTAGCGCGCAAAATCGTTTGGCACCTCCGCGCAACTTCATTTGCCAGTAAAAAGTGGTGTTAAATGACGGTTGAAGGGGCCTTCACTGGGTGCGACGGACGGAAGTGCGAGTATCTGTCGGTTCTCGATTCCGCTCCGTCCAGTTACTGCCAGCAGTGAAGATGCCCCTTCACCTGCTCGCATGCGTTGATCAGGGGCGAAGGGCCGAATGGCCCCCACTCATTGGCCCACGTGACCGTAGTGATGGCGCCGACCACCGCGAGGGCCGCACCAGCCACCACCGCGGAATGCCTGGTCCGCCGGCTCTCGACCTTCTGCATGGCGGTCTGCCGCACAATCATGTCACGTATCACGGACCGATGGCTGGCGGCGCAGGTCAGCGCGACGACCGCAAAAAGGCCGACACCAATAGCGGGAAAGCTGCTGAAATCCAGCGTCCAGTCGGTCAGCGATGCCGGGCCGATGCCGATCTCGGCGTTGCCTGCGGAAAAGACCCCTGCCCGACCCATCGACAGGAACAGCATCAGGAAGGCAAGATGGGCATGGACAAATCGCGCCCTGCCGGTTGGACGGGAAGAGAAGGCAATGACGACGCCGGCAAGTGCGGCGGTGGCGAAGACGACGAAGGCAGCGGCATCGCCGGAGCCCGGCAGCCCGGCAACCAGATAGACCGGCTCGCGGACCAGCGGGGCGAGAGCCAGAAAACCCTGCCAGGCGGCCGGATCGGCGGGTGACGCGCCAAGCCGATAGGCGGCCGCGACGAACGCCGCGCCAAGGCCGAAGGTCAGCGCGGGCGCAAGGTAGATCAACCTGGTGGCATATTTCAGCATCGGTCGTTCCCGCAACATCTTGCAGGGACGATGAACTTCTTCCATTAAGAATTGGTTCCGCGCAAACCTACTTGCGGACCTTGCTGTAGGTTACTTTTCCATCGGGCGACACGATCCGCTCGAACTGGACCGGGTTCGCCGGACGGACAGGTTCCGGACCCACTTCCTTCGGCTGTTGCGGCG
>NZ_AZUY01000033.1 GCF_000513935.1 Mesorhizobium sp. WSM3626 | reverse complement strand
CGTGCTGCGCCGGCATCAGCAGCACCTCGTGACCCAACGCGCGCAACTCCCGCGCCCAGTAATGAGCCGCGCCACAGGCCTCCATGCCAACCTTCAGTGGTGGAAGCCCCGCAAAGAAGGCGAGCACCTGATTGCGCCGCAGCTTCTTGCGCAATACAGGCTGTTCGGCTTCATTCACCCCATGCAACTGGAAAACGCTCTTTGACGTATCCATGCCAATGCGAATAAGTTTATCCACGGACGGTCTCCCTTGTTGAGATCTGCAACGACCTCATTCTGGCACATTGCGACGCCGTCGGGGGCCGTCCACCCCAACACGTACTCAAACGTACGCTCCGCTCCGGTTCTCGGAATCCACCATTTTCGACTCGGCTTGACCTGAATCTCAACACGCCTCAGCGTGTAAGAACAGGCGCGAGAGGCGTCTCAGTCGGGGTAGCAGACCATTGGAATGTTGGGCCAAACCGCCGCATCGCAGTTGGCGCTGGCCTGTCTCTGCTTGAAGGCGGCGCTGACCGGGCCGGTGACCACCGGGTCGACGCCGTCGGGCGCGTCGGCAAAGGCCTGCTGCGCGGAAGGCGTATTATCAGGCAGGACAGACCGCGCTTCCTTCAGCGTCGCGGCCGACTGCGCGGCGTTGGCCGCCAGCAGGACGGCAAAGGCAGCGGACGCGATCAGCGGCCAAAATCGGTTGAGTTTATCGGTCATGACGTTCGAACTGCCCGGGGCCTGAAAAGGTTCCGCCTTGGTTAACAAAATCATTTCACACGCAGATGCTTAAGATTTGATGAGTATTTGGTGGCGCGCGTCCCCTTTCGCAACTGCGAAAAACCCTGTATGAGCCGCGCAACCGAAAGAGGCAGCGCCTTTGGCCTGCTGCCTGCAACGCTTCCGAGACCAGAATCATGAACCTCCGTAATATCGCGATCATCGCGCACGTCGACCATGGAAAGACCACCCTGGTCGACCAGCTTTTGAAACAGTCCGGCTCCTTCCGCGACAATCAGCGCGTCGCCGAGCGCGCCATGGATTCCAACGATCTCGAAAAGGAACGCGGCATCACCATCCTGGCCAAGGCGACCTCGGTCGACTGGAAGGACACCCGCATCAACATCGTCGATACCCCCGGCCACGCCGATTTCGGCGGTGAGGTCGAGCGCATCCTGTCGATGGTGGATTCGGCCATCGTGCTGGTAGACGCCGCCGAAGGGCCGATGCCGCAGACCAAGTTCGTCGTCGGCAAGGCGCTCAAGGTCGGCTTGAAGCCGATCGTCGTCATCAACAAGATCGACCGTCCCGACGCGCGCCATGTCGAGGTGGTCAACGAGGTGTTCGACCTGTTCGCCGCGCTCGACGCCACCGACGAGCAGCTCGATTTCCCGATCCTCTATGGTTCGGGCCGCGACGGCTGGGTGTCGGAAAACCCGGAAGGGCCCAAGGACCAGCAGCTCGCGCCGTTGTTCGACCTCGTCATCAAGCATGTGCCGGCGCCGACCGTCCATCCCGGTCCGTTCCGCATGATCGGCACCATCCTGGAAGCCAATCCGTTCCTCGGCCGCATCATCACCGGCCGCATCGAGAGCGGCACGCTGAAGTCCAACCAGGCCGTCAAGGTGCTGCACAATGACGGCACCCAGATTGAAACCGGCCGCATCTCCAAGATCCTCGCTTTCCGTGGCCTCGAGCGCCAGCCGATCGAAGAAGCGCAGGCGGGTGACATCGTCGCCATTGCCGGCCTGTCCAAGGGGACCGTCGCCGACACGTTCTGCGACCTGGCGGTGACCGAGGCGCTGCATGCACAGCCGATCGATCCACCGACCGTGACGATGTCCTTCCTCGTCAACGACAGCCCGCTGGCCGGCACCGAAGGCGACAAGGTGACCAGCCGCGTCATTCGCGACCGGTTGCTTCGGGAAGCCGAAGGCAATGTCGCGCTCAAGATCGAGGAATCGCCCGACAAGGATTCGTTCTTCGTCTCCGGACGTGGCGAATTGCAGCTCGCCGTGCTGATCGAGACCATGCGCCGCGAAGGATTCGAGATCGCCGTCTCGCGTCCGCGCGTCGTCATGCAGAAGGGCGAGAACGGCGAATTGCTGGAGCCGGTCGAGGAAGTCGTCATCGACGTCGACGAGGAGCATGCCGGCGTCGTCGTGCAGAAGATGTCGGAGCGCAAGGCCGAAATGGTCGAGCTGCGTCCCTCGGGCGGCAACCGCCAGCGCATCGTCTTCCACGCGCCGACGCGCGGCCTGATCGGCTACCAGTCGGAACTTTTGACCGATACGCGCGGCACCGCCGTGATGAACCGGCTGTTCCATGCTTACGAACCCTACAAGGGCGAATTGCCCGGCCGCACCAACGGCGTGCTGATCTCCAACGAACAGGGCGAGTCGGTCGCCTACGCCATGTGGAACCTCGAAGACCGTGGCCCGATGGTCATCGATCCGGGCGTCAAGGTCTATCAGGGCATGATCATCGGCATCCACAGCCGGGACAACGATCTCGAAGTGAACGTGCTGAAGGGCAAGAAACTGACCAACATCCGCGCCGCCGGCAAGGATGAAGCGGTCAAGCTCACCCCGCCGATCCGCATGACGCTGGAGCGCGCATTGGCCTGGATCCAGGACGACGAGCTGGTCGAGGTGACGCCGAAGACGATCCGCCTGCGCAAGCTCTATCTCGACCCGAACGAGCGCAAGCGTTTCGAGAAGTCGTCCAAGGCGGTCGGCGCGGCGTAAGGTTTTCCTTTTTCGAGAGTTGAGAGGGCGGAGCACCTGTGCTCCGCCCTTTTTCGTTCATCCACCAGCAGCCGAGATGATGATCCGACGATCAGGCTCGCCGGCGAGATCGATGCGGATTGTCGCTCCCTCTCGGGCTGGTTTGCGCAGGGCCTTTGCTCCATCCGGCTCGACGGTCAGCAACCTCCGTTCGTCCAGCGCCTGAAGCCGCGACCGCGAGATGCGAAGTTCGTTGGCAAGCAGCCGGTCGAGCCTCAGCGATACCGGCATTTCCAGACCGAGCCGGAGTTCCAGCGCCGTCGCGTCTTCCTTCATCTCGCCGATCACCTGCTTGCGCACGGCGGCGTCAGGGAACTCCTCGACGCGTCCCACCTGTTTGCGCAGGGCAACGATGTCGAAGGCATGGCTCCGGACCATTGCCGGATCATTGCTTTCGAGTGCCGCGAGCAGCGCCGGCGCGATATCGCGGCGGTTGCAGCGCTCGAAAATACCGAAATTCCAGGAATTGTCGCAATCGACGCAACGATAGATCAGCCACACGTCGATGCGCTTGCCGTTGGCGTTGACGCGGAATTTCCCGCTGCAGCGATAGGCTTTCACGCAGCCGCAGCGATTGCAGTTGATCAGGGGGCATGGTGCGATTTCAGGCGCGATCGTCCAGTGGATGCGCAGGGCCGAAGACATGCCGGTAAGTCCTTCCCGTCGGGAAGTTCATCCGGTCGGCGATGTCGAGATGCCCATGCGGGCGCGGCGTGGCGGGTGGCTGCGGAGAATGTGAATACAGGTGTCGCTGGCAAAAAGCGCGCGACAGCGGTTCAGCAGTGCCAAACCGGTCTCGAACCGCCGCCCAGAAGAACACATGAAACGAAACAGGCACTGCTGATGCGGCGCCATGCAGGTGTGTCGGGGGAGTTGACGAGACCGGCGGTTACTGAGGCAAAGTGAGGCTCGAAATTGTTTCGCGGCGGCCCTTCTAGCGGCGTGACGCCGGGTCTGCAAGGGGCTCCGCAAGCACGCGGCAGGTCAGCGCCCACGGTCCATATTGTCTTGCCTTTGCCAGAGCCGCAGCTGTCGGGTTATTGTGGCTGATCGAGCCCCAACGCGGAGACCCTCGCCATGCACCTTACCTCGCTGCTGATCTTCGCCGCCGCCTTGTTCGTGGCCGCCGGTTCGCCCGGTCCGTCGATCGCGGCGCTCGTCGCGCGCGTCATCTCGAAAGGGTTTCGCGATGTGTTTCCGTTCCTGCTTGCCATGTGGATCGGCGAAGGCATCTGGCTGTCGCTGGCTGTGTTCGGGCTGGCGGTGGTGGCGCAGACCTTCCATCTCGCTTTCGTCATGGTGAAATGGGTTGGCGTCGCCTATCTCGCCTACCTCGCCTGGAAGATGTGGACGGCGCCCGTCGACGCCAAGGAAGGCGAGATGCCGCGCGAGGATTCGGCCGGCAAGCTGTTCTTCGCCGGCATGGCCGTCACGCTCGGCAATCCCAAGATCATGATGTTCTATCTGGCGCTGTTGCCGACCATCATCGACCTGGCTTCGGTCAGCCTCGTCGGCTGGGTCGAACTGACAGCGACCATGGCGGTGGTGCTGATTGCCATCGATCTCGCCTGGGTGCTTGCCGCCTCGCAGGCGCGCAAGCTGCTCAGGAGCAAGCGCGCCATGAAGATCGCCAACCGCGTTAGCGCCACGACAATGGCCGGTGCCGCGGCGGCCATCGCGGCGCGGTCCTAGAGCAGTTCGCCGTTTCATGGAAACGTCGAACCGCTCTAGCTCTCTATTTTAACGCAATCCTTAGGGAAAGCGCTACGCGCTTCTCCGGGGAAAACCGCTCCGCACTTTTCCTGGAATTGCTCTAAGCAGGCGTCAGCCCATCATGTTGATGATCGGCGCGATCTCGACGTTGCAGTTCGGCTCCATCAGGATCGGACACTCCCTGGCCTTGCTGGCAGCGTCATCGATGTCCTTCGCCTCGATGATCGAATAGCCGCCGGTCGGGTTGCTGCCGCCATTATTCTCGACCTTGCCGCCGGGCAGCACCGTCTTCGACATGCCGACAGGATTGCCGCGCTCTACCACGGCCGAGCCGAGTTTTCCGAACCAGCCTGTCCAGGCGTCGGTCATTGCTTTGCGGTCCGCTTCGTTCGCCGGCATCTTGCCCGAGCCATGATAGATGTAGAGAAACTTTGCCATGCTCTCCTCCCTGATCAGCGGCATCGAACCGACATGCGGTCATGCCGCCTGCCGATCATCGGACCAAAATGACCAGCAGGCAATGAAAATTCGCTAGCGCTAATATTCGTCTCCGCGAGGTGATCGCCATATGCTACTCGACCGTCCTGAAGGTGGGCATCGGTTCCTGGATACCCGCCTTGGGGCGGCTTTCATCGCTTGGGCAGAACGCCGGCCGTCGGAAATGCGGCACTCTTCGGCGCCTGCGGTCCGCCGGGATAGAATTTCGAGGCCGGGTTCTCCTGCATGAAATCATAGGCGACCATGCCGAGCGGCCGCTTTTGCC
The DNA here is from genome assembly GCF_000513935.1 of Mesorhizobium sp. WSM3626. Classification (GTDB taxonomy): domain Bacteria; phylum Pseudomonadota; class Alphaproteobacteria; order Rhizobiales; family Rhizobiaceae; genus Mesorhizobium; species Mesorhizobium salmacidum. Next base: position 61,378 of record NZ_AZUY01000033.1, on the reverse strand, counting down.
GTTCCGATGCCGCCTGATGCCAGGGGATCACCTGGCGCAGCGCCTCGAGTGCCGCGGTTGGCGCCTCACCGAATTTCCGCTGCGGGTTCTGCGCTTTGCGGATTTCCATCCAATAGCTTGCCGTCAACAGGTCCTGAGCCAGCAGGTGAAACGACAGGTCGACCGCCTCGCGGGCGCGTTGCGTTTTGATGCGGGTCTGCGCTTCGAGGTCCTCGACGGTGGCGACGATGGCCTGGCCATTCGGTGTCACCGGCGTGCCGAGGTCGGCCAGTTCCTGCCAGAGATCGGTCGGCAGATAGCCGTCGAAGGTCGGGATATCCTTGCGCTCTTCGGGCTTCAGCACATCGGCCGGCTTGACCACGGTGAAGAAGGGATTGCGGAAGCGCTCGATGCGCTGCGCCACCGCGACGCCAAGATTGGTGAGAGAGATGGTGAAAGCCTCGACCTGATTGGCCATGGGATAAGGATCCCAGTTGGCGTTGGAGAAGATATAGCCGGACTTGCCGTTACTCAGCGGTCCGCCCTTGATGTAATATTTCATGAATTGCGGCGTGTTCAGCTCCGGCGAGCTCTGCGGCGTCAGGCCCGGCAGCACGGCCGGATTGTGATCCGACGAGTTGATGGAGAGCAGCACGGATTGGCGCAGATCCGCCCAGGCCTGCCAGGCCGAGCCCTGACGCTGGCTGGAGGCGCGCATGCTTTCCGGGTCCTGGATGATGCGGGCCGCATCCTCATCGAAGAGATAGCTGCCCTTGATCATGTCCATGATCCTCGCCGCATCCCATGTCAGCCACGGGTAAGGCCGCATGGATTGCACCGGCACCGATATCGGCGTCACGCTGGAATTCATGCCGTTCAGCCCCATGGCGTAGCTGAGGTCGGTCCATTCCAGCAGTTTTCGCGCGTCCTCCAGCAAAAGCACCGCCTGTGCCTGTGCGTAGGCATTGCTGCTGATCAGCGCGGCCTGGTCGGCGGCGAACGGTTCGAGCGGCTTCAGGCCCGCCTGCGAAAGGGCCTGCGCGGCCGGCATGCGAACGCCGTTGAGGTAGGCCTCGCCTTCGCCGACCATGGCCGCGCCGATATTGCCGAGTGTCGCGAGGTCACCTTCGCCGAGCGTGCCGCGCGATTGCACGACCGGCGTCACCCGCTTGTTCAGCATGTCGAGGAGCATATGCGTCAGCTGCGGGCTGGCGGCTTCGTAGGACATGGTGTTGGCGCGGATCGCCATGATCGCGCGCACGAGCGCCTCCTCCTGCAGCTCCGGCCCGTAGCCTCTGTTGACCCCGCCCTTGAAGCGGGCGAGCTGCTGATCCTTGAGGAGCTTGCTGTTTTCAGGCGTCGTCGGGTCGCCGGAGAAGATCACCGTCTCGCGCTGGTCGCCGGCGCCACGGTTGAACCAGTAGATCGTGATACCTTCGGCGGCACCCTCGAGCAGCAGGCCGTAGGCATCCGCCGAGCGCTGCAGCGCTTCCGGGCTGAGCTCGACCTTGGCGCCGTTGCGGGCGATGTCGATGACCTGGTCGATGGTCAGGTCGTGGCCGGTCAACGTTACTGTCTTGGCCGCCGCCGTCTCGAAAATGGGCTGGTAGGCTGTCGCCGCCTCGAATGCGTGGGCGGGTGGGGATGCGAGCGCCAGCGTCATGGTCAGGGCGCAGAGAACAATCCTGGGTTTGGCAATCCGGTCAAGCATAAGGGCTCCCATTCTCGAAGCGTTAGCCTCGGGCACGAAGTTTCACCCCTCGGAAATTTTGTTTCTCGGAAACCTAGCCGGCAGTGTCTGCCTGTCAACGCTTGATGAGAACCAGGACCGATGGTGGAGCGCGCGTGGTCTTATCGCGCCATGGCGTGGTATTCGTCGTTCGGCCGCATGTCGATCGCGGCCGCGACACGATTCGACATGTTGAAAAAGGCCGCGGTCGAGGCGATGTCCCAGATGTCGCGATCACTGAAGCCTGCCTGGCGTAGCGCAGCGCGGTCGGCCTCGACGATCCTGGCCGGCTCTTGCGTCAACTTGACGGCGAATTCGAGCATCGCCGTTTGCTTCGGGGAAAGGTCGGCGGCGCGGAAATTCATCACCATCATCTCGCCGAGCAAGGGATCGCCCGAGAGCTGACGCACCGCAGCGCCATGCGCGGTCAGGCAATAGTAGCAGTGGTTGATGGAGGAGACGGCGACAGCGATCATCTCGCGTTCCAGCTTCGACAGGCCGGATTCGCCCAGCATCAGGTCGTTATACATGTCGGTGAAGGCGCGCAGCTTCTTGTCGTCGAAGGCATAGGCCCTGAGCACGTTGGGGACGAGCCCGAGCTTTTCCTCGCATTTGGCGAAATAGGCTTTTGTCGGCTCGCTCGGCTCTCCCGAGGCCAGGTCAAGCGCGGTGATTTTGCCGGTCATGGATCATTTCTCCTCGTCAGGCGATGCCTTGCCGCCGAATTCCGATAATTCTTGGCAAGCCGTCAAACCTTTGTCGCCAAACAGCGGTCATCTGCTACCATAGTCGCAAAAGCATGCGACGGGAGGGAAGAAGCGTCATGGCCAGTGTGAAGTCCGCAGCCAAGTCGAAGAAGAAGGCACCTGCGGCGAAGATCGAGGACAGACCGGCCAGGCTCACCGATTACCTGCTCGCCCGCGCGCCGGCGGAGGATATCGCCGCCTACGACGTGACGGACCTCGAACGTGCCGCCGATCTCGCAGGCCAGGCGGTCGCCGTTCACAAAAAGGGTGAGTGCGTCGTCGCCGTCGAAGCCGATTCGGGCGTCGTTCGCGAAGGCCGCCCGGTGACCGTCATCACGGTCGTCAACGACAACATGCCGTTCCTGTTCGATTCCATCCTCGGCGAGGTCACAGAGACATCAGGTGAACCGACCCTGGTCACCCATCCGGTGATCACGGTTCGCCATGGCAAGACGGGTGTGGACGAAATCCTCGGCGACGGCAATTTCGCCAGGGATGACGGGAGCCATGACCGGCTGAGCGTGATCCATGTCCACATTCCCCGGCTGACGCCGGAACAGGCAAATGGCTTGACCGAGCGGCTGCGCAAGATGCTTGGACAGGTCCACGCCGCGGTCAACGACTGGCGGCCGATGCTGGCCCGGCTCGATCAGGCAATCTCCGAATTCCGCTATTCGGCGGTGCCGCTCGACAAGAAGAGCGTCGCCGAGGCCATCGCCTTCCTGGAGTGGCTGCGCGACGACAACTTCACCTTCCTCGGCATGCGTGAATTCAAATACACCGGCGGCGAGGAAAGCGGCAATCTGGAACGCGCCGAAAAGCCCGGCCTCGGCATCCTGACCGACCCGGACGTGCTGGTGCTGAGGCGCGGGACCGAGGCGGTGACGACGACGCCGGAAATCCGTGCTTTCCTGCACGGACCGGAGCCGCTGATCGTCACCAAGGCCAATGCAAAGTCGCTGGTGCACCGGCGCATCTATCTCGACTACATCGGCGTCAAGACCTACACCGCCAAGGGCGCGTTGGCGGGCGAACTGCGCATCGTCGGCCTGTTCACCTCGACCGCCTATACGCGGTCGGTGATGAAGATCCCGTATCTCAGGTCGAAGGCCGAAACCATCATCGCCAAGTCCGGGTTCGACCGCCATGACCACTCCGGCAAGGCGCTGATCAACGTGCTGGAAAGCTACCCGCGCGACGAGCTGTTCCAGGTGCCGGTGCCGATCCTGCGCAAGCATGCCGCTGCCATTCTCGGCCTGGTCGAACGGCCGCGCGTGCGAGCGCTGGTGCGCGCCGACCAGTTCGACCGCTTCGTCTCGATCCTCGTCTTCGTGCCGCGCGACCGCTACGACAGCGTCGTGCGCGAGAAGATCGGCGCCTATCTGAAAACCGTGTTCGAGGGCCGGCTGTCGGCCTACTACCCGGCCTTCCCCGAAGGCGGGCTGGCGCGCGTTCACTTCATCATCGGCCGCTCCGGCGGCAAGACGCCGAAGGTCGAGCAGGCGACGATTGAGGCGGCGATCCGCGACATTGTGCGCACCTGGGAAGATGCGCTTGCCGATGCGGCCGAAGCCAGCGGCAGCGACCCGGCGTTGAAAGCGATCGCCGCGCGGCTGCCGGAGAGCTACCGGGATACGTTCAGTGCGGCGGTGGCGCTGGCCGACGCCGGACGTATCGCCAAGATCAGCGCCGGCAATCCGATCGCCATCGACTACTACCGCCATGCCGAGCAGAAGCCGCACCAGGCGGCGCTGAAGATCTATCACCATGACAGCCCGGTGGTGTTGTCGCGGCGCGTTCCGGTGCTGGAGAACATCGGCTTCCGTGTCATCAGTGAGCGCACCTTCGAGGTCGGCGACGACCAGTCGGGCTTGGTCTTCATCCACGACATGGAGCTGGAGAACAGCTACGGCAAGCCGATCGACCTCGCCGACGGCGGCGCGCTGTTCGAGGACGCTTTCCTGTCGGTATGGCGCGGCGATGTCGATAATGATGGCTATAATGGCCTTGCCCAGACCGCCGGCCTGTGGTCGGGCGAGATCACGATCCTGCGCGCCTATGGCCGCTATTTGCAGCAGGTCGGCATTCCGCAGAGCCAGGATTTCATTGCCGCGGCGCTCAACCGCTATCCCGAGATCGCGCGCGGCCTGCATGACCTGTTCATCGCGCGGCTCGGCCCGGCGGCGGAAACGGAAGGCGTGGTGGCGGCCAAGCACCTCAAGGCCAAGATCAGGGATGCGCTTGAAGATGTGCCCAACATCGACGACGACACCATCATCCGCCGCTATTTAAATCTGATCGAAGCCTCGCTGCGCACCAATCATTTCGTTGCCGATACGAAAAAGAAGGGCCAGTCGCTGGCGATCAAGCTCGAATCGCAGGCGGTCGAGGGATTGCCGGCGCCGCGGCCGTGGCGGGAAATCTTCGTCTACGGCTCCGAGGTCGAAGGCCTGCATCTGCGCTTCGGCCCGGTGGCGCGTGGCGGCTTGCGCTGGTCGGACCGCGCCCAGGACTACCGCACCGAAGTGCTCGGCCTGGTCAAGGCGCAACAGGTCAAGAATGCCGTCATCGTGCCGGTCGGCGCCAAGGGCGGCTTCTATCCCAAGAAGCTGCCGATGAGCGCCGGCCGCGACGCCATTTTCGAGGCCGGCACCTCGGCTTACAAGAACTTTGTCTCCAGCCTGCTGTCGATCACCGACAATATCGGCCTGGACGGCGTCATTCCGCCGGCCGGCGTGGTGCGCCGCGACCAGGACGATCCTTATTTCGTCGTCGCCGCCGACAAGGGCACGGCGACCTTCTCCGACACCGCCAACGCCATCTCCGAGAAGCACGGCTTCTGGCTCGACGATGCCTTCGCCAGCGGCGGTTCGGCCGGCTACGACCACAAGAAGATGGGCATCACCGCCAAGGGCGCCTGGGAAGCGGTCAAGCGGCATTTCCGCGAGATGAACCGCGATGTCCAAACCTCGCCGTTCTCTGTTGTCGGTGTCGGTGACATGTCGGGCGACGTGTTCGGCAACGGCATGCTGTTGTCGCCGAAAACGCGGCTGATCGCCGCCTTCGACCATCGCGACATCTTCATCGATCCGGATCCTGACATGGCGGCCTCGATGGCGGAGCGCGAGCGCATGTTCGCGTTGCCGCGTTCGAGCTGGCAGGACTATGACAAGACCAAGCTGTCGGAAGGCGGCGTCATCGTCTCGCGCAACCAGAAGTCGATCACCTTGCCGGTGGCCGCGGCGGTCGCGATCGGCCTCGCCAAGACGACCGCCACGCCGGTCGAGATCATGACCGCCATCCTCAAGGCGCCGGTCGACCTGTTGTGGTTCGGCGGCATCGGCACGTATCTCAGGGCGTCGACCGAAACGAATGCCGAGGTCGGCGACCGCGCCAACGATGCCGTCCGCATCACCGCGCTCGACGTGCGCGCCAAGGTGATCGGCGAGGGCGCCAATCTCGGTGTGACGCAGCGCGCACGCATCGAGTTCGGCATGAATGGCGGCCGCTGCAATTCCGACGCCATCGACAATTCGGGCGGCGTCAACTGCTCCGACGTCGAGGTCAACATCAAGATCGCGCTGGCGTCCGCGATGCGCAAGGGATCGCTGACGCGTCCGGCGCGCAACAAGCTGCTGGCCGAGATGACCGACGAGGTCGGCGGCCTGGTGCTGTCCAACAACTACCAGCAGACGCTGGCGCTTTCGATCGCCCGCAAGCGCGGCCTCGCCGACATCGCGCATCAAAGCCGCTTCATGACGGCGCTGGAGGCGCGCGGCCTGCTCGATCGTGTGGTCGAGACGTTGCCGTCGCCGGTAGCCCTTGCCGAACGCGAGGCACGCGGCGAGCCGCTGACCCGGGCCGAGCTTGGCGTTCTGCTCGCCTATGCCAAGATCGTGCTGTTTTCCGACATCGTCGCCAGCGACGTGCCGGACGATGCGCATTTCGACCGCGACCTGATGGGTTATTTCCCGGACCGGATGGCGAAGAAATACGCTTCCGAGATCCACGGTCATCGGCTGCGCCGCGAGATCATCGCCCGTGTCGTGGCCAACGACCTGGTCAATCGCGGCGGGCCGTCCTTCGTCAACCGGCTGCAGGAAGCGACGGGGCGCAGCGCCGCCGATGTGGTGCGCACCTTCGCCGTGGTGCGCGATGGCTTTGCGCTGCCGGCGCTCTATCGCGAGATCGACGCGCTCGACAACCAGATCGACGGCCAGGTGCAGCTCGATCTCTATCAGATGGTGAGCCGGCTCATCTATATGAGCAGCGGCTGGTATCTGAAGAACGATGCCGGCACGGCACCGCTCGGCCAGCGCATCGCCGAACTGCAGGATGCGCGCAAGGCGCTGGAGCCCAAACTGGTATCGCTGCTGCCGGCTTTTTCCCGCGAGCGGATCGAGGAGAAGCGGCACGGGCTGTTCAAGGCTGGCGCTCCGGAGAAGCTGGCCGAGCAGCTGGCGATGAGCGAGGCGGCGGAGCTCATCCCCGACATCGCCCTGACGGCGCGCACCGCCGGTGCCGATATTGTCGCGGCCGCCAGGGCGTTCTTCGCCGTCAGCGATGCCTTCCGCATCCCGCGCGTCGAGGATGCGGCGCGCTCGATCACGCCTTCGGAGTATTATGATCAACTCGCTCTGTCCCGCGCCACCGACACGATTGGCGCGGCACGGCGCGGCATCGCGGTCGCCGCCCTCGCCGGCCAGTCCAAGGCGGCCGATCCGGTGGCGGCCTGGCTCGAAGCCGGCGGCGAGAGGGTGGCGCGCATCCGCGATCGGCTACAGGCGCTGACGGAAGGCGGCGACATCACCGTGTCGCGGCTGTCGGTTGCGTCGGGCCTGATGAGCGATCTGACGGGAATGTGAGCCAGCGCTTGTCCATTTGCATGAACATTCGAAACATGCAGACATGGCGCCCGAAATGGGCGGAGCGGGTGCCGGGGGAATCACTATGGCGGTAGAGACGATCCAGCGGGCGTCCGGGCGCGGCATCTGGGGGTGGATGTTCTTCGATTGGGCGGCGCAGCCGTTCTTCACGGTCGTCACCACCTTCATTTTCGGCCCCTATTTCGTTTCGCGCATGGCGGGCGATCCCACCACCGGCCAAGCCGTCTGGGGCTATGGCATCGCCGCTGCCGGGCTGGTCATCGCGGTGCTGTCGCCGATCCTCGGTTCGATCGCCGACCAGACCGGACCGCGCAAGCCATGGATCGCCTTCTTCGCCGCGATCAAGGTTACCAGTCTCACCTTGCTCTGGTTCGCCGCGCCCGGCTCGAACCTGTTCCTGATCGTGGCGCTGTTCTCGCTGGCGTCGGTGGCGGCGGAGTTTTCCACCGTCTTCAACGATTCCATGATGCCGCGCCTGGTGCCGAAGAGCGAGATCGGCCGCATCTCCAACGTGGCCTGGGGCCTCGGTTATCTCGGGGGCATGATCGCACTGATCTTCGTCGTCACCTGCCTGGCCGGCTCGCCGGAAACCGGCAAGACGATCATCGGCATCACCCCATTGTTCAGTCTTGACCCGCAGCTGGGCGAGGATGCCCGCGCCACCGGGCCGCTGTCGGCCGGATGGTATTTCCTGTTCATCCTGCCGATGTTCTTCTTCACGCCCGACGCCATCAAGGGCATCCCGATCGGGCCGGCGGTGCGCGAAGGCCTGTCGGAGCTGAAATCGACGCTGGCCGAGGTGCGCAAGCGTGGCGGCATCTTCCGCTTCCTCGTCGCCCGCATGATCTATCAGGATGGCGTCAATGCGCTGCTGGCGCTGGGCGGCACCTTCGCGGCGGGCATGTTCCAATGGTCGATCACCGAGATCGGCATGTTCGGCATCATCCTCAACGTCGTCGCCATCTTCGGTTGCTGGATCGCGGCGCGGCTCGACACCGGCCTGGGTTCCAAGGCGGTGGTGATGATTTCGCTGGTCATGCTGTCCATCGCCACCATCGGCGTCGTCTCGACCGGCCCGGGCTTCACGCTGCTTGGCCTGATCCAGCTTTCGACCGCCGACTCGGGAGGCCTGTTCGGCACGGCGGCCGAAAAGGCCTACATCATGTACGGCCTGCTGATCGGCCTGGCTTTCGGGCCGGTGCAGGCGTCGTCGCGCTCCTACATGGCGCGCAGCGTGACCGCAGCCGAATCCGGCCGCTATTTCGGCATCTATGCGCTGGCCGGGCGGGCAACCAGTTTCCTGGCGCCGTTTATGGTGGCGACGATTACCGCAACCAGCGGCTCGGCGCGGCTCGGCATGGCGGCGATTATCCTGTTCCTGGCCATCGGCATGGCGATCCTGGTTCGCACGCCGTATCCGGCGGATCGGCCAGTTGAATAGCAGCGCCTCTTCCTTCTCCCACAATAAGGGGAGAAGGGAAGAAGCTCCTCAATGCCGGAAATGCCGCACGCCTGTGAACACCATGGCGATGCCGTGTTCGTCGGCGGCGGCGATGACGTCGTCGTCGCGCATCGAACCGCCCGGCTGGATCACGGCGGTGGCACCGGCTTCGATGGCCGACAGCAGGCCGTCGGCGAAGGGAAAGAAGGCGTCCGAAGCGACCACCGAGCCCTTGGTCAACGGCTCCGCCATGCCTGCCGTCTCCGCCGCGTCGACCGCCTTGCGCGCGGCGATGCGTGAGGAATCGACCCGGCTCATCTGGCCGGCGCCGATGCCGACGGTGGCACCGTCCTTGGCATAGACGATGGCGTTCGACTTGACGTGCTTGGCGACGCGGAAGGCGAATTTCAGATCGGCCATTTCACTGGGCGTCGGCGCGCGCTTGGTCACCACCTTCAATTCGAGGTCGTCGACCACGGCATTGTCGCGGCCCTGGACGAGCAGGCCACCGGAAACCGACTTGACCGTCGTGCCTGCCGTGCGCGGGTCGGGCAGGCCGCTGGTGACCAGCAGGCGCAAATTCTTCTTGGCAGCTATGATTGCCGCGGCCTCGTCGGTGGCGTCGGGGGCGATGATCACCTCGGTGAAGGTTTTCACGATTTCCTCGGCCGCCTCGGCGTCAAGGGTGCGGTTCAAGGCGACGATGCCGCCGAAGGCCGAGACCGGGTCGCAGGCGAGCGCCTTGGCGTAGGCCGCTTTCAGCGACGTACTTTCGGCCACGCCGCACGGATTGGCGTGCTTGATGATGGCGACGGCGGCCGAGCGGTTCGGATCGAACTCGCCGGCCAGTTCGAAGGCGGCATCGGTGTCGTTGATGTTGTTGTAGGACAGCTGCTTGCCCTGCAGCTGCCGCGCCGTGGCGACGCCCGGCCGCTTGTCGCCATTGACGTAGAAGCCGGCATCCTGATGCGGGTTTTCGCCGTAGCGCATGACCTCGGCAAGCCTGCCGCCGAAGGCGCGCCAGGTCGGATGCTCGATCTCCAGCGCCTCGGCGAACCAGCCCGAGATCGCCGCGTCATAGGTGGCGGTGCGGGCGAAGGCCTTGGCCGCCAGCTTCTTGCGGAAATCCAGCGACAGCGAGCCGATGTTCATCTCCAGCGCGTTGAGCACCGCGGCGTAGTCGCCGGGATCGGTGACAATGGCCACATAGGCATGGTTCTTGGCCGAGGCGCGGATCATCGCCGGGCCGCCAATGTCGATATTCTCGACGATCGCCGCGTAGTCGCCGCCGGAGCGGCGGACTTCCTCGAACGGATAAAGGTTGGAGACGACGAGATCGATCGGCTCGATGCCGTATTTGCGCATCGCCAATGCATGCTCTGGATCGTCGCGCACGCCAAGCAGCGCGCCGTGCACGGATGGGTGCAGCGTCTTGACGCGGCCGTCCATGATCTCGGGAAAACCGGTGAGCTCGGAGACATCGCGCACCGCCATGCCGGCTTCGGCGATCGCTTTTGCCGTGCCGCCGGTGGAGACGAGCTCGACACCGGCAGCGGCCAGTGCCCTGGCGAAATCGATCAGCCCGGTCTTGTCGAAGACGGAGAGCAAGGCACGGCGGACGGGAACGAGGTCCGGGACGGGAATATTCTTGGCGGCGACGGCCATTGGCTGGCGGCCTTTCACGGCTGGTGTGATGGATGCCCGCGCCGTAGCATATGAGGCCCGGAAATCAAGCGTCGCGCGTCATTCGACGGTTTCATATGAAATTGAGGGCATCCAGTATAGGCTCATCTGCTCGCGATGGAGGAAAACCTATGGCATTCGTGCGTATTGGCCGGTTCAGGGCGTTGCCGGACACGACGGAGCGGTTGCGGGACGTCTACGAGGCCGAGGCGATCCCCGCCATCCGCGCTGCCGAGGGCAATATCAGCGCCGTGCTGCTGCAGCAGCACCAGGCGCGCGACACGTTCATGGCAATCACCGTTTGGAGCACGGCAGAGGATGCCGAGCGCTATGACCGAAGCGGCGAGGCGGCGGCGATGGTCGACAAGATCCGCTTCGCCTTCGCCGGTCCGCCATCGCTCAGCACCTATGACGCCTTCGGTATCCCGCATCAGGCTTGAGCCGACTGGTTTGGCGGCGGTTCAGTTGTTTTCGGGATAACCGGCGATCTTTGTTCGCGTCAGCTGCCAATGGACTTCGGCAATTTCGGACGCCTTGAAGGCGAGCACGATCTGGCGGCTGCGGCGCGGCCCGCCCAGACCGGCGAAATAGATCGATTCCTCCACCTCGGGCATGACTTCGCCCGAGGTGAACACCCAAGTGTCGGCTTGGTCGGCGGTCAGCACCAGCCGCTCCTGTTCGTCCTGCAGCAGATTGATGTCCGGATGGACGTGAAAGCGCACCGTGATGAAATCGCGGCCGCTGTTGCGGATCGCGGCGTTGCCGGGCCGCTGGAACCGGTCCCGGCCCGCCAGCACATTGCCGTCCGAAGACAGTTTCAGCTCACGTTCGTGCAGGAAGCCGAAACGCTGCAGATAGCCGTCATGACGGGCGATGAAGCCGTGGACGCCCTTCTGGTCGATGCGCTTGCACTGCACTTGCTGCGGGCCGCCGATCAATGGTGAACCCAACTGGTCGTTGACCCGCAGCGCGTGGGTGAAACGCGCCGAAGACGTGTCGTTGATGGTGGCTGTCGAATGCGCTGCGGTGGCGCGGGCCAGTGGCCGGAACTCCGCGGCGCCGTAGGTGTCGATGCCGGCATTGACGATATAGTGCTGGCGGCCCGACGACAGTTCGAAGGCGAGGCAGCCGGCATGGGCTGCATTGGACACGTCGACCGGCGGCGGCAGGCCGGTATCGGCGATCACGGTGGTGCCGCCGATCGCCAGCCGTTCATAGCCCGAATGCGGTGCATGCAGCAGCGGGGAGCCGGCGGTGTCGTCATGGCGCAGGATGGTGGCGATGCGGTCATGGATTGTGGCGCCCATGCCGTTGAAGCGGGCGAGGCTGCCATCCTGATGACGGAAGAAGCGCAGCGCCGGCAGCATGCGGTCGATGGCGCCGATCAGCGCCTGCGGCGGCGCTTCGGCCTGGTTGGCGTAGGTCTGGCGCAGCGGCAGGAGGTCGGCGAGGATTTCCAGCACCGCCATTGGATTGCGCGAGATATGGCCGCCGTCGGCAAGGATCTGGCGATTGAGTTCCCCGGCAAGGTTGCGGGTGGCGCCGCGCAGCGCGGAAGCCGGCGCCGGCAGGGACAGTGCCGCGAAGGCCAGCGCGATACGGGCGCGCAGCCGGTCCTTGCCGTCGGGCATTTCGCGCGCCATCGACCTGAGATAGCGGATCTGCATGGCCAGCGATTTCAGGAAAGCGCGGTAAAAGGGGAACTCGGCGCCCTGCAGCACGACGGAGGAATGCTGCAGCCAGGCGATGATGCGTTTGGCCGTCGTGCCTGGCTCCCAGGCGATGCCTGAAATATGGTTGCCATGCATGGCGATCCAGTCGGAGACGAGCGCGCGGGCGTTTGCCGCGGCGAGCTCCGTGCCGGCGGCACGCATGTGGCGCAGCCAGCGGAAGCCATGCAGCGTCTTCTGCCACCCGTGATTGGGGATATTGATCTGGAAAGGGGATTTGCCGCCGGTCTCGACCAGATGGCCAGACAGGGGATAGCGGCCGTAATAGATCTCGAGTGCGATCTGCGGGTCGGCGAGGCGCAGGTCCGGCGGCGCGATCAGGACACGTTCGGGCGTGCGGCCGGAATAGCGCCAGCGATAGACCGGGCTGGCACGCAGGCGCCGGCGCGTCTTGCGCCAGAACTCCTTCGCGACCAGCGTCCACAGACGCGTCGTGTTGCTGGCAGCCAGTGCCAAAACCCCTCCTGATCGTCCTCTATCCCAAGCACAAGCTTATATGATTCAAGAACTTATGCGAAGGCGAATTCCATAGGACGGCGCCGGGTCCCCTGCCTTTGGACCGGTTCCTTCCTAAAAAAAATCTGCAAATCCCAGTGGTTAGGCCGAGGTTCGACGCATGCGCGCGGCGAAGAAGCCGTCCAGCCCGGAGCGCTCCGGCGCGCCGATGTCAAGATCGGCGGGTGTGGTGCGCAGTGTGCCTTGCGGCGTCAGGAACGAATCGATGCCGGCGATCTCGCCTTGCCGCAGCGGATCGTCAATGACCGCAGCCGTGTCCTTGAGAAAGGAACGATGCAGTTCTTCGCCTTCGAGCGGGTCGAGCGAACAATTGGAAAAGACGATCCGGCCGCCGGGCCTGACCAGCGTAACGGCGCGGGCGAGCAGCCTGCGTTGCAGGTCGGCGAGTTTTTCGACGTCCGCCGCCGTCTTGGTCCACGGCACGTCCGGATGTCGCCGCACCGTGCCCGTCGAGGAACATGGCGCATCGAGCAGCACGGCGTCGAACAATTCGCTGGGCTCGTATTTGAGCAGATCGGCCTGGACGATGTCGGCGGAGAGGCCGAGGCGGCCGAGATTCTGCGCCAGCCGCGCCAAGCGGTTCTTCGAGGTGTCTACCGCTGTGACCCTGGCGCCAGCGAGAATGAGCTGCGCGGTCTTGCCGCCGGGCGCTGCGCAAAGGTCTGCGACGCGCAGGCCGGCGACATCGCCGAACAGCCGGGCGGGAAGGCTGGCCGCCGCATCCTGGACCCACCATGCCCCCTCCGCGAAGCCCGGCAATTCCGTGACGGCGCAGGCTAGCTTCTCCACCCGAACCGTTCCCGTGGGCAGGACAATGCCGCCGAGCTTCTCGGCCCAGAGTTCGGCATCGGCCTTGACCGAGAAATCGACCGGCGCCTCGTGGCGATGGGCAGCCAGGATCTGGCGGGCCTTCGCGGCGCCATAGGCGGCCTTCAGCCGGTCGGAAAACCATTTTGGCGCTTCGTCTGTGGCGGCAAGCGCGGCCGGAAGCTCCGCTTCCTTGGCTCGCGCCAGCGTGCGCAGCACGCCGTTGACCAGGCCGGAAAAACGCTGCGTGCGGGGGTCGGACTTGGCGTGGGTCACGGCGAGGTCGACCGCGGCGCTGTCGGGAATGTCGAGGAACAGGATCTGGGCTGCCGCCACATGCAGTATGTGCGACAAGGCGGTCGCGTTGGGCGGCAGCGACTTTTCCAGGCGCCGCGCCAGCAGTCCCGATATCGTCATGCGGTAGCGCAGCGCGGTTACCAGTATGGCGCGCACCAGGCCACGGTCGCGCAAGTCGAGTGCTCTGTATTGCGGGTGGCCGTTCTCGTGATCGGTCAGGCCGTCTAGCGGCGTGCGGGCGTCGATGACTGCGGCCAGCAGCCGCGCCGCAGCCTTGCGCGCGGCGAGACCGGCAACGAACTCGCCGCCGACATTGTGTTCCTGATCGCCTGAAACCGTGCGTCGAGGTGCTCTGCCCGCCACGCTCACGACCACCGGCCCTTGGGCCCGGTCGGGTTGCGACCCCACGGATTGGATTTCGGGCTGGCCGGTTCAGCCGGCTGTTCCGGTTCGGCGGGCTTGCCCCACGGTCCAGCCGCTTGCGGCTCGTCCATTTGCGGTGGCGTCGGTGCCTGGCGCTGCGCGGTTCGCGGCGCGCCATCGCCCATCTGCCGCGCCATTGCCTGCAGGGCGGCGATGCGGTTGTCGGTGCTCGGATGGGTGGAGAACAGACTGTCCATGCGCTCGCCATGCAGGGGGTTGATGATGAAGAGATGCGCCATCGCGGGATTGCGCTCGGCATCGGGGTTGGGAATGCGTTCGGCCCCGCGGGCGATCTTGTCAAGCGCGGAGGCCAGCCATAGCGGGTGTCCACAGATTTCGGCGCCGCGCCGGTCGGCCTCATATTCGCGGGTGCGGCTGACCGCCATCTGCACGATCATGGCCGCGAAGGGCGCGACGATCATCGCCGCCAGCACGCCGACAAAGCCGAACGGGTTGTTGTCGCGGTTGCCGCCAAGGAAAAAGGCGAAATTGCCGAGCATCGAGATGGCACCGGCAAAGGTGGCGACGATGGTCATGGTCAGCGTGTCGCGGTGCTGGACGTGGGCGAGCTCATGCGCCATCACGGCGGCGACCTCTTCATGGGTCAGCCGCTGCAGCAGGCCGGTGGAGGCGGCGACGGCCGCGTTTTGCGGATTGCGGCCGGTGGCAAAGGCATTCGGCTGCGGATTGTCGATCAGATAGGTTTTCGGCATCGGCAGCCCGGCCTGTTTGGCCAGTGCCTGGACGATGGCGTAATATTCCGGCGCGTTCTTCTCGTCGACCTCGACGGCGCGGTTCATCGACAGCACCATCTTGTCGGCGTTCCAGTAGCTGAACAAATTGGTGCCGGCGGCGACCAGCAAGGCGATCATCATGCCGCCCGAACCGCCGATCAGGAAGCCGACGCCCATGAACAGCGCAGTCATGGCGGCGAGAAGCATGGCGGTGCGAATTGTGTTCATCGTCTGCTCCTGTCCGGATGGTGGTGAAAAAGGGTCGATCCTCGTGACGTCATCGCTATATGATGGGAAACGCCTGTTCCTGTTTCAATCCGCTCGAGATATCGCATGAACGATGAAACCAGTAAAACGCCGGCCGGCACGGATGACGGCGAGCCGCCAAAAGAGCTGACGCCCGCCGCCCGCCGCGCGCTGCAGGAAGCCGAGGCAAGGCGGCAAGACTACCGCCGCAAGGAAGCAGCACTGCCCCGGGAAATCGGCGGCCGCGGCGGCAAGGAACCCGGCCGCTATGGCGACTGGGAGGTCAAAGGCCTGACCAGCGACTTCTAGAGTGTGTTGATATTCAGGTCAGACCGGCCTGCAAACGGAAGCTGCCTGCGCTTCCGTTGCTCACGTACCTCAGTACGCTCCGCTCCGGTTCTCGGCAGCTTCCGTTTTCCGACTCGGCCTGACCTGAATCTCGGCACACTCCAGGCCGCGCTGCACTCTAAGCTGCGTTGCGCTGGGGCTCGAGCGCAACCCAGCCGCGTTCGTCGACGGTGATGTCGATTTCGTCGTAACCGGCGATCGTGGCATGCTGTGTTGCCAGGGGATGCTGGTGCGTGGCGTTGATCACCATGACCGACGCTCCCGCCGCCTCCGCCGCCGCGATGCCAGCCGGGGCATCCTCGAACACCAGGCAGTCACGCGCGTCGAAGCCAAGCCGTCTTGCGCCGAGCTGGAAACAGTCGGGCGCCGGCTTGCCACGGGAAACATCCTCCGCCGCGACGAGGACCCCAGGGACAGGGATGCCGGCGACCTTCATGCGTGCAAGCGCCAATGAGCGTGGCGCCGAGGTTACGATCGCCCAGCGCTCCGGCGGCAGCGTGTTGAGAAACGCCACGGCACCGGAGATCTGGAGGATGCCCTCGAGATCGTCGGCCTCGGCCTTCAGCAGTAAATCGGCTTCGTGTCTCGGGTCGACACCCGGGAGTGCAAGGGCGGTGATGGTCTCGATCGCGCGCACGCCATGAATTGTCGGCAGGAAGGCCGCGACGTCGAGGCCGTGGCGCAGCGCCCAGTCGCCCCAGACCCGCTCCGCCGAGGCGATGGAATTGATGAGCGTGCCGTCCATATCGAAGAGGAAGGCGGCGAATTTTTTGCCAGCAAACATGATTTTCCTTGAAGTCCGGGGGAGGGTGTCGAGGGAGGACGCAACCGTAACGCCAAGGTGCCGACATGAAAAGGCGCGAGAGCGCTTTTGGGTCGCGATCCAGGGAACCACCGTCACCTTGCAACGTTTGAAACCGTACAATTCCCATCACGCGAACCAGGGGACGACGCCCATGCTGATACGCCTCGGCTACGAGATCGCGATTGAATGCGCCGAGGCAACCCCGGTGATTTCTCTGCTCGAAATCCACAAGGACAGGCGGGCCGACATCAAGCGGCAGACGCGTGTGCTCATCTCGCCATCGGTGCCGACCAGGCTCTATCACGACCTGCATGGCAATGCCTGCCGCCGTTTTACCGCGCCTGCCGGCGGCTTTCGCATCCTCTACGACGCGGTTGTTGAGGACAGTGGCGAGACGGACGAGGTCAACACGCTGGCCCGGGAAATGCCGGTCGCCGAGTTACCCGACGAGGTACTCTTCTATCTCCTGGGCAGCCGCTATTGCGAGACAGATCATCTGAGCAATCTCGCCTGGCAGCTTTTCGGCCATCTTCCGTCCGGTTGGGCGCGGGTGCAGGCGATTGTCGACTATGTCCACAACCGCCTGTCCTTCGGCTATGGCTATGCGCGTTCGACCCGCACCGCCGCGCAGGCGCACGAGGAACGCGTCGGAGTGTGCCGCGACTTCGCCCATCTGGCGATTACGCTTTGCCGTTGCATGAACATTCCGGCGCGCTACGTGAACGGCTATCTCGGCGACATCGGCGTGCCGGCCGATCCGGCGCCGATGGATTTCTCGGCCTGGATGGAAGCGTTCCTCGACGGCAAGTGGTACACGTTCGATCCGCGCCACAACCAGCCCAGGATCGGTCGCGTCGTCATCGCGCGCGGCCGCGACGCCACCGACGTTCCCTTGCTGCACAGTTTCGGCCCGCACCGGCTCACCTTGTTCAAGGTATGGACCTACGAACAGGAAGGCAGGCTGTTCAATCCACCCCACCACGGTATCGACAGGACAGTCAGCGCGCAGGTGCTGGCCTAGCTATATTGATATTCAGGTGAGGCCGGCCTGACCTGAATATCAACACGCTGGGTAGTTTGTGCCTCGACATGCCTCGCAGCCCTGGGACAGTTGGTCCGCTTCGGCACAGAAGGCCTGTGCCGCAACAGGACGCCGCCACGCTTCGGCGATTGCCTCGTCTCGACATGGTAAGCGCCTGGTAAACGCGGCGACGATCGTGGTTTTTCGTTTACCAGTCATTCACCTTCACGAAGGTCGAAAGCAAACAAAAACAACGGTTTGATGTCTGACCGAAAGTGTTGCGGCCAGAGGTGGCGTCATCCGGCTGGAATCCTGCATTGCCCTGTCCGCGGCGACGAGGCCGAGGTAAGCGGAGGCGGTTGGATGCGGAATTACGGGGGTCTTGTTCACGCGGTCGGCGGGTTCGCCAGAGATCGCGGTGGAAATTTCGCGGTCCTGTTCGGCTTTGCTGCCTCGGTCTTGGCGCTGGTCGCGGGCTTCTCGGTCAATGTCACCCAGCTCTACAATGCCAAATCGAGCCTGCAGGGCGTCATCGACGCGGCGGTGACATCGACCGCACGTGACCTGACCACCGGCGCCATCAAGGAGGCCGACGCAAACAAATCCGTGCAGGCCTTTCTCGACGCCAACGCTACCGCCGGAATTCTGCAGGCCGGTCAAGTCATTCTTGACCGGCTGATCGTCGACAAGATTGCAAAAACGGTCCAGGTGGACGCCCACGTCGATGTTGCCCTGTTCTTCCCGATTTTCGGCACGGACGATGCGAGGCGGGTCACTGCTTCGACAACATCGCTCTATTCGGACAAGACCATCGAAGTGGCGATGATGCTCGATGTAACCGGATCGATGGCCGGTCAGAAAATCAAGGACCTGAGAACCGCGGCCGCCAATGCGGTGGACAGCTTCCTGGGCACTCAGGACCCGAACAAGCCGCGCGTTCGCCTCTCCATCGTGCCCTACGCCAATTCGGTCAATACCGGCCAACTTGCGGCCAGCAGCGTCTATGTGGAGGCCAATGCCAGTCAGCGCAAGCAGGCGCCCGGCAATGCGAGCGCTCAACCTGCTTCGGCATCCCCGCGCCCGGACAATTGCGCCACCGAACGCAAGGGGACCGATCAATATTCGGACGCGGGTCCTGGCTCCAGCATGGTCAACCGCGACTATCTGTTGTCGAGCTTTGCCGCCAACACAAACACTGCGGCTTGCCCGGCCGCCGCGCTCGTCCCTTTGACGGCTGACGTCGCCACTCTCAAGAATGTCATCAAGAATCTTGTCGCCTCGGGAGGCACCGCTGGCCACATCGGCGTTCAATGGACCTGGTATATGCTATCGGAAAGCTGGGGCAGCGTGCTCAATGCCTCTCAGCGGCCAGCCAAACTCGATCCCAAGAAAGTTGGCAAGTACGCGATCCTTATGACAGACGGCGAATTCAACCTGTCCTATTTCGACGCGACCAGCGTTGGCGGAGTCTATAACGATGCCGGCAAGGAAACGACCCGCACGGCCGCGACAAAACTCTGCGCCGCCATGCGCGACAAAGGCATAGAGATCTTCACGATCGGCTTCAAACTCGATGAGACGAATGCCGCTTCGACGCTCCAGAATTGTGCCAGCCCCGATACCGGTTCGGTCAAGCACTTCTACCAGGCCGCCGACGGCGCCGAATTGGATTCGGCCTTTCAGACAATCGCCCGCAACATCGAAACCCTTGCTTTGACGAAGTAGGACCCATCCCAAACGGAAAAGGCCGCCGCTTCTTTCGAAGCCGGCGGCCTTCCGTGTTTCCGTCCATGGCGCGGCTCAATGGCGGTGACGTTCACGTCACCCGCCGCGCATCTCGCGCCTTAACGGGAAGACTGCTTCCCGAAAGTGCAATCCGCTGAGGCCACGTTCTGGAAAACGAAATCACTCGACATCGGATCACCTCCTTTCGATTTGTTGAACACACCCTCATGATGGGGTGCGTTGCAGCAAATGACAAGTGCCATGCTGAAAAAGGCATCCTTGCCGGAAGATGGCGCCGCATGCTTGGGCTTGCGATCCAGGTCCCGAACGGACAAGATTGAGCCATCGACCGGGGGAAGGGTATGGACGCCACCGAAAGAGCTGCGCGCATCGTTCGAACGGTAGTCGAGGCGGTGAAGCCTGCCTTCGCGGTCAGGCTGTGGACCGGCGAGCGGATCGGCCCAGCCACCGGCCCCGTGCTGGTCATCAACGACCACGACATTGTCTGGCAGATCGTTCGCCGACCGTCCCTGTCGACCCTTATCGAGATGTGGATTTCCAAGGCAGTCGACATCGAGGATGGATCGCTGTTCGATTTCTACGCCCTGCCTTCGACGGGCAAGCTGCGGTCGAAGCTGAAGACATTGCCGAAACGGGCGCTTCTGCGTGACTTGCCGGCGGTACTGTTTTCGAGAAAGCAGATGGCGTCGCGGGTTGATCTCGCTGGTCGCAACCCGTTCGTTAGCGGCTCCAGCAAGGAGGCGATCCAGCATCACTATGATATCTCGAATGCCTTCTACGGGCTCTTTCTCGACGAGCGCATGGTCTATAGCTGCGGGTATTTCCAGGATTTCGCAAACGGCATCGACGAGGCGCAGGTCGACAAGCTCGACCATATCTGCCGCAAGCTTCGGCTGAAACCGGGTGAAAGATTGCTCGACATCGGCTGCGGCTGGGGCGCGATGCTGATACACGCCGCGAAAAATTATGGTGTCGTCGGACACGGCGTCTCGCTGTCGCAGGCCCAGACCTCGCTAGCCCGCGAGCGCATTCGCGCCGAGGGTCTGGAGGACAAGATCACCATCGAGATAAAGTCCTACGCAGAGCTCACCGGCACCTTCGACAAGATATCGTCCATCGGTATGTTCGAGCATCTGGGCCTGGCAAACCATGCGGCCTACTTCTCCGCTGTCCACCGGCTGCTGAAACCGGGCGGCATCTATCTGCATCACGCCATCACAAGGCGCAGCAAGGGCGACATCAAGAAGACCCTGCGCAAGGGGCCGGAATACAAGGCGCTGATCAAATACATCTTCCCGGGTGGCGAACTCGACACGATCGGCATGACGCTAGGCAATCTCGAAGCGCACGGCTTCCTCGTCTACGATGTCGAGAATTTGCGCGAGCACTATGCCCGCACCTGCAGGCTGTGGGCCGAGCGTCTGCAGGCGCGGTTCGGCGAGGCAATCGCCGAGGTCGGCGAAGCCAAGGCGCGGCTGTGGCTGCTTTACCTGAGCGGCTGCTCCATTACGTTCGAACGCGCCTCGGCGCAGATATTCCAGACCGTCGCCACCAAACGCGCGCGAGGCCCGAGCGGCCTGCCACCGACGCGGGCGGATCTTTATCGGTAGGCTTGGGTCGGCAGGTCAGACAAACCGCGTCGGCGCACCGATCTCGACACGGCCAGGCTGGTCGACGGTGCAATAGACGCCGAGATTGTGGGCGTTGTGGCGGACCAGATTGCGCAGGATTCCCGGATCATTGTCGAAACCGTCCTGGGCGATGATGGTGAAGCCGCAGCGGCGGCATGGCTCGGAGATGGTCAAGACGAGGTCGCCGATGGCGAGCTTGCGGCCGATCCATTCCGTTTCGGGAAAGGAGCCCTCGACCGGAGCCATGTCGACGACGATGTTGGGGCGGAAGCGGCGCGGATCGGCGGCCCCTTCCGGATGCAGTGCCTTCAGCCGCGCCAGGGATGCCGTGGTCAGGAGATGGATCGGCGCCTTGCGATAGCGTTCCGCGGTCAGCGGACCGGCATAGCTTGCCGCATTCTCCCTGCGGAACGGCCGGATCGAGGCGCCGAAGCCGAGATAGGCCGACACGGCGCGGTCGCATTCGGCGCTGGGTGCGGCTAGCCAGTCGCCATCGGGGATGGCGATTTCCAATTCGCCGCCGCGGCTCAGCCGGGTGCGGATGCGCGGCACCTTGTGCCATTTGGCGTCACGGTCGGGCCGGGCGATCTCGTTGTCCGAGATGTCGACGAGGCCGAACATACGGTCGCCCTCGATGCTGTCGGTGCCGACCAGGATGGCGTCCTGGCGCTCGCCGGCGAGCGAACTCGCCGGATAGCGCCACAACTGGGTGACGGTGCCCAATGCCGCGTCTTCCCGCATCAGCCCTTCTTGTTCTGCCGGTTGGCGATGAGATCGTCGACCACGGCCGGATCGGCAAGCGTCGAGGTGTCGCCGAGTGCGGAAAAATCGTCCTCGGCGATCTTGCGCAGGATGCGGCGCATGATCTTGCCCGAACGCGTCTTGGGCAGGCCGGGCGCGAACTGGATCTTGTCGGGCGTGGCGATGGCGCCGATCTCCTTGCGGACATGGGCGACGAGTTCCTTGCGCAACTCCTCGCTCGGCTGCTCGCCGGCCATCAGCGTGACATAGCAATAGATGCCCTGGCCCTTGATGTCATGGGGATAGCCGACCACGGCGGCCTCGGAAACCTTGTCATGGCTGACCAGAGCCGATTCGACCTCGGCCGTGCCCATGCGGTGGCCGGAGACGTTGATGACGTCGTCGACACGGCCGGTGATCCAGTAGTAGCCGTCCGCATCGCGGCGGCAGCCGTCACCCGTGAAATATTTTCCCTTGTAGGCGGAGAAATAGGTCTGCACGAAACGGTCGTGATCGCCATAGACGGTGCGCATCTGGCCCGGCCAGGAATCGGTGATGCAGAGGTTGCCGTCGGCCGCACCGTCCACCACCTTGCCCTCGCTGTCGACCAGTTGCGGCTGGACGCCGAAGAAAGGCCGTGTCGCCGAGCCTGCCTTGAGGTCGGTAGCGCCCGGCAGCGGCGTAATCAGGATGCCGCCGGTCTCGGTCTGCCACCATGTGTCGACGATCGGCACCTTGCCGTCGCCGACGACGTTGAAATACCACTCCCAGGCTTCCGGGTTGATCGGCTCGCCGACCGAGCCCAGCACGCGCAGCGATTTTCGCGACGTCTTGGTGACATGCGCGTCGCCGGCGCCCATCAGCGCGCGCAGCGCTGTCGGGGCGGTGTAGAAGATGTTGACCTTGTGCTTGTCGATGACTTCCCAGAAGCGCGACTGCGAGGGGTAGTTCGGCACGCCCTCGAACATCAGCGTGGTGGCGCCGTTGGCGAGCGGTCCATAGACGATGTAGCTGTGGCCGGTCACCCAGCCGACATCGGCGGTGCACCAGTAGATGTCGCCGTCATGACAGTCGAAGACGTATTGGTGCGTCATCGACACATAGACGAGATAGCCGGCGGTGGTGTGCAGCACGCCTTTCGGCTTGCCGGTCGAGCCCGACGTGTAGAGGATGAACAGCGGATCCTCGGCCTTCATCTTCTCCGGCTTGCACTCAGGCTTCACCGTCGCGACTTCGTCGTGATACCAGACATCGCGCCCCGGCGCCCAGCCGATCTTGCCGCCCGTGCGGCGCACGACCACGACAGTCTTGACCTTGACATGGTGCTTGGCGGCAACGTCGATCGCCTTGTCGGTGTTCTCCTTCAGAGGAATGGGTTTTCCTCCACGCAGACCCTCGTCGGCAGTGATGACGAAGGTCGATTCGCAGTCGACGATGCGGCCGGCCAAGGCATCCGGCGAAAAGCCGCCGAAGACCACCGAATGGATGGCGCCGATACGCGTGCAGGCCAGCATCGCGTAAGCCGCCTCCGGGATCATCGGCATGTAGATGGTGACACGGTCGCCTTTCTTGACGCCGTGCTTCTTCATCACATTGGCAAGCCGGCAGACATGCTCGTAGAGCTGGTTGTAGGTGACCTTCCTGTCGTCGTAGGGGTTGTCGCCTTCCCAGATGATGGCGGTCTGGTCGCCGCGCTTCTTCAGGTGGCGGTCGATGCAATTATACGAGACGTTGGTCTGGCCATCCTCGAACCACTTGATCGAGACCTTGCCGTCGAAGGAGGTGTTCTTGACCTTGGAGAAGGGCTTGAACCAGTCGATCCGCTTGCCGTGCTTGCCCCAGAACTTGTCCGGGTTCTTCACGCTGTCGGCATACCATTTGAGGTAAGTGTCATTGTCGATCAGCGCGTTCTTCTTCCACGCCGGCTGGACGCGATGGACATGAACCTCGGACATTTCTTGGCTTTCCTCCCGAACCAATCCGCGGGCTTGAAACGCCCGCGGGATCGCGGCCACGTAGCCGCGAATTCGGCGGCATTATTACCAGTTCCGCCGCGACGGCAACATTAGACGTTGGATTCGCGTGGCGGGATGCCGCAGGGGCGCTTTCCGAGGCTGTCAGCACTCGGCGCGGTTCGCTGCTAACTGCATGTTTTTGTGGGAAAAGTTCGTTCTGCGATCAAGAAAAATCAATAGACAGTTAAGTAACGGCGCGCACAATTGGTGCTTGGGAGGACAGGAGAATCAACCTTGGGGACCGCAATGCGCGACCATCTTGAAATGGACCTGATGCTCAAAGGCTACGGCCTGACCACGGCCAAGATTCTTTATCATTTTCCCGACCACCCGCATCTCCTGCAGAGCTTCGTCTGGCAGGACTACGACATCGCTCCGACATTTCCGGTGCTGATCAGGTTCATCGAATTCTGGAAGGCCAAGCTCCACGGGCCCCTGCATTCGGTCAGCTACACGCACCAGAAGCTGATCGCGCCGAACGAATGGCGCAAGGTGGATGGCGAGTTCGTGCTGCACTGAACGCCGGCAACGCGACGATGGCTGTTGAGGTAGGCACTCTACGGCGCCCCCCTCTGTCCTGCCGGACATCTCCCCCTCAAGTGGGGAGATTGGCTGGTTCGGTGATGCCGCCGCTCTGTCAACGTTCGACATTGGCGAAAGCCATCGCGGCATCCGATCTCCCCCCACGAGGGGGAGATGGCCGGCAGGCCAAAGGGGGGTGCTGTCCCTCGGCCTACCTTGTTAGCGGCCTCAATCAAACCGCCGGCGGGTTCAGCCGGGCAAAGCCTTCCTGACGCCGATAGGGGAAATAGGGGTAGGGTGCGGTGACTTCGCTTGCTGCGTCGAGCTTTTTCATCTGCTCCGGCGTTAGCGTCCAGCCGACGGCGCCGAGGTTCTGGCGCAACTGCTCTTCATTTCGGGCGCCGATGATGATGGAGGAGACGGTCGGGCGTTGCAGCAACCAGTTGATCGCGATCTGCGGAACCGTCTTGCCGATTTCCTCAGCCACGGCGTCGAGCGCATCCATGACCCGATAGAGATGCTCATCCTCGACCGGCGGGCCGAAGCTCGCGGTCTCGTGCAGCCGGCTCTTTTCCGGCAAGGGCTGGCCGCGGCGGATCTTACCGGTTAGGCGGCCCCAGCCGAGCGGGCTCCACACCAGTGCGCCGAGGCCCTGGTCGAGGCCGAGCGGCATCAGCTCCCATTCATAGTCGCGGCCGAGCAGCGAATAGTAGACCTGATGCGCGACATAGCGTGGGTAGCCGTGCTTCTCCGCCAAGCCGAGCGACTTCATCACTTGCCAGCCGGAGAAGTTGGAGACGCCGACATAGCGCAGCTTGCCGGAGCGAACGAGGCCGTCCAGCGTCGACAGAACTTCCTCGATCGGCGTCCCGGCATCGAAGGCGTGCAGCTGCAGCAGGTCGATATAATCGGTGCCGAGGCGCTTCAGCGCGGCGTCGACCGATTTGATCAGCCGCGAGCGCGATGAGCCATAGTCGGCCGGCCCGTCGCCCATCGGCAGTGCGGTCTTGGTCGAGATCAGCACCGCGTCGCGGCGGCCCTTGATCGCTTCGCCGAGCACCTCCTCCGAGGCGCCGTTCGAATAGACGTCGGCGGTGTCGAACAAATTGACGCCGGTCTCGAGGCAGATGTCGATGAGGCGCCGCGCTTCGCTGGCATCGCTGTTGCCCCAGGCACCGAACAGAGGGCCGGAACCGCCGAAAGTTCCGGCGCCGAATGAGAGCGCCGGGACTTTCAGGCCCGATGCGCCGAGACGTCGATAGTCCATTTTCTTGCTCCTGGTGGTTTGTGAAGAGGTGAGGCGATTCGGGTGTCGGCTGATGTCACGACCGGACGGTGGCAGGCGCGCCTGATGTGGTGCCACGATCGAGGCGAAGCGCCAGTCCGGCCACGGCGAGTGCCGCCAGCGGCAGCAGGGCGGCGACCCAGGTGAGCGAACCCAGCCCAAGGCCATGGGCGATGACCGTGCCGCCAAGCCAGGCGCCGGCCGCATTGCCGAGATTGAAGGCGGCGATGTTGAACGATGAGGCCAGGCTTTGGCCGGCGCCTTGCGCCTTCTCCAGCACCCACATCTGCAGCGGCGCCACGGTGGCGAAGGCGGCCGCGCCGAGCAGGCCGACATAGATCACGGCCATGATCTGGCTGTGGATGGCGAAGCTCATCGTGGCAAGCACCAGCGCCAGCACCACGAGGCTGCCGAGCACCGCCGGCACTAGCCAGCGATCGGCGATCTTGCCGCCGGCGAGATTGCCGGCGATGAGGCCACCGCCGAAGACGAGCAGGATCGGCGACACGGCCGCTTCCCTGAAGCCGCTGATCTCGGTGAGCAACGGGGCGATGTAGGTGAAGACGGCGAAGACGCCGGCATAGCCGAGCACCGTCGTGGCGAGGCCGAGCAGGACGGGCGTGCGGCGCAGCACGGCGAGATCGGCGCGCAAATCGCTCTTCTCGAGCGCTGCGTGGCCGCGCGGCACCAGGGCCAGGATGACGGCGAAGGCCGCGAGGCCTACCGCGGTCACCGCCCAGAAAGTCGCGCGCCAGCCGAAGGCCTGGCCGAGCCAGGTGCCGAAGGGCACGCCGAGGACGTTGGCGATGGTGAGCCCAGTGAACATCAGCGCGATCGCCGAAGCCTTTCTGTTGGGCGCGACCAGACCGGTGGCGACCACCGAGCCGACGCCGAAGAAAGTGCCATGGGCAAAGGCGGTGATGATACGGGCACCCATCAGCGTCCAATAATCTGGCGCCAGCGCACAGGCGAGGTTGCCAATCGTGAAGATCGCCATCAGCGCCAGCAGCACGGTTTTGCGCGGCCAGTTGCCTGTAGCGATGGTCAACAGGGGTGCGCCGATGACAACACCGAGCGCGTAACCCGAGATCAATTGGCCAGCGGCCGAGATCGACACACCAAGATCCTTACTGACATCTATGAGCAGGCCCATGATGACGAATTCGGTGACACCGATGCCAAAGGCACCGGCAGCGAGGGCATAGAGAGCAAGAGGCATGGCGGTCGGTCCCATCTGTCAGCAAAGGACGCCCAGTCCGCGCCCCGGCCCGGAAGATCGTGATCCGCCATGTTGTGAACCAGACTTGCCCAAGGCATATTTCCTGTGAAATAGATTCACAGGTGGCCAGGCCCGATATCAACCGCTCCGGCGAGATCGAAGTCTTCGTACGCGTCGTCGAAGCGGGGAGCTTCTCGGCCGCGGCGCGGCGGCTGCGCATGACACCGTCGGCGGTGAGCAAGCTGATCGCGCGGCTCGAAACACGGCTTGGCGCGCGGCTTGTCAGCCGCTCGACGCGCAAGCTCCAGCTCACGCCGGAAGGGACGGCCTTCTACGACAGCGGCGTGCGCGTCCTGGCTGACCTCGATGCCGCCGAGCGGGAAGCGGCGGCGGGTGCGGCGCCGCGCGGGCGGCTGAGGGTCAATGCCTATGTGCCGTTTGGCCAACACCGGCTAATGGCACTGCTGCCGCGCTTTCTGGAACGGTATCCGGAGATTTTCGTCGAGGCTGTGCTGACCGACAGCGTGATCAACCTGTTGGAAGAGCGCGCCGATGTCGCGATCCGCGCCGGGCCGCTTCGCGAGTCACGACTGGTGGCGCGGAAGCTCGGCCAGAGCCGGATGGTGGTGGTTGCCGCGCCTGCCTATATCGAAGCGCGCGGCACGCCGCTGACGCCCGGCGATCTCGGTCGTCACAACATGCTTGCCTTCGGTTTCGTCCGATACATCGACGGCTGGCCGTTCATCGACGCGGCCGGCGCACCGGTCATGGTCCCGATCGCAGGCACTGCCACGGTGAGCGACGGTGAGGCGATGCGGCTGTCTACCCTATCAGGGGCGGGCATTGCGCGGCTGGCGCGCTGGCATGTCGAGCCCGACATTGCCGCCGGCCGGCTGGTGCCGCTGCTGGAAGACTTCAACCCCGGCGACGAAGAGCCGACGCATGCCGTCTATGTCGGCCAGGGCAAACACCTGCCTGCACGTGTGCGGGCCTTTCTCGACTTTCTCGCAGAGACCGTCCGGCTGTAGTCGAAGCCGCGCGTCCATGGACACGCGGCGTCGAAAAGGCTGGCTTGCCAGCGGTAGGGCTATGCCTTCGGGACGAAAGGCGCCGGACGACGGCCGGCGCCTTGGCGTTCGACCATCCAGCCGGGATACTCGGCCGGCAAGGCGCTCACTTCGTCCAGCCTGGCGAGATCGTCGGCATCGAGCTTGAGGCTGGTGGCGGCGAGGTTCTGCTCGAGCTGGCCCATGCGGCTGGCGCCGATGATCACACTCATGACGAAAGGCTTGGCCAGGACATAGCCGAGCGCCACGGTGGCGACGCTGACATCATGTTTTTTGGCGACCTCGCGCATGACGGCGACCGCTGCCCAGGCGCGGTCCTCGTTGACCGGCGGGAAGTTGAAGGACGCACGGCGGCCCTCGCCGTTGCCCGGCGCGCCGGGGCCGTATTTGCCGGACAGCAGCCCGCCGGCCATCGGCGACCACACCATCAGGCCGAGCTTCTCCTCGTTGATCAGCGGCACGATCTCGCGCTCGAGGTCGCGGCCGGCGATCGAATAATAGGACTGGATGGTCTCGAAGCGGGCAAAGCCCTTGCGGTCGGCGATGCCGAGCGCCTTGGCGATGCGCCAGGCCTGCCAGTTGGACACGCCGACATAGCGGACCTTGCCGCTAGAGACGAGATCATCGAGTGCCCGCAGCGTCTCGTCGATCGGCGTCACCGCGTCGGTGCCGTGCAACTGATAGAGATCGATGTGGTCGAGTTGCAGCCGTTCGAGGCTGGTATCGACCGAATCCATGATGTGGCCGCGCGAGGAGCCGCGCTGGTTCGGCCCGTCGCCCATGGCGGCATGGACCTTGGTGGCGATGACCACGTTCGACCTGGCAACACCGAGATCCCTAAGCGACTGGCCGAGAAGGCGTTCGGACTCGCCGACGGAATAGACGTCGGCCGTGTCGAAGAAGTTGACGCCGGCGGCGATCGAGCGGCCGACGATTTCGTTGACGCCCTTCTGGTCGAGGCTGGCGATCAGGCCCCATTGGGCGTTCTGGCCGGCGGCGCCGAAGGTCATGGTGCCGAGGCAAAGTTCGGAGACGAAAAGCCCGGTATTTCCAAGCTGATTATAACGCATGGTGATGCTCCAAGAGGATGTGATGACATCGGGACAAATAGGAACGGTACGTTTCGTTTCAAGCGCTGGGGCAATGAACTAGCCGGGCTGGCCTAAGCGACTACCGGTTGCCGAAGATCGCCGAACCCACGCGGACGCTGGTGGCACCGAAGGCGATCGCGGTCTCGTAGTCGCCGGACATGCCCATCGACAGTTTGGCGACGCCGGCCTCTCTCGCCATTTTTTCCAGCAGTGCGAAATGCGGGCCGGGATTCTCGTCCGCCGGCGGAATACACATAAGGCCTTCGATGGCGAGGCCATGAACTTCCCGGCAGCGCTTGACGAAGGCGACCGCCTCGCGCGGTTCGATGCCGGCTTTCTGCGGTTCGGAACCGGTATTCACCTGGACATAGAGCTTTGGCGCACGGCCTTGCCTGGCAACTTCCTTGGCGAGCTCGGCGGCGATCTTGTCGCGGTCTATGGTCTCGATGACGTCGAACAGCGCCACCGCCTCCTTGGCCTTGTTCGACTGCAGCGGGCCGATCAGGTGCAGTTCGATATCGGGGAAAGCCTTCTTCAGCGCTGGCCATTTGCCTTGTGCTTCCTGGACGCGATTCTCGCCGAAGACGCGTTGGCCGGCCTCGATCACCGGCTGGATATCGACGGCGTCGAAGGTCTTGGAGACCGCCACCAGCGTCACCGCGCCAGCTTCACGGCCGGCCTCCTGCTCGGCGGCGGCGATCCTTGCCTTGACCGCGAAAAACTGCTGAACGGTGTCGCCCATATGCAAATCCCGCTGTTTTGACTCGCGTTTTTATCAGCCGCGACGCCCATATGGTTGACGGGTTTGGCAAACCATGGTGAACACCCGGACCACATTTCGTGAACTGCCGGGCTCTTGCCCGCAGTTCGCATGCTTTTAAGTGAAAAACATCCCATGGCAACCGAACGATACAATCCGCGCGCGTCAGAACCCAAATGGCAGAAGGTCTGGGCCGAAAAGAAGCTTTTCGAAGCGCACAATGACGATCCGCGCCCGAAATACTACGTGCTGGAGATGTTCCCCTATCCGTCGGGGCGCATCCATATCGGCCATACCCGCAATTATACGATGGGCGACGTGGTGGCGCGCTACAAGCGGGCCAAGGGCTTCAACGTGCTGCATCCGATGGGCTGGGACGCCTTCGGCATGCCGGCCGAGAACGCGGCCATGCAGAACAAGGTCCATCCCAAGGAGTGGACCTACCAGAACATCGCCACCATGCGCGAGCAGCTCAAGGTGATGGGCCTGTCGCTGGACTGGGCGCGCGAATTCGCCACCTGCGACGTTGATTATTACCACCGCCAGCAGATGCTGTTCCTCGACTTGGTCGCGAAGGGGCTGGTGACGCGCAAATCTTCCAAAGTCAACTGGGACCCGGAGGACATGACGGTGCTCGCCAACGAGCAGGTCATCGACGGGCGCGGCTGGCGCTCCGGCGCGCTGGTCGAACAGCGCGAGCTGACGCAATGGTTCTTCAAGATCACCGACTTCGCGCAGGACCTGCTGGATTCATTGGACGGCCTCGACGAATGGCCCGAAAAAGTGAAGCTGATGCAGCAGAACTGGATCGGCCGTTCGGAAGGCTTGCTGATCCGCTGGCCGCTGGCCTCGGAAATTGCCGGCGAGCATGAGCTGGAAGTCTACACGACGCGGCCCGACACCATTTTCGGCGCCTCGTTCATGGCGATCGCCGCCGATCACCCGCTGGCCAAGAAGGCCGCGGAGATCAATCCGGCGCTGGCGAAGTTCATCGATGAAGTGCGCCATATGGGCACTTCGGTGGCGGCTCTCGAGACGGCCGAGAAGAAGGGCTTCGACACCGGTATCCGCGTCGTCCATCCCTTCGACGATACTTGGACGCTGCCGGTCTATGTCGCCAATTTCGTGCTGATGGAATACGGCACCGGCGCCATCTTCGGCTGCCCGGCGCATGACCAGCGCGACCTCGACTTCGCCAACAAATACGGCTTGCCAGTGGTGCCGGTGGTGATGCCGGACGGCGAGAAGCCGTCGGCTTTCCAGATCATCGACGAGGCCTATGTCGACGATGGCGCGATGATCAATTCGCGCTTCCTCGACGGCATGAAGCCGGACCGGGCTTTCGACGAGGTCGCGAACCTGCTGGAACAGAAGACGATCGGCAACCGGCCGATGGCCGAGCGCAAGGTGAATTTCCGCCTGCGCGACTGGGGCATTTCGCGCCAGCGCTACTGGGGCTGCCCGATCCCGATGATCCATTGCGAGGATTGCGGCGTGGTGCCGGTGCCGAAGGCCGACCTACCGGTCAAGCTGCCGGACGACGTCGATTTCGACCGGCCGGGCAATCCGCTCGACCGTCACCCGACATGGCGGCATGTGAAGTGCCCGCAATGCGGCAAGGACGCGCGGCGCGAAACCGACACCATGGACACGTTCGTCGATTCCTCCTGGTACTTCGCCCGCTTCACGGCGCCCTGGGCGCATGATCCGACCGATCCCAGGGCAGCGAACGAGTGGCTGGCGGTCGATCAGTATATTGGCGGCATCGAGCATGCGATCCTGCATCTGCTCTATTCGCGCTTCTTCACCCGCGCCATGCGTGAGACCGGCCATGTCGACCTGGCCGAGCCGTTCAAGGGCCTGTTCACGCAAGGCATGGTGGTGCACGAAACCTACCGTGTCGGCTCGGCATCGAATGGCCGCTGGCTGGCGCCGACCGAAGTGCGTCTGGAGGAAGTCGACGGCAAGCGCCGCGCCATTGACATCGCCACGGGCGAGGCGGTCACCATCGGCCCGCTCGAGAAGATGTCGAAGTCGAAAAAGAACACGGTGAGCCCGGAAGACATCACCGATGGCTACGGCGCCGACACGGCGCGCTGGTTCATGCTGTCGGATTCACCGCCCGAACGCGATGTCGAGTGGACCGACGACGGTGCCGCCGGCGCGCATCGCTTCATGCAGCGCATCTGGCGGCTGGTGTCGACGGCGGCCGAGACGCTGGCTGGCATCGCACCCAAGGCGGCCAATGATGGCGAGGCCGGAGCGGTTTCCAAGGCCGCGCACAAGATCCTGAAGGCGGTCGGCGAAGACATCGAGAAGCTCGCCTTCAACCGTGCCATCGCCCGCATCTATGAACTGGCCAACGCGCTGACCACCCCGCTCAACGAGGTGGCGGAAGACAAGGCCGATCCGGCGCTGAAAAACGCCTGCCGCGAGGCCGTCGAGATCATGGTGCACCTGATCGCGCCTGTGATGCCGCACCTTGCCGAAGAGTGCTGGGAGACGCTGGGCGGCAGCGATCTGGTGGCCGAACGGCCGTGGCCGGTCTTCGATCCGGCGCTGGTCGTCGACAATGAAGTCACCTATCCGGTACAGGTCAACGGCAAGAAGCGGGGGGATTTGACAATTGCCCGCGACGCGGACCAAGGTGCGGTCGAAAAAGCGGTCTTGGCTCTCGACTTCGTGCAGAAGGCACTTGAAGGCAAGGCTCCGCGCAAGGTGATCATCGTGCCGCAGAGGATCGTCAATGTCGTTGCCTGATCGGGAAAAGACAGAGCTGAGCCGTTTGCTGCGCCGCATGGCGCTTGCCGGTCTTGTCGGCTCGCTTGCGCTCGTCTCGGCCTGTCAGGTGCGGCCGCTCTATTCGAGCGCGCCGCTGTCGACCGGCTCCACAGCCAATGCCGAGCTGGCGTCGATCGCCGTCAAGCCGGTCCGGACGCGTTATGCCCAGCAGGTGCGCAACAATCTGATCTTCGGGTTCGGGCGCGGCGCCGGCGAACCGGCTTCGGCGCTTTATTCGCTCGATCTCGGCGTGACCGAAGCCGTTGAATCCTCGGCACTCGTCCAGGTTGGAACCGATCAAGACGAGCCGACCGCCGGTTCTGTGACGCTGACCGCCGGCTACACGCTGACCGATGCGAAAACCGGCGCGGTGATCGCGGTCGGCAGGCGGGCGATCACCTCGTCCTTCGACAGGCCGCGTCAGGAATTTGCCTCGTACCGGGCGCAGATCGACGCCGAGAACCGTGCCGCGCGCGAACTGGCCGAGGCCCTGCAACTGTCAATCGCGCAGGATCTGGCCCGACACGGCAAGGCAGCCAGCTAGCGCCACTCTTCGTTCACGAAGACGTCCTCTCGATCCTGATGCCCCCGGCCGTTTCCCGATGGCCAAGGGCCGGCGCTTGCACATGCTCGGCCCGCATATGTGGATGATCCTCGAATACGATCCAGCGCTCGAATCCGTATCGTTCGGCATCGCCGCGAAAGATATTTTTCGCTCGCTCCAACAGCGCTGACGGAAGCAACTGTTAACCACTCGCTCCCTATTGCTCAGCAGACGTCCACAGTGAGTCTTGAGCATGGAAGCCAGGCGTTTTTCTCGGGTCAATTCGTTGCACGCAGCTTCGCCCGATGACCCCGAAAGGGAGCTCTCCGGCGGCCCGCGCGGCAAGGTGGATGTCCGCCAGTCCGGTGCTTCCCATGCGGGCTGTTCCGGGCGGGTAGCCGATCCTGGCGACGACCGCAGACCCTCCGTCGGGCCGAACGGGAAACCCGCGGCGGACAATGCTTTCCCGCAGGGCGACACCGAAAGCCCCGCCTGGCAAGAGTATTTTTTCCTTGCGCCCAATGTGCGTTTTACACGCACGCCGGACTATGAACCCAAGCATCGCCAGCCGCATGACGAGGTTGCCGCGCAGGGCGGTCCGCAGGCGCCCCCGACGCAGCAGGTCGGGCCTGGCGCCGTCATGCATCGCGGACCGTCACCGGCCGCGTCCGCTCAGCCGGCGCGCGGCGGCGAGACGTTGCAAGGTGTTCAGCCGGCGGCTCCGAAGATGCCCGCAACGGCACGAGCGGCCACGCGCCCGGCGCCCGTTGTCGTGAATGGCGCGCCGGTCAGAACAGCCACCGCTGAAAAAGCCCGGCGGCCCTATCTTTCGGATCACGCCTTCTTCGAGGGCTTGGCTCCGCTTCTGGTTGACGTGACGTCGCCGCCCCGCTCAGTCGGCCCGGTTTCGCGTGTACCGGTCGCGGCAGTGCCGGTCGCCGCGGCGCGGGCCGACATCTCCGCGTCCGCCGTGGCCGATGTCACCACCTTGTTCCGTGTCATCGAATGCCTTCCGGGCCAGGCCTCGTCCGCGCTGCCGGACGTCTTTCCGGCCAACTCCAACAAGGCCTTGGTCGAGCCGCCCGTTCCGGCGGGCAGGGCTGTCCGGCAGGGTCGGACGACGGCAGTGGTCGCATCTGCCGCAAGCAGCGCCGCCCCACTTGTGCGGCGCGTGGAGGAAACCGTTGCCACCGCGCGAGGGCCGTCGCTGCCCATGGCTGGCAAGGTTGCGCGGCCGGTGACGGGCGAAAGCTACGAGCTCCCCTCGGAGGAACTGCTGCAGCAGCCGCCGGAAGGGCAGGGCTTCTACATGTCGCAGGAGCGGCTCGAGCAGAATGCCGATCTCCTGGAAAGCGTGCTGGAGGATTTCGGCGTTCGCGGCGAGATCATCCACGTTCGCCCTGGCCCGGTCGTTACCCTCTACGAGTTCGAGCCGGCGCCGGGTGTCAAGTCGTCGCGCGTCATTGGCCTCGCCGACGATATCGCCCGCTCCATGTCGGCGGTCTCGGCGCGCGTCGCCGTCGTGCCCGGCCGCAATGTCATCGGTATCGAGCTGCCGAACGAGACCCGCGAAACCGTCTATTTCCGCGAACTGATCGAATCGCAGGGCTTCCGCAAGACCAGCTGCAAGCTGGCGCTTTGCCTTGGCAAGACGATCGGCGGCGAACCTGTCATTGCCGAGCTGGCGAAAATGCCGCACCTGCTCGTCGCCGGCACCACCGGCTCCGGCAAGTCGGTCGCCATCAACACCATGATCCTGTCGCTGCTCTACCGGCTGAAGCCGGAAGAATGCCGGCTGATCATGGTCGACCCGAAAATGCTTGAGCTCTCCGTCTATGACGGTATCCCGCACCTTCTGACCCCCGTCGTCACGGATCCCAAGAAGGCCGTTACCGCGCTCAAATGGGCGGTGCGCGAGATGGAGGATCGCTATCGCAAGATGGCGCGGCTCGGCGTGCGCAACATCGACGGCTACAATGAGCGCGCCGCCCAAGCCCGCGACAAGGGCGAGACGGTCGTCATGACCGTGCAGGCCGGCTTCGAGAAGGGCACCGGCGAGCCGCTGTTCGAACAGCAGGAAATCGATCTCGCGCCGATGCCCTACATCGTCGTCATCGTCGACGAGATGGCCGACCTCATGATGGTTGCCGGCAAGGAGATCGAAGGCGCCATCCAGCGCCTGGCGCAGATGGCGCGCGCCGCCGGCATCCACCTGATCATGGCAACGCAGCGGCCTTCGGTCGATGTCATCACCGGCACGATCAAGGCCAATTTCCCGACCCGCATCTCCTTTCAGGTCACCTCCAAGATCGACAGCCGCACCATCCTGGGCGAGCAGGGCGCCGAGCAGCTGCTCGGCCAGGGCGACATGCTGCACATGATGGGCGGCGGGCGCATTGCCCGTGTGCACGGCCCCTTTGTTTCCGACGCCGAGGTCGAGCATGTCGTGGCGCATCTGAAGGCGCAGGGCCGTCCCGAATATCTGGAAACCGTGACGGCCGACGAGGATGAAGAGGAAGAGGAGGGCGACCAGGGTCCGGTCTTCGACAAGGGAGCCGTTGCCGCCGAGGATGGCGATTCCAGCTATGACGAGGCGGTCAAGGTGGTGTTGCGCGACAAGAAATGTTCGACGTCCTACATCCAGCGCCGCCTCGGCATCGGCTACAACCGCGCGGCTTCACTGGTCGAACGCATGGAGAAGGAGGGTCTGGTCGGCGCACCCAACCATGTCGGCAAGCGCGAGATCATGGCGGGCAAGCGCCCGTCGCCTATCGCGCCCCCCGACGACGGCACGGACTGACCGGGCGGTCAGCTCTTGATCCGCAGCGCATGAAAAAGGCCGGTTGCCCGGCCTTTCTTCGTATCTGGTGAGGAACCGCTCAGCCGATCTTCTGGCCGGTCTTGGCCCAGTCGGCGAGGAAGGCGGCCAGGCCCTTGTCGGTCAGCGGGTGGTTGACCAGCGCCTTCAGCGTCGCCGGCGGCGCGGTGATGACGTCGGCGCCGATGAGAGCCGCCTGCTTGACGTGGTTCACCGTGCGCACGGAAGCGGTCAGGATCTCGGTCTGGAAATCGTAGTTGTCGTAGATCTGACGGATCTCCTGGATCAGTTCCATGCCGTCCGAGCCGGTGTCGTCGATGCGGCCGACAAAGGGCGAGATGAAGGACGCGCCGGCCTTGGCCGCGAGTAGCGCCTGGGTGGCCGAGAAGCACAGCGTGACGTTGACCATGCGGTTCATCTCGGTGCGGATCGTCTTGCAGGCCTTCAGGCCGTCCAGCGTCAGCGGCACCTTGATGGCAATATTGGGCGCGATCTTGGCCAACACCTCGGCCTCGGCCATCATCTGCTTGAACTCGGTCGCCACGACCTCGGCCGAGACCGGGCCTTCGACGATGTCGCAGATCTGCTTGGTGACCTCGATGATCTTGCCGCCCGATTTCAGGATCAGCGAGGGATTGGTGGTGACGCCATCGAGCAGTCCCAGATCGTTCAGTTCCTTGATCTCTTTGATATCGGCGGTGTCGGCAAAAAATTTCATGGCGGGTCTCCTGACGATTTCGTCGTGCTTGGGAAGGCACGTTCAGCGTTGCTCTTTGATCTAGACCAAAGTCAGGGCAAGGTCACGCCTCATGATCGAAGATTCGCCCTTTGTCGCGGCCGCGCCGGTGCTGGTGCCGATGCCGGCCGAACGCCCCTACACCTATGCCGTGCCTGCCGGCATGCGCGTGGTGCCGGGTTCGATCGTGCGCGTGCCGCTTGGGCCGCGCCAGGTCGCCGGCATTGTCTGGGACGGCGTTGTCGAGCAGGTCGATGCCAGGAAATTGCGCCCGATCGAGCAGGTTTTCGACTGTCCGCCGATCGACCGCGCCATGCGCCGCTTCGTCGACTGGGTGGCACAGTACACGCTGTCGCCGCCGGGCATGGTGGCGCGCATGCTGCTCAGGGCGCCGGAGGCCTTTGATCCCGAACCGTGGATCGAAGGGCTTCAGCGCACCCTGCTCGTGCCCGACCGGATGACCGATGCCAGGGCACGCGTGCTGGAGACGGCCGAAGGTGGCCTTGCCTGGACGCGATCCGGCCTCGCGCACGCCGCGGGCGTGTCGTCGACGGTGATCGAGGGGCTGAAAGCGCAAGGCGTGTTCGAGACGGTGATGATCCCGCCGCGCCCGGTGGTGGCCGCGCCTGATCCCAGCTATGCCGTTCCCGAATTGATGCCGGACCAGAACGGGGCCGCGTCGATGCTGCTCGCCAATGTCGCGGCCGGCGAGTTCAATGTCGCGTTGCTCGACGGCGTCACCGGTTCGGGCAAGACGGAGGTTTATTTCGAGGCGGTGGCGGCCGCGCTCGAGCAGGGCAAGCAGGTGCTTATCCTGCTGCCGGAAATCGCGTTGACGCATGCCTTTCTCGAACGCTTCCAGCAACGTTTCGGCGCCAAGCCGGGCGAATGGCATTCGGATTTGCCACCGCGAATGCGTGAAAAGGTCTGGCGGCAAGTGGCGGAAGGCGGCGTGCGCGTCGTCGCCGGCGCGCGCTCGGCGCTGTTCCTGCCGTTTCGCGAGCTTGGCCTGATCGTGGTCGACGAAGAGCACGACCCCGCCTACAAGCAGGAAGACCGCGTCTTCTACAATGCGCGAGACATGGCTGTCGTGCGCGGCCATATAGGCGGCTTCCCCGTGGTCTTGGCATCGGCGACGCCGTCGGTCGAGAGCCGGGTCAATGCCAGCCAGGGCCGTTATGCCAGGGCTGTGCTTTCCGCCCGCTTCGCCGAGGCGGCACTTCCCGATCTCAAGTCGATCGACATGCGCCGCGCGCCGCCCGCCCGTGGCGGATTTCTGTCGCCGGTACTGATCGACCATATGCGCCGGACGCTGGAGAAGAAGGAGCAGTCGCTGCTGTTCCTCAACCGGCGCGGCTACGCGCCGCTGACGCTGTGCCGGGTCTGCGGCCATCGCTTCGGCTGTCCGGTGTGCTCGGCCTGGCTGGTCGAACACCGCTTTCGCGGCCAGTTGGTGTGTCATCACTGCGGTCACAACGAGCGCCGTCCCGAAGCCTGCCCGGAATGCGGCACGCTCGACCATCTGGTGGCTTGTGGGCCGGGGGTCGAACGCATCGCCGAGGAGGTCGTGACGCATTTCCCGGACGCGCGCACCATCGTGCTGTCGTCGGACATCATGGGCGGTGTACGACGATTGCGGCTGGAGCTGGAGGCAATCGCCAATGGCGAGGCCGATATCGTCATCGGCACGCAACTGGTCGCCAAGGGCCACAATTTCCCGAACATGACGCTGGTCGGCGTCGTCGACGCCGATCTCGGCCTTGCCAATGGCGATCCGCGGGCCGCCGAGCGCACCTTCCAGTTGCTCAGCCAGGTGACCGGCCGTGCCGGCCGCACCGGCAAGAAGAGCCTTGGCCTGCTGCAGACCTTCCAGCCCGACCATCCGGTGATGCGGGCGATCGTCTCAGGCGATGCCGAGTCTTTCTACCAGCGCGAGATTTCGGAGCGCGAGCGCGCTGCCTTGCCGCCCTTCGGCCGGTTGGCCGGCGTCATCGTCAGCGCGGTGACGCGGGCGGAAGCGGAAGGCCATGCACGCGGCCTGCGCCGCGCGGCACCTGAAGCGTCGGACCTGTTCGTGCTCGGGCCGGCGGAAGCCCCGCTGTCGCTGCTCGGCGGCCGCCACCGCTTCCGCCTGCTGATCCAGGGCGAACGGCGCGCCGACATGCAGGGTTTTATCAGGGCAATGCTCGCCAACGGACCGAAGCAGCGCGGCTCGGTCCGGGTGCAGGTCGACATCGACCCCCAGAGTTTTTTGTAGGGACGCAGTTTCAGCTACAGTTGTCTCGGCGAGAGAAACGGAAAGACCACATGAAGACCCTTGGCCTGCTCGGCGGCATGAGCTGGGAATCGACCGCGATCTACTATCGCCTGCTCAACGAGATCGTGCGCGAGCGGCTGGGTGGGCTGCATTCGGCGAAGCTGCTGCTCTGGTCGTTCGATTTTTCCGAGATCGCGGAGCGGCAGCATCATGGCGATTGGGACGGCGCCGGCGCGCTGCTGACCGATGCCGCGCGCAAGCTCGAGGCCGGCGGCGCGCAAGGCCTGCTTTTGTGCACCAACACCATGCATAAGCTGGCCGACCAGGTGCAGGCGTCCGTGTCGATCCCGCTGATCCATATTGCCGATGCCACCGCGGCCGCGATCAGGCAGGCCGGTTTGCGGCGCCCGGCGCTGCTGGCGACGCGGTTCACCATGGAGCAGGACTTCTACAAGGGCCGGCTTGCCGACAAATATGGCCTCTCGCCAGTGGTGCCCGATGACGCCGGGCGCGACATGGTCCATCGCGTCATCTACGAGGAACTCTGCCAGGGCGTTGTCTCCGAAGCTTCGAAGGCCGCCTATGTCGCCGAGGCAAACCGCCTTCGCCGCGAAGAGGCCGCCGACAGCCTGATCATGGGCTGCACCGAGATCACCATGCTGATCGGCCAGGGCGATTTCGACATTCCGGTTTTCGACACGACGCGCATCCATGCCGAGGCGGCGGTGGAATTCGCGCTCGGTTGATGCGCGTCTCCTAAAGTGCCTGGAGCCATCTGGCGCGGCATTTTTCCTTCGCTAGAATGCCCGCGATTTCAAAGCAGACTTTTCGAGGGGACACGATGGACTTTGCGCTTCCATGGCCGACGAGCCAGGGCGAATGGCTGGCCTGGTCGAGTGCGGTCTTCACCGTGCTGCTCGGCCTTCTGTTCTTCCTGGCGCCGGGCCTGGCGTTCCGGATCCTGCGCCTGCAGGCCAAACCCGAGAAGGCGGCGGCGATCGCCGAAGGCCGAGGCCGCATGTCGGGCTTCTATCTAGGGGTCGGCTTGTGCTGCATCCTGCTCGCGCAGCCGCTGGTCTACATGGCGCTCGGCTTCTCCTGGCTGTTCACCGCCTTTGGCCGGCTGCTGTCGATGATGTCGGATGGCGCCAATACACCTTTCAACTGGGTTTCCATCGTGGCGGAACTGGCGCTCGCGGCCTTGCCGCTCGCCTTTGCCTTCGGCTTTGTGCCCTGAATCCAAGGGTATTCCGGCGCGCAGGACCCGAGTCTTTCGCCGGATGCGACAATAGTGCCTGAAAACCATGCGGAACGACGCATTGCGGTCTTAAAATGCCTGTGCTAGACGGCAATCGACTTTCGGCCGGGGATAGCGGAAGCCGCGCCTCCGTGCTTGGAAAAATGCAGTAAGGTCAAAGATTTAGCCAGAGTTTTTGCTCGCGCCAACAATCTGCGGCCTGTCAGACAAGAGAAAAGACGGTCCGTGGCCCAATCGTCATCGCCAATCTCAGGTGTCGCAGAGCGTTATGCCGGTTCGCTGTTCGAACTGGCATCGCAGTCAAATTCGGTGGCCAAGGTCGAGGCCGACCTGAACGGTTTCGAGGCCATGCTGGCGGGCAGCGCGGACCTCACCCGGCTGATAAACAGCCCGGTATTCTCCAGCGAGGACCAGGCCAAGGCCATCGCGGCGATCGCCGACAAAGCCGGCATCACCGGCCTGACTGGCAATTTCCTGCGCGTCGTCGCCAAGAACCGCCGCCTGTTCGCGGTGCCCGGCATGATCAAGGCATTCCGCCAGATCGCCGCTGAGCACCGTGGCGAGGCTGCCGCCGAAGTGACGTCGGCGCATGAGCTGACCGCGGCCCAGCAGGCCGAACTCAAGGCGGCGCTGAAGAGCGTTGCCGGCAAGGACGTGGCCATTTCCGTCACCGTCGACCCGTCGCTGCTTGGCGGACTGGTGGTCAAGATGGGCTCGCGCCAGATCGATACGTCGCTCAAAACCAAACTCAATTCGCTCAAGCTTGCACTGAAAGAGGTCGGCTGATGGACATCCGCGCCGCGGAAATTTCCGCAATTCTGAAAGACCAGATCAAGAATTTCGGCAAGGAGGCCGAGGTCTCCGAAGTCGGACAGGTGCTGTCCGTCGGTGACGGTATCGCCCGCGTTTACGGTCTCGACAATGTCCAGGCCGGCGAAATGGTCGAATTCCCCGGCGGCATCCGCGGCATGGCGCTCAATCTCGAAGCCGACAATGTCGGCGTCGTCATCTTCGGCGCCGACCGCGACATCAAGGAAGGCGACACCGTCAAGCGCACCGGCGCCATCGTCGACGCGCCTGTCGGCCCCGGCCTGCTCGGCCGCGTCGTCGACGCGCTCGGCAACCCGATCGACGGCAAAGGCCCGATCAAGGCGATCGAGCGCAAGCGCGTCGACGTCAAGGCGCCCGGCATCATCCCGCGCAAGTCGGTGAACGAGCCGATGTCGACCGGCCTCAAGGCCATCGATGCGCTGATCCCGGTCGGCCGCGGCCAGCGCGAGCTGGTCATCGGCGATCGCCAGACCGGCAAGACCGCCATCATCCTCGACACGATGCTCAACCAGAAGTCGGTGCATGACAACGGTCCTGAGAAGGAAAAGCTCTACTGCGTCTACGTCGCCGTCGGCCAGAAGCGCTCGACCGTCGCGCAGTTCGTCAAGGTGCTGGAAGAGCGCGGCGCGCTCGAATATTCGATCATCGTCGCCGCCACCGCGTCCGATCCGGCGCCAATGCAGTTCCTGGCGCCGTTCACGGCCTGCACCATGGGCGAATATTTCCGCGACAACGGCATGCATGCGCTGATCAGCTATGACGATCTGTCGAAGCAGGCCGTAGCCTATCGCCAGATGTCGCTGTTGCTGCGCCGTCCGCCGGGCCGCGAAGCCTATCCGGGCGACGTCTTCTACCTGCACTCGCGCCTGCTCGAGCGCGCCGCCAAGCTCAACGACGACCTGGGAGGCGGCTCGCTGACCGCCCTGCCGGTCATCGAGACGCAGGCCAACGACGTGTCGGCCTACATCCCGACCAACGTGATCTCGATCACCGACGGCCAGATATTCCTCGAAACCAACCTGTTCTTCCAGGGCATCCGTCCGGCCGTCAACGTCGGCCTGTCGGTGTCGCGCGTCGGTTCCTCGGCGCAGATCAAGGCGATGAAGCAGGTTGCCGGCTCGATCAAGGGCGAGCTCGCGCAGTACCGCGAAATGGCGGCTTTCGCGCAGTTCGGCTCGGATCTCGATGCCGCCACGCAGCGCCTGCTCAACCGCGGCTCGCGCCTGACCGAACTTCTGAAGCAGCCGCAGTTCTCGCCGCTGAAGACGGAAGAGCAGGTCGCGGTGATCTTCGCCGGTGTCAACGGCTATCTCGACAAGCTGCCGGTCAACCAGGTCGGCAAGTTCGAGCACGGCCTGCTCAGCCACATGCGTTCGGCCGGCAAGGACGTCCTC
Organism: Mesorhizobium sp. WSM3626; assembly: GCF_000513935.1. Taxonomy (GTDB): domain Bacteria; phylum Pseudomonadota; class Alphaproteobacteria; order Rhizobiales; family Rhizobiaceae; genus Mesorhizobium; species Mesorhizobium salmacidum. Next base: position 19,291 of record NZ_AZUY01000033.1, on the reverse strand, counting down.
GACGCCATCCGCAAGGAAAAGGCGCTGTCAGACGATCTGCGCGCCAAGCTGAAGGCCGAGATCGACGCCTTCGCCAAGACCTTCGCCTGAGCGAAGTGCAAGACGGGATCAGGTTTGAAGCATGCCTTCATTAAAAGACCTTCGTAACCGTATCGCCTCGGTCAAGGCGACGCAGAAGATCACCAAGGCGATGCAGATGGTCGCCGCGGCGAAGCTGCGCCGTGCGCAAGAGGCGGCGGAAGCGGCGCGTCCCTATTCGGAGCGCATGGGTTCCGTCCTGGCCAACATCACCCAGGCTGTCGGTGGCGGTGGCGATGCCCCGGCGCTGATGGCGGGAACCGGCAAGGATGATGTGCATCTGCTCGTCGTCTGCACAGCCGAGCGTGGCCTGTGCGGCGGCTTCAATTCGCAGATCGCCCGTCATGCCCGCGACCATATCCGCCGGCTGCTGGCCGATGGCAAGCAGGTCAAGATCATCTGCGTCGGCAAGAAGGGTTTCGACATACTGCGCCGCGACTATGCCGCGATGATCATCGAGCGCGTCGATCTGCGTGAGGTAAAGACGCTCGGCTTCGTCAATGCCGATGCGATCGCCCGCAAGGTCATCCACCTGTTCAACGAGGGCGCCTTCGACGTCTGCACGCTGTTCTATTCGCAGTTCAAGTCGGTGATCAGCCAGGTTCCGACCGCGCAGCAGATCATTCCGGCAGCGTCCGCCTCTTCGGCCCGGTCCGAGTCGACGGATGGCGCCAATGCCGTCTACGAGTATGAGCCGGAGCCGGGCGAAATCCTGTCCGACCTCATCCCGCGCAACATCGCGGTGCAGGTTTTCCGCGCGCTGCTGGAAAACGCGGCGGGCGAAATGGGCGCCAAGATGAGCGCCATGGACAATGCGACGCGCAACGCCGGTGAGATGATCAACAAACTGTCGATCACCTACAACCGCCAGCGGCAGGCACAGATCACCAAGGAACTGATCGAAATCATTTCGGGCGCCGAGGCGCTCTAGGCGCGGTCCGCNGGTCATGGCCCGCGAACCGGACCGCGTGAGAAACAAAGGACGAAAAGGGTAAAGACGATGGCGAAAGCAGCGACCCNGCAGAAGGCAACCCCGAAGGCAGCAGCCCNGGCGAAGGCGGCCAAGGCTCCGGCAGCGGCGGCAAAGGCGGCCCCGGCCAAGGCAGCAGCAGCGCCGGCCAAGGCCGCCGCTGCCAGGACCCAGGCCGCGGCCACCAGGGCCACCGGCGTTGTCGGCAAGGTCCGCCAGGTCATCGGCGCGGTCGTCGACGTGCAGTTCGGCGAGCATCTGCCGCCGATCCTGAACGCGCTCGAGACCGACAATGTCGGCAACCGCCTGGTGCTCGAAGTTGCCCAGCATCTCGGTGAAAACACCGTGCGCTGCATCGCCATGGACTCCACCGAAGGTCTGGTGCGCGGCCAGGAAGTGCGCGACACCGGCGGCCCGATCGCCGTGCCGGTCGGCCCGGGCATGCTCGGCCGCATCATCAATGTCATCGGCGAGCCGGTCGACGAAGCAGGCCCGGTCGACGCGGTCGAATTGCGCTCGATCCATCAGCCGGCTCCGGCCTATATCGAACAATCGACGGAAGCGCAGATCCTGATCACCGGCATCAAGGTGCTCGACTTGTTGGCTCCATACGCCAAGGGCGGCAAGATCGGCCTGTTCGGCGGCGCCGGCGTCGGCAAGACCGTGCTGATCCAGGAATTGATCAACAACATTGCCAAGGCGCATGGTGGTTACTCGGTGTTCGCCGGCGTCGGCGAGCGCACCCGCGAAGGCAACGACCTCTATCACGAGTTCATCGAATCCGGCGTCAACAAGAAGGGCGGCGGCGAAGGCTCGAAGGCGGCGCTGGTGTACGGCCAGATGAACGAGCCGCCGGGCGCGCGCGCCCGCGTCGGCCTGACCGGCCTGACGGTTGCCGAATATTTCCGCGACCAGGGCCAGGACGTGCTGTTCTTCGTCGACAACATTTTCCGCTTCACGCAGGCGGGTTCTGAAGTGTCGGCGCTGCTCGGCCGTATCCCGTCGGCCGTGGGCTATCAGCCGACGCTCGCCACCGACATGGGCGCGCTGCAGGAACGCATCACCACCACCACCAAGGGTTCGATCACCTCGGTGCAGGCGATCTACGTGCCGGCCGACGACTTGACCGACCCGGCGCCGGCGACCTCGTTCGCTCACCTTGACGCGACGACGACGCTGAACCGTTCGATCGCCGAAAAGGGCATTTATCCGGCCGTCGATCCACTGGACTCGACCTCGCGCATGCTCGACCCGCTGGTCGTCGGCGACGAGCACTATGGCGTCGCCCGCCAGGTGCAGTCGATCCTCCAGCGCTACAAGTCGCTGCAGGATATCATCGCCATCCTGGGCATGGACGAGCTTTCGGAAGAGGACAAGCAGACGGTGGCTCGCGCCCGCAAGATCGAGCGCTTCCTGTCGCAGCCCTTCTTCGTCGCCGAAGTGTTCACCGGCGCGCCGGGCAAGCTGGTCGACCTCGCCGACACCATCAAGGGCTTCAAGGGCCTCTGCAACGGCGATTATGACCACCTGCCGGAAGCCGCCTTCTACATGGTCGGCGGCATCGACGAAGCAGTCGAGAAGGCACAGCGCCTCGCGGCTGAAGCGGCGTAATTCAAGCGAATAGCGAATAGGGAGTAGCGAATAGGGTAAATGTGAGCCGAGCGAGTTTTCTCCCCTACTCGCTACTCACTATTCCCTACTCGCTAGATAATCATGGCTGAAGCTTTCAAGTTCGAACTGGTCTCGCCGGAGCGCCTGCTGGTTTCCGCCGAGGTCGAATCCGTCGTTATTCCAGGCGCCGAAGGCGAGATGACCGTCATGGCCCATCATGCGCCGGTCATGACCACGATCAAGCCGGGCGTCGTCACGGTGAAGAACGCCTCGGGCAGCGAAGAACGCTATGTCGTGTTCGGCGGCTTCGCCGACATCGTTCCGGCCGGTTGCACGCTGCTGGCGGAATCGGCCGTCGCGGTGAAGGATGTCGACCGCGCCGATCTCGCCCGCCGCATCCAGGAAGCCAGGGAAGACGCCGTGGACGCCAAGGACGACCAGGCGCGCAGCAAGGCGGAGCAGTTCCTTGGCCAGCTCACCACGCTGGAAGGCGCCATCCTGCCGGCCTGAACTTCAATTCAGAAGCGAAGTGAAAAGCGGGCACTTGCCTCGCTTTTTTTGTTTTGTTCGAGAGGCGAGAATTCAGCTATGGCGGCGATGCTGTAGCACCGGCGTCAAAGTCCTCTATCGCCTGCTGATTCGTGCCAGCTCCGCCTTACGGCCCTTCGCCCTCTATGCCGAGCGCAGCAAAGGCCAAAGTCGTGCCGTCCCGCCGCAGGTGGACGAGGTGGACGGCCACGAGTTCGATCAGCGTCTGGCGTTCGGCGTGATCCCGGGCGAAGCCGGTCAGATCGAACACCGCCGTCACGGTTTCGTTCGCCGGCAGCTGCTGGTCTAAAAGCGCCGTCAGCGGAGCATCGAGCGGATCGGTGAAATGGCCCTCCGGCAAGCTCTTTCCGCGCGCCGCGCAGGCGGCGATCCATGCTGCCACCACCAGCGTGAGATGGACCAGCTCGGTGCCGGCTTCGAGGCACTCGATGGCCGAAGCGATGATGCGCTGCGGCAGTTTCTGGCTGCCGTCATTGGCGATCTGCGCTGTGCGGTGGGCAAGTGCCGTGTTCGAAAAACGCTCGGCGAGCTCGGTCGTATAGGCTGATGTGTCGAGGCCGGCATCATCCGGCAATGTCGATACGGCCTCCTTCCACAGCGCATCGACGAATTGCCTTATCGCCGGATCGGCGAAGGCGCGATCGACCGTGGCGTGGCCGCCGAGCAGGCCGAGATAGGCGATGCCCGAATGCGCGCCGTTGAGCAGCCTCAGCTTCATGTCCTCGAAGGGGGCGACATCGCCGACCATGGTGACGCCGAATTTTTCCCAGGCCGGACGGCCAGCCGGGAAATCATCCTCGATCACCCATTGGCTGAAGGGTTCCGTCATCACGGGCCAGGCGTCCTCGATACCAAGTTCGCCCGATATCCGCGACCTGTCGGCATCGGTCGTGGCCGGCACGATGCGGTCGACCATGCTCGAGGGAAATGCGACGTGACCGGCGATATGGCCGGCGATTCCAGCATCGCCCGCCGAATCGGGATTGGCATCGCGCAATCTGGCGAATTCGATCAGCAGCCTGTGCAAGGTGGCGCCGTTGGCCGGCAGGTTGTCGCAACAAAGCACGGTGAAAGGCGGGGTGCCGGCGGCCCGCCTGCGGGCGAGCGCCTCAGTCAGAAAACCATGCGCCGTCTTCGGCTTTCGCGGATTGGCCAGGTCGTGGGCGATGTCGGGATGCGTCGCGTCCAGCCCACCGCCCGCCGCCCGCAGATAGGCTTTCTCGGTGATCGTCAGCGTCACGATGCGGATGCGCGCATCGGTCAGCACCGCCAGCACCGCGCCCGGATCTTCCGGCGCCACCAGCATCGAACCGATCGAGCCGATGACATGCAGCTTCTCGCCGCCGCTGCCGCGGACCGCCAGCGTGTAAAGCCCATCCTGCGGCGCCAGAGCGTCGCGCGTATCGGCGCTGCGCAATGACACGCCGGTTATGCCCCAGCCCGTCTCGCCGGCCGCCAGGCATTCATCGATGTAGGCGGCCTGATGGGCGCGGTGAAAGGCGCCGACACCCAGATGCACGATGCCCGGTGTAACGGCACCGCGATCGTATCGAGGCGCGGCGATCTTGGCCGGTAATGCTGGCGCCGTGCGGTTGGAAAGGCGGCGGTCTGTCATCGGTTCGCGCACTCATCTCGTGAAATGGCTGGTTATGGCACGGCTGGTATCCGGAGGCGGATCGCAAGCCGCGGAACACTGGCGGCGTAACACCGGCGGCGTTCGCCGACAATGCTCAGCTTTGCTCAAAACTCATCATACAACAATCCAATTTTTGTATGTTGACATTATTTCTGCTCAACCCTACCGATAGGACCGGGAGGATGGCCGTGGCACTGATCAATGCGGATTTGCTGTTTCCAGCCGAGGCGCGTCCGCTCTCGATCGCCCGCGATCTCTATGCCGGCATCAAGGACCTGCCCATCATCAGCCCGCACGGGCATACCGATCCGCGCTGGTACGCGCTGAACGAGCCGTTCCCCGATCCCGCGCAGCTGCTCATCGTGCCGGACCACTATATTTTTCGCATGCTGTTCAGCCAGGGCGTACGGCTGGAGGCTCTCGGCGTGCCGACCCTCGATGGTGCGCCCGTCGAGACCGACGGCCGGGCGATCTGGCGGCTGTTTGCCGAACATTATTACCTCTTCCGTGGCACGCCGACCCGGCTGTGGTTCGACCATGTGCTTGCGCATCTATTCGCCATCGAAGAGCCGTTGAGCGCCGCAGCCGCCGATCGCCATTACGACACGATCGCGACGGTACTGCAGTGGGAGAACTTCCGCCCTCGCGCCCTGTTCGAGCGCTTCAACATCGAGGTCATCGCAACGACCGAAGGCGCGCTCGACGACCTCAGATGGCACCAGATGATCCGCGACAGCGGCTGGGAGGGCCGCGTCGTCACCGCCTATCGGCCGGACGCCGTCGTCGATCCCGATTTCGAAGGCTTTTCGGCCAATCTGGATCGGCTCGGCGAGATCACCGGCTGCGACACCGGGACCTGGGCCGGCTATCTCGACGCGCACCGCCAGCGGCGCGCCTTCTTCAAGAGCTTCGGCGCGACTTCATCGGACCATGGCCATCCGACGGCGGAGACCGCCAATCTTTCTGACGCGGCGGCGCAGGAGCTGTTCAACCGGGTCCGCGCCGGCTCGGAAGATGAGCGCGAACGAAAGCTGTTTCGCGCCCAGATGCTGACCGAGATGGCCAAGATGAGCCGGGATGACGGGCTGGTGCTGCAGATCCATCCGGGCTCCTGGCGCAACCATTCGCCTGGTGTTTTCCAGAAATTCGGCAGGGACAAGGGTTTCGACATCCCGACGCGCACCGACTATGTGACTGCGCTGAAGCCGCTGCTCGACTGTGTCGGGCTGGAGCGTGACCTCACCGTCATCCTGTTCACGCTGGATGAGGCCGGCTATACGCGCGAACTGGCGCCGCTGGCCGGCGTCTACCCGGCGCTGAAGCTCGGGCCGGCCTGGTGGTTCCACGACAGCCCGGAAGGCATGCGCCGTTTCCGCGAGATGACCACCGAGACCGCCGGCTTCTACAACACGGTCGGCTTCAACGACGACACCCGCGCCTTCCCGTCGATCCCGGCCCGCCACGACGTGGCGCGCCGCGTCGACTGCGCGTTCCTGGCGCGTCTCGTCGCCGAGCACCGGCTGCGCGAGGACGAGGCGCATGAACTGGCGAAGGAGCTTGCCTACACGCTTGCCAAAAATGCGTACCGGCTCTGAGCCGGACGTTTTCGATTTTCAAAGGGAGGAAGTCATGTTGCATTTTTCGAAATTGACGGCGGCCGCGTTTGCCTTCGGCTCGCTGCTGATCGGTATTGCCAACGCCGAAACCGTGCTGCGATCCTCGGATACCCATCCGGACGGCTACCCGACCGTCGAGGCGGTCAAGTACATGGGCGACCTGATCAAGCAGCGCACCGCCGGCCGCTATTCGATCGAGGTCTATCACTCGGCGCAACTCGGCGAGGAGAAGGACACGATCGAGCAGACCCAGGCCGGCGTCATCGACCTCGACCGTGTCTCGATGGGACCGTTCAACGGCATCGTGCCGGAGACCGCGGTGCCATCGCTGCCTTACATATTCCGCTCGGTCGAGCACATGCGCCATGTCATGGACGGCCCTGTCGGCGACCAGATCCTGAAGGCGTTCGAGGCGCACGACCTTGTCGGCCTCGCCTTCTACGATTCCGGCGCGCGGTCCTTCTACAACACCAAGAAGGACATCACCTCGATGGCCGACATGAAAGGCATGAAGTTCCGCGTCATCCAGTCCGACGTGTTCGTCGACATGGTCAACGCGCTTGGCGCCAATGCGACGCCGATGGCCTATGGCGAGGTCTATTCGGCGCTGCAGACCGGCGTCATCGACGGCGCCGAGAACAACTGGCCGAGCTTCGAATCCGCCAAGCACTACGAAGTCGCCAAGCATTACACGATGGACGAACACCAGATCGTGCCGGAAGTGCTGGTCATGTCGAAGGCAAGCTGGGACAGGCTGTCGCCGGAAGACCAGGCGATCGTGCGCCAGGCAGCCAAGGACAGCGTCGTCAAGATGCGCGAACTCTGGGACGCGCAGGAGAAGAAGTCGCGCGGCATCGTCGAGGCCGCGGGCGTCAAGATCAGCGAGATCGACAAGCAGCCGCTGATCGACGCGATGAAGCCGGTCTACGACAAGTACCTGTCGACGCCCGAACTGAAGGATATGGCCGCCCGCATACAGGCCGAGAAATGAACGGCACGGGCAACGGACCGAGCAGCGCGGAGGCCCCCGCGCTGGCTTCGGGCGCGTCGGCCATGCGAGGCTTCTGGCTGGGTGCGGAGCGCGTTCTCTCCGGGCTCGCCCGGCTGGCACTTTGGATCAGCGGCGCCGGCCTGACGCTGATGACGATCATCATCTTCTGGCAGGTGTTCTCGCGCTACGTGCTGAACCGTTCGCCGAGCTGGACGGAATCCTTCTCGGTGCTGCTGATGGGCTGGTTCATTTTTCTCGGTGCCGCCGTCGGCGTGCGCGAGCGTACGCATCTCGGCTTCGACGTGCTGCTCTATGTCTTGCCTGCCTCGGCCAAGGCGGTGCTGCGCAGCATTTCCGATCTTGTCGTGCTGGCCTTCGGCGCCGGCATGATCGTCTATGGCGTACAACTGGCGAGGCTGACCTGGAACACGGTGATGCCTTCGCTCGCTTTGCCGGGCGGCGTCAGCTTCCTGCCGGTCATCCTGGGTGGCGCGCTGGTCTGCCTGTTTTCCTTGGAACGGCTGGCCGGGCGTTTTGCCGGCCTGCCCGTCGACGCCGACATCCATGCAACCGGCGAGGAGCCCTGAACCATGGCACTTATGGTCCTCTTCGGCACCTTCGTGTTCCTGCTGGTCATCGGCACGCCGATCGCGTTCTGCCTCGGCGTCGCCAGCTTCGCGACGATCCTCACGCTCGGGCTGCCGCCGGTCGTGGTGTTCCAGCGGCTCAATTCCGGCGTCAGCGTCTTTTCGCTGATGGCCATCCCCTTCTTCATCTTCGCCGGCGACCTGATGGTGCGCGGCGGCATCGCCGCGCGGCTGGTCGCACTGGCAGGCTCCCTGGTCGGCCATTTGCGGGGCGGCCTGGGGCAGGTCAACATCGCTGCGTCGACTATGTTCGGCGGCATTTCCGGCTCGGCGGTGGCGGATGCGTCTGCGGTCGGCGGGCTGATGATCCCGCAGATGAAGGCGCGCGGCTACGGCATCGACTACGCCGTCAACATCACGTCGGTCGGCGCCATCATCGCGCTTCTCATTCCACCGTCCCACAACATGATCATCTATTCGATTTCGGCCGGCGGCCGTATCTCGATCGCCGACCTGTTCACGGCCGGCGTGCTGCCGGGTCTGCTGCTGGCGCTGTCGCTGATGATAACGGCCTATTGGGTTGCCAGCCGCCGCGGCTATCCAACGGAGCCCTTCGCCGGCTTCGGCCGGGCCATGCAGCTGCTTGTCGCCGCCATTCCCGGCCTCATCCTAATCGCCATCATCTTCGGCGGCGTCAGGTCCGGCATCTTCACCGCGACCGAGAGCTCCTGCATCGCCATCGTCTATGCCTTCCTGGTGACGCTGATCATCTACCGCTCGATGAGCTGGGGCGACTTCGTCGCGGCGACGACGGCGTCGGTGCGCACCACCGCCATGGTGCTGATGATCATCGGCTGCGCGGCGGCCTTCGGCTGGCTGCTCGCCTATCTCAGGGTGCCGGCGGCGCTGGTCGCCTTTCTGCAGTCGGTATCCGACAACAAGCTGGTCATCCTGCTGTTGATCAACATCGTGCTGCTCATCCTCGGCACCTTCATGGACATGTCGCCGCTGATCATCATCACGACGCCCATCTTCCTGCCGGTGGTCATGGCCTATGGCGTCGATCCCGTGCATTTCGGCGTGATCCTCATCCTCAATCTCGGCATCGGGCTTTGCACGCCACCGGTCGGCGCGGTCCTGTTTGTCAGCTGCGCCATCGGCCGCATTCCGATCTGGACCGCGATGCGCTCGATCTGGCCATTCTACGGCGCCGCTTTCGCCGTGCTGATGCTTGTCACCTACGTGCCGGAAATCTCATTGTGGCTGCCGGGCCTGTTCCATTAGGAGATCGCCACATGTCCGTCAGTCCCGATCTCAAGATCGAACGAAAACCCAAGCTTTCTGAAAGCGTGCTCACGGCGATCCGCAAGCAATTGCTGGCGGGCGAGATTCTGCCCGGCCAAAAATTGCCGACCGAGGGCCAGCTGACCGAAACCTTCGGCGTCAGCCGCACCGTCATCCGCGAGGCGCTGGCCAAGCTTGCCGCCGACGGCCTTGTCGAGCCGCGGCAGGGCGCCGGCGTCTTCGTCACCGAGCATATTTCGACCATGTTCGGCGCGCTTGCAGCCGACATGGGAGCCAAGGATTCCATCGCGCTCAACGTGCTCGAGGTGCGCCTGGCGATCGAAATCGAATCGGCCGGCCTCGCCGCCATCCGTCGCAACGCAGCGCAGGAGGCGGCGATCCAGGAAGCCTTCTTCGAGTTCGAGCGGATGCTGCTCGACAGCCAGCCGACCGGACCCGCCGACCTTGCCTTCCACCGCGCCATCGCCAGCGCCACCAACAATCCGTTCTATGTCGAAATGCTCGACGTGCTCGGCCGGCGCGCCATTCCGTGCGACGTGACCTCGCCCTGGTCGACCGAACTGGTGCAGTCCGACAGCTACCAGCGCGGGCTGCAGCGCGAGCATCTGGTGATCCTGAATGCGATCACGGCGGGCCATGCCGAAGCCGCGCGCGAGGCGATGCGCACCCATCTCGGCGCCAGCCAGCAGCGCTACCGCGAGCGCCTGCAGGCGCGGCAGGCCTATTACGCCAGTTCGGTCAAGGCGGCCGCCGGCGAATGATCCACCAGAAGTCAGGACAGAGATGAGCCAGAACCACACCGACTACACATCGCGCTTCGCCATCGACCCGGCCGCCGCCGCCGCCATGGGAACGGACGAACTGCGTCATAATTTCCACATCGAAGACCTCTTCCAGCCCGGCCGCGTCAGCCTGACCTATACCCACTACGACCGCATGATCGTCGGCGGCGCCATGCCGGTGGCGACGGCATTGCCGTTGGAAGCGATCAAGCCGACCGGCACCAAAGGTTTTCTCGACCGGCGCGAAATGATCGCCGTCAACATCGGCGGCGCCGGCTTGATCGAAGCCGGCGGCCAGTCCTTCGACCTGCGGGCGCGCGACATGCTCTATCTCGGCATGGGCTCCAGCGATGTGTCGTTCGCTTCGTCCGACAAGGCCGCGCCGGCTAAATTCTACCTGCTCAGCGCGCCGGCACACCAGGTCCATCCCAGCCGGCTGATCCGCCTCGATGACGCCAAGCGCCTCGATCTCGGCAGCAAGGAGGCCTGCAACGAGCGCTCGATCTTCCAGTTCATCCATGACGGCGGAACAAGAACCTGCCAGCTCGTGGTCGGCATGACGCAGTTGGCGCCAGGCTCGATCTGGAACACCATGCCGTGTCATGTGCATGACCGGCGCATGGAGGCCTATCTCTATTTCGACCTGCCCGAGGCGGCGCGCGTCTTCCATCTCATGGGCGAGCCGGACGAGACACGCCACATCGTCGTGCGCAACGAAGAGGCGGTGCTGTCGCCGGGCTGGTCGATCCATTCGGGCGCCGGCACGTCCAATTACGCCTTCATCTGGGCGATGGCCGGCGACAATGTCGACTACACCGATGTCGACCCGGTGGCGATGGACGACTTGCGGTGAGCGACCTCACAGCCTTCAGCCTGGCCGGCAAGCGCATCCTGGTGACCGGCGCCAACACCGGCATCGGCCAAGGCATCGCCGTCTCGATCGCGCGCGCCGGAGGCGCGGTGATCGGCGTCGGCCGCTCGTCGATGGAGGAGACGGCGAACAAGGTCGCGGCTCTGGGCGGCCAATTAGAGATGGTTGCCGCCGACCTTGCCGACACGGGCGCGGCCGGACCGATGCTCGATCGTGTCTGGGACGAAAACGGGCCGCTCGACGGACTGGTCAATAATGCCGGGATCATCCGGCGCGCCGATGCCGTCGCCCTGACGGAGACCGATTGGGACGATGTCATCGACGTCAATTTGAAGACGGCCTTCCTGCTCTGCCAGGCCTTTGCGCGGTGCGTCCTTGCCGAGGGACGCCAGGGCAAGATCGTCAACATCGCCTCGGTGCTGAGTTTCCAGGGCGGCATCCGCGTTGCGTCCTACACGGCGTCAAAGCATGGAGTGCTCGGCATCACCCGTCTGCTCGCCTGCGAATGGGCGGCGAAAGGGATCAACGTCAACGGCATAGCGCCGGGCTATATCGAGACCAACAACACGCAGGCGCTGCGCGCCGATCCCGACCGCAGTGCGGCCATCCTCGGCCGCATTCCCGCCGGCCGCTGGGGCGAGCCCGGAGACATTGGCGATGCCGCCGTCTTCCTGCTGGCGCCGGCCTCGAACTACATGCATGGCGCGGTGGTGCCGGTGGACGGCGGCTGGCTGGCGCGGTGAGGAGATGACAATGACCGAGCCGAAGATTTTCGCGCAAGCCGGCGAGGCTGCCTGGACTCCGACCCCGGACGGCAATCGCCGGCGCGTGCTCCTATCCACCGACGAGCTGATGATGGTCGAATTCGGCTTCGACAAGGGCGGCGTCGGTGTGCTGCATTCGCACCCGCATGTCCAGGCAAGCTATGTCGCCGAAGGCCGTTTCGAGGTGACCATCGACGGACGGACCGAAATCCTGGAGACCGGCGGCAGCTTCATCGTTCCCTCCGGGCTGGTGCACGGCGTCAGGGCGCTGGAGGCCGGGCGTCTGGTCGACAGTTTTGCGCCGCCCCGCGCCGATTTTCTCGTCTGACCTTCTCGGCCAATGAAAAACCCGCGCCTCCAGGGAAGCGCGGGTTTGTTGCCTGGGCGCCAGAGCGTCTCCCCGTTTCACAGAAACGGCAAAACGTTCTGCCTCTGTCTGAGGTAATTCCGGACGGAAAACCGTTTCACACTTTTCCTGGAATTGCTCCAATGCGCCGCGGTACTCGAAACATCACCGCAGGACCGGAAACCTGCCGGATCATGGTGAATATAAACTTAATGCGCGCGACCTTGGTCAGGTGATGCGCTTGAGCAGCCCGAAAAGCCGTTCGAACGTCTTGCCATAGGGCGGCCGCAGAAGGGCTCCCGCACTCAAGCGCGACTGCAGGAAGACCGGCTTCTCCTTGCTGAAGGTGCGGAACCCCCATTCGCCATGATAGGCGCCCATGCCGCTGGCGCCAACGCCGCCGAAGGGTTGGTTCTCCTGCACCAGATGCAGCATGCAGTCGTTGATGGTGACGCCGCCGGCGACGGTCTCGCGCAGGATGCGCCGGCGGTTGGTGCTGTCGTTGCCGAACCAGTAGAGCGCCAGCGGCCGGTCGGCCCGGTTCACATAGTCGATCGCGTCGTCGACCGTGGTGTATTCGACGATCGGCAGCACCGGGCCGAAAATCTCCTCGCGCATCAGCCGCAGGTCGGGGCCGGCGTTGCTGACCAGGGTCGGCAAAAGTTTCCGGCCCGCGGTGCCGAGGTCTTCGCCGGCCGGGTTGATCTCGGTGACATCGGCGCCGGCCTCGCGGGCTTCCGCGATCATGGCGCGCAGGCGCTGGTAATGCCGGTCGCTGATGATGGCGGTATAGTCGGGGTTGTCGCGCAGCGTGGGGTAGAGCCGCGCCACGGCGATTGCGAGCTTCGCGGCGACCGTGCCCGCCTGTCCCTTGGGCACCAGCAGGTAGTCCGGCGCGATGCAGGTCTGCCCGGCATTCAACAGCTTGCCATAGGCGACGCGGGCTGTTGCCGTGTCGAGATCGCAGGAGGCGTCGAGGATCGCCGGGGACTTGCCGCCGAGTTCGAGCGTGACCGGGGTCAGGCTGGCGGCGGCGGCGATCGCGACCTGGCGGCCGACGGCGGTCGAACCGGTGAACAGCAGGTGGTCGAACGGCATCGAGACGAAGGCCTTGCCCATCTCGGCATCGCCGGGGATGACGCTGAGTTCGTCCGGGGCGAAGTGCTCGCCGGCCAGTCTGGCCAGCAGCTCGGAGAAAGCAGGCGTCAGTTCGGAGGGCTTTACCAGGACGCGGTTGCCGGCGGCGAGTGCGGCCGTGACCGGCGCGACGGCGAGTTGAAAGGGGTAATTCCAGGGCGATACGATGCCGACCACCCCAAGCGGCTGCGGCAGGAGGCGGTTTTTGCCCGGCAGGAAGGGCAAGGTGGTGGCGACACGACGCTCCCGCATCCAGCCGCCGACATGCGCAAGGGCATGGCGAATGCCGGCGCGCACGACAAACAGTTCCGCAAGCCGCGTCTCGTGCGCCGAGCGGCCGCCGAAGTCGGCGTCGATCGCGGCGCAGATCTCAGTCTCGTGCCGCTCGGTCAACGCGAGCAGCCGCTTGAGGCGGTCCTTACGAAGGCCAAGGCCGGCAAAGGGCTGCTTCTCGAAGGCGGCACGCTGCAACCGGAACCGTTCGCCGAGGACATCCTGTCTCACCTGCAGCATCGCGCCCTCCCTGGCATGTCGGGTCGAGCTTACATTGCGGGGCCGAGGAATCCAGCAGGGGTGCGGATACCGCTGGGGAAGGGCGATCTCACACCGGGGGTAGAGAACGAGCCGCCCTGTTGCGGCCCGGTGACGGCTGCGCTACTCCAGGGGATCACACGGAGAGTCTCTTGACCGGTTCCCACATCCTCTCCAATCCGCGAAAAATCGCTCCCAGCCAGGCGGCAGCCTGATGCAGGCACAGGCGACGAGCATTCGGGCCGAGGATCCCAAGCGACGCGTCCTGAAGGACGTGTTCGGCTTCGACGATTTCCGGCCCGGCCAGGCCGACGTCATGGACGCACTGCTCGGCGGGCGCCATGTGCTGGCCGTCATGCCGACGGGGGCCGGAAAATCGCTCTGCTACCAGGTTCCTGCGCTGGTCCTGGGCGGGCTCACTGTCGTCGTCTCGCCGCTCGTGGCGCTGATGCAGGACCAGGTCGCGGCGCTGCGGCTTGCCGGCGTCGCCGCCGATACGATCAATTCCTCCCTCGACCGCGAGGCCAATGTCGCGGCGTGGCGCCGCGTGGCATCGGGCCAGACACGGTTGCTCTATCTGGCGCCGGAGCGATTGATGACCGAGCGCATGCTCGAGGCGCTTTCCAGGCTCGACGTCAGCCTGATCGCCATCGACGAGGCGCATTGCATCTCGCAATGGGGCCCGGCATTCCGGCCCGAATATGAAGACCTGTCGCGGTTGCGCGGCATCTTCACCAATGTGCCGATCATCGCGGTGACGGCGACGGCCGACGAGAGCACGCGCAGCGACATCGCCGCCCGGCTGTTCGCCGAGCGGGTCGAAACGCTGGTGCTGGGTTTCGATCGGCCCAACATCAAGCTGGCCATCGCGCCCAAGCGGGACAGCAAGCGCCAGCTGCTCGGCTTCATAGAGCGCCATGCGGGCAAGAGCGGCATCATCTATTGCCTGTCGCGCAAGAAGACCGAGGAGATGGCAGCCTTCCTCGAGAAGAACGGCGTCAGAGCGCTTGCCTATCACGCCGGCATGAGCAAGGAGCTGCGTGAGGCCAATCAAAACGCCTTCATGACCTTGTCCGGCGTCGTCATGGTGGCGACCATCGCCTTCGGCATGGGCATCGACAAACCCGACGTCGCCTATGTCTTCCACACCGATATGCCGGGCAGCCTGGAGGCTTATTACCAGGAAATCGGGCGCGCCGGCCGCGACGGACGCGAGGCCGAGGCGCATATGCTTTACGGTCTTGGCGACATCCGCATGCGACGGCTGTTCATCGACGACGAGGACGCCTCACCCGAGCACAAGAGACGGTCGCACCGCCGGCTCGACACGCTGATCGGCTATTGCGAAACGGCGCAGTGCCGGCGCCAGGTGCTGCTCGGCTATTTCGGCGAAGAGGCTCAAGCCTGCGGCAATTGCGACAACTGCCTCGATCAGGCGCCGCGCGCCGATGGCAGTGCCGAGGCGCGGAAAATCCTTGCGGCGGTCGCGCAGAGCGGCGAGCGCTTCGGCGCGGCCCATGTCATCGACATCCTGCTTGGCCACGAGACCGAGAAGATGCTGGCGAGAGGCCATCAGACGCTAAGCAGCTTTGGCACCGGCGCCGCGCACAGGAAGACAGTGTGGCTGTCGCTGATCCGGCAACTGGTTGCGGGCGGGTTCCTGATGCCGGATCCCGAGGGTCATGGTGGTCTCGCCATCTCCGAAAGCGGCCGCGCGCTCGGCCGCGGCGAGGTTGCATTCCAGTATCGCGTCGAGACGCGGGATCCTCTCGCGCGTGGCAGGAAGCGTTCCGGGGAAGGCTCCGCCGCCGGCGCCGATGGCGTGGACGCCTCGCTGCTGGCGGTGCTCAAGGCGTTGCGGCTGCGGCTCGCCAAGGAGCGCCAGGTGCCGGCCTATGTGGTGTTTTCCGACCGCACGCTGATCGACATGGCCGACCGCCGCCCCCGCGATCTGGACGCCTTCGCCGAGGTGAACGGCGTGGGAGGGGCGAAACTCAAGGAGTTTGGCGAGGTTTTTCTGAGCGTGATTGCGGGGCATCAGGCTGGCTGAAGGCTTGATCGCGAGAGCCCCGACGGCTGCTCCAAATGAGCAATGACAGCCGAGGCCTCAGGGTGATCTGCCGGGATCGCCCAAGATCCTGGTTGAACAAGTCAATCTGCGTTCTTGCGAAATCCCCGCCGTGCGCTGTCAGTCGCCCTGCTGCTTGCGATTGCGATGTTTTTCGATTTCTTCGGGCTCTTCATCATCAATGCGGGTGATGGTCGAAGCCGAACTATTTGATCTCAACATTTCGTCCAACTTGGCATGAATGGCCTGGGTGTCGCGATGCTCCGCCCGCTGAATGAACAGCGTCATCGCCCAGGTGAGGAGCGTGGCCGCTCCATGCCAGTTCAAGCTTTGCCGATCGAAAACTATCCAGACGACCGCATAGGCCAGCAGCACCAGGAATGCTGCCGGACGAGAGGTCCACGTGCCGATCGAGGTGAGTACGCGGGTAATCGGGTGATTTGCCATGAGCAGGAACTTTCGATGGTAACGCAGTGTCCCCGCGCGGGGCGTCGGCGAGGCTGCCGTGCAGCACATTTATCGGCCGGGAAGACCCGTTAGGCCCGGTCTCCGTCTCCGTTGGCTGTCATTTCGAAAGTCTGAAAGCGTCAGAGGCTGCAATGGGAGCCTTGCGGTTGCGAGCTTTTCTCCGAGCGGCCCAGCACTGCGGTGTCGTCAAGCAGGCAGCCCGGCGAGTACTGCGCCAACACCCTTTCCAGACGCGCCAGAAAAGCTTTCCTCGACTTTATCTCGTACCCCAAACGCAATGCGCCAACTATGGTTTTGCGGTTGGTAGCCAGCTCCCGCTGGAGGACGCCAATGTTGACGCGTACCTCATCGGCCTGCGCTCGAAGTGCTGCTTTGATTGGCCCTCGACCTTGCATGGTGGAATTCGATCTCCATGGAAACCGATATCGAACTTGAGGAACACGCTTTGGTTCCTCAGCATCGCCGTCTTATTTTCCGATGCGCGAAAAGCCGGTCGCATCCCGCCGCGCGCATGATGTGCGCCGGTTGCAATTTGATCGCCTAGCAAAATTCCCGCCGATTTCAGGTGATGGAGATGCTTTGTCCTCCGCCTGTTCAGAACTAGATCGAAATTCAAAGCCCGGCCCATCTGGCTATTTCGTGGTCTGCCCTAGTGTGAGCTTTCGGGAGGTTGTCCATTCGGACCGAACCGAGGAGACTGACGCCGCTGCGTCGAGAGGAGATGGCGCTGTCGATTATTGAAGGCCGTCTTTCCAAAGCCGATGCGGCGCGGAGATATGGTGTGTCAGCGAAGATCGTGGCGCGTTGGGTCGAGCGCTACAAGGCGGAGGGACGGGCTGGCATGGTCGACCGCTCATCCCGGCCCCATGCCATGCCGGGCATGACCGAACAGGTGGTGGCCGAGCGCATCGTGGCATTGCGCCGAAGGCGGCTGACCGGCAAGCACATCGCCATGGAGGTGGGTGTGTCGTCCGCCACTGTCAGTCGGGTGCTGAAGCGCGCCGGGCTGTCGCGGCTGAAGGACATTGAACCTGCCGAACCGATCCGGCGCTACGAGCGCGAGCACCCCGGCGAGATGATCCACATCGACATCAAGAAGCTCGGCCGCTTCAGCCAGGTCGGGCACCGCATCACCGGTGATCCGCAAAAGGGCAAATCGCCCGGCGCCGGCTGGGAGTTCGTCCATGTCTGCATCGACGACGCCTCTCGCATCGCCTTCTCGCAAATCCTGCCCGACGAGAAGAAGGAAAGCGCCGTCGCCTTCCTCAAGGCGGCGGTCGCCTATTATGCAAGCCTCGGCGTCACCGTAACGCGCGTCATGACCGACAACGGCTCCTGCTACAGATCAAAGGCTTTCGCCAAGGCTTGCCGCGATCTCGGCCTCAAGCATGTCAGGACCAAGCCCTATACCCCCAAGACTAACGGCAAGGCCGAGCGGTTCATCCAGACCGCACTCAGGGAGTGGGCATATGCCGTGGCTTATGCGAACTCCGACCTTCGCGCCGCCGGGTTGCCCATATGGCTGCATCGGTACAATTGGCACCGTCCGCACGGAAGCCTAAAGTCCAAACCACCAATCAGTCGCCTGGGCCTGACCAAGGACAACCTGTTGAGGCTCCACACCTAAGGCACAACTCAATAGCGCGATTAGTTCATGGTCGAGCACATTGGATCGTCAAGGGGGCCTGCTCCTCGCGGCGATGGTCCTTGCCCGCAGCTCAGATGCCTGCAAATCTCAGCCGAAAGACCTTCGGGATATTGTGTGAGATATCCGGGCTAGTACTTTAGGGGACCTGTGCCGACAGTTTTGAGAAGATTCAGAAGTCCCCTACCCTAATTCGGTAGCTTACGACCCCGACCTGCCTTTGGTAGCTTGATGATCTGCCTAACGGTTCGCCTGGCGTGTTACCGCGGGGCGCTCGGGTTTACGCCGACTGACGCCGCAGCATCTCACCTGCGCGGTCGACGCCATGGAGGATTCGCAATGGATCACGGGCGGAGATCCGACTCGGCTTCCGCGCCCCTCGGCCACTGTCCTGACCGAGTATACACGATCGCTGCCTTGTTTCATGACGACCGTCAACAGCAGGACGACCGCAAACAGTCGAGAGCCGCCCCGCTGCGCCTCATTCCGTTTTGCCTCATGATGTTGCTTGGATGTGCAGCAATCGCCCTCGCTCCGCCAGCAACGAAACCTCCTGTCGCTCCTACCCAAATCGCGCCGCCGGAGGGCGTACCGTCGGCATCTGCTCCGGCGGAACAAGCCCTGGGGTGGGAGCGGTCTTGGGTCGACGCGTCGAGGCGTGGTCTGACCGCCGCTCGGAGGGAAAGCGAGGCAACTCGCGCCGAAGCGCTTGCCTCGCAAGTCCGGGCTAAGGGGGAGCATGACCAGGCTGAACGCGAACGCGCCAATGAACAGCGCTTCCTCGCGCTGCACAAGGATATCGATCCACTCAAAACCGGCAGTGCGCATGAGGAAAATCTGCCCCGCGAATCAGCGGCGGCTCGCCAGGAACTGGCTGCCACGCGGCGCGTTACAGAAAACGCAAGTGCGCCGTCGCGCGCGGTCCCCGACCCGATGAACCAGCCGCAACCTGTCCTTGAAGCGCAGCGGCAAAAAGCCGAGGGGCTTGCGCGCGACNTGGCGCAGGCGCGCCTGAATGCCGAGGCNGTTGCGGCACGCGATACCGCGGAAAGGTCTCTGGCCGAGGCCAGGCAGACGATTGAAGGGGAGCGGCGGAAAATCGGGCTCCTGGAGCGTGATATCGCCGGGGCNCGTCAGTCCATCGAAGCGCTGGAGGCGAGCNCGAAGCTGGCAGNAACAACGCGGGCCGGCGCCATTCAGGGCAGCCAGCTTGCTGAAGTTGCTGNAAGGCAGGCTGGCGAGGCCCTCGCACAGGAACGCGAAAGAGCAAACGCGCTGGCGAGTGATCTTGCAACTGCTCGGCGGGAACGCGACGCCGCAAAGGAGGAATTGGCCC
>NZ_AZUY01000032.1 GCF_000513935.1 Mesorhizobium sp. WSM3626 | reverse complement strand
GGGTAGATCACGCCAGCGCCCACCCGAGCGGGCCATCCACAGCAGGGCATCGAGGAACTTCCGGTTGTCGGTGCGCGGGCCGCGCTTGCCCTTCGTACCGCCAGGCACAAANCNCTTGATCCGTTCCNACTGATCCTCTCGAAGCGCATCGCAGTCCATCGCTNACCTCNAAAAATCAGCGTTGAATCTGATTTGCCCTTCCTTGGGAATCCCAACCCGTTAAATCGTCACTACGCCCCAGTAAACTCACCAGGCTCAAGTCTCTTGTATCGCCGAGAGCTTCCAGTTCGAGCCGTTCTGACGCGTGAACGTCCACAACTCGGTCGTCTCGGTGGGATGGCCCTCGTCGCCCTCGACGACCTTGCCGCTCGCCCGTTCGCGCATCACGTCGCGCGACTCATAACGCAATGCGGCGGTGGCGTAGTCGCGGTCATCCTCGCGCCAGCTTTCCGCGATGTCGGCCTGCAGCAGGGTGACATCGGACACTTCGTTTCTGAGACCTTTCTGGGCATTGTCGGCCAGTTCTTCCGACAGATAGGACACCATCTCGGGCGTCACCGACCGGCGCAATGCGGCATGGTCCTCGCGGCCGAATGCTTCCTGGACCTCGGTCAACAACTGCTGGAAGGCGTCGAGGTCGGTCTGGGCCAGCGTGATCTCCTCGGAGCGGGTGGCCTCATGGTCTCCGTTCGAACCGCCGCCAAAGCCAGGAATGGTGAAGGAGCCTGCGGTTCCGGTCTCCTGCTGTGCCGTTGCGCGGTTCTCAAACCGCGAAGCCTGGGCATTGCCCATGCCGGCGAGCGCGGGCGCGGGGCCACGCGCGGACTGCGACCGGAAGAACCTGATGGCCAGCATGATTGCGCCACCGATGAGCAGGGCCTGGAGCAGGAATCCGAACATGCCGGCGAGGCCGCCGAAACCCTGGCCCACGAGCAGTCCGATCAGGCCGCCGAGCAACAGGCCACGCATCATCGTTCCGCCGAAGCCGCTCATGAAGCCGGGTCTCTGCGGGCCGGCCTGCGGCTGCCGGGCTGCATTGTTCACGCCGGTGTTGGGTGTCATCGAACGCTCGACCGGCGCGGTCGGCGCCGGCGCGGTCCGGGTCGGCGGTGCCGACTGGAAGGTGCGCGTGCCACGACTGCCGAAGCTGCCGCCGCGCCGCGCCTCGGCATGATCGATCGCGACCATGGAGAAGGCGAGGAACAGGCCGGCAAAGAGGGTAGCTATTCGGCTTGTGCGGGAAATCATCTGATAGGACCTTATCGATGTGGTTTCGGAAGTTTCAGCAAGGCGCTGGCCGGGTGGCGGGCGTCATGCCGTCAATCGAACAACTCTTCGAAGAATGACTTCTTTCGCTTCGGATAGCGTTGGCCATGCGAGCGGGAATAGTCGTCATCGCGGTCCCGGCTGTGTTGCGGCTGGGCAAATGGCGCGGGCTGCGCTTGCGGCGCGGGCGACGCATCCCTGCCGGACCGTTCGATGATCTTGTCGAGTTCGCCACGATCAAGCCAGACGCCGCGGCACTGCGGACAGTAGTCGATCTCGATCCCCTGGCGTTCGCTCATCACGAGGGCGACACGGCAGGAGGGGCAAACCATACCAAGGAGAGATGATGTCATCAGGGGCTCCTAACCAGAAAGGAATGAGCCCGCTCGACCGAAAGGAATGGAAACGGGCCCGTTGAAGCGGTCCGACATCACGGTCGCGAGAAGCGACAGTCAGAGGGGCCCGGCCCGCATTCGGGATTTAGGAACGCGGGCCGGCCCCTTCAAGGGGCAATATTGCCGGCGAGAATGATTGCTGCTCAAACGGTGACGACGATCTTGCCGAACTGTTCGTTCGATTCGAGATGGCGATGCGCCTCGACGATCTGGTCGAATGGAAACGTTCTGTCGATGATCGGCCTCAGCGTGCCGTCCTCAAGCCCTTCGAGGACGAATGCCTTGGCAGCCTCCAACTTCTCAGGATTGCCGGTGATCTCGTGGACGAGATAGCCGCGCAACGTCAGCGTCTTGCCCAGTACCGCAGGCAACGGAAACGGCGTCGGGTCGCTGCTGAGGCCGCCATATTCGATCAGAACGCCGCCTTTCGACATGGCCGCCGTCAGCGGTTCGAAGATCGGGCCGCCGACCGCATCGAGCACGACGCGCACGCCATTCTGCCCAGCGATCCCACTCAGCCGCATGGCAAGATCCTCGTCTGCGAGGACCACGACTTCAGCCGCTCCGGCGTCAAGCAGGGCCTGTCTCTTTGCGGATGTCCGCGTCACCGCGATCGCTGTCGCGCCGACCCTGTTGGCGATCTGGATCGCGGCAAGTCCGACGCTGCTCGAGGCCGCGGTGATGACAACGGCATCTCTACTGTTCAACCTGGCGATATCGATCAGGGCGCCGTAGGCAGTGAGGTACTGCATCCAAACCGCCGCCGCGGTTTGCCAGTCGAGGGACGGCGGATGTTTGACGATGAGCCCGGCGGGGAAAGTGACAAGCTCACCGTAGGCCGGCCAGCGGACCATCGATTGCGGCGGGACGACACTGACCGCGTCACCGGGCGCCAGCCCTGTCACGCCTTCGCCGATTGCCTCGATGATGCCTGCCGCTTCCAGCCCGAGCCCGGAGGGGAGGGCGGGTGTCTCGATATAGCTGCCCGCGCGCAGCAGCGCCTCGGCGCGGTTGAGGCCGAATGCCCTGACGCGGATCTGAACCTCGTCCTGGCCCGGTGGGGGCAGGTCGACCTTCTCGATGCGCAGGACCTCGGGACCACCATGCTGGTGAAAGCGGACTACACGGGTCATTCGGCCAACTCCAAATTATCTGAACCAAATGAGCTATGATGCGAAGCCTGTTGGCGATAAATGGCTATTCAGATTGTACAGTAGAAACCAGGAGTTTCGAATATGGATAGGCTTGAAAGCATGGCCGTGTTCGTCAGGGCGGTTGATCTCGGCTCGTTCGCAGCGGCCGCCTCAGCGCTCGATCTATCTGGACCGATGGTCGGCAAGCACGTCCGGTTCCTTGAGGACAGACTTGGCGTGCGTCTTATCAACCGGACCACGCGCCGCCAGAGCCTGACCGATTTCGGCCGCGCCTACTATGAGCGGTGCCGCCTGGTGCTGGCCGAGGCCGAGGCCGCCGATGCACTCGCCGCCGACCAGCTCTCGCAACCGCGCGGAAAATTGCGCGTCACCATGCCTGCGCATTTCGGCCGCCACTGCGTGGCTCCCGTATTGCTGCAACTGGCGCGGCGGTATCCGATGCTGGAGCTCGACCTCTCGCTCAGCGACCGCTTTGCCGATCTTGTCGAGGATGGCTACGACCTCGCCATCCGGACCGGTGAGCTGGACGACAAGGCCGGCGTGATCGCGCGCCGTGTTGCACGCCAGGACATGGTCGTCTGTGCCGCGCCTTCCTATCTCGAAATTCATGGCGAACCACTGCGGATCGCAGATCTCGCCGATCATCAGGCGATTGTCTATCGCCGGCTCGGTATGATCGTTCAGCCCTGGCTGTTCGCGCGCGAAGGACAAGCCGCGCTCGAGTTCATCCCAAACGGCCGGCTGCGGCTCGACGATCTCGATGCCATCGCCGATGCCGCTGTCGGCGGCATGGGGCTGGCGTGGTTGCCTTACTGGCTGGCTCGCCAGCGCATCCAGGCCGGCGCGCTGGTCGAACTGTTGCCGGACCAGCCACGCTATCCCTACGACTGTCATGCACTCTGGCTGCAGACGCCGCATCTGCCGCTCAAGGTCCGGCTGGCCGTCGACGCATTGACGGCCGCCTTGCCGAAAATGATGGCGTGATCGCCAGTAGACGACTTGCGCTCTTTGAGGCGTCGCGTTCCGGTGCCATATGAAGATGGCTGACGAAATGCGCGCATCGCAGGAGAGAGGGTTCATGACCAAGGGTTCGGATCTGTTCGTGGCGGCCCTCGAGAATGAAGGGGTCGATCGGATTTTCGGCATTCCGGGCGAAGAAAATCTCGACATCGTCGAATCCATCCGCCGCTCGTCGATCCAGCTGATCCTGACCCGCCACGAGCAGGCGGCCGCCTTCATGGCCGCCACCTATGGCAGGCTCACCGGCAAGGCAGGAGTGTGCATCACCACGCTCGGCCCTGGCGCGCTCAACCTGACGACCGGCTCGGCCTATGCGCTGCTCGGTGCGATGCCTATGATCATGATCACCGGCCAGAAGGGCATCCTGTCGTCCAGGCAGGCGCGCTTCCAGATCGTCGACATCGTTGCGGCGATGAAGCCGCTGACCAAGCTGTCGCGCCAGATCGTCTCGCCGAAGATGATCCCGTCGCTGGTGCGCGAAGCCTTCCGCGTCGCCCAGGAAGAGCGCCCCGGCCCCGTGCACCTGGAACTGCCGGAAGACATCGCGGCGGCGGAGTGCGAACCGATTGCGTTGGTGCCGACGCATCCGGTCGAGTTGCCCCTGGCCAGCGCTGGCGCGCTCGATCGCGCCGCCCGCATGATCCTCGAGGCCAAGCGTCCGCTGCTGATGTTCGGCGCAGCGGCGTCACGGCCGCGCGTGACCCCCGACGTCGCCCAGTTCGTGCTGCGCACGCAGATTCCCTATTTCACCACGCAGATGGGCAAGGGCACCGTGCCCGGCGGCACCGAACTTTACATGGGAACGGCGGCGCTTTCGGAGCGCGACTATGTCCACGAGGCCATCGAACAGGCCGATCTGATCATCACCATCGGCCACGACACGGTCGAGAAGCCGCCCTTCATCATGGGCGCGAAGGGACCGAAGGTCATTCATGTCGGCTACCAGTCGGCTGATGTCGAGCAGGTCTATTTCCCGCAAGCCGAGATTGTCGGTGACCTCGGCCCGTCGCTGGCGCTGCTGGCCGACCGCATCGAAGGCAAGATCCCCAACGCGCAGGCGCTGCTGCCGCTGCGCGAAGGCATTTTGAGCCGAATCGCCGCGCGCGCCACCGAAGACCGCTTCACGCCGCAGCGCATCGTGCACGACGTGCGCGCCGTGATGCCGGCCGACGGCATCCTCGCGCTGGACAACGGCATGTACAAGATCTGGTTCGCGCGCAACTACCGCACGCGCATGGCAAACACGCTGTTGCTCGACAACGCGCTGGCCACCATGGGCGCCGGGTTGCCGTCTGCGATGATGGCGGCGCTGCTCTATCCCCAGCGTCGTGTCATGGCCATCTGCGGCGATGGCGGCTTCATGATGAACAGCCAGGAACTGGAGACGGCTGTCAGGCTCAAGCTGAACCTCGTCGTCCTGCTGCTGGAAGACCATGCGTATGGCATGATCCGCTGGAAGCAGGCGGTCGACGAATTCCCGGATTTCGGCATGACCTTCGGCAATCCCGACTTCGTCAGATACGCCGAGGCCTATGGCGCCAAAGGGACCAGGGTCGGCGCGATCGCCGAGTTGCGGCCGACGCTGGAACAGGCCTTCACCGGCGGCGTGCATCTCGTCGTCGTGCCCATCGACTATTCCGAAAACACCAGGGTGCTTGTCGACGAATTGCGCGAACGGCTGCCGGCGCCGCAGGCGACCTGACGGTTGCCGATATGACGGCTGCGCGGCGTGGAAGTCCAGATCGCGCGCAGCCGGAAGTCCTACAGCTTGCAGTAGGGCGTCACCGGCGCGATGGTGCCGAAATCCTTGACGATCTCATAGCCGATGCCGTCCGCCGCCGCCTTGCCGACATAGGAATGGCAGAGCGTGTGATTGTTGCTGGCATCGTCGCGGATCTTGCCCTACGGCGGCGCGCGACCTCGGTTGCCCTTGCGCCATCGTCGTCGATTTGCCGAAGCTGGCGGGGGCGGCAAACAGCACGATGCGCGTGTCGACGTGCCGCTCCAGCCTTGACAGGATGTTCTCGCGCCGTACCCACCGCCGATGGTGAGCCGATGCCAGACTGGCGGATTGCGACGACGGTCTCATCTGGCGCCGGGCACCCATTCCGTTTCGATTAGGGGAATTTGCGGCGCGCAATCGCGCGGCAAGGTTCCCTTGATCCGCGGATCGTCGGTGATTTCGAAACCAGCTGCATAGGGTTCAAATCCGCAAGCTCTGTAGAAGCCGATGACGCTGTGATGATCGAAGCTGCTGGTGTGCAGCCAGATGCGGCTGGGCTCTAGGCGCCATGCCTGATCGAGCGCGCCCGCCATCAGCCGTTTGCCGAAGCCGCGGCCGGTGAAAGAGGGGAACAGGCCGAAATAGGTGATCTCGATCTCGTTGCTGTCGGCGACCGAGAATTCGACCATGCCGACATGGCCGCCGTTTTCGTCGTGGCCGTAATGGAGATGCTGGCGTGGGTCGGCGAAATGCGCCGCGATGTCGGCGTCCGACATTTCGGCGGCGCGATCCCAGAGCCAGGGAGCGCCGATCTCCAAGAAGACTGCGCGGTAGATGGCGGGGTCGGGCTGGGTGACGCGGCTCATCGCAAGTGGATGCGAAAGACCCTGCACCGGGGCACGCGCCTCCATCCACGTCACCGCATTGACGATCTTGCCGGCCGGCACGCGCCGGTAGCCGGACGCGAGATCGGTGGTTTCATCCGGCAATGAGCCTTCGGTGACTTGCATCTGTCCTCGATCTTCCGCCGCGCAGCCTTGCCGGCATTTCAAGCTGATGCCAACTCTGCGGCCGCCTGCCAAGAGGCTCCAGCGGTGGGCCATGATTTTGGCCCGCCTGTCTTCTTGCCTTTCCGGGTAATGGCATATGAGATATGATACATCATCCCTGGGAAAGCGGAATATCATGCCTGAGCGGATTGCGGATGAAGCCATTTTGCGGGCGGTCGACGATGGCTTCGATCGTCAACTTGCCTTCCTGGCCGACCTCGTACGCTTTCCCTCGCAACGCGGTGAGGAACACGCCGCGCAATCCTTCATGGCGGCTGCCTATGAAGCCAATGGCTATGCGGTCGATATGTGGCGTGTCGATGTCGATGCGATCCGCGACCTGCCCGGATTTTCACCCGTGGCGGTGTCCTACGATGACGCCTTCAACGTCGTCGCCACCCATACGCCGAAAAATGCCACCGGTCGCTCGCTGATCCTCAACGGCCATATCGATGTGGTGCCGACAGGACCGCTCGACCGCTGGCTGCGCGACCCCTACGATCCGGCGATCGAGGATGGCTGGATGCATGGCCGTGGCGCCGGCGACATGAAGGCCGGCCTGTCGGCTTGCCTCTATGCCCTGGCCGCCTTGCGCGGCCTTGGCTACCAGCCGGCGGCGAAAGTGTTCCTGCAGTCGGTGGTCGAGGAGGAGTGCACCGGCAACGGCGCGCTCGCTTGCCTGCAGCGCGGCTACCGCGCCGACGCCGCCTTTATTCCTGAGCCGCTGGAGCCAAGGCTGATGCGGGCGCAGGTCGGGCCGATCTGGTTCAGGGTCGAGGTCGACGGCGATCCGCAGCACGCGTCGGGCGCTTTCTCGGCCGGCGCCAACGCCATCGAAAAGGCCTTCCTCATCATCCAGGCGCTGAAGCAGCTCGAAATCGTCTGGAACGCGAGGAAAGTCGATGATCCGCATTTTTGCGATCATCCGCACCCCATCCGCTTCAACCTCGGCAAGATCGAGGGCGGCGAGTGGACATCGAGCGTTCCAGCGCGCTGCGTCTTCGAGATGCGTGTCGCGACCTATCCCGGCCAGAAGCTGGAGGATGCGAGAGCCGAACTGGAGGCCTGCATCGCCGATGCGGCACGCGCCGATCCGTTCCTCGCCAATCGCCCGCCCAGGATGACCTATAACGGCTTTGTGGCCGAGGGCTATGTGCTGGAAGGCGCTGACGGGATGGAAGCCGTACTGCGGCGCAGCCATACCGCCGTGTGGGGCGAGCCGCTGACGGAACATGTCACCTCCGCCACCACCGATGCGCGCTTCTTCGGCCTTTATGCCGACACGCCGGCGATCGTCTACGGCCCCATCTGCCGCATGCCGCATGGCTATGACGAGGCCGTCGATCTCGACTCAGTGCGCAAGGTCACCCAGACCATCGCGCTCTTCATCGCCGACTGGTGCGGTCTCGAACCCGTTGATGCCGAGGTCAGGTCATGAACGCGGCCGTGTCGGATGCCTTCGGCGAAACGCTCGCCGAGAATGCCCCTGACGTTTCGATCGCCGAGGCGCTTGCCATATTGCGCCGGCACTACGGGCTCACCGGCAGTGCGCGCCCGCTGCCGGGCGAGCGCGACCATAATTTCCATATCCAGACAGAAGGCGAGGGCGAGTTCGTCCTGAAGGTCTCGCATCCGGCGGAAGAGGCCGGCTTCACCGATTTCCAGAACAAGGCGCTCGATCATATCATGACGGTCGACCCGGCCTTGCCCGTTCCCTCGGTGCGCAAGAGCCTCGAAGGCGAAGCGCAGTTTATGGTCAGCGTCGGCGGATCGGCGCCGCGCGTCGTCCGGCTGGTTACCTATCTGCCCGGCCAGTTGCTTTCGCGCTCGCCCACGTCAGCGGCGCAGGATCGCAATCTCGGCATCTTCCTCGCCAGGCTTGGCCGGGCACTGCGCGGCTTCTTCCATCCGGCCGCCGGCAGCGACCTTTTGTGGGACATCCGCAAGGTCGCCAAGACACGGCCCATGCTGGCGTACATCGCCGATGCCCGCCATCGCGCCATGGTCGAGCGCGTCATCGACGCTTTCGAGCAGCACGCGGCGCCGGTCATCCCCGGGCTGCGCGCGCAGATCGTCCACAACGACATGAACTCCTACAATGTAGTGATGGATGCCTCGCGGCCGGAAATGGTCAGCGGCATTCTCGATTTCGGCGACATGATCCACTCGCCGCTGATCTGCGATCTCGCCATCGGTGCCGTCTATCGTTGGCCGGCTGAAGGTCATCCGTTGGCGCCTGCGGCACGCTTCGTCGCCGGTTATCAGTCCGTGCAGCCGCTCGAGATTGAAGAGCTTGGCATCCTCTTCCACCTCATTCGTGCCCGCCTCGCACTCATCGCCAATATAGCCAGCTGGCAGGCCGAGCGGTTTCCGGCCAAACGTGACTATGTCCTGCGCCTCATCACCCAAGTCTGGGCCTCGCTCGAACGGCTGAACGGTCTCTCATCCGCTGAAGCCCGCCGCTATTTTCTCGACCATTCCAAGCCGGAGTAGATGCCAGTGTCCCAGCCCTCGCCTGCAAGTGCTTCTGCCGATGCCGAGCGCGCGCTGCTTGAACGCCGCGCCAGGTTGCTCGGACCGACCTATCGCGCCTTCTATCGCAACCCGATCCATCTGGTGCGTGGCAGCGGTGTCTGGCTCTACGATGCGCAGGGCCGAAAATTCCTCGATGCCTACAACAACGTCGCCTCGGTCGGACACTGCCATCCGCGCGTCGTCGAGGCATTGTCGGGGCAGGCAGCCACGCTCAACACGCACACGCGTTATCTAAGCGAGATCATCCTCGACTACGCGGAAAAACTTCTCGGCACGCTTCCGCCCCATCTCGGCCACGCTATGTTCACCTGCACCGGCAGCGAGGCCAACGACCTCGCCATCCGTATCGCCCAGCATTCGAGCGGCGGCACCGGCGTGATCATCACCGACTTCGCCTATCACGGCGCCACCATCGCCACCGCGCAGCTGTCGCCGGCGGCGGTCGGCGCCAAGGGCGTACCCGCGCATCATCGAGCCGTGGCAGCGCCGGACACCTTCCGGGACGGCGGCCGCGCCGCGGATGATTTCGCCAGGAATGTCGCCGCCGCCATTGACGACATGCGCGCCCAAAACATCCGCCCGGCGGCGCTGCTGCTCGATTCGGCCTTTTCCAGCGATGGCATTTTCTTCCCCGATGGTTCTGTCATCCGCGAGGCAGCCGATCACGTCAGGAAAGCCGGCGGCATCGTCATTGCCGACGAGGTCCAGTCCGGTTTCGGCCGGCTTGGCCACGGCATGTGGGGCTTCGCCAATTATGGCCTCGAGCCTGATATCGTCACGTTGGGCAAGCCGATCGGCGACGGGCATCCAATGGGTGCGGTGATCGTGCGGCCGCAGCTGGTGAGCTCGTTTGGTTCGAACACCGGCTACTTCAACACCTTCGGCGGCAATCCGGTCGCAGCCGCCGTCGGCATCGCCGTGCTCGAGGTGATCGAGGGCGAGGGGCTGATCGAGAACGCGCGGACAGTCGGTGCCTATACGAGGAACCTGCTTCGCGCCTTGCAAAGCCGGCACGGCATGGTCGCCGACGTCAGGCACAATGGCCTCTATTTCGGCGTCGAGCTGACGGCGGAAGATGGGGCCACCGCCGCTGCCAAGACTTCTTCCGTCGTCGAAGCCATGCGCGAGGACGGTGTGCTGATTTCGTCCTGTGGCCCACGCGGCAATGTGCTGAAGATCAGGCCGCCGCTGCCCTTTTCCAGGGACAATGCCGAGCAACTGGCCGAGACGCTCGACCGCGCGCTGTCGAAATGGTGAGCCGAGCGGTCCGCGCATGCTGAAACTCGAGCATCAAACCCTCAATGACCGCGCCTACGGCGCGCTCAAGCAGGAATTGATTTCGGGTGGTTTCAGCCCNGGCCAGACGCTGGTCATCCGCAAGCTCGCCGAAACCTTTGGCATATCGACCACGCCGATCCGCGAGGCGTTGCAAAGGCTGGTCGCCGAGCGGCTTCTGGAAATGCAGAACAACCGCTCGATCATCGTGCCGTTGCTCTCCGCGCCCGCTTTCGCGGAACTGACGCGCATCCGCATCGCCGTCGAGGGGCTGGCGGGCGAGATGGCTA
The DNA here is from genome assembly GCF_000513935.1 of Mesorhizobium sp. WSM3626. GTDB lineage: Bacteria > Pseudomonadota > Alphaproteobacteria > Rhizobiales > Rhizobiaceae > Mesorhizobium > Mesorhizobium salmacidum. The sequence continues at coordinate 58,103 of NZ_AZUY01000032.1, read as the reverse complement.
CGTCACGGATGACTGAAAGCGGGCTGGCCGACATACAAGCCGCGCTCGCCGGCATGCAGCGGGCCGTCGAGGCGCAGGACGCCACGACCTATCTTTCCCTGAACGAGGCCTTCCATTTCGCTATCTATGAGCACGCCGGCGCGCCGATCCTCTTGAACATGATCCGCGATCTCTGGGGTCGGGTCGGGCCCTATCCCAAGCTCCTGATGCGGGCCGATCGCTACATCCCGCAGTCCAATGACGCACACCACAGGATCGTCGTCGCGCTGGAACAGCGCAACGGTCCAGCCGTTCGGGCTTCCCTCGAGCAGGACATTGTCGCGGCGGCCGCTATCCTCTCCGAAAACCTTTGCACGACGGACTGATCGCACGGCAGGCTCGGTCGGCCTACGACGTCTCGTCCATCCGGTCGCGCAGCATGCTCCAGCCAAGCAGCATGTTGGGTGCGTGCCGCAGCAGGGCATGGAACGGGATCGGCGCCGGCGGTGCAAAGGGCAGCGGCAAATCACGCGCGTCGGTTCCAGCGGCCCAGTCGGCCAGCACCTTGCCCATCGCCGTGGTCATGGCGATGCCGCGTCCATTGCAGGCGCGGCCGGCAATCAGCCCCGGGCCGAGATCCAGGAGGTGCGGCAGGAAATCCGGTTCGACCGCCGCGATTCCCGACCAGCTGTAGGCAAGCTGCGGCATATCGGGCAGGTCGAGGTGGGTGGCAAGCCGCCGCCAGATTGTTTGCGGCACGCGCGTATCGGCGCCAGTGCCAAGAATATGCATGCCGCCGCTGATCAGCCGGTTATCGGCGTCGAAGCGAAAGGTGAAGAGATTGCGCCTGGTATCGCCGACGCCTTGTCCCCCGGGAAGCAGACGCGTGCGGATTTCGAGCGGTAGCGGCGCGGTCGCGATCTGGAAAACCTTCAGCGGAATATAGGTTCGCCGCAACAACGGACTGAGCGACCCGCCATAGGCGTTGGTGGCGATCAATACCTTGGCCGCGCGCACCAAGCCCAACCCTGCTTTAAGCACCCAGCCATCGGCCCCGCGATCGATCGAGGTGACCGGCGTGTGTTCGAAAATCTTCGCGCCAGTCTTCTCCGCCGCATCGGCCAGTCCGCGCGCATAGGCGACCGGATTGAGCACGCCGCCGGAACGATCCATCCAGGCACCGACGTAGCCGCGCGCGCCGGTCAGCGCTTCGACCTCCTGCCGATCCAGGGTGACGGCAGGCCGTCCGCGCCGCGCCCATTGGTCCGCACGTGATTTGGCCTTCTGCAAGGCGCCGGGCGAGTGCGCCGGCTGGATCCATCCGTTCTGCACAGCGTGGCAGTCGATGCCGCGCCGCCGGATCAGGCCGAAAACGAGGTCGGCACTGCCGGCGGCGAAATCGATCAGCCTTTCACCGCGCTCGGGGCCGAGATGCGGAAGGATGTTGTCCGGATCCATCCTGGCGAAGTTCGGCACGACGAAACCCGCGTTCCTGCCGGTCGCGCCCCAGGCGATGATCTCGGCTTCGAGCACAGCGACCGAGATGCCTTTTTCAGCGGCGTGCAGCGCGGTCGACAGACCGGAAAATCCACCGCCGACGATGGCCAGATCGACATCGAGCCTGCCTTGCAGCGTCGGCCGTTCCCGGCGATCGCGGTTTATCGCATGCCAGAGCGAAGTGCCATTCGCACCCTGCCGGACCGGAGCATTCATGAGCCGGAACTGCTTTTGTCCGTAGCGATCCGCTTACGCTTGCCAAAGCGCGGCCGCCTCGGCCTGTCGCCGAACAATCCGTTCGGCCGGATCAGCAGGATCACACAAAGCATCACGCCGATGGCGACGATCTGCAGCGAGGCAGCACGTGCCTGCTGCTCGGGCGGGAAGAACACGCTGGTCAGCGTGCCCGATCCCGCCCATATCCCCCAGACCAGGACACTGCCGATGACGGCGCCAAGATTGCTGCCCGAGCCGCCGACGATCAGCATCACCCAGACCTGAAAGGTGAGGATCGGCAGATAATTGTCTGGCGCGATGAAGCCGGTGAAGTGCGCCTGCAGCGCGCCGGCCAGCGCCATTATGGCGCCGCCGACGGCAAACGCCTGGACGCGATAGAAACGCGCGCTCTTGCCGAGTGAAATCGCCGCCCGCTCGTCCTCCCGCAGCGCCTTCAGCACGCGACCCCACGGGCTTCGCGACAGATGCTCCAAAGCGAGATAGGCAATCAGCGTCACGGCACAAACGACAGCAAGGTTCGACAGGTTGAACAGCAGCGGCGTTTCGGCCAGGCCGCCGAAGGGACGCGGGATGAAGCCAATGCCGAACGGTCCGCCGGTCAGCTTCTGTGCGTTGAGCGCGACCAGCTGCACGACGACGGCCACGCCGAAGGTGGTGATCGCCAGATAGTCGGACCGCAGACGCAGTGTGGCCATCCCGGTAAGCGCGGCGGCAATGCCGCCGACGATCATGGCGCCCGCCCAGCCGGCGAGGATGGGCAGGCCGAAGCCGCCGAGGCGCGCGGGGTCGACCGGTGTCGTCAGCAGTGCCGAGGTGTAGGCGCCGATGGCGACAAAACCGGCGAGGCCGACATTGAACAGGCCGGTCAGGCCCCATTGCAGGTTGAGTCCCAGCGTGACCAGCGAGAAGATCAGAGCCGTGGTCAGGAAGAAGGCGCCGTAGCCGACCAGATCGATCATCTTTCCCGAACTCCGAAAAGGCCGATCGGCCGCACGAACAGCACCGCCATCAGGATGATGAAGGAGACGGCGGCGCGCCATTCGGCGCCGATCAGTTGCACCGCGCCGGCTTCGGCGAGCCCGATGATCAGGCCGCCGAGCACCGCGCCCGGGATGCTGCCGATGCCGCCGAGGATAGCGGCGGCGAACATGGGCAGCAGCATGTCGAAGCCCATGAACGGGCGGATCTGCACCAGAATGCCGATCATCACGCCAGCCACGCAGGCGAGCGCGCCGCCGATGATCCAGGTGACGCGCACCACGCTGGCGACGTCGATGCCGACGATGCGGGCCAGTGCCGCGTTCTGGCTCAAGGCCTGCATCGAGCGGCCGGTCTGCGTACGCGTCATCAACAGATGCACGCCGTGCACGAGCACGGCGGTCAGCAGCAACAGGGCGATCTGGTCGGGCGTGATGCGGATGCCGAAGCCGACCGGCATGGCGATCTGGATCGCCCGGCTGAAATAGGTCGGCCGTGAGGTGAAGGTGAATTCGAGCAGGCTGCGCAGCGCCATCGAGGCGCCGAAACTCGCCATCACCACGATGATCGCCTGGCCTTGCGAGCGCAGCCGCGAGAACAACACCTTGTCGAGCAGCAGCGCCAGCAAAGTGGTGAATGCCATGCCGACGACCAGTGCAACAAGGAGCGGCCAGCCGAAGGACAGCGGCCCGATCGGCGCCACCTTGCCGAATGTCGCGCCGATGGCACTGACCATGGCCAGCGTCGCATAGCTGCCCCAGGCCATGAAGTCGCCATGCGCGAAGTTCGAAAAGCGCAGGATCGAATAGGTGAGCGTGACGCCGATGGCGCCGAGGCCGATCATCGAGCCGGTCAGCAATCCGTCGACGATGAATTGCAGGCTCATGCCGCGCCTCCCTTGCCGGCTTGAGAGGGGCGCTGGCCAAGATAGAGCTCGGCCACGACAGGATCATTCCATAATTCGGAGGCGACGCCCTCGTGCCGGTCCTTGCCCTCGACCAGCACATAGGCGCGGTCGCCGATGGCAAGCGCAGCCTTGGCGTTTTGCTCGACCAAAAGAATAGTAACGCCGGATTTGCGGATGCCGGCCAGCATCTCGAATACCGTCGAGACGAACTTCGGCGACAGGCCGGCCGACGGCTCGTCCAGCACCAGCACCTTGGGATGGATGATCAGCGCCCGCGCCACGGCAAGCATCTGCCGCTGTCCCCCGGACAGATTGCAGGCGGCGGTGCGCCGCTGGCGGACGAGGTCGGGGAAGGCGGCGTACATTTCCTCGATGCGGACAGGGACTTCGCGCCGCTCGAGAATGCCGCAGGCAACCCTGAGATTGTCCTCCACCGACATCAGCGGAAAGATGTTCTCGGTCTGCGGCACGAAGGCAAGGCCAAGCCGCACCATGGTGTGGGCGGGCGCGGCGGTGATGTCCCTGCCATCCAGCAGCACCGTGCCGCCGGTGATCGGGACAAGGCCGGCGATCGCCTTGATGAAGCTCGACTTGCCGGCGCCATTGGGGCCGAGCACGACGACGATCTCGCCTCTGCCGACGGTGATGGAGGCGCCGCGCACGATCGGTACGCCGGGTTCATAACCGGCTTCGAGGTCGCGGACATCGAGGACGGTCTCGCTCATGCGGTACCTCCGAGATAGGCCTCGATGACGCGCGGGTCTCGGGCGACTTCTTCCGCGGTGCCTTCGCTCAGCAACTGGCCGCTCGCCATGACCAGGACGCGATGGCAGAGCCGCGTCACCATGTCGATATTGTGCTCGATCAGCAGGAAGGTGATGCCGCGCCCGTTGATGTCGCGGATGCGGTCGATGATGACTTCGAGCAGCGTCGCGTTGACGCCGGCCGCGGGTTCGTCGAGCAGGATGATCGCCGGATCGGCCATCATCACCCGGGCGAGTTCGAGCAGCTTGCGCTGGCCGCCGGACAGCACGCGCGCCGGCTCATGCGCGAGATGGCCGAGGGTGACGAGTTCCAGCAGTTCGAGCGCCTTTGTCCGGGCAGCTCTTTCCTGCGCCGCCACCCGCCACGGCGTGATGAAGTTGGCGAGCAGCCTTTCGCCGGCCTGGCCCTGTGCCGCCAGCATGATGTTTTCGATCAGCGTCAGATTGGGCAGCGGGCGCGGGATCTGGAAGGTGCGGCCAAGGCCACGGCCGATGCGCAGGTGAGCGGCTTCGCCCGAGACGCGCGTGCCGTCGAGAAGGATGTCGCCGCTGGTGGGCAGGATGCTGCCGGCCAGCAGGTCGAACATCGTCGTCTTGCCGGCGCCGTTGGGTCCGATCAGGCCAAGGATTTCGCCCGCTTTGACATCGAATGAGACATCATTGACGGCGACAAGGCCGCCGAACCGCCTGACGACGTGGCTTGCCGTCAGAACCGGCGGACGGGTCTCCTTCCCCTGCCTTTCCGCTGCCTCGCTCATCAAACCCTCTGGCCGAAGACGGTGTCGCCGTCTCCTGATTATGATTTGTGATCACACTTGCTTTGATCACGCTATTCGGCTTTAATTTCATCCGCAAGCCGAAAACCCGCCGAGAACGGAATTCCATGCAAAAGGCTGCCATCGAAAAAAACAACGAGGCGATCGCGGCCCAACTCGCGCCGGTCGGTCGCGAAACGGTGCAGGATCGCGTCTATTCCGAGCTGCGTCGGGCCTTGATCGGCGGTCTGTTCGAGCCGAGCCAGGTGCTGACGATCCGCGGTCTGGCTGATGCGATGGTCACCTCGACCATGCCGGTGCGCGAGGCGCTTGGTCGGCTGATCACGGAAAAGGCGCTGGAGGCGCTGCCCAACCGTTCAGTGCGGGTACCGCCAATCACGCTGGAACGTCTCGACGATCTTTTGCGGGCCCGCATCCTGATCGAGGGCGAGGCGATCGCGCTGGCCGCCGCTCGCATGGGGCCGCGCCAGATAGCCACCATCGAAACCATTCTCGGCGAATGGGACGAGATGCGGGCGCTGAAACACAAGAAGGATGTCGACCGCGAAGTGACGCTCAACCAGAGCTTTCACTTCGAGATCTACCGCTCCTGCGGCTCGGCCGTGCTGATCCCGATGATCGAGAGCCTGTGGCTGCAATCAGGTCCTTGCATCCGCGTCGCCATCTACGCCTTCTCGGAAGCCGGCGAGGTCGACACCGCCCAGTATCACCGCCGCATCGTTGAGGCGCTGGCCACGCAGAACGCACGCGCGGCGCGCGAAGCGCTTGCCGCCGACATCAGCCGGCCCTTCACCTTCCTACGCAGCAAACTGCAATCCGCCGCCTCGAAAGGCCAGATATGACCTCCATCAGGATCAGCGAGCCGCGCTCGAAGCTTTCCGTCACGGCGCTGCTGTTGCCGGGGAAGGCGCCGGAAAACGCTGCCTTTCTCACGGCCTATCTCGCCAAGCCACGTGTCGTCCCCGCCATTCACGCCATGTGGACGGGACCTGAGATTTCCTGCCCGGTTCCCACCGCCGATCTCGAGGGGCGGGCCTATGCCCAACCGCTGCCGGCCGAGAACGCGACGCTGACGCCGCAGCCGGGCGACATCGTGTTGTCCTACGTTCCGCCGCGCATGTGGGGCGGCAATCCCAATGCCATCTTCGACATCGGCCTGTTCTACGGGCAGGGCGCACGTCTGCTGTTCCCGATCGGCTGGCTGGCCGGAAGCGTGGTGGCGCAGGTATCTTCTGGGGAGCGCGATCAGTTCGCCGCCGCCTGTGGGATAATCCGGCGCAACGGCGCCTGCGATATCACCTTCAGTCTGGTGGAGGGCCCAAATGGCTGACGACAGTTTCGAGCTCTTCGATCTCCGCGTCGAGGCGGTTATCCCGCAGGGCAAGCCGATCTATTGCGGCGCCAAGGCCGGCGACTATTTCGAACTCAAGGGCGAGATGCTGTCGATGCCGGCGGGGCAGGGCTTCTCGATCTATTCGATCTCGGCGGTGCTGCCGCTGCTGGCGGCGAAGCAGCGCGCGACCCACCCGAATGACTGGATGACCTCGGACGCCGAGATCGCCTGTCCCGATCCCAACTGCGCCAGCCGGCTAAGGATCGTCAGGACCGGTAAGCGGCGGTTCAGCCATGCCGAAACCACGGCCGTGCCGCTGCCGAAGGAGAATGACCTGACATGACCGCCAAGGCCTTCGAGCTCAGCCCCGGCTATACCGTTTCGCGTGTCATACGAGGTGGCTGGCAACTGGCCGGCGGCCATGGCGCCATCGATCGTAGCCAAGCCGTGACCGACCTCATCGCCACCTTCGACGCCGGCATCTGGACCTATGACTGCGCCGATATCTACACCGGCGTCGAGGAGCTGATCGGCGCCGCGCGCCTGCGGCTGGCCAATGAGCGCGGCCTTGATGCAGCGGCCAAAATGAAGGTGCACACCAAACTGGTGCCCGACCTCGAACGGCTCGCTACGATCAGCCGTGACTACATCAGGGGCATCGTCGACCAGTCGCTTCGCAGGCTGAAGACCGAGCGGCTCGACCTCGTGCAGTTCCATTGGTGGGATTATGCGCAGCCGCGCTATGTCGAGGCGATGGGTTGGCTCAACGAGCTTCGGCTCGAGGGCAAGCTGCGCAATCTCGGTACCACCAATTTCGACACGCCCCGGCTTGCCGAAATCCTGGCAGCCGGCATACCGCTGGTCAGCCAGCAGCTGCAATATTCGGTGCTCGATCAGCGCCCGGCGCACAGCCTCGCCGCACTTGCACAGAAAAACGGCGTGAGCTTCCTCTGCTATGGCTCGGTGGCCGGCGGCTTCCTCAGCGACAGATGGCTCGATGTCGCCGAACCCGCCGTGCCGCTCGAAAACCGCTCGCTGGTCAAATACAAGCTGATCATCGACGATTTCGGCGGCTGGGCCCTGTTCCAGCAACTACTTCGCGCATTGAAGGCGGTCGGCGACCGCCACGCCGTCGACATCGCCACCATCGCCAGCGCCTGGGTGCTGGAGCAGCCGCAAGTGGCGGCGGTCATCGTCGGTGCCCGCAACCAGGAGCATGCGCTGGCCAACGCCAGAATCATGGATGTCGTACTCGACGCCGATGACCGTGCGCGGATTGCCGCCGCCATAGCGCGGGGCAACGGTCTGGAGGGAGACGTCTACACGCTGGAGCGCGACCGGCACGGCCGCCACGGCTCGATCATGCACTACAATCTCAACGCGGGCCGGATATGAAAACCACGAACGACAAGTTGTTTTCGCGGGCCAGCACCGAAGTCGTCGACCTGCATCGCTTTTTCGTCGACTGGTTCGTTGCCGAACGCGCTGACCAAGTGGATTTCGGCCGCTTCGAAGCCGTCATGGGCGAAGGCCTGACCATGATCGCACCAGGCGGCCAGATCCTCGACCGCGATGCCGTGATCGACCATGTGCGCTCCAGCCGCGCCACCTGCGACAACGGCTTCGCCATCTCGATCGAGGACATCCGGCCCGGCTGGCAGGCAGCCGGTACGATCGTCGTCCTCTATGTCGAGGCGCAGCTGCGCGCGGGCAAGCACAGCCGCCGCCAGTCGAGCGCGGTCTTCACCACCAGTTCATCGGCGCCCAACGGCGTCCAATGGCGGCATCTGCATGAAACCTGGCTGCAGGTGCCGGAACACTGAGACTTTCCAGACGTCAAATCAGTTCGTGTAACTCAAGGGGAACAACAATGAGAAAGACGATACTCCAGCTCACCACCGCTCTTGCTCTCGTCACGATTGCCAGTGCCGCACAGGCCGCCGACTGCAAGATCACCGTCGGCCTCGTCATGGAGCTGACCGGCCCGGCCGGCGAATACGGCCAGGCCGGCGCCAAGTCGGTCGAGATGGCCTTCCGCGACATCAACGAAGCCGGCGGGGTACGCGGCTGCGATCTCGTTACCGACACGCGCGACAGCCAGAGCCAGGGCAACATCGCGGTCGACGCCGCCACCCAGCTGGTTCAGGTCAAGAAAGTGCCTGTTATCATCGGTGGCATCATCTCCTCGGTGTCGATCCCGATCCTGACCTCGGTGACCGCGCCGGCCAAGATCGTCCAGGTCTCGCCGGCCTCATCCTCACCGACGCTGACGACACTCGGTCGCGACGGCAAGACAAACGGCATCTTCTTCCGCACCATCACCTCGGACGCGCTGCAGGGCGTGGCCGCTGCCAAATACGCCGTCGACAAGGGTTTTAAGAAGCTGGCCATCATCCACGTCAACAACGACTTCGGTGTCAACATGGTGGCCGAATTCTCGCGTGCCTACAAAGCGCTCGGCGGCACCATCGTCTCCGACACGCCCTATAACGAGAAGCAGTCGAGCTATGCCTCGGAAGTCACCGCGGCGATGGCCGGCGAGCCGGATGGGCTTTACCTGGTCAGCACGCCCGTCGACGGCGCCACCATTGCCCGCACCTGGATCTCGCAGGGCGGCGTGCAGAAATTCCTGCTCAATGACGGCATGAACAGCCCTGATTTCATCGAGTCGGTCGGCGCCGATTATCTGAAGGACGCCTATGGCACGTCCTCTGGCACCAGCCCGACCGCCTCGACGGAGTATTTCACCAAGAACTACAAGGCGTTTTCCGGGATCGAACCGACAAACCCCGCGGCCGACCGCTCCTATGATGCCGGTGCCATCGTCGGCCTCGCTATCGCGATTGCTGGCTCCGAGGACCCGGCCAAGATCAAGGATGCCATGTACAAGGCGGTCGACCCGGCTGGCACGCCGATCTATGCCGGCAAGGAAGAATTCGCCAAGGCGCTCGGCCTGATCAAGGATGGCAAGCCGATCCGCTATGAAGGCGTCATCGGTCCGGTCGCCTTCGACAAGTTTGGCGACATCACCGGTCCGTTCCGGCTGTGGAAAATTGCCGACGGCAAGGTGACCACCGATGGCGAAATGACCACCGACGACGTCAACGCGCTGCAGGCCAAGCTTCAGTAAACCGCGCGGTCCTTCCGGCATCAATCTCGGCTCTCGCGATTGATGCCGGTATCGCCTAAGGCAGGCCGGTATCGCTTGCACGACATGCCGGCGCGAATAAGATCGGCGGGCTGCAATTTGGGAATGGCGAGCGTGTTGGATTGGATGCTGACGATGCGCCTTGTCACGCAGGCGCCTGAGCCCGATGTCGCCTGAGACACAACAGCTTCTCTCCGCGCTTGGCGCAAGGCTGGGCGCGGGCGGCGTGCTCGCCGGCTCCGACGTCGACCAGCGCTACCGCGACGATCCCGACGGCAAGCTCGGCGCGCTTGCCGAAGCCGTGCTGCGCCCGCGCGACACCGATGGTGTCGCGGCAGCACTGGCCGCGTGCAACGCTTTTCGCCAGCCGGTCGTCATCCAGGGCGGACGCACCGGGCTGGCCGGTGGCGCGCGCGTCCAACCGGGCGAGATCGTGCTGTCGCTGGAGCGCATGACCGGCCTTGCCGCGCCGGATCGTCAAGCCGCCACGATCGTTGTCGAAGCCGGCGCAACGTTGCAGGCCGTGCAGGAGGCCGCCGATGGCGCCGGTCTGATGTTCGGCGTCGATATCGGCGCGCGCGGCTCGGCCACGGTCGGCGGCAACATCGCCACCAATGCCGGCGGCATCCGCGTGCTGCGCTACGGCATGTACCGCGCACAGGTGCTGGGACTGGAGGCCGTGCTTGCCGACGGCAGCGTGCTGACTTCATTGAAAGGCCTGCCCAAGGACAATTCCGGCTACGACCTCGGCCAGCTCTTCATCGGCGCGGAGGGGACGCTCGGCGTCGTCACCCGCGCCGCGCTAAAACTGCACCCGAAGCCCGCATCCGAAGTGAACGCCTTCTGCGCGCTGCCTTCGCTCGATGCGGTGATCGCGTTGCTTGCGCTGCTCCGGCAAAAGCTCGGCCCGTTGTTATCAGCCTATGAGGTCAACTTCGCGCCGCTCTATGACATCATGGTCGCCAGCATGGCCATGCCGGCGCCGTTGCCTTCCGGCTCACCCGTCTATGTGCTGGCCGAAATCCAGGGCAGCGAGCCCGAACGCGACGGCGAGCGCTTCGCCGAGGTGCTGATGCAGGCGGTCGAGGACGGCGTCGTCGACGATGTGGTCGTCTCGCAGTCACCGCGCGAATTCCGCGCGCTGTGGGATGTGCGCGAGGTTGCCAACCGCGTCCTGTTTTCGATGAACGGCCTGATCGGCGTCGACATCAGCATCCCGCTGGCGCGCATGGCAACCTTCCTGCAGGAAGCCGATGCCGCCATTCATGCCGTCGATCCCGGCGCCGACATCTATGTCTTCGGCCATCTCGGCGACGGCAACCTGCACTATCAGGTCCTGACGGTGGATCCGGCGGCGGCTTACGGTATCATCTATCGCGGCGTGGCGGCGGCCGGAGGCGGCGTGTCGGCCGAGCACGGCATCGGCCTCGACAAGAAGCAGTGGCTGCATCTGGTGCGCAACGACGCCGAGATCGCCACGATGCGGCGGCTGAAGGCCGCGCTCGATCCGAACAACATTCTCAATCCAGGACGAGTCTTCGATCTCAACCCAGCTGCATCTACCGGATGATCATCCTGGCTTGAAACTCAGTTCCGTTCCGTCGCCATCTGCTTGGGAATGAGAAAACGGGCGGCGAGCACGCAGAGCAGCACGGTGAACATCAGGATCAGCGCCACCAGCGCGTTGATGTCGGGCGAGAAGCCAAGCCGCATCATCGCCCACAGCCTGACCGGCAGCGTGCTTTGCGTGCCGGTGACGAGGATGGTGATCATGGTTTCGTCGAACGACAGCGCGAACGCCAGGATGGCGCCGCCGACCATGGCGCTCGACAGGTTCGGCAGGATGATGCGCCAGAAGGTCTGCCAGCCGCTGGCGCCGAGATCGTAGGATGCTTCGACGAGCGTGCGGCTCATCGACTGCAGCCGCATCAGCACGGTGCGATAGACGATCGCCAGCACGAAGACGGTGTGGCCGATGACGACCGTCAGCAGCGAGCGCTCGAGGCCGATCTCGCGGAAGAAGATCAGCAGCGCCAGGCCGCTGATGATCGGTGGCATCAGGAATGGCAGGAAGACGATGAACTGCAGGATTGAACGTCCTGAGCGGCGGCCGTGATAGTAGAGCGCCAGCAGCGTTCCACTGATCACCGACAGCACGACGGTACAGACGCCGACGATCAACGTGGTGCGCAGGGCGGCCAGGATGTCATGGTTCCCCGCCAGCGCCACATAGGTCGAAAGGGTGGGCGACGACCAGTCGACATTGCCATGTGAAATGATGAAGAACGACGACACGATCGGCACGAAAAGCGGGCTGTAGAGCAGCACCGCGACCAGCGTCGTGATCGCGGCCAGGAAGATGGTGGACGGCCGGGGTAGCGCACTCATACCGACGTCCCCCGGCTGCGTCCGAACCGTTCGCCCATGAGAATGGCGGCGATCACCACGATCGCAAGCGCCACCGACAGCGCCGCGCCGAACGGCCAGTTATAGGCGGTGCCGAACTGGCTGTAGAGGATGCGGCCGAAGGTGAAGCCGCTGATCCCGCCGACCATCTGCGGCGTCAGGAAATCGCCGATCGCCAGCACGAAGACGAAGCTCGCCGCCGAGGCGACGCCGGGCAGGCTGAGCGGCAAGGTGATGCGCAGGAACGTCTGCAGGCCACTCGCGCCAAGGTCGTCCGAGGCACGCAGCAAGGTCTGCGGGATCCGCTCCAGCGACAGGAAGATCGGCAGGATGGCGAAAGGGATCAAAAGCAGGCTCAGCGTCAAAAGGATGGCGTTCATGTTGAAGACGAAAAGCGTCGACGGCTGATCCAGGACACCGAGCGCCACCAGCGCCTTGTTGAGGAAGCCGTTGAGGCCGAGGATGCTACGGATCGCATAGATCTTGATGACGTAGCTCATCAGCAGCGGCACCAGCAGCAGCATCAGCAAGGCATAGCGCCAGCGCCCTTTCAGCGTCGTCAGGAAATAGGCCGCGGGATAGGCGAGCAGGATGCAGATCACCGCCACCGACACACACAGCACGATGGTGTTCCAGAACACCGGCAGAAAGATCGGGTCGGTGAAGAACCTGACATAGTTGCCGAGCGTCGGCGCGTAGACGATCGTGCCCTGGTCGACGCCGAAGAAGCTGTAGACAAGGAAGATCGCCAGCGGCACGAGGACGAAGATCACCGGCAGGGCAAACGCCAGCACTGTGACCAGCTGCGACAAGCGCCGTTCCGCCGCGTGTGTCGAGCCGGCTCCGCTCATGCCAGCACCAGATGGCCTTCATGCGGCGCAAAGCAGAGCGAGACCGTCTCGCCTGACTTGAGCGCGCTGCCGTCGATCCGGCTCGGCATGCGCAACCGCAGGCGTTGCGCTGCATCGTCCGCCCCCGCCATGATCGTGGCGACCGTCGACGAGCCGGCAAAGGCCAGCTCGGCGATGCTGCCGGAAAAGCGGTTGTCGCCATCATTGGCATCCGCAAGACGCAAGGCTTCGGGACGGAACGCGGCAAAGGCGTTGGCGCCGTCGGGGGCGGCCTTCAGATGCGGCTGGTCGCTGATCGAGCAGACCAGGCGCCCGAGGGCCGTCTCGATCGGACGCTGCCCGTCCTGCACGGGACCGAGCCTTCCGGCCACCAGATTGTTCTCGCCGAAGAAGCGCGCCACGAACTCGCAATTCGGCTTGTAGTAGAGCTCGTGCGGCGTGCCGAGCTGACGGATATGGCCGGCCTGCATGACGCAGATCCGATCGGCCATGCCGATCGCTTCCTCCTGGTCGTGTGTGACGAACAGGAAGGTGGTCTTGATCTCGCGCTGGATGGATTTCAGGAACTCCTGCATCTGCCGGCGCAATTCGAGATCGAGTGCCGCGAGCGGCTCGTCGAGCAGGATCAGGCGCGGCTGGCAGATCAGCGCCCGGGCGAGCGCGACGCGCTGGCGCTGGCCGCCCGAAAGCTGCGCCGGGAAGCGCTCGGCAAAGCGGCCGAGCTGTACCAGTTCGAGGGCTTCTCCGACACGGCGCGCGATCTCCTTGCGCTTGAGATGGCGCACCGAAAGCCCATAGCCGACATTGCCGGAAACCGTCATGTGCGGGAACAGCGCATAGTCCTGGAACACGGTGTTGAACGGCCGCCTGTTGATCGGCATGCGGCTGATGTCCTGGCCGTCCAGCTGGATCTCGCCCGAGCTCAACGGCTCCAGCCCGCCGATCAGCCGCAGGACCGTGGTCTTGCCCGAGCCTGACGGTCCAAGAACGGTGAGGAACTCACCGTCCCGGATCGACAGGTCGATGTCGTGCAGCACGGGAACCGTGCCGTAGGATTTCGAGACGGACCGCAGCGTCAAGAGGTCGGTGTTCTGGCTCATGGATTATTCTCGCATACGCTCCGGCGGTCCGGAACGTCCGGACCGCCGGGTCCTTCGAGGTCGGGTGCGGAAGGGATCAGGGCGTCGCCTTGACCTCGTTCCACATGTCCGAGCGCTTGAGCGGGTCCTCGACATTGTTGAGCCAGACCAGCTTGTCATTGCCGCCGGCGCTGCTCGACTCGACCACGGTGTTGCCGAACCCGGTACGCTCGGAAAGCTCGCCGCTGACCTTTTTGGTCAGCATGAAGTCGATCCACTTCTCGGCCGCGGCATTGTCGCGGACGCCCTTGGAGATGACCCAATTGTCGAGCCAGGCAAGCGCGCCTTCGCTCGGATTGACGTAAGCGACATGAGCGCCGATCTTCTGCAGCGCCTTGACCTGCTGCTGGCCGTAATTGGCCCAGATCAGCGCAACGTCATTGTTCTGGTAGATCTGCTGGGCCTCGTCGGCGGTGGTGTAGAAGCTCAGCACATTGCGCTTGAGTTCGACCAGCTTGGCCTTGACCGCCGCCATCTGCTCCTCATTGAGGTTGAACGGATCCTTGTAGCCGAGCGTCAGCGCGGTGAACGAGAAATTGTGCTCGCCATTGTCATAGGCGAGGATCTTGCCCTTGTAGGCCGGATCCCACAGGACCGACATCGAGGTCGGCGCCGGCTTGACCTTGTCGGTGTCGTAGATCAGCCCAATGGAATCGAAGCAGAACGGAATGCCGTAGACCTTGCCGTCCTTGGTGTCGCCGCTGACCTGGGACAGATCGCGGAAGCGCGGCAGCACGTCCTTCTGGTTCGCCAGCTTGGTGATGTCGATCGGCGATACCAGATCGGCCTTGATGTAGCGCTGCAGCTGGGCGGTGTTGACGGCGAAGACATCGAAGTCCTGCCCTTCGCTGCCCTTGATCTTGGCCCAGATCTCGTCATCGCTGCCGATGAAGACGACATCGACGCCGATGCCGGTGGCGGCGGTGAAGTCCTTCACCCAGTCCGGGTCGGCATAGCCGTCCCAGGCCAGCACGCGCAGGTTCGCGGCGAGCGCCGCCGATGTCATCAGGCCGATGCCGAGCCCGACGGTCGCTAGTCTCAGAAACGCTTTCTTCAGTCCCATTTTAATCTCCCATTGTCGTTCTGGTGGACCGTAATTTCCGGGGCTGTCGCCGTCACAGCCGGGTGACGGCGACCAGTCCCTCGTCCGGCACCGACACCATCCGGTTGCGCAGCGGCTTGCCGAATGCCTGTGCCTGGATTTCATACTCGTCGCCGGAAGCCGTCTTGATACCGGAGGCGTAGCTCATCACCGCGGCACCGAAGAAATAGGCGTGCAGGTCGCCCGCCCTGCGGTGCATCGGGTAGCGGAAATGGAAATGTTCGAGATTGGCGATCGAGTGCGACATGTGCGCTTCGCCCGACAGGAACTCCTGTTCCCAGATGGCAGTGCCGTCGCGCAGAATGCGGGAATGTCCGCGCACTTCTTCGGGCAGGTCGCCGATCAAAAGTTCCGGGCCGATCGAGCAGGAGCGGAGTTTCGAGTGGGCGAGATAGAGGTAGTTCTCGGCCTCCGTCACATGGTCGGAATATTCATTACCCAGCGCATAGCCGATGCGGTAGGGGCGGCCGTCCGGCCCATTGAGGTAGAGCCCGACGATCTCGGCCTCTTCTGCGCCAGCTTTCGCGAATGCGGGCATCGGCAGATCGGCGCCGGGCGGCACGACACAGGTGCCGACACCCTTGAAGAACCATTCGGGCTGGATTCCGATCTTGCCGGCACCGGGCTTGCCACCCTCCAGGCCCATGCGGAAGATCTTCAGCGAGTCCGATTCCTCGGCGTCCTCGCCGTGGGTCAGCACGTGCATCTTGTCGCGCGCGGCGGCACTTCCGGTGTGGGTCAGGCCGGTGCCGGTGACCAGGAACCGCGCCGGTTCCGGATGGTCGACGGGAGCGAGCACGCGACCTTCGCGCAGCAGTTCGCCATAGGCGACCGTGGCCGCACCTGTCCGCTTCTCGATCAGCGACGCGATGGACGCGCCCTCGGCGATCGCCGCTTCGGCGAGTTCCAGCACGGTGCTGGTCTTGTCGAGCGGATGCAGGCGATTGCCGTCATCGGAGACGCGGCCGACCCGCCTGCCGCCATCGATCGTTGTGTACTGAACCAGACGCATGAAATACCCTTCTTCCCTTGAGACTGTACCGGTCACACCCAGCCCGCATCGACGATGAACTGCTGGCTCGTGCACATGCGGCTGTCGTCGGCGGCAAGGAACAGCGCCATGCGCGCGATATCGGAAGGCTGCAGCCGGTCGGGCAGGCACTGCCGCTCCGCGATCTGGCGTTCGCCGGCCGGGTTCAGCCACAGCCGCATCTGGCGCTCTGTCATGACCCAGCCAGGCACCATGCAATTGACGCGGATGCGCTCGGGGCCGAGTTCGCGGGCCAGTGCCCGCGTCATACCATAGACAGCGGCTTTCGCGGTGACATAGGCCGGACAATCGGAATCGCCGACCATCCAGGTGATGGAGCCGAAATTGATGATCGAGCCGCCGCCATGCGCGCTCATCTGCGGACGCACCGCCTGGGCCGCGAAGAACTGATGGCGCAGATTGACCGCCATGCGGTCATCCCAATAGGCCACAGTCACATCCTTGGTCTGATGGCGGTCGTCATTACCGGCATTGTTGCACAGCGCCTGGATCGGGCCGTTTTGCCGCGCCGCCTGCGCGGTGGCGGCCTGCAGCTCTTCGACATTGCGCAGGTCGCAGGGAATGAACAGTGGGGCGGGATGTCCTTCGGCCGCGATCGCATCGACCAGGCGTCGTGAAGGCTCCTGCGCCAGGTCGACGAAGGCGACGCGGCTGCCTTGGGCGCAGAAATGGCGCACCAGGCTCTCGCCGATGCCGCTGCCGCCCCCGGTTATGAACACGCTGCGGCCCTTGAGGCTGGGGTAGGTCGCGTAGCTGCCGATCTGATCCGTCATCACGCGCCTCTCTAATGGGAATGCCGGGGGATGCCGGCGTCGCGCCGACCGACGAGAAAGTCGAAATCGCAGCCCTTGTCGGCCTGCAGCACGCGCTCGACATAGAGGCTCTGGTAGCCACCCTGCGGCGGGACCGGGGGCTTCCAGTCGCGGCGGCGGATCGCCAGTTCCTCATCCGAGACCAGCAGCTCCAACCGGCGACCGGCAACATCGAGCTCGATGAGATCGCCGTCGCGCACCAGCGCCAGCGTGCCTCCTGCCGCAGCCTCGGGCGCCACATGCAGCACCACCGTGCCGTAAGCCGTGCCGCTCATGCGCGCGTCCGAAATGCGCACCATGTCGGAGACGCCTTCCCTGAGCAGTTTGGCCGGCAGCGGCATGTTGCCGACCTCGGCCATCCCGGGATAACCGCGCGGTCCGCAATTCTTCAGCACCATCACCGAAGACGCATCGATATCCAGCTCCGGATCGTCGATGCGGGCGTAGTAATGCTCGATGTTCTCGAAGACGACGGCCTTGCCGCGATGCTGCATCAGCTCGGGCGTTGCCGCCGACGGCTTGATGACCGCCCCATTGGGCGCCAGATTGCCGCGCAGGATCGAGATGCCTCCTTCCTTGGTCAGCGGCTCGCTCAGCGGCCGGATGACTTCACGGTTGTAGTTTGGCGCGCCATCGATCAGTTCACCGATGGTCTTGGCGCTGACGGTCATGGCGTCGCGATGAAGAAGCCCCACTTCATCAAGCGACGCCATGACCGCAGCTAGCCCCCCGGCATAGTAGAAATCTTCCATCAGGAACCGGCCCGACGGCATCAGGTCGACGATGGTCGGAACGTCGCGGCCAAGGCGGTCCCAGTCATCGAGGCCGAGATCGACACCGACCCGGTTGGCGATGGCGATCAGATGCAGCACCGCATTGGTCGAGCCGCCGATCGCGCCGTTGACGCGGATGGCGTTTTCGAAGGCCTCCCTGGTCAAGATCTGCGAAATCGTCACGTCCCGGCGGACGAGGTCGACGATCTGCCGTCCGGCCAGTTGGGCGAGCACGCCACGGCGCGAATCAACCGCCGGGATCGCGGCATTGTCCGGCATGCCGATGCCGAGCGCCTCCACCATGCTGGCCATCGTCGAGGCCGTGCCCATCGTCATGCAGCTGCCCGCCGACCGGCTCTGGCCCTGCTCGGCCGCGAGGAAGTCGGAGATCGGCATGCGGCCGGCCTTGACCTCCTCGGCGAATTTCCAGACATGCGTCCCCGAGCCGATATCCTGTCCGCGGAACTTGCCGTTGAGCATCGGCCCACCAGAGACGGCGATGGTCGGCAGATTGCACGAGGCAGCCCCCATCAGCAGCGCCGGCGTGGTCTTGTCGCAGCCGACCAGCAGGATGACGCCGTCAATCGGATTGCCACGGATGGATTCCTCGACATCCATGCTGGCCAGGTTGCGGAACAGCATGGCGGTCGGGCGCATGTTGCTTTCGCCCAGCGACATCACGGGGAATTCCAGCGGCAGGCCGCCGGCTTCATAGACACCACGCTTGACGTGATCGGCCAGCGCCCGCAGGTGGGCATTGCAAGGGGTCAGTTCCGACCAGGTGTTGCAGATGCCGATCACCGGGCGGCCGTCGAAAGCATCTGCCGGGATGCCCTGGTTCTTCATCCAGCTGCGATGCATGAAGGCGTTCTTGCCTTCACCGCCGAACCAGGCTTCGGACCGCAGTTTGCGCTTGGTCTCGGTCACGATTGCAGGCCCCGATCGTTGCGGCGTTTGTTGCGGTTCTCGACGCTGCGGCGCACGTCATCCTCGGCATTGTCGATGAGCACCAGCAGCGCCTTTTGCGCGCCCGCGGCGTCGCCGGCGGCGATCTTCTCGGCCACTTCCCGGTGCAGCGGCAAGGAGTGGCGCTGGCCCTCAGGATTGTCGTTGGAGAGGCGAAAGCTCATTACCAATGCGGTCTCGACCAGCGCCGCCAGCGAGCCGATCAGCTCGTTGCCGGTCATGCGCAGAATAGTCTGGTGGAACAGAAGGTCAGGCTTGGCGAAGCGGTCGCCGTCGTCGCTGACTGCTTCCATTTCGGTGAGCGCGGCATGGATCTCGGCGACCTGCACCGGCGTGGCGCGCTGTGCGGCAAGGGCCGCCGACATCGGCTCGATGGCGCGGCGTAATTCGAACAATGCCCGGACATCGTCGGCGCTGACACCGCCAGCATAGCGCCATGACAGGACGTCGGGGTCGAGGAAATTCCAGTCCGCGCGCGGACGCACCCGTGTGCCGGTCTTCGGCCGCGATTCCACCAGCCCCTTGCCGGCCAGCACCTTGATCGCCTCGCGCAGCACCGTGCGGCTGACCCCCAGCATCTCGCTGGAATCATCGGCATTCGGCAGGGCTTCGCCGGGCAGGAAATCGCCTTGCACGATGCGCAAGCCGATCTGCTCGACCACCGTCGCGTGCAGCGCGGTGGAACCGCTGGAAACCGCCACGGCAACCCGTGACGTGCGCGCAGTGCTGAATGATTTTCTATTCTTCATACTATTCATATGATATGTCTTATAGCCATGGCGGTTGGAGTCAAGGGATTGGGGAGTACCGATGACAAAGAAATCCGCAGCCGTTGCCGCGCAACGCACGGAGCTGGTCTCGATCACTGACGGCATCGCGACGGTCGAAATTGCTTCGGCAGCCGGCGGAGCGCTGGCGTCGTATCGGTGGTGGCAAAATGGTTCAGCCGTGGATTGGCTACGCCCGGCCGATCCAGCGGCGATCGGCCGTCGCGATGCCGGCGCCATGGCTTGCTTTCCGCTTGTGCCCTATTCCAACCGGATCAGGGGTGGCCGCTTCGAATTCGCGGGGCGCCCCATTCGACTCCCGACGGATCCGGACGATCCACATCATGAGCACGGCCATGGCTGGCGTCACCCGTGGACGGTCGTGAGCCATGAAGCGAGCATGGTCGTCCTGCGCTATCGCCACGCCGCCGATTCCTGGCCATGGAGCTATGAAGCCGAGCAGAAGATCTCTCTGGCAGGCGGCAGGCTTTGCATGACCATTGCGGTGCGCAACCTGTCGGACGCGCCGATGCCGGTCGGCTTCGGCCTCCATCCCTACTTTCCGGCGACACCGTGGACGCATGTCCAGGCCCGGGTATCAGGCATGTGGGAAACCGATACGGAGGTCCTGCCCATCCGGCATGTCCCGCCGCCTGCAGGCGCCGATCCATCCATCGGCTTTGACGTATCGGAAGTGGACTTCGACACGGTCTTCACCGGGTGGGCGCGCCACGCCCGGATTTCCTGGCCCGAACGTGGACGGCAGCTGGATATCGAGGCGGAGGCGCCGCTCGATTTCCTCGTCCTCTACACCCCGCCCGGCGAGCCGTTCTTTTGCGCCGAGCCGGTCAGCAACATCACCGATGCCTTTAACCGGATGGATCACGAGGATGTCAGCACCGGCTGCATCGTGCTGGCGTCCGGCCAAAGGCGGTCCGCCAGCGTTCGCTTCACGCCGTCATTGGCGGTTTGATCTTCCTTGTCAGCCGCAAGACGACGCCGGAGCCCTTGATGCCGCCAAATGGCATCTGTGCTTCATCTCCGACCGCCGCTCGCGACCTCGTTGGCGACCTCGCCGGCTGAAATGATCACACCGCATGGCTCTGCCGCATGAAGGCGCGGCCGAATGATTCCGAAACCGTCTCGATCTCGGTGGCCGGCGCGGTCATGCCGTTGGTGCAAAATATCATTTTGCCGAACCAAATGCCTTGTGCAATGTGGAAATGGAGGATCGAAATCGTGCCATTCGTCACCCTTGGCGGCGTCACGCTGCATCACCGGTATGTCGAGGCGAACGGCAGGACGCCACCGCTGGTCTTCATCAATTCGCTCGGCACCGACTTCCGCATCTGGGACGAGGTCGTTGCGCTTCTGGCCGGCGAGATGCCTCTGCTCGTCTATGACAAGCGAGGTCACGGGCTTTCCGACAATGGCACCGGCGTACGCTCGATTGACGACCATTCCGACGATCTGAGCGCCCTCATCGACCATTTCGGTTTCAACGGGGTTGTCCTGGTCGGCCTGTCGGTTGGCGGCATGGTCGCGCAACGCCTCTACGCCCGCCGGCCCGAGATCGTCCACGCCCTGGTCCTCAGCGATACGGCCCACAAGATCGGCACTGCCGAGAGCTGGAACAGCCGCATTGCGACCATCGAGCGCGACGGCATCGAGGCGATCGCCGATGGTGTGATGAAAGTGTGGTTCACGCCGGATTTCCATGCCGCGCGCGCCGCCGATCTTGCCGGCTGCCGCAACATGCTGATCAGACAGGCACTGCCCGGTTATATCGGAACCTGCATGGCGGTCCGCGATGCCGACTTCACCGACGCGGCACGCCGCATCGCCGTGCCGACGCTCTGCATCGTCGGCGACCAGGATGGCTCGACGCCTCCCGATCTTGTCCGCTCGCTGGCCGGCCTGATCCCCGGCGCGCGTTTCGAGATCATCCGCGACGCCGGACATATTCCTTGCGTCGAACAACCTGAAGCACTCACCGCCTTGATCCGCGACTTTGTCGCCTCGCTTCCCGAGGGAAAGCCCGCTCATGGATGATGTCTCCAAAAGCCCCAATCGACAGCGCGAGCGTTCGATCATCACGTTGGCGGGAAACTATGTCGGCCCGCCCTGTTAGGGCCCGTTCTATCCCGATGGATCGGGGATGGGGCTCGATCTCTGTTTGAGCATGATCTTATCCGAAAACCGGTATTCACTTTTCGGGATAATGCTTTAGCTAACCCTTGATGGCCGAGCCGACGATGGAATCGACGAAGAAGCGCTGCAGGAAGACGAACAGGATGAGCGGCGGCAGCACGGCCAGCGTCGCGCCGGCCATCACCAGCCCGGTGTTGACAGCGCCGCGGTTGTAGCTCAACAGCCGGCTGAGGCTGATGACGATCGGATAGGCGTCGGCATTGCCCTGCAGCACGGTCAGCGGCCACAGATAGCTGTTCCAGTGATAGACGAAGGCGAAGAGTGCCAGTGCCGCGATCGCCGGCGCCACGCTCGGCGCGACGATCTTGAACAGGATCAGCAGCTCCGAGGCGCCGTCCATGCGCGCGGCGTCGATCAGATCGTCGGGCACGCCTGCAATGAACTGGCGCATCAGGAAGATGCCGAAGGCGTTGGCGAGGTTGGGCACGATGATGCCGGCGAGGCTGGCATTGAGGCCGATCGAGCCGACGAGGCGGTAGAGCGGGATCAGCGTCACGATCGGCGGCAGGAACATTGTGGCGATCAGCACCGAAAACAAAAGCGAGCGGCCGGGGAAGTGGTATTTGGCGAAGGCGTAGCCGGCCATCATGCTGGTGACCAGGATGCCGGCCGTGGTGATCAACGCGATGACCAGGGAGTTCCACATCGAGCGACCGACATTGACCACGCCGGAAACCTTTTCATAGGCATCGAGGCTCGGCGTATGCGGGATCCAGACCGGCGGCACCTGCATGCTTTCGGCCGGGGTTTTCAGGCTGGACAGCACCATCCACACCAACGGGAAGGCGGATGCGACGGCGACGAGCAGCATCAGTGTCGCCAGCAGCGCCTTGCGGCCGGAGGGGCGTCTGCGCGCAAACCAGCTCGACGATCCCGCGCTCATTCCTGATCCTTCCGGTTGGCGAGTGCGAAGAGTGCGCAGACGACGACGATCAGCGACAGCATCAGCATGACGGCCATGGCCGAGCCCAGCCCGCCCTGCGCGCGTTCGATACCGACGCGGCGGATGTGATAGGTCAAGACATTGGTCGAGCCGACTGGCCCGCCCTGCGTGATCAGGGCCACAGGCTCGAACACCTGCACAGCGTTGATGATGGCGATGACGGCGCTGAACAGAAGCGTGCGCCGCATCAGCGGCAAGGTGATGAAGCGGAATTGTTCGAAGCGGTTGGCGCCGTCGAGCTTCGCCGCCTCATAGAGGCTGCCTGGGATCTGCGTCAGACCGGCGATCGCCAGCACGGTGAAATAACCGACCTGCTGCCAGACGTTGAGGAAGACGATCGAGATCAGCGCCGAACGCGGCGACGACAAGAAGGGCTGCGGTCCGACACCGACCAGGCCAAGCATCTGGTTGAGCGGTCCTTCGCTCGGCGAATAGAGCTTCGACCAGACCAGCGCCACCGCGATCATCGGCACCATATAGGTGGAGAACAGCACGGTCCGCAGCGCCGTGCCGCCGGCGACATCGTGCTGGTAGACCATCAGGCCGAAGGTCACAGAGAGCGGCAGGATCAGGACGACGGACAGTGCGGTATAGATCGCGGTGTTGGTCAGCGCGCCCTTGAAGTCGCGTCCGACCGAGGTCGGCCCGAAGATCTCGCGGAAATTGTCGAGGCCGATGAAGCTCGCGCTGGAAAATGGCGTCTGCGTCGACCAGTCCTGGAAGGACAGCCAGACGGTGAGCAGCATCGGCAACAGGATGAAGATGCCGATCAGCGTCGCGGCGGGCGTAAGCATGATGCCCGCCGAGGCACGGTACCTCTGGATCATTATGGTCTGATCGTTACTTGGCTCTGATTACTACTTGGCGGCGCGTTCCAGGATCGAAGTAGCGTCGGCCTGCGCCGTCGCCTGCGCATCCTTGGCCGAGACCTGGCCATACTGTAACGCCTCGATCGTCTGCTGTAGGGATTCCGAGAATTCCTGTCCGCCCGGCACCACCGGGAAGGGTTTTGCATCGGCGAGCACACTGACATAGCCGGACAGGAATTCCGAGCCGAGCTTGTCCTTGTGCGCTTCGATGTCGGAGGTGCGCGACGGCAGGATGCCCATCGACATCAAGATATCGGACATCGCCGAAGCGCCGCTCCTGCCGGATTTCGGATTGTTGAGCCAGGCGAGGAATTCCCATGCCGCCTTCTGCTCGGCCTGGCCCGCATTGGCGTTGACCACGGTCATCCAGGAATAGGAGATCGAATGTGGCTTGTCGCCGCTCGGGCCGACCGGGATAGGTGCGGTGGCGATGTCGGTGAACTTGTCGCCCATCCCGGTCTTCAGCGCGCTCTCCCACCAGTTGGCCATGATGATCATGCCGGTCTTGCCGGAGACGAAATTGTCGAGGAATGGCCCGGTGGTGTTGGCGTCGGCCGTCGCCATCGCCGGCACGCTGGCGCCGGACTTGACGAGGTCTTCATAAAGCTGGAACGTCTCGCCTGCCTGCTTGCTGTCCAGCACCGGCTTGCCGTCCTTGACCAGCTCGCCGCCATTGGAAACCAGCAGCGAGGCGAAGGGATGGACGACGCCGGCCGCCCATGAATTGATCATGCCGAAGCCCTGCTGGCCGGCATCCTTGTTGGTCAGCTTTTTCGCCGCATCCTTGAACTCGTCCCAGGTCTTTGGTGGAGCGGCGATGCCCGCCTGCTTGAACAGCGCCTTGTTGTAGTTCAGCGCATAGACGTCGATTTCATTGGGAATTCCGTAGAGCTTGCCGCCGACCGAAGCGGCACTGACGACGCCCACCGGCCAGGCGCCCTTGACTTCGCTCGCCACCGCGTCAGGGGCGGGCGCGACGAGCTTGTCGCGGGCGAGTTCCGGCAGCCAGAGATCGTAGATACCGCCGATCGTCGGGCCGTCCGCGCTACCGCCTTGGGAGCGAAGCGTGGTCAGGAGATCGCCAAACGGAACGGCGCGCACGGTGACGCTGACATCCGGATTGGTCTTGGCATAGTCCTTGGCCGCCGCCTCCAGCAGCGCCACCGTCTCGGGCGACCAGTGCGTCAGGTAGGAAATGGTGACCGATTGCGCCCAGCCGCTGGCCGGCAGGATGGCAAGGCCCGCGGCCAGCGCCAGTTTCGACGTCCAGGCAAACGACATCCTCATCCTCCATTTGAGCATAGCGATCACGATGACGTTATGACAACATGAAGCAGGGGCGCAAGGCCCTGTTTGCGAAAAGCCGCTTGCAGAATCGACGCGGGGTCTTCTTGTGCTCTTTGATATTAACTTTACCTTTCAAAAACAGCAGGTTGAGAAGATTTTCTGGATCGGAAACTCGACGGTTCTGCCCTGAAGGGAAAATGACACCTCTTGCTACCAATGCTATGTCGTTATAATGACATGGGCCCAGCGAATGACTCTCTTGCGGCATCGAAGCGCCGCCAGACGCCAAGGACAGGGAAAAACGGGAGAACTGGCAATGAGCATGCTTTCAATTCACCGGCGCGCCGCGCTTGGGCTGATCGGCGGCCTTGCCGCCGCTTGCTGGGGTACCTTCATCACCCCGCCGGCGTGGGCCGACAGCACGGTGACCCTGTGGAGTTGGCGCACCGAGGACGAGGCCGCGATGCATCGCATTTTCGATGCCTTCGAGGCCAAGAACCCCGGCATCAAGGTCGACATTCAGTTCACGCCGGACGCCGATTACCAGAACCGGCTGAGCACCGCGCTGCGCGGTGGTCGCGGGCCCGATATCGCCCAGCTGAAGGCCTATGGCGAGTTGCAGCCCTTCGTCGATGCCGGCTATCTCGACGCGCTCGACGACAGCGTGCCGGAATTGAAGAACATGCCGGATGCCGCCCTTGGCGGCGCGCGCGGCCGCGCCGACGGCAAGCTCTACGGCGTGCCTTATTCGGTGCCGATGATGGGCGTGTTCTACAATCAGGATATCTTTGCCGCGCAAGGCATCGAGATCCCCAAGACCTATAAGGATTTCGTCGCCGCCTGCGGCAAGCTGAAGGCGGCCGGCATTACCCCGATCGCAACCGGCGGCGCCAATGGCTCCGCTTGGGAGCTGGAGATCGGCGTCGGCGTCATTGGCCCGACCGTCTACGGCCCTGATTTCTACGACGAGATGATGACCGGCAAGGCGACCTTCGACGATCCGCGCTATGTCGCGGCGCTGAAGCGCTTCGCCGAGCTGAAGCCCTATTTCCCGGACGGCTTCGCCGGCATCGACTACACCACGGCCACGCAGCAGTTCATCGGCGGCAAGGCGGCGATGTTCCTCGGTGGGTCCTTTGAGAACGGCAGCTTCAAGGCGCAGAACCCGAAGCTGAAATTCTCGATCTTCCCTTTCCCAGCCGACGATGCCGGGGCAAAGCTCTACACGTCGGCCTTCTCGGACGGCTCCTATGGTCTCGTCTCCGAGAGTCAAAACAAGGAGGCCGCGACCAAGGTGCTGGGCTTCATGGCTTCGGCCGAATTCGCGCAGATGTTCGCCGATGAGCTCGGTTGGCCGCCGGCCCGCACCGACGTCACCGTGAAGGATCCGGTGCTGGCGCAGATGATGGAAATGTCGAAGAACTCGACGCCCTATCTGACGCTGGTCGGCTTCCGCTGGCAATCGCCGACGGCGTCCTCTGTGTTGCAGTCGGAGATCATCGACATGGTCGAGGGCAACATCGCGCCGGAGAAGCTGGCCGCCGATATGCAGGCCGCCGTCGCCACCTGGTTCAAGCCGAAGCAGTGAGGAGCCAGGCCGGTCGCATCGCGGCCGGCCTCTCGCCGGACAGAACAACGCATGACCAATTTTCACCGCCCAAGCAGCCTGAAACGCACGCAGCAGCGCATGGCCGTGCTTTTCATCCTGCCGGCGCTGGCCGTCTACACGCTCTTCGTCCTCTATCCGCTGGCGATGTCGCTGTGGGGCAGCTTCTTCATCTGGAAGGGCCTGCGCATGGTCGAATTCGCCGGCCTGTCGAATTTTTCGCGCCTGTTTGTCTTTCCCAGCGGTGCGCGGCTCTATGGCGCGCTGTGGCACAACACCGCCTGGTTTTTCGGCATCATGCTCTTCCAGAATGGCATCGGCCTTTTGTTCGCCTGGCTGCTGTTCCTGCGCGACAGGCGAGCGGCCTTCTTCCAGTCGGTGTTTTTCTTTCCGGCGGTTCTGAGCCCCGTCATCGTCGGGGCGCTGTGGCGCCTGCTTCTGGCGCCGGGCGGCGTCGTCGAATGGGCGCTGAACGGGCTCGGCCTCCATCAGGGCAGCCTCACCGTGCTCGGCAACAGCCACACCGCGCTTGGAGTGCTGATCGCCGTCGACGCCTGGAACTGGATGGGCCTGCCGGTGCTGATCTACACGGCGGGCCTGCGGCAGATTTCCGGCCAGATCTTCGAGGCGGCGAAGCTCGACGGCGCCGGCAATGCGCGCATGCTGTTTTCCGTCGCGCTGCCGCTTTTGATGCCGGCGCTCGGCACGCTGACGACGCTGTCGTTCATCAACACCTTCAACCAGTTCGACATCGTCTATGTGATGCAAGGCGTGCAGGGCAATCCGAGCTATTCGACCGACACGCTGGTGACCTATTTCTACCGGCTGGCCTTCGGCGCCGAGGGCGCTGTCGGTATCACTGATATCGGTCTGGCGCTGGCCTTGGGCACCGTGCTGTTCCTGATCCTCAGCATCGGCACGCTGCTGATGCTGCGCTTCTTCGATCGCCGCACGGTGCAGTTATGAGCGCGCCGGCGATCCCATACAGGACGTTTCCGCCAAGACTGGCGCGGCTGCCGGGCTGGACCGTGCTGGCCGTTTGGACAGCGGCGGTTCTGCTGCCGCTCTACATTCTCGTCGTCTCCTGCTTCAAGACCACGGCCGAAATCTACGACAACCGGCTCGGCCTGCCGCAAAGTTGGGCTTTCGACAATTTCGTCCGGGCGTGGACGCGCGCCGATCTCGGCCACAATTTCATCAACAGCCTGATCGTCACCGCCGGCGCGGTCATTCTCACCATCGTCGTCTCGGCGATGGCTGCCTATCCGCTCAGCCGCTACAAGCTCGGCTGGAACGCCATCATGCTCGGCCTGTTCCTGTCGGGCATCATGCTGCCGATCAGATTGGCCTCTGTCGAGCTGTTCACCTTGATGCGCAACCTCGGCCTGTTGGACTCCCTGACGGGCCTAATCCTCGTCTATTCGGCGATCCGCATTCCCTTCGCCGTCTTCATCTTCGCCAATTTCATGCGCGTGCTGCCCTCCGAACTCGACGAGGCGGCGCGCATGGACGGCGCCGGCGAGGTTCGCATTCTGTTTCAGATCATCCTGCCGATGGTGAAGCCGGCGGTCTCGATCGTCGCCATCTTCACGGCGATCGCCGTGTGGAACGACTTCTTCTTCCCGCTGATCTTCATTTTCGACGACCGCTACAAGACTGTGCCGCTGGCGATCAGCGTCTTCGTCGGCCAGTTCCGCACCGACTGGGGCCTGGTGTTCGCCTCGCTGGCGATCTCCATGGCGCCCATCCTGATCATGTATTGTCTGCTTGCCCGCCAGATTCGCGAAGGCGTCGGTGCCGGGGGAGGCATGAAATGATCGAGGACAGGATTTACGCCGCAAGCTCCATCCTGGTTGTCGGCGCGCACGCCTTCGATGCCGAGGTGATCGCCGGGCCGCTGGCCGCCGCCGCCGTCAAGCGCGGTGCCACGGTGACCTTCCTGCACCTGACCATGGGCGAGCAGGGGCATCCCTGTCTCATCCCCGCACACTATTGCGTGCAGAAGGAAGAGGAAGCGGGCAGGGCGGCGGAGCGGCTCGGAGTCAAGGTACGCAGCCTCGGCCTGCGCGACGCCTTCCTGCCGTCGGACGACGAGACGGCGCTCGAGGTATGCGACATCATTCGCGAACTCAAACCAGAGATCGTCATTACCCATTGGCACGGCAGCTGGCACAAGGACCATCGCGCCGCCGCGCATCTGACGCAGACCGGCATCTTCTACGCCGCCCTGCCGACCGTTGCCAGCGACCACGCGGCGCACACGCCGCAACTGCTCCTGTTCGGCGAGAACTGGGAGGACGATGACGGTTTTCGGCCCGAGCATCTCGTCGATGTCAGCGATGGCTTCGAGGCCTGGAGCGAGGCGGTCGAGGAATACGAGCTGGCGCGGGGCCTCAGCAGCTTTCCCTATGTCGATTACTACAGCGCGCTCTACCGGCTGCGCGGCTGCCTGCGCGGTACGCGTTACGCACAAGGCTTCGCGGCGGCGTCGCATTCGTGGAATGCCGGCAGCGGCCTGTTCGCGCCGCCGTTCGGCAAAGGGCCTGGCCGATGACGCGGGTTCTGGCCATCGATCTCGGCGGCACCAATCTGCGCGCCGCCGTCTTCACCGGCGACATAGGTGCGCTGGACATGCCGAGCCGCGAGCCGGCGCCGGTCAGTCTCGATGCGTTCGTCGCCCGCGTCCGGGCCCTGCGCGCCGAGGCTGGGGCGATCGAGGCGTTCGGCATCGCGGTGCCTGGGCTTGTCGAAGGTGCCGTCTGCCGCTGGATCCCGAACCTGCCGTTTCTCGACGGCGTCGACATCCAGGCCTTGTTTCCAGGCCTGCCCGTGGCGCTCGGCAATGACGCGCAGATCGCGCTGCTGGCGGAAGTCGTCGAGGGCGCGGCCAAGGGCATGTCGGATGCGATCCTGCTCGCCATCGGCACCGGCATCGGCTCGGCGGTGCTGGCCAACGGCCGCATCGTTGCCGGCGCGCATGGCGGCGCGTGTTCGTTCGGCTGGGCCTGCGCCGACATCAAGGATCATGGCGAGGAGCGCAGTGGCTGGCTGGAGCGCGTCGCCTCGGGCCGGGCACTCGATGCGCTTGCCGCCCAGATTGGCCTCGCCGATGGCCGCCAGCTGATCGCCGCCGCCCAAGGCGGGGAACTCGCCGCGCAGACCTTGCTGGAAGTGCCAGCGCGGCGGCTCGGCACCGCGCTTGCCGGCGCCGTGGCGCTGCTCGATCCGCAGGCGGTTCTGATTTCGGGAGGACTGGCCGAGGCGCTGGACGTGATCCGACCACCGCTGCTTGCCGCGCTGCGGCGCCAGTTGCCGTCGCATCTGCGTGGCATCGAGGTTCGGTCCGGCCGGTTCGGCCCGGGCGCCGGCCTTATCGGCGCGGCATTGGCTGGTCGCGCGGGGAAAGAGTGGAGACAGGTGCGATGAGCCAAGCGAGTTTTCAGCAGCCGGACCGCAGACGGCCGGAGCCGCTCTGGTATCAGGTCGAGGAGGCGATCCGCGCCATCGTCAAGAGCGGCGAATGGGCGACCGGCGACCAGATCCCGGCCGAAGACCGGCTGTGTGCCCTGTTCGGTGTCAGCCGCATCACTTTGCGCCACGCCCTGCGCAATCTGGAGGAAGGCGGACTGTTACGGCGCGAGCATGGCCGCGGCACCTTCGTGCGCTCCACCACGCTGGTGGCCGGCACGCGCGAGCTGACCAGCTTCACCCAGGAAATGGGCAATATGGGTGTGGTCGCCGGCTCGCGCCTGCTTGACTGCGGACTGACATCAGCCAATGCGGCTGCCGCCGGCGCGCTGGAGATCGAGGAGGGCGATCCGGTGGTGCGCATCCGGCGTCTCAGGTTGGGCAACAACGAGCCGATCGGCATCCAGACGGCGCAGCTTTCGGCCGCGCGCGTGCCGGGCTTCCTCGACGCCGGCCTGCTGCAGGGTTCGCTCTACGAGGCGCTGGAGCGTCACTACGGCATTGTGCCGGTGGCCGCGCGGGAAAATTACCGCGTCGGCGCGGTTGGGGCGGCGGATGCCGAACTGCTCGACCTGCCCGCCGGCAGCCCCGCCTTCATCGTCGAGCGCATCACCACCGACGAGCGCGGCCCGTTCGAATTCACCGTCTCCATCATGCGCGGCGACCGCTACGAAATCCGCTCGACGCTGCGCGCCGGGCGCGTCCCGTCCAATCCGCGAAGCTGATCCACCCTCCCAAGCAGACACCTAAACAGGAGTACCCACGTGTCCGATCTCTACATCCACCGTCTCGCCGCTCTCATCGACAAGGCAGCGAAATCCAATGAAGAGGCCTTCGGCCAGGCCGCCAGCCGCTTTGCCGATTCGTTGGAAGGCGGCGGGCTGGTCCATCTCTACGGTTCGGGCCATTCGGTGCTGCCTGTGCAGGAAGTGTTCCCGCGCTACGGCAGCTATGTCGGCTTCAATCCGCTGACCGACCCGCGCGTTATGTGGCACAACGTGCTCGGCGCCGGCGGGGTGCGCGAGCTTCTGTGGCTGGAGCGAACTGAAAAGTATGCCGAGAAATTCCTCGACCACCAGCCGCTCAACAAGGGCGATTCGATCATCATCTTCGGCCACAGCGGCCGCAATTCGTCCGGCATCGACACCGCTCTCTATGCCAGGAAGCGCGGTATCTTCGTCGTCGCGGTGACCAGCAAGAACAATCTCGACAAGCCGGCGACGCATTCCTCCGGCAAGCGGCTGGCCGACGCGGCGGATCTCGTCATCGACACCTGCTCGCCGATCGAGGACGCCATCGTACCGGTCGAAGGTTGGAGCCGTCCGGTGTCGGGCTCATCGACGGTGCTCGCCATGATCCTGGCGCATGAGTTGATCGCCCGCACGGCCGAGCAACTCGCCAAGCGCGGCATCGAACTGCCGGTCTTCGCCTCGCCGACGATCGCCGGCGTGACGTTGCATGATACCGACGTCATCTACGGTGTCTACCGCGAACGCATGCTGGAAGCGCAGAAGAAACACCTGCCGACCTTCCAGGCGACGATGCGTGGCGAATAAGGTTGCGGCCGGGAAGGCGTTGCCGGCGCTTTCCCGGTGGACTGCCGTCCGGCACTACACCGACACGCCGGAAAAGCTGGCGCCGCACGTCATTGGTTTTTCCAGGTGCTGCGCCGAGGCGTGGTCAGGGTCGATCAGCCAGTTGCTCTGGCATAGATGTCGAGAACATCCGTCACGCCTGCGATGAGGAGTTCCCTGGCCTTTGGCGCGACCGACCCGCTCGCCACCGCATTGTCGAGGCGGCCGAGATACTGGCTGATCAGGGGGGAGGGTATGTCGCGCTCGCCCAGCGCCTGTATCAGCGCGTTCACGGCCTGCCGCGCCGCCTGCGCGGGCCAGTAGTAGCGGATACGGTCGCTGTAGGAGAAATGTCGCTCGATCCGTTGCTCGGCCTCGGAGCCGTGATGGTAATTCTTCCAGTTGCCGGGCGCCGCCAGCATGACGCGCTCCATCGCCGCCGGCAGGCTTTCCCGAGCCGGGTCGGGAGCAAGAATGTCGGCGATGTGGCTCAATCCGTAGAGCGCTTCGCGCAGCGCGAAGGTCAGCCATGGCCCAACCTTGAGTATGGCAAAACCGTCATCGACCAAAGCGCTCAGCGCGGCGACCGGCTGGTAGTCTGTCGAGTGGGCCTCGAAGACGAATTGCGGCAGGTCTCGCAGCGTGCCGACGAGCGCCCGGGCGCGTTCCGGCCGGTAGGCGATCACCTCGGCATTACCGAATTCGACGCCCGGCTGCACGACGACGCCGATCGCCCGCGAGAAGGCCTGGTCGAGGCCGCGCTGGCTGAAGGCATCGCGGTGGATGCGCACCGTCTCGCGGGCCGCCTCCGGTGTCGTCACCGCCAGATGGTCCATCGCTTCCAGGGCACCGCCCGGCACCGGCACTTCAGTGCCGATGACATAGACAGGCCTGGCGCCGCCTGTTCGTTCAATCGCGGCCTCCGCCACCTCGGCCAGTTCGGCGGCGCGCGCGGCGATTGTCGCGTCTGGCGGTGACGCGCCTTCGCCGGCGCAGCCCATGCTGGCGTCGAGGTGGATCTTGGTGAAGCCGGCCTCGGCATAGGCATCCACCATGCGCGATGCCTTCTCCATGGCCACAAGTGCCGGCAGGTGCTTCCAGGGATTGGGGCCGAGATGATCGCCGCCGAGCACCAGCCTGTCCAGGGGAAAGCCGGCCTTGCCGGCGATCGTCTCGACGAAGCGGCGGAAATCGCCTGGTGTCATGCCGGTATAGCCGCCTTCGTGGTTCACCTGGTTGCATGTGGCCTCGATCAGGACGTCGGCGCCGCGCGCCTTGCCGTGGCGCAGCGCCGCTTCGATGACCAGCGGATGGGCCGAGCAGATCGAGGCGATGCCACAGCGTTCGCCGGCCGCACGGCGCGTCGCTATGGCGGCCAGCCTGTCGGTCGCCTGGCTCATGCCGGTGCTCCGGTCCTGCTGGTCGCGATGAACGCCTCGACCTCGGCCAGCGAGGCGATGCCCTCCATCGGTCCCTTCTTCGTCACCGCCAGTGCGCCGCAGCCATTGGCGATCTCGAGCGCTCTCTTGGGTCCCTCTCCACGCAGCCAGAAGGAGACGAAGGCTGCCGCAAAACAGTCTCCGGCGCCGGTCGGGTCGATTTCGTCGACAACGAATCCGGGTGAAGCGATGCGTCCTGACCGGTCGTAATGGACCGCGCCTTGCGCGCCCTTCTTGACGACCACGGCGGAGATGCCGCGGTCCAGCATTTCGCGCGCCGCGCTCTCCTCGTCGCTTGCCACGGCGAAAGTGAAGAGTTCCGGCCCGCTCGGCAGGAACACATCGGTCTTCGACAGCACGAAATGCAAGGCGTCGCGCATGCCCGGCAGATCGAGCATCTCCTTGCGGATGTTGGGGTCGAAGGAGACCGTGCCGCCGCGCGTCTTGACGGCTTCGATCCCGTTGCGGGCAACCTCGATCACCTCGGGCGAGAACAGCGATGTGCCCATGACGTGAAAATGGTCGGCGCCGGCCAGCAGCGCGCGCGCTTCCGCGCCCATCTCGATCAGGCCGGCGGCGCTCTGCTTGATGTTGTAGACGAAGTGCCGGCTGCCATCGGTCTCATAGGTGACGAAGGCGGTTCCGGTCGCAGCACCCTGATGGACGGTGATGGCTGAGATGTCGGCACCGTCGGCGCGCAGGCGCTCGATGTTCAAATGGCCAAAATCGTCGTCGCCCACCGCCGCGATCAGCCCGGCCGGCTGGCCGAGCCGCGCCGCCTGATCGATGAAGATGGCGGGAGCGCCTGACGGAAACGGACCGACCAGCGGGCCGGGAGCGCGAAAACTCTGGCCGATCCGCTCGGCCATGATCTCGACCAGGATCTCGCCGGCGCAAACCAGTTTCTTCATGTCCTCACCATCTGCCGGACCGACGGCGTCCGTTGCCGTGCGCCATCCGCATGTCCGTGCGGGTTCAAAACCTAAGTTGCCATTTTTAAAGCGTCAATTAATAATTTGACGTGCGCAATGCTTTTGCGTTGTAGTGGAAACATGGAAATTTGACTGAATAAGTTCGGTCAAGCAATGCTGCCTCAGCGCAATGGTCGCAAGACTGATTCTGGCCGGTGCGCGAAGGCTGGCATTGAGGGCAAGGAGCCTGAAATATCGATGGCGGAAAAGACGCACCGGACAATGGATGATTTCGCCAGGGCGTCCGGCGTGTCCCGGCCGACCCTGTCGAAGTACTTTGACGATCCGGCCAGCGTGAAGCCGGCGACACGAGCGCGCATCGAGGCGGCGCTTCGTTCGTCCGACTACCAGCCGAATGTTTTTGCCCGCAATCTCAATCGCAAGCGCACCCGCAATGTCGGCATCGTCGTGCCGGCGATCACAGATCCGTTCTACGCGGAGATGGTCAGCCGCATCGAACTGCGCTGCCGCGACGAAGGGTTTTGGCCGATCGTCATCTCCTCGCACGGTTCGCCGAAGCTGGAGGCCGAATCGGTCAGGACGCTGATGTCGCTGAAGGTCGCCGGCGCCATCGTCGCGCCCTTGGGATTGGTCTCCGAGCCCGGCGTCTTCGAGCGGATGAGCGAGGACATCCCGATCGTCTATTTCGACACCTATATCGAAGGCGACACGCCGTTCGTCGGCAATGACAACCACCAGAGCACCTCGACGATCGTGGATTATCTCTGCCGGTCCGGCGAACCGCCGGTCTATGTCGACATCCCGCACGTCAACCACAATTCGAGCGAACGGCTGCAGAGCTATATCGACACGATGCACGCCGCCGGCCTGGAGCCCACCGTTCTCAAGGCGGCGGGCGACTATAGCTGGGACTTCGAGCGCATCGGTCACGAATGGATGGACAGGACGCTCGGGAACGGCGGCCTGCCGGCCCGCACGCTGCTCTGCGCCAATGACCGTCTCGCCTTCGGCGTGATGTCGGCTGCCTTCTCGCGCGGGCTGAAGATCGGCCGCCGCGCCGATTGCGATTTCCGTGTCGCCGCTCATGACGATCATCCGCTGAGCCGCTACACCTGTCCCGCGCTGACCACCATGGCGCAGGACTTCGCCGCCATGGCTGGCCGCAGCGTCGAGATCCTGCTGGCGCTTCTGGACGAGGCTGACCCGCCAAGCCAGGATCTGGCGCGCAATGTCAAGCTTGGCGCGACCCTGGTGATGCGTCAGTCGGCCTGAACACCCGTCTGCCGCTGAAGCCAGGCCGCCGCCTCGCTCACCGCTTGCCGCGCGGCCAGTATATACCGGCCCATCGAGACGAAGCCATGGATCTGACCCGGCCAGTGTCGCAGCATCAGCGGCACTCCGTCGGTGCGCAGGCGCTCGGCAAAGGCCGTGCCTTCGTCGGCAAGGATGTCGTGGCCGGCGATTACAACGAAGGCCGGCGGTGCGCCGGCAACGCTGGAGGCCAGCAGCGGCGATACGCGCCAATCCGCGATGTCGTCCGGCGTTCGCACATAGTGGTCGCGGAACCAGGCCATGGTGGCGGCGGTGAGCCCGAAGCCGTCACCGAAACGCCGGTAGCTGTCCGCCGCCTGGCGGGCATCGGTGTTGGGATAGATCAGGATCTGGGCGGCAAGCGGCGGCGCCAGCCCGTCGCGGGCAAGCAACGCCAGCACGGCGGCAAGGTTTCCGCCGGCGCTGTCGCCGGCAACGGCAATGTGGGCTGGGTCGATGCCGAGTTCGCCAGCGTTCCCGGCCATGAAGCGGAGCGCCGCCGCGCAATCCTCCAGCCCGGCGGGAAACTTGTGCTCAGGCGCCAGCCGGTAATCGGGGCAGACGACGACGGCGTTGCCGAGATTGGCCAGCCAGCGGCACATCTCGTCATGCGAATCGAGATTGCCGATCACCCAGCCGCCGCCATGCAGATACAGCACGGCGCGCGCCCCGGTCTGCGGCGCGCCGATACCGCGATGGATGCGGATCGTGACCGGGCCGTTCGGCCCGTCGATCTGCTGCTGTCCGGTAGCCGCGACCGCCTCGTGCTCGCCCTGCTGAGTCGGGAACGAAGCGATATAGGCGGCCCGTGCCGCCGCCACGCTGCCATTCTCGAACGGTTCGCCGCCGGCGGCACGGCCGATTTCGAGGGCACGCAATGCATCCGGATCGAGTGTCATCGTCATCTCCGCTGCGGGTCAGGCGAGCAGGCCGCGTGCCTCGTCTTCGCTGAGCAGGGCCGGCTGGACGACGTCACCTGTGATCGCAACCGAGCTTTTCGTCTCGCCCGAATGCAGGGTCGCTTCCATGATCTCGAGCACATGCAGGGCCAGATTGCCGGAAGCGCGGGGTGTCGCACCGGTCTGCAGCGAGCGTACCAGATCGGCGACGCCGAGCATGCGGTAATTGGCGCGGTCAGGCGCTGCGTAAGGCCAGTTGCGGGCACCATAGAGTTCGCCTTCGCTGGCGAAATCCTTCCACTCAGCGCCGCGTTCGGACAGCGACACGGTGCCGCCGAACGTGTCCGGGTCGGGCAGGCGCAGTGAGCCCTCGGTGCCGTGCAGTTCGATCGGATGGTTGGAATGCCTGAAGACGTCCCATGATGCGCCGAAGGTGACGGTCGCGCCGGAGCAAAATTCGAGCAGCGACAGCACATTGGTCGGCGTGCCGACCTTGAATTTGGTGTTCTTGAACGGCCCTTCGGCCGATATCAGCCGTTCCTCCTGGCCCTTCGTCGCCATCGCCATGACGCGGGCGACCGGCCCGAGCAGATTGACCAGCATGGTGAGATAGTAGGGTCCCATGTCGAATACGGGGCCGCCGCCAGGCTGATAGTAGAACTGCGGGTTGGGATGCCAGTGTTCCATGCCGCGTCCCATCATGAAGGCGGTGCCGGTGACCGGGCGGCCGATGGCGCCTTCGTCCATCAGGCGGCGCGCTTTGCGTCCGGCCGCACCAAGGAAGGTATCGGGAGCCGAGCCGAGCAGCAGGCCTCGCTTGGCCGCCTCGGTCACCAGCCGGCGCCCGTCGCTGGCCGAGATTGCCAGCGGCTTTTCGGTGAAGACATGCTTTCCCGCCGAAAGGGCGGAGAACGAAATGTCGAAATGCGCCGCCGGAATGGTGAGGTTGAGGACGAGGTCGATCTCGGGGTCGGCCAGCAGCGCATCGACGGCGAGTGCCCGAATGCCGTATTCCTTGGCCCGTAACGCCGCCATCTCGGCCGAAATATCGGCGCAGGCGCGCAATTCGATGCCGCCGAAAAGCGCGGCGTTGCGCAGGTAAGTCATCGAGATGTTGCCGCATCCGATGACGCCGATGCCGAGTTTGGCCTGTGATTTTGCCTGCATTTTCTGTCGTACCCTCCCAATACGGTCCCGCTACCCGATCCGTCGCAATGGTGCCGGATCGCTTTCAAAATCGCTATACAACATTTTAAATATTGACGCGCGTAAAATTTTTATAGAACATGCGGAAATGGCTGGCGACATCGGGAGGCTGCCAGCCTTGAGAGGAGAAAATGACAGACAGGAAAAAACGGCTGGCGGCCGATGCGAATCCGTGGGTCAACGGGTCTTTGGGTTGCGGCCAGGAGACCGCAACGGGTTCAGGCATAGATCACCTTGGCCCCGATTTTATCCAGCTGGCCGCGTATTGGACCGGGCAGGGCATCGTCGGTGATCACCACATGGACGCTCGACAGCGAAAATGCCTTGGAGGTCCCGCTGACGCCCCATTTGCTCGAATCCGCAAGGAGGACAACGCGCCGGGCCATGCGCACCAGGTTTCGCTTCGTTCGCGCCATGTCTTCGTTCACGTCGACCACATCCAGTGACGAGTCGATCGCGTGCGCGCCAACAAAGACCTGATGCGCCACCAAGCCGCCGAGAGCCGTGTCGGCATCGGTAATCAGCGTGCTCACCGTGTCTGGATAGACCCGGCCACCGATCATGTGCACGTCGAGCCCGGGCCGATGCATCAGATGCTGCACGATATTCATCGCCGTGGCCGCGACCACGACGTTGTTGAGCGGCGGTAACTGCATGGCAACCTGCATCAATGTCGAGCCGCCGTCGAAGATGACCGATTGGTTGTCCTCGAACAGCTCTACCGCTGCCCGGGCGATGCGTTTCTTCGCATCGAGGTTCGTTTGCATCCGCCTGGCGAACGCGGCTGTGGTCGAATCCGTGGTCCGGGTCACGGCCCCTCCACGGGTCTTGGTCAGTAGTCCCTTGTGGTCCAGTATCTCGAGGTCGGAACGCACCGTGACTTCCGACACGCCAAAATCGTCGGACAAGTCCTTTGTGCGAACCTGTCCGCTGCGTTGCACCTCGCTCAGGATCGATTGGCGTCTCTGCTCTGACAACATTGCCCTGTCCTCGCCTCCATGCACCGAGCAACCGCCCTGGCCTCGGCTCATCTTACCAAAAATACGCAAATTCGAAAGCTTTCGAAAGATTGCATTTATCGTTTCTTTCGCAAACACTGTTTCAGGATTTTGAAACCAACCGATTGGGACATTTTGCACTCATGAGCCTAGGAACCAAAGTGCGCCTTGCGCGCCTCTTCTCGCATCCATCGGGAAACCTTTTTGGCGGCGCGGTCGACCACTTTGTCGGCTATGGCGACGTGCGCAAAGGAGGTCTTGCCGATCTGCCGGGCGCGCTTGCTCGCGTCATGGTGGGCAAACCCGACTACGTCAGCATCCAGCCTGGCACCGCGCGCCACCTGTGGCCGCAATACGCGGGCAAGGCTTCCCTGGTGATCCAGGCCGGCTGCTTCACCCCGGACGATCGCATCAGTGAGCTGATTGCAACGCCCGAGGATGCGGTGCGCGCTGGCGCCGATGCGTTGGCCGTGGCCATTCCGGTACGCGGCGCGACCGAGGGCAAATACATACGCTGGCTGACCGATTCGGTGAATGCGGCGGCCCGATACGGCATGCCGGTAGTCGCGCATATCTACCCTCGCGATTTCACCGACGGCGCAAAAATCGTCTTCACCCCCGACGAGATCGCCTATGCGGCGCGCATCGGCTACGAGTCCGGCGTCGACGTGATCAAGATCGGCTACACGGGCGATTTCGAGTCGTTCCGAGAGACCGTTCGGACCTGCCCGGTGCCGGTTGTGATCGCGGGTGGCCCGAAGACCGATACACTGCTCGGCGCCCTTCAGCAGACGGCGGACGCCATCCGTGCCGGCGCGCGCGGTGCCGTGGTGGGCCGCAATCTCTGGGGGCATGGCGATCCGGAGAAGGCAGCGATTGCCTTTCGGAGCGTCATCCATGACGGCCTTTCGGCGCAAGACGCCCTGGCGAAGGCAGGTGCCTGAACGATGCCCACCGTCCCTTCAATCCTCGGCTTCGGAGCTATTGCGATCGACGACATCGTCTATGTCGATCAGCCGTTGTCGGCGGGCAAGGGGAAGGTTCTGCAAAGCGCCCGAGCTTTCGGCGGAAACGTCGCGACGGCCCTTGCCGCCGTCGCGCGGCTCGGCGGAACCGCCGGGTTCATCGGATGGCTGGGTAGCGCCGCGGACGACGCCGTGCTGTGCGATCTCGTTGCGAGCGGCGTTGAAACTGCATTTGCGCCGCGCCACCCGCACGCACGCCCGGTGCGCTCGCGGATCACCGTCGGGTCGGATGGGGAGCGGTTCATCGCGTATGACGACGAAGCGATGCTGGGCACCGCGCCGGACTTTCCGGACGAGGTCCTCAGCCGCGCGACAGTCCTGATCGTCGATAGTTACGCGATCCGGACGCTGGATGTCGTGGTTCGGGCTCGCGATCTCGGCCTTGCGATCCTCGGCGATATCGAATGGAGCAGCGGCCCAGCCACCGAGAGACTGATCGCGCTATGCGACCATCTCATTCTTCCCCTCGGCTTTGCGCGGGCTTTCACGGAGTGCCGATCGCCCGCCGAGATTCTCGATGCCTTATGGTTGCCGTCGCGGTCCGCCGTGGTTCTGACGGATGGCGGCAGGGGCGTCTATTATCGCGGACGCGACGAGACAGGGCTCTGGCACCTGCCTCCGCATCGGGTCGCCGTCGTCGATTCGACCGGCGCCGGTGACTGCTTTCATGGCGCCTATGCCCTTGCATTGGAGCGCGGGGCCGACACCGCACGCCGGGTCGCATTCGCGGCCGCGGCGGCGGCCCTTTCGATAACGGGGCGGGGCGGGCGCGAGGCGCTTCCGACCGACGATCAGGTCATGGAATTCCTGGCATCGGCGAACGCGCCGTCGGCAGTCGAACTGAAATATGCGCAGCTCGATACTGGAACCTGAAATCGCAGTATTTCGCAGGTGAACATAAGCCGAGGAGAATTAAAAAGCGGTGAATTAGACTTGTGGAGGGAGGAAGATGGCAGAAGTCATTCTTGAGAATATCTGCAAAACCTACGGGAACAATTTCAACGCGATCGACCACTTGAACCTATCGGTCGAAGACGGTGAGTTTTTGATTCTCGTCGGGCCGTCCGGTTGCGGCAAATCCACCGCGTTGCGGATGATTGCGGGATTGGAGGACATCACCAGCGGCAGCCTTCGAATCGGCGGGATCGACGTTGTCGACATGCCGCCCAAGGACCGCGACATCGCGATGGTCTTCCAGAGCTACGCGCTCTACCCGCATATGACCGTGTTCGAAAACATCGGCTTTTCGATGCGGCTGGCAGGCAAGCCGAAGGCCGAGCGCAAGAAGCGCGTGGACGAGATCGCCAAAACCCTTCAACTGACATCGCTGCTGGACAGCAAACCTGCGAACCTTTCAGGAGGACAGCGTCAACGGGTTGCCATGGGCCGCGCCATGGTGCGCGAGCCGGCCGCCTTTCTCATGGACGAACCCCTTTCCAATCTGGACGCGAAACTGCGTGTTCAGATGCGCGCTGAAATCACCAGCCTGCAAAAGCAGCTCGGCGTCACGACCATATACGTGACCCACGACCAAACCGAAGCGATGACGATGGGGGACAGGGTCGCGGTGTTGAAGGGCGGCGTGCTGCAGCAGGTCGACACCCCCAAGAGACTCTATGAATCGCCGGTGAACGCCTTCGTTGCCGGCTTCATCGGTTCTCCTTCGATGAACCTTTTCGAGGCGACCCTGACGGGCGACGACCTGATTTCCGGCACCTTCGCCGTCCGGCTGCAGGATGAGGCCTTCATCCGCAGGCCGGGCTTGAGATCGTATGCAGGACGCAAGGTCGTGTTCGGGATCCGACCGGAGCATCTCTATGACAGCAGCCTCGAATCCGGACGCAAGTACCAGACGATACCGGCAAAGGTGACCTCGATCGAAGAGCTCGGATCCGAGCACATCGTCCATCTGAACATCGATGCGGTCAGGGTGGACTCCGGCGACCCTGACGCGGTGGAGGATTTCGGCCGGGCGTCGAACGCGGTGGCGAAATTCGAACCGGTCAGCACAGTCCGCTCAGGCTCGGAAATCCAGTTGGGGCTGGATGACGTCAAGCTCCATTTCTTCGATCCCGAGACGCATCTGGCGATCTGAAGATCCGTGGCAAGGCCCGCAGGCGAGGGCGAGGCGTCTGCGTAAGAAGACTTCTGAATAACCAGACGATCGGCAGCATTGTGCGGTCGATCCCCAGAGAAGGAGGAGAATATGACGTTCCGTATAAAACCTGCGATGCTGAAAATAGCCGCGACCGCATGGTTGCTTGGCGCAACCGGCGCCATGGCCGACACGACGCTGGAATTCACCCAATGGTGGGAGCCCGAATTGCCGGCTGGCTCGCTCAGGGCGATCATGGATGACTTCGAGGCCGCGAACCCCGGAATCAAGGTGACGCTGGTCAGCGGCCCCTACGCGACCACGCGAGACCAGATCTCGGTTGGTGCGGCAACCGGAACGCTCAGCGACGTCGTCGGCCTCGACGGCGCCTGGGTAAACAATCTGAACGCGCAGAACGCGCTGGCTGACATGAACCCGATGATGGACGCAAGCGGCTTCGACAAGAGCCAGGTCGCGGATATCATCAAGGTGGACGGCAAGGCGGTGATGTTCCCGGTCGCTTCGTTCGTCTATCCGGTCTTCGTGAATTTGGACCTCGCCGCCCAGGCAGGCGTGACCAAGCTGCCGTCGACCCGCGCGGAATTTCTCGAAGCCGCCAAGAAGATGACGCACGCCGACAAGAACCAGTACGGCTGGGTGCTGCCCCTGTCGCTGCAAACGCCGTCCGGTGTCCAGAACGACATGATGTCGTGGGTCTGGGCTTCGGGTCAATCGATGATGGCGAACGGCAAGCCCGACCTCGAGGGCAAACCGGTGGTGGATATGCTCACCTTCGTCAAATCACTCAACGACGCCGGCACCATCTCGCCCGGCATCGCCACCAAGACCGAGCAGGAAAAGGTCGAGGAATTCGTCAACGACCGCGTCGGGATGATGATCGACTCGCTCGCGCATGTGAACCTTATCCGCAAGCGCAATCCCAAGCTGAACTTCGACCTCATCCCGGTCCCGGTCGTGGAAAACTATACCGGAAAGCGCGGCCTTCCCTATGCCTCCTGGGGCATCGGTATCTCCGCGGCCTCGAAACATCAGGAGGAGGCCTGGAAACTCGTCCAGTATTTGATGAGCGAAAAGGTGAACGCCAAGCTCGTTTCGCTTGCAAACGCCTTCCCGGGCAACGTCAACGCCAAGCCTGACTTCGTGACGTCCGACAAGGCGTTCGGCAAGGCTTTCGAGATCTTCAAGACCGGCTATCTCGCCAACGAGTTCACGGGCCTGCCGGTGGCTGAAGATCTGATGACCCAGTTCGACGTGCAGGCTCAAAAGATGCTTGCCGGTGAGCAAAAGCCGGAAGAGGCGGCCGCTGCCGCGCAAAAGGGCTGGATGGCGAAATTCTGATCGGCGTGCTCCGCTCTCGCCGCCCACTTATCGGTTGGCCTGCCATTAGGCGGGCCAGCCGGCAAATGACGAACCTGAATGGTATTTGAAGCTCTTTTCTCTTGTCGCGAGGTTGCCACCATGACCCGGCAGAAGCGCTCCCATCACAAGCTCAAACGAGCTGTGGCGCCCTATCTCTATCTGTCGCCCTCGCTGCTCATAGTCGGGCTCCTGATGCTGTTGCCGATGGTCACGGTGATTGCCTATTCCTTTCAGAACAGCGCGGTACTGCGTCGTGATCCATCCTTTGCCGGGCTAAAGCACTACCAGGCGATCTTTGACGATCCCGTGTTCTGGGCTTCGCTGTGGCATACGCTCTATTTCACATGCATGAGTGTCGTTTTCCATATGACCATCGGCATGATCTTCGCACTCATGCTGAACAGCGACCGCATCAATCCGACGCTGCGCAATGTGCTGCGCGTGCTCTACATCCTGCCTTGGCTGTTCACTGCTGTGATCATCGCCGTGATCTGGCGTCTCTTGCTTGAGCCGAACGGTGTCGTGAACAGCATTCTCATGCAGATGGGCATCATCGGTTCCAAGATCGAGTGGTTTTCCTCACCCGAGACCGCGCTGCACGCCGTCACTTTCGCCAATATCTGGGCGGGCTACCCGCTTTTCATGGTCAGCCTGCTCGCAGGCCTGCAAGGCATTCCCAAGGATTTCTACGAGGCCGCCGATATCGACGGGGCGAGGGCCTACCAGAAGCTGATCTTCATCACCATCCCGCAACTGATGCCGATCATCATCAGCATCTCGCTGCTCGACTTCATCTGGACCATGCAGGTCTTCCCGTTGATCTGGATAACCACGGGCGGCGGTCCGATCTACGCGACCGAGGTCCTCAGCACTTACACCTACAAGCTGGCGTTTTCGAGCTACAACCTGTCCCAGGCGTCGGCGAGCGCTGTGGTCATCCTGCTGATCTCGCTCGGCCTGACGCTGTTCTATATTCGCTATCAGCGGGCTAGGTAGGACGCCATGAGGAAACGGAACTCTGGCAAAGACAAACTGATCACCGTCGCGCTGCATATTGCTCTTGCGGCAGGGCTGTTCTTCGCAGCCTTCCCGATCTACTGGATGCTCAGCAGCTCGTTCAAGTCGAATACCGAAATCTTTGCCCTGCCACCAACCATCTTGCCGAAGGCCTTCACGCT
The DNA here is from genome assembly GCF_000513935.1 of Mesorhizobium sp. WSM3626. GTDB lineage: Bacteria > Pseudomonadota > Alphaproteobacteria > Rhizobiales > Rhizobiaceae > Mesorhizobium > Mesorhizobium salmacidum. The sequence continues at coordinate 14,196 of NZ_AZUY01000032.1, read as the reverse complement.
GGAAGCGTATGCAGCCATCCTGGGCGACCCGGTAAAGCTGCGCTTCTTCTTCAACAGCTACTTCGTGGCGGGAGCGGTGACCGTGCTGACAGTGCTGATCGCCTTGCTGGCGGCCTACGGGTTCAGCCGCTTCAACTTCCGCGGCAAGGGCAGCCTGAACACGCTCATCATCAGCACGCAGACGATCCCGCCGATCACACTTTTGATCCCCTTCTTCGGGCTTGTCGTTTCGTACGGCATCTTCGACACCTATGTCGCGCTGATCCTGACCTACCTGGTGTTTACGTTGCCCTATGCGATCCTGCTGATGACGGGGTACCTGAACACGTTGCCACGCGATCTCGATGAAGCCGTCGCCGTTGACGGCGGCACGAGTTGGACAGCGCTCTGGCGAGTGATCGTCCCGATTTCTCTGCCTGGTATCGTGGCGACGTCGGTCTACACCTTCCTGTTATGCTGGAACGAATTTCTCTTTGCGCTGACGCTGACGAAGTCCACGTCCATGCGCACCGTCCCGATCGGCATACAGCTGTTGATGGGACAGCACGCCTTCGAATGGAACCAGATGATGGCGATGAGCGTGCTCGGCTCGCTACCGCTCTTGCTCATCTACCTCGTTGCCCAGAGGTTCTTCCTCGCCGGCATGACCGCGGGCTCGGTCAAGTAGGATGTCCATCCCAAGGAGAACTGACGGAGCAGGCCCCCGTGTATTGCAATAGATCATTGGACCCTATCTGCTGGCGGGCGATATCGCCGCGGCCTCGGCCGTCGTCCCGTTCCGCTGATCATGCTCGTGCTGTTCTTCCAGCGCCACGTCATCGAAAGCCCGACGAAAGGTGGCCTCAAGGAATAGGCGGAATCAAGGAATGAAAGGATGAACGTGAAAGACCTCAAAGTCGGCTGCCAGACCTTCACCTGGGAAATGCTGGGAGACCGGTTCACCGGTGGCCCCGACGATCTGTTGAAGGCGATCGCGGATGGCGGCTACGCCGGCATCGAGATCACCGACACCATGATCGGCCGCTACGCCGGCAAGCCAGCCGAGTTCGCCGCCGCGCTGAAGTCGTCCGGCCTGGTGCTGGTTTCCTTCGCCTTCGGCTCCAGGAGCGGCTTCACGCTGAAGGATGAGATCGGCGCCGACCTCGAAACTGCCAGGCGCTGGATCGATTTCGTGGCAAACTTTCCCGATGCGCTGGTGTCGATGGGCTCGGCGACCGTCGTCTCCGACGGGCCGCGCGACGACAAATTCGCAATCGCGGCCGAGCTGTACAACAAGGCCGGCGAGCTCGGCCGCAAGGCCGGTGTCCAGGTGGCGGTGCATCCGAGTTCGCATCACAACACGCTGCTGTTCGACCGCGCCGATTACGACGCGATCTTTGCCTTGCTCGACGCCGATCTGGTCGGCTGGGTGCCGGACACCGGTCACATCCTGCGCGGCCACAAGGATATGGCCGATACGCTCACCACCTACCGCGACCGCATCCGCTACATCCACCTCAAGGACGTCGACGCCAAGGGCAGGTGGGCGATGCTGGGCAAAGGTGTTTGCGACACGCCGCAAGTCATCGAGATCGCCGGTACCGCGCCGAACTTCAACGGCTGGCTGGTGCTGGAAGAAGAATCCGACACCGCGGCCGCCGATCCGGCCGGTGCGGTCAAGACCAACCGCCAGACGATGCGCGGCTACGGGGCCTGAGACGATGATCAAGAAACAGGACAGACGCCTCAGGGTCGGTGTGCTCGGCTGCGGCCCGATCGCGCAGTTCGCGCATCTGGAATCCTGCGTCAAGGCCGGCAATGCCGACCTCCACGCCATCTGTGACGCGGCACCCGATCTGCTCGCCCGCATGGGTGCCACCTATGAGCCGCAGAAGATGTATGCCGACTATGACGCCATGCTCGCCGATCCCGAACTGGAAGCGGTCATCGTCGCCACGTCGGATGCCTATCACGTGCCGATGTCGATCAAGGCGCTCGATGCCGGCAAGCATGTTCTCTGCGAAAAGCCGATCGGCACTTCGATCGAGGAAGGCGAGGCCCTGGCGGAGGCGGTCAAGCGCTCCGGCAAGGTGCTGCAGGTCGGGCACATGAAGCGTTTCGACCCGGCACTGGAGGCCGCGCGCGACTTCGTCCGCGACGAGATCGGCGAGGTGCTGGCGCTGAAGGCCTGGTATTGCGATTCCACCCACCGCTACACCAACACCGATGCCGTGCAGCCGCTTCCNGTCACCAGCAAGCTGGCGAAGAAGCCGGGCGGGAATCCCAAGGCCGATCTCAGGCAATATTTCATGCTGGCGCACGGTTCGCATCTCGTCGATACGGCGCGCTTCCTCTGCGGCGAGATCGTCGCCGTGCGCGCCCGCCTCAACGAGCGCTTCGGCGCCCATTGCTGGTTTGTCGAGACCGAATTCGCCAGCGGTACGCTCGGCCATCTCGATCTGACCGTCGCCGTGCGCATGGACTGGCACGAAGGGTTTCAGCTCTATGGCGAGAATGGTTCGGTCATCGCCAGGACGTTCAACCCCTGGTATTTCCGCGCCAGCGAGGTCGACATCTTCCACGAGAAGGACGCGACCTCGCGAAAACCGCTCGGCGCCGACGGCCATTTCTTCCGTCGCCAGCTCGAGGGCCTTGCCGACACGGTTCTGAACGGCGCACCGATGCGCGGCGCCAATGTCGAGGACGGCATCGCCTCGATCCGCGCCATGGTGGCGATTGCCCGTTCTGTCGAGACTGGCGAACGGGTTGAACTTGCCTCGGTTTCGGGTGCCGTCTGATGCGCCTCGGCATCTTCGCCAAGACTTTTCCGGGCACCGATCCGGCCGCCGTCTTGGCCACGGTCAAGCAGGCCGGATACGAGACGACACAGTTCAATCTCGCCTGCGCCGGCCTGCCGTCGATGCCGGACGTCGTGCCGGCGGATGCCGTCGCCGCCATCCGCGCCGCCGCGCGATCGTCAGGCGTTTCGCTGGCCGCGCTGTCGGGCACCTACAACATGGCGCATCCCGACAAGGCTGCGCGCGACGATGGGCTGAGGCGGCTTGGCGTCGTCATCGAGACGGCCGCTGCTTTGGATATCCCGCTGGTCACACTCTGCACCGGCTCACGCAATGCCGCCGACCAGTGGGCTTACCACTCCGACAATGCTGATCCGTCCGCCTGGTCCGACATGGCCGCCGCGATGGAAAAGGCCCTGGCGCTGGCCGGGAACGCCGGCGTCGATCTCGGCATCGAGCCCGAGCAGGCCAACATCGTCACCTCGGCCGGGGATGCGATGCGCCTGATCGGCGACATGGGTTCGAAGCACCTGAAGATCGTGCTCGACCCCGCCAACCTGTTCGAGCATGCGACACCGGAGGAAGCGCGCACCATCGTCGCCGCCGCGATCGATGAGGCAGCCGGCCACATCGCCATGGCGCATGCCAAGGACCGTTTCGCCGACGGCCGCTTCGCCACATCAGGCCAGGGCGTCGTCGACTTCCCGGACTTCGTCGCGCGCTTGAAGGGGGTAGGTTTCGATGGCGCGCTCGTTACGCACGGCTTGTCCGCCGACGAAGCCCCTGGCGTCGCAATCTTCCTGCGAAGGCTGCTCTGATGGGTGTCGCGCCGACGATCATGCTGCGCGGCGATGCAGCGCTCCGTGTCTTCGACATGGGGCAGGGTCTTCCCATCGTCTTCCAGCATGGCCTCGGCGGCGATGCCGCCCAGGTGGCGCAGAACTTTCCCGACGGCCCGTCGCGCCGCCGGCTGACCGTCGAATGCCGTGCGCAAGGCGGCGCCAGTGCCGGCAGCGAGCGTCCGTTCTCGATCGCGATGTTCGCCGAAGATGTGCTGGCTGCCGCCGATGCGGCGGGAATGGAGCGCTTCGTCGCCGGCGGTATCTCGATGGGTGCCGCCGTTGCACTGCACCTGGCGGCTCGGCATCCCGAGCGCGTCTCTGGCCTCGTGCTGGTGCGTCCGGCCTGGGCTTTCGACGCGGCGCCTCAAAACATGCAGCCTTACGTCGAAGTGGCGGAACTCATCGACCGGCTTCCGCTGGACGAGGCGCGCGATGCCTTCGCGTCATCCGCGACGGCAACCCGCTTTCGCAGCGAGGCCCCGGACAATCTCGCTTCGTTGCTCGGCTTCTTCGAGCGCGAGAATGCAACCGTCTTCGCCGAGGTAATGCAGTCGATCGCCAATGATGGGCCTGGTGTGACGCGGGCCGAAGCCGCCGGCCTTGCAAGGCCCACGCTGGTCATCGGCAGCGGCATCGATCTCGTCCATCCCTTGGCGACCGCCCGCGAACTGGCGGAAACGATCCCGAACGCGGTCTTCGCCGAGGTGACGCCGAAGGCTCTCGACAAGAACAGCCATTTCGCCGAAATCCGTGCCGCCATCAGTGGCTTTCTCGACAGAAATTTCAACAACCAGGACCAGTCATGATCTCGAAACTCTTGTCAGGCCCGGCCGCCATCGCCGCATTGCCGCGCGATCGTCTGATCGCCGAATTCTCATCGTGGTCGGCCAATCTCGCCAATTTCGAGAGCGACCTGAGGCGCATCGAACCCTATGTCGATCTGCACCACATTGACGTCGCGGACGGCCATTTCGCGCCGTCCTTCCTGTTTTTCCCCGATCTCGTCGCTCGTATTGCCAAACTGACGGCTAGGCCCATCCACGTCCATCTGATGGTCGACGGGGCAATCGTCGAAGAACAGACGCGTCAGTTCATCGAGGCTGGCGCCGACATGATCAGCGTCCATGCTGAGAATGGCGAATCGGGTCTGCGCGCGGTGCGGCTGGCGCGTGCACTCGGCGCCGAAGCCGGCGTCGTGTTGAGGCTGGAAACGCCGGTCGAGGCGGTGACGCCTTTCGTTTCCGAGGTGGCTTTCGTCACGCTTCTCGGCACCGCGATCGGGGTCAAGGGCCAGGGCCTGTCGGAGAACGCCTGCGACAGGCTGGGCGAGGCCCGCGTTATCCTGCGGAACGCCGGCCGCGAGGCGGCTGTGGTGCTCGCCGCCGATGGCGGCATCCGCCACGAAACCGTGCCGCGGCTTCGCGCGGCAGGCGCCGAGACCGTGGTGCTCGGTTCGCTCGGTTTCGGCGACAAGGATCTCGCCGGCCGCATCGGCTGGCTGCATGATTTGAAGGTCGCGGCCTGATGAGCATTGAAGCCGCTCTTGCGATCGACCTTGGCGGCAGCGAGCTTCGTGCCGCTCTGGTTGACCGTGACGGCAAGATACTGGCCTTCGCGGTGGTGCCGACGCAGGCGCAGGCCGGCCCCGATGCAGTGATCGGCCAGATCGAGGCGCTGGCCGCGACCGTCCATGCCGAGGCGCCGGGGCTGTCGATCCTCGGCGTCGGCGTCGGCGCGCCGGGTCCGCTCGATCCGCTGGCCGGCATCGCCGTCGGACCGCCGACGCTGGCCGGCTGGCAGGACGTGCCGCTGGCCGACATCCTCGAGCGGCGGCTCGGCCTGCCGGTAAGGCTGGAGAACGACGCCAATGCGGCCGCACTTGGCGAATGGCGCTTCGGCGCCGGCCATGGCGCTCGCTCGCTGGTCTTCGTCACCGTCTCGACCGGGATCGGCGGCGGCGTCGTCGCCGACGGGCGTATCCTGCACGGTCGCCGCGGTCTTGCCGCCGAGATCGGCCATATGACCATCACCAACGAGGGCGAGCGCTGCGTCTGCGGCGTCGTCGGCTGCTTCGAGGCCATTGCCTCCGGCACCGCGCTCGGCCGCCGCGCCGATGCCGCGACGTCGCCCCTGGACGGCTCGACGCTGCGCCGCCTGTCGGCCAACGCCGAGGTCACCGGCCGCCATGTGGTCGAGGCAGCCAGGCTGCAGGATGATCTCGCTGTGGCCCTGCTCGAGGAGGAGGCCCGCTGGCTTGGCGTCGGCTTCACCAATCTCTTGCATCTCTATTCGCCCGACGTGCTGGTCGTCGGCGGCGGCATCGCCAATGGCCTCGACCTGATGGCGCCCGTCATCGGGGCGACCATCCGGCAGCGCGCTATGCGCGCCTACCGCGATGTGCCGGTCCTCCAGGCCCAGCTCGGCCGCCACGCCGGGCTGGTTGGTGCCGCCAGCCTTGTCCTGTTCGACGATTTGGGCACGTTGGCGGCTCCCATGCCTGTCGGCCCAAGCACATATCCGGACAGGAGGAGGGACTTCAATGGCTGAGCTCAAGCTGCGCGGCCGGATCGCGATGCAGGTCGATCCGTCGCTGCCATTTCTTCGGCGCCAAAGGCGGGTCGCCGCTGGGCAAAGCCGTCTGACATCACGGACATAAGCCGATGGCCGCAAGCTGAGTGCTTGCGGCCATCATCATACGGAACGGCGGTTACTCGGCGGGAACGATGTCCGCCGGCAGGCTGTCGTCGGCCGTGCCAGCCAATGCCCTGGCCAGCTTGGCTTCGTCGAGCTCGCCTTCCCAGCGCGCGACGACCAGCGTCGCCACCGCATTGCCGACGAAGTTGGTCAGCGCCCGGCATTCCGACATGAAGCGGTCGACGCCGAGGATCAGCGCCATGCCGGCGACCGGCACCGAGGGAACCACCGAAAGCGTCGCGGCCAAGGTGATGAAGCCGGCCCCGGTGATGCCGGCGGCACCTTTCGAGGAGAGCATGGCGACCAGCAGCAGCAGGATCTGGTCTGATATCGACAGATGGATGTTCGTCGCCTGGGCGATGAACAGCGCCGCCAGCGTCATGTAGATGTTGGTGCCGTCGAGATTGAAGGAATAGCCGGTTGGGATGACCAGCCCGACCACCGAGCGCTTGGCGCCGGCCTTTTCCATCTTCTCCATCAGCGAGGGCAGTGCGGCTTCCGACGACGATGTGCCCAGCACCAGGAGGAGCTCTTCCTTGATGTAGCGGATCAGCGACTGGATCGAGAAGCCGTTGTAGCGGCAGACCGCGCCGAGCACGACGAAGACGAACAGGAACGAGGTCGCGTAGAAGGTTCCGACCAGCATGGCGAGGTTGATGACCGAGCCGATGCCGTATTTGCCGATGGTGAAGGCCATCGCGCCGAACGCGCCGATCGGCGCTGCCTTCATCAGCACGCCGACCAGCTTGAACATCGGCGCCATCAGCGCCTGCAGGAAGTTGAGCACCGGCGTGCCCTTGTCGCCGACCAGCGCCAGCGCGATGCCGAACAGAACCGAGAAGAACAGCACCTGCAGGATGTCGCCGTCGGCGAAGGCGCCGACGATCGTGCCGGGGATGATGTTCATCAGGAAGCCGGTGACCGACTGGTCATGCGCCTTGACGGCGTAAGTGTTCACGGTCGATGCGTCGAGCGTCGCCGGGTCGATGTTGAAGCCGGCGCCCGGCTGCACGACATTGGCCACGACAAGGCCGATGATGAGCGCCAGCGTCGAGAAGGTGAGGAAGTAGAGCATCGCCTTGCCGGCGACGCGGCCGACCTTCTGCAGGTCGCTCATGCCGGCGATGCCGGTTGCGACCGTCAGGAAGATGACCGGGGCGATGATCATCTTGACCAGCTTGATGAAGGCATCGCCGAGCGGCTTCATGCTCTCGCCGATCGACGGATAGTAATGGCCGAGCAGGATCCCGATAGTGATTGCTACGAGCACCTGCACGTAGAGCTGGGCATAGAGGGGCTTGCGCTGCGCGGCGGGCGCGGCGGATTGGTCTGCGATATGCATCGAACTCTCCCTGGCCGGATGGACGGAACCCGCCCTGCGTGACTTCTCCCATCGCGGCGCTCCGGTCGCCCGCCGCTGCAAGGACTTTTGCAAGCGCTGTGCCAGATGGCGGATAGGCCGAAATCCCGGGGTTTCAGCCGTTCCTGCCCTGCTGTCGACGGAGACCTGTGCGGATTTCCGCACAGGTCTTGTTTGCCCTGGCGGAATTTCGCATTAGACTGGGCCAAAGCCGTGCAGGGAAGGGAGAGGGCCGACGCCGCGACAGCGCATCGATAGCGAAGCCCCAGGGTTTGCCGCCCGCGACCTGTTGCGCGAAGCGGTAATGCGCCTGCGCGGCGGCCGTTGGCTGCTTGCGGCGATCGCGCTCGCGGTGCTGGTGGGAGCAGTCGCCGTTGCCGGGCGCATCGCCGAGGATCAGGCCGCCGGCAACTTGCGCGAGGGGGCACTGGCCGCCTTGCCGCTGGCGGCCGGAACCCTGACCGGCGAAATCGAAAAGCAGCGTCTCGTGCCGCTGGTGCTGGCGCGCGACGATGCGGTGCGCGATGCGCTGCGCCGCGCCGGAAAGGTCGAGGAAACAGCTCTCGACGCCAAGCTGAAGGCCATAGCCGGCGATGCATCGGCCTCGGCCATCTATGTCATCGACACGGCGGGCATGGCGATATCAGCCAGCAATGCCGGCCAGCCGGACAGCTTTGTCGGCATCGACTATAATTTTCGTCACTATTTCACCGATGCGATGGCCAAGGGCGCGGCCAGCCAGTATGGCCTCGGCACGATCAGCGGCAAGCCGGGACTCTACCTCGCCGGCCGTGTCGACGATGGTGGCAAGCCGCTTGGCGTCGCGGTTCTGAAGGTCGAACTCGGCGGTGTCGAAGCCAATTGGCGCGCCAGCGGCTTTCTCGTTTTCGTCACCGACGAGCGCGGCGTCGTTCTGGCCACCAGCCAGCCCGATTGGCGCTTCCATGCGCTGGCGCCGCTCTCCGCCGCGGACGCCGCCGCGGCGCACGACCAGCTTCAACTGGTCGGCGCCGCCTTCGAGCCGCTGCCGATACGGCGTGGCGCCGGTGACGGTCTGGCGACAATCGACGAAGCCGGAAAATCGCGCCGGTTCGTCGAGGTGGTGCAGGACTTGCCCGGTGCCGTCCCCGGCTGGCGCCTGTGGCTGCTGACGCCTGCCGATGCCGCCCTGACCTCCGCCGCCAACACGGCGCGCCTGACGACACTGCTCGGGCTGCTGCTGATGGGGCTGCTTGCCTATGTGTTCACCCGGCGCCGTCGCACACGCCGGCTGCGGCAGGAGGCGCTGGCGCGCATGAACACCGAGCTCGAGAGCCGCGTCAGCACCCGGACCGCCGAATTGACGCGGTCGAACACGGCCCTTGCCGGCGAAATCGCCGAGCGCGAAAACGCCGAGGCCAAGGTCCGCCGGCTGCGCGACGATCTCGCCCAGGCCAACCGGCTCTCCATCCTCGGCCAGATCGCCGCCGGCGTGGCGCATGAGATCAACCAGCCGGTCGCCGCGATCCGCACCTATGCGGAAAATGCCGGCCGCTTTCTCGAGGCCGGCAAGACCGAACCGGCGAGCGGCAATCTGACCTCGATCGTGTCGATGACCGAACGCATCGGCGCCATCACCGGCACGCTGCGCACTTTTGCCCGCCGGCCCGGCACTGCTGCATCGCCTTTGCCGGTGTGCGAGGCGATCGAGGGTGCGCTGTCGCTTCTGTCTGGCCGCATCCGCGATTCCGGCGTCACCATCGTCAGGCCGCGCGGTACCGCATCGCCATTGGTGATGGCAAGCCGCATCCGGCTGGAGCAGATCCTCGTCAACCTGTTGCAGAATGCGCTGGACGCCATGAAGGACCGGCCCGATCCCCGCATCGAGATCGACCTCGCCGAACGTGGCGACAGGGTGCTGATTTCGGTGCGCGACAATGGTCCCGGCCTCGGGCCGGAAGCCGCCGGCAATCTGTTCATGCCGTTCCAGACCACCAAGGAAAAGGGGCTTGGCCTCGGCCTGGTGATCTCGCAGGAGATCGCCCAGGAATTGGGCGGCACGCTGCGGCTCGACCCAGACACGGCCAGCGGCGCATCCTTCACCATCGACTTGAGGCGGATCGAATGACGCAGGGATCAGGGCTGGTGGCGCTCGTCGACGACGATGCGGACCTGCTTCACGCCACCACGCAACTGCTCGAACTTGCCGGCTTCACGGTGATCGCGCTCGACGCCGCCGAGGCAGCGCTTGGTGTCGTCGACACGGATTTCGAGGGTGTGGTCGTCAGCGATATCCGTATGCCCGGCATGAACGGTCTGCAGCTCTTCGACCGCGTCAAGGCTGTTGACCCCGACTTGCCGGTGATCCTGGTCACCGGGCATGGCGATGTCGATCTTGCCGTCGCCGCGCTCAAGGACGGCGTCTATGATTTCATCCCGAAACCCTATGCGGGGGAGCGCCTGGTCGAGGCCCTGAAGCGGGCATCGGAGAAGCGGCGGCTGGTGATGGAAAACCGGCGGCTGCGCGAAGCCGCGGCACTTGCCGCCGACGGCATGCCGTTGATCGGCGAAGCGCCCGCCATAAGGCGGTTGCGCGAGACATTGCGCCAGATCGCCGACATGGATGTCGACGTGCTGGTGGAAGGCGAGACGGGAACCGGCAAGGAAGTGGTGGCCGACCTCCTGCACCGGTGGGGCCGCCGCCGCGCAAAGCCCTTCGTCGCATTGAACTGCGGCGCTCTGCCCGAAACCGTCATCGAAAGCGAGCTCTTCGGCCATGAGGCCGGCGCGTTCACCGGCGCGCAGCGGCGGCGGATCGGCCGGATAGAGCACTCCAGCGGCGGCACGCTGTTCCTCGACGAGATCGAATCCATGCCGCCGGCGTTGCAGGTCAAGCTCTTGCGGGTGCTGGAGACGCGCAGCCTCACCCCGCTCGGCTCGAACGAGACGCGGCGCCTCGATCTCAGGGTCGTCGCGGCGACCAAGGTCGACCTCGGCCGGCCCGACCAGCGCGGCGATTTCCGCGAGGACCTCTATTTCCGCCTCAACGTGGTGACGCTGCGCATACCGCCCTTGCGCGAGCGGCGCGGCGATATCGCGATGCTGTTCGGCCATTTCCTCGGCAAGGCGGCGGAGCGGTTTGGCCGCCCTGTCGCCAGGGTGAACGCCGCCGTGAGCCATCATCTCCAGGCGCACGACTGGCCGGGCAATGTGCGCGAGCTCGCACATTTCGCCGATCGCGTCGCGCTCGGACTTGGTCCCGATGACGAAACCAGGGCAGTCGCGCGGCTGCCGGAGCCGGCCGCCGCACTGCCCGAGCGGGTCGGGCAGTACGAGGCGCAGCTCATCCGCGACGCGCTGCGCGATCATGGCGGCGACGTGCGCGGCGCCATCGACGCGCTCGGCGTGCCGCGCAAGACGTTCTACGACAAGCTCAAGCGCTACGGCATTGCCGCATCGGACTTCCGCCCTCTCGACGCTTCCAACCGCGCAATCCGGAAAGAGCCATGAACACGACACTTGAAACGACGGCAAATCCCCAGCCGGAAGAACTCGCCTTTCTCAGTGAACGGCTGACGGCGTTCAACGACGGCGATGTCGGCGCATCCGAAAGGAAGGCGCTGGCCGTGTTCGTGCGCGACGAGGACGGCGCTGTCGTCGCCGGCATCTCGGGCTACACCGCCTGGGGCTGGCTCTACGTGCAGTGGCTGTGGGTCGACGAAAGGCTGCGTGGCCAGCACATGGCAGGCCAGATGCTGGACGCAGCCGAGCGCGAAGCCGTGGCGCGCGGCTGCCAAAATGCCTGGATCGACACTTTCAATCCCAATGCCGCCAAGGTCTATCAGCGGCAAGGTTATCAACCTTTTGGGACGCTGGCCGATTTCCCGGTCGGCCGCAGCCGAATTTTCCTGCGGAAGAATCTATCGCCGGCGTGATCAGCCAGCCAGCTTTCCCCCGCGCATCGGCCGCGGTGCGCCGGTCGTGCTCGGGAAACTGATCGGCAGGCCGCGCAGCACGCGCACCGCGAGGAAGGCAAAGCACTCCGCCTCCACCGCGTCGCCGCTCCAGCCGAGGCTTTCGGCCAGCACCACCTCGACGCCGGCGCGGCTGGCGAGCATGGCCATCATCGTCGGGTTGTGGCGGCCGCCGCCGCTGACCACCAGCTTCTTCGGCCGGCTTGGCAGAAGGTCGAGCGCCTTGCCGACTGCGGCGGCGGTAAACGCGGTGAGCAGGGCCGCGCCATCCTCGGCGTTCAGGCCGTCGGCCATGGCGGCGCCGAAGTCGAAACGGTCGAGCGATTTCGGATAGGCCTTGGTCAGATAGGGATGCTGCAACAGCTTGGCGAGCCGGGCTTCGTCCACCTCGCCCGCGCGGCCCAGCGCGCCGTCACGGTCCATTTCGCCGAGCCCTTTCGACTTGATGAAATCGTTGAGCGGCGCATTGGCGGGGCCGGTGTCGAAGGCGATGACATTGTCGGCGCCGTCCCACCAGGTGATGTTGGCGACGCCGCCGAGATTGAGCACGGCCACCTCGCCACTGGCGCCGGCGCTGCGCATCAGCGCGGTGTGATAGGCGGCTGCCAGTGGCGCGCCTTGCCCGCCGGCGCGCATGTCGGCCGAACGGAAATCATAGGCGACCTTGGTGCCGAGGATCTCATGCATCAACTCGCCGTCGCCAAGCTGGCGGGTCTGGCCGAGCCGTCCGACCTGGGGCGCGCGATGCAGCACGGTCTGGCCGTGAAAGCCGACGACGCCGATATCGGCCATCGTCATGCCGTACCCTTCGACGAGTTCCTTCACCGCCGCCGACTGCGCACGCGTCAGCGCCTCTTCCGCCTTGCTGAAGATCGCCGGTTCCGGCCCGGTGAAATTCCAGGCCCGTGCCGCCGTCAGCGTCTCCTCCAGCAAGGAGCGGATCGACGGGGGGTAGGGCATCAGCCGGTAGGTGCCAAAATCCTCGATCCGCTCGCCATCCGTCTTGATCAGGGCGACATCGATGTTGCCGTCAAGCACGGTACCGGTCATCAGGCCGGCAGCCCAGATTGGTTCCATGGTCTATCCCTAGCCCCTGTTGATGAGATCGCCGACGGCTCGCCGCAGCGAGACGATGCCGCTGTCGAAATGACGCGTCGGATGAATGCGGTTGGTGAGCAAGGTCCACGCCTTGCCCTTGTCGAAGTCTATCCACAGTCCCGTGCCGGTAAAGCCGGTATGGCCGATCGTTCCCGGACTGCATAACCCACCCCCGGACCAGCCTTCGTGAGGTCGTTCCCAACCATGGGTGCGGGTGGCCGACAAGGGCTCGCGCATCAGCGCGATCGATTGTTCGGATGCGCCGGTTCCGTCCAGCAGTCCCTGGGCGAAGTCGAGCACCGAAGCGGCCGTACCGAACAGGCCGGCGTGACCAGCGCCCTGCAACGCCGAGCAATTGTCGTCGTGCACCTCGCCGGACAGCACGCGGTGGCGCCAGGTGCAATCCTCGGTCGCCGCGGCGGCATCGGGTTCCGTGGACCAGGCAAAGCCCGGGCCGGGCTCCATGGCGCGGATGCTCTTGCCCGACAGCCGCTCCAGCGCAAAGCCGAGCAGGATGAAGTTGATGTCGGAATAGACCGGGTCGCGCGCCCGCCATTCGCGCTGCAGGATGAAGGCGCGCAGCAGCTCGGGATCGCGTCCATAGGTGTAGATCGGCTCGACTGCGGGGAAGGGCGTCTGGTGGCCGAGGCACTGTCGGAAGGTCACCTTCCGCTCCCAGGCGTTGGCGTCATATTGGCGAAGGTCGGGAAGCACCGAGATCAGCGGTGCGTCGAGATCGATGATGCCGTCCTGCGCCAGCGCCAGGATACGCGGCGTTGTGAAGATCACCTTGGTCAGCGACGCCAGGTCGAACCAGGTGTTTTCCCGCATCGGCCGCGGCTTCGGCACGAGCTGCGCCGAGCCGATTGCGCGGACGATGCGCTCGCCATCGCGGCTGACAATGCCGAGCACCCCGCCAGGGATACGTCCGGCGGTCACTGCCGTTGCGAGTGGCTGGAATGCACGATCGAAGACCTGGGTGAGGCTACTCAATGCCGGCCTCCTTCGGATAGGTAGCGCTCTACGGCGCCCCCCTCTGTCCTGCCGGACATCTCCCCCTCTAGGGCAGGGGAATCGCATATGACGTTTTGGGAGTTGAAATTGGTCTGAGAAGAGATTCTTTGGGANGGCAGTCCAACGAAGGATCGACTGCCATGTCCTGCCTTGAGAGCTATTTCGGCGCGGTGCCTGACCCGCGCGCGGCCAACGCCACGCACCGGCTTGGCGATTTGATNGTGATGATGGTTGCGGCAAGCCTGTGCGGCGCGACCAATGCGACGGAGTTTTCGTTGTTCGCNCAAGAGCGCAAGCAGGCGCTGTCGCGGTTGATCGCCTATGAGGAGGCGCCCAGCCATGACACCTTCTCGCGGCTGCTGCGCTTGCTCGACCCAGAGGCCTTCGGGCGCGCCTTCGCCGCCTTTGCCGCAGGCTTTGCCCAGGCATGCCAGGGCGTGGTCTCGCTCGACGGCAAG